>CAVRSH010000033.1:0-81414 GCA_963723815.1 uncultured Actinomycetota bacterium | reverse complement strand
CGGGGACAAGTAGACGGTGAGCTGGCCGGTGGTGCCTTTCCGGCCGTGGGGCAGAGCGAACGGGAGCAGATGATTGACGGGCATTGGAGTGGCCTCTCAGCTGAAGGTGGCGCAGTAGACGGTCCACTGGTCCTGGGAGAATCGGTCGGCGAAGGAAGGCCCGTTGCCGTCGGTGGTGCCGGTCGCGCCGATCGCGCGCCGCTTGTTCGGAGTCGTCGAGCCGAGGGAGACCTCGACGGTCTGCTTCCAGCTCGTTTCGGACTTGCCGAAGATCGAGTCGACCTCGGCGCTGAGCTTGGCGGTGCCCTTGAGCAGCTTGGTGGTGAAGTTGTAGCGCAGCGCCAGCAGCACCTTGCCGGTCAGGTTGACCAGGCCGAGCACGCTGGCGTTGCCGACCAGTTCGACGTACGCGCCGAGGGTCACCTCGCGATTTCCGCTCTCCTTGTTCAGGTCGTACGCCAGGTCGATGCCGAGCGAGGCCGAGAGCGAGGCGGACACGACGACCAGGGATGCGGCGAGCTCGAAGGTCACGCCCATCTCCGCGTACAGGAAGTCGATGTCGTCGGCCAGCAGTCCGAGTTCCAGCGAACCGGTGCCGCCGAAGCCCATCACGGTGATCCGGAACGGATCGTCGCGGCGGGACAGGTTGAAGCCGATCTTGCTCTGGCCGGAGTTGGGCAGGTCGAGCAGCAGGCCGACCTTGAGGTGGGTCACCCCGACCACGCCCAGGGCCAGGTTGGGCACCGGGATCTCGACGTCGGCCTTGATCCCGTCCGGCCCGATCTCGATGTCGCCCAGGTCGAGCAGCGTCACCACGATCTGCCGGACCGGCTCCAAGAAGGCCAGCACCTCGATGAATCGCCAGTCCCTGAGGTCGGATTCGAGTTGCCCGGTGCCACCCATCGGCTCGTGGTAGCGGAGCCGGCGGAAGTCGATCTCGATCGCCGGCACGGCCGGCGGCAGCCGCAGGGTCACGTTGTCGAGCACGAGTTCGAACTCGGTGCCGGCCGCGGTCTCGCCGTCGATGGGGATCAACTGGTCCAGCCGCAGGCTGGCCTTGGAGTCCTTGTCGACCACGAAGACCGGCTCGTCGGCGATCACGAAGGTCTTGAGCTTCGGCTCCCAGGTCATCAGGTAATGGATCCCGTCGTCCTCGACCAGCACCTCGAAGCGGGGCATCCCCTTCTCGCCTTCGAGTTGGTCGAGCGCGATGTTGACCACCTCGACGATCGCGTCGAGCGCGATGGAGCCGAACAGCTTGGCGGCCCCCTCCAGCGCCGCCGCCGGGTCCCAGGTGACGATCGGGTTGTCGCCTCGGGCCAGTTGGGCCGCACCGGCGGGCAGTTCGACGCCGGCGCCCAGGGTCTGGCTGTAGGTGGTCACCTTGAGCGAGGGTCGGACCAGGCCGGCACCGTTGCCGGACTTCTCAACCGTGGCCGGCTGACGAGGGTGTGGAAGGCCAGTCCGGGGTTTCCGACATCGTTGCCGTGCTCCAGCCAGGAGGTCGCGTACCGGACCTTGGTCGCGCTGCCGTCACCGCCGACCAGGGCGGCGGTGGTCTCGTCGACCACGAAGGCGTGCTCGACCCGCGGATAGAAGGCGGGGCGTCGGGCGGCCTCGAGCTCGGCCTTGACGACGACGGGTTGGCGCCGTCCAGCACCGGCCGGTCCAGGCCGATCCGGATGCTGCTGGTCGCACGGTCCGAACCCGCCTTCCCGCGCGGATCGGGGTCGGCCCAGCCGATCGGCTGGCCGCCGAGATCCGGTCGGATGCGGCTGTCCGGCGCTTCGGCGAAGAAGGTGACCAGGTTGCCCAGCGGAGTGGTCACGCCGTTGACCTCGTCCTGCGTGGTGTACGCGTGCCGGTCGGTGACGAAGATCGCGGGCATGTCGAAGCTGATGCCGCCGCGGCCGGTGCGGTCGGTGGCCGAGTAGGTGACGAGAGCGTCGGCGCCGTCGCGGGTGACGACCCAGGCGTTGTCGGTGTCGATCGTCGTGCCGTCGGCCAGGCTGATCGCCGCCTTGCCCACCGGACCGGCGCCGGATGCGGCGACCCGGATCTCGGGGAAGGGCGTCGCCCGGCCGCTGTCGGGCATGTGGGGTGCGGCCTCGGGCGTGTCCGGCGCGCCGAAGGTGACGGCGGCCGCGCTGACGGCGAGATAGTCGTCCTGGATCAAGATGGCGCTGGTTCCGCCGTCCACGTCGGTCCGGAACTGCCGCTCGGTGACGGTCGTGATGGTGGCCGGCAGTCCGAACGGGGCCAGGTAGCCGCGCTCGACGACCTCGACATGAAGGTCGCGTCCGGCGGTGCTGCGGTGCAGGTACGCGGCGAGCGAGCCGGTCGCCCACTCGCCGGTGAGGTCGAGGAACGAGCCCTGGGAGGTGAGCCAGAGCCGGTCGACCTGCATCGGGTCGCCCGGGTCGATGAGATTGGCTTCGACGATCAGGTCCCGCTGGGTCGAGCTGACCGGGCGGTCGAAGTCCGACCGGGTCGCCGGGCCGGGAGAAGATGGCCCGGAGCTTCGGGCGTACGGTCGGCTCGCTCGGATCGGGCTCGAGCCGGGCCCGCCACAGCTCGGTGACGTCGGCCCGGGTGATCGGTGCGGTCGCCGCGGTGAACCGGCCGTCGGGGTCCGGGGAGAAGATCAGGGACTCGACCACCTCGAGCGCGGTGACCTCGTCGGCCGGCTCGCCGATGATCTTGGACTTAGAGCCCGGGACGGCCCGAGGGTCGAGTTCCAGCGCCCGGGCGGCGAGATCGAGGATGGCGCTGAGCGCGTACGGGGTGCCCTCGGCGACCGCGAAGACCAGCCGGGAGTCCCGGGCCGTGCGGTGGTCGACGGCCGCGGTCGGTGTGACCTCGGCGGTGGAGATCGTGTCCTCCACCGTGTGCTGCGAGCCGAAGATCAGCCGTACGCCGGCGAATCCTTTGGTCCGGGTCACCCGGACCAGGGTGTTGCTGGCCGGGTCGACGTCGAGATTGATCAGCTCGACGGTGAGCCGGAGCTGGTCATCGGCCCGGACCACCTCCTCGACGCGGGCTCGGGACGAGTGGGGCGGGAGCTAACTCCCCGATCTGCACGCGCTCGGTGATGGTCATGGTGCAAGGTGGCGCGGGGGTCGCTGCAGATACCCGAACTCAGGAAACCCGAGGTCCTCGGGCAACCGCCGGCAGGCTCGCGCCGGTGCCGTCGGCCGTCTCGTCCGTTGTGCGCGAAGACGGCCAGGAAATCGGCGAAATCAGGTCGATCTCGTCCGTTGTGCGCGCAGACGGCCCAGGGCCGCCCGACGCGCGGACCTACCTCACCGGAGGGGTCCCTCGCGAGGGGCGGGCCTGCCGCTGTGTCGGGTTGGGCGGCACGGCGGAGTCGTCGTTCATCAGGAGAACACCAGGGCCACCTCGTCGTCGCCGAGATCGAGGTCGGTGGTACGGGCCTGGCGTCGGTAGCCGGTGACCCGGAATCCGAAGTTATTGGCGAAGCCGATCGCTCGGGGGTTGTCGACACCGGCCCAGTAGAACAACTGGCTGTAGCCGTCCTCAGCGGCCAGAGCCGCGGCCGCCTCCACCAGCCGCCACGAGACGCCGGTGCCCCGTGCCTCCGGGAACACATACAGGCCGAACACCTCACCCGTGGCCGGCTTGTCCGGGTTCGGACCCACGACTGAGGATCCCCTGGGATGCTGGTCGCGCTCGGCCAACAGCCGGTGGGCGCGGTTCATCCGGTCGCGCCAGAACTGCTCGTCGCGTTCGGCCTCCTCGGCCAAGCGTCGCGGTGAATGAATCCGGCGACTCTTCCAAGGCACTCAGCCGGACAGTGCGGTAAAGCGGCCAATCCGGCTCATCGAGGACCCTGACAGTGATCTCTGACATGTGCACATAGTGTCACCTCGAGCTCACCGCTGACGCCTTGACTCAGGGGCCCGCCAACGACGCGGTCCCGGTCAGCCGCGGGACGCCGGGGTCACTGTGGCCGCGAGTTTGGCGAGCAGAATCTGGGCGCTCTGACGCAAGGTGAGATGGGCTGATTGCGCCGTGGCCTGGAGCCGGTCGCGGGCCGTGTCAGCGGTGTCGCCGCCGGTGATCAACAGCGCGATGGCCTGGTTGATGACGGCCATCTCGCGCGCTCCGCGCAGGCCGGCCGCCAGGTTGGGGTTGAGGTCCTGGTCGGTGCGGAGGAGGCAGACGGCCGGGCCGAGCACCGGGACGAAGTCAGCGGCGTAGTGGTGGAATGCGTGCGGCTCCGCGGCGTAGAACACCAATCCTCCGTCCAGGCCGGCGGTCAGGAAGGCGGACAACGGCACCCTCAGGGAGGCGCGGACGTCAGCGGCGGTCGCCGATGGATCGATCGAGGTCAGCGTGACATTGGCGCCGGAGACTTTCATCGTGAGACTCCAGCCCAGCAGCGAGGAGACGGCCTGTCTGGCCGTCGCCTCCAGGCGTTGGATCGAATGGGGCAGATCCGAACCGGACATCATCAAGGGGGCGGTCAATTGGTCGAACTCGGCGACCTGACGGGCGCTGGCGTACATCGTGGGCCTTTCGGGCGCCCGAACGCATGGGGTGGAAAGCGCCGAGTACGGCGAACGCCGGACCCGATTACTGCGAACGGTCCCTTCGCGGGTACGAGACCTTGAAGGCCCCCGTTCACTCCTACTGACACTCTACGGCCGCTTGTCAATACATGAACTGGCAGACTGATCCGGTGGGCCGTCTCGGGAGTGCCGAGGGTCAGGTCGGCTCGTGGCGCCGAGCGCTGGGAACGCGACCACGGAAGTGGCTGGCCGTGATCACGATGCTCGTCGGTGGTGCAGGTGGTCGCTCAGTCCGTCGGTACCGGCTTGGGGCTGCTGCTCCGGCCGCGTGTCGTCGCGATGATCGGCACCATCTCGATGACCCGGGTCGGCGGGCACGAGATCACCATCGGGGAGCCTGTCGGCCAAGCCGGATGGAGAGGAACCGAGTTGCCTTACGCGGGCAGGACGGCGATGGCTTCGATGGAGACCAACAGCCCTCGCGGCAGCGTGACGTTGGCCGGAGCGGAGCGCGCCGGCGGCGGATCGGGCATGTGACGGGCGTATACCTCGTTGAGCTTGGCGAAGTCGGCGACGTCGGCGTAGAAGATCGTGGTCTTCACCAGGTCAGCCATCGACGCCCCGGCCGCTTCGAGCACAGCGGCCAGGTTCTGCAGCGCCTGCTCGGTCTGGGCCTCGATCCCGTTCGGGATCGCGCCCGTCTCCGGGTCGATTCCGGCCGTGCCGGAGCAGAAGACGAAGCCGCTGGCGACGATGGCCTGGCTGTAGGGACCGAGGGCGCTTCGGTGCGCGATCGCTGGATACTGCTCTTCTGGTCATGACTTCCTCCTGTGTCGCATCTGACCCGAGTCTGCAGGCCCGGCTGTGCGTTATCGACCAGTGGGTGCGAGACGACCGGATCCAGCGCCAAAACTCGTGCGTTGTCGACCAGTGGGCGCGAGACGTACGCGTCTAGGTCCGGGATTCACGCGTTGTCCGACCCGTGGGTGCGAAACGACGCTCCAGCCGTCCGCTGCTGGTCGACGACCGGGCAGGAACCGATCGCCGAGCCAGAACAGGCAGGACACGGCGAAGAGCAGGATCAGGATGGCCACGCAGTACGCCGCGACCAGGCCGCCGCCACTCTCCCCGACGTCGAGGAAGAAGTAGGGGTACCAGCCGGTGAAGGCACCCACGACCAGGGTGTAGAGCAACCAGGCCAGCGGCCAGATCAACCCCAGCCCGACCACCCGGATGGTGATCCGCCGCCGCGGGCCGAAGATCAACCAGGCCAGCACCGCGAGCGTCGGCACGACGATGTGGACCAGCGTGTCGGACGCCCAGAGCCAACCGCGGAAGTGGTCGAGCGGATGCAGCAGGAACCAGTGCACCACGCCGTGATCGTGATGCCGGCCAGCGCGTTGAGCCGGGCCACCCGCCAGCCCGGTCCGTCTCGATCGGCTCGGCGGGCGAGGCTGAGTGAGGTCGCCACCACGAGCAGGTTGGCCTGGGTGGTGAAGTAGCTGAAGAACCGCCACATCCGTACGGCGTGGGTCGGCTCGACGATGCCCGGGTCATCCCAGACGCCGAGCCAGTCCTGGACGAACTGGAGGCCGACGGAGAAGGCGGCGATCGCGGCCGTGACGCCGAAGCAGAGTCGGGCGGCCCGCTCCTTGCTCATTGAAGGAGGGTACTGCGAGACCCTGTCGGCATCGCTCAGCCGCGGTCGCTCCGGGACAGCCGGATCCACCGGTAGCCCCAGCCGTGCAGCTCCAGACCACTGAGGTCGCGGGACGGAGCGTCGTACGGGCCGTCGACGAGGAGGTCGTACGGCGCGGCCGCCATCCCGGCCTGCCGGCCGATGTCGACGGTGACCTGGACATCGGCCAGGTTGTGCAGCAGCAGGATGGAGCCGGACGGCGCGTCGAACCGGTGGGCCAGCACGGAGTGCGGCAGCGGCACGTCGACGATCGAGCACGTCCCGGTGCCGATCTCCGGCGCCGTCCGCAGGGTGTGCACGAGGTTCTCGAACCATCGCAGCAGGGAGTTGGGGTCGCGCTGCTGGGCACGCACGTTGACGTTCTTGGCGCCGAACCTGCCGCGCGCGGGCACCGGCCGGATGAGCGTTTCGGGCGTCGCCGTCGAGAACCCGGCGTTCGGACCGTCGTCCCACTGCATCGGGGTCCGGATCGCCTCCCGACCGTCCAGCGAGAGGTTCTCGCCCATCCCGATCTCTTCGCCGTAGCGGATCACCGGGGTGCCGGGCAGGGAGAACTGCAGCGCGTACGCGAGCTCGATCCGGCGGCGGTCGCCGCCCAGCATGGGCGCCAGCCGGCGGCGGATTCCCCGGCCGTACAGCCGCATGTCCGGGCGCGGGGCGAAGAGGCGGAAGACTTCGGAGCGCTGCACCGAGGTCAGCCGGCTCAGGTCGAGTTCGTCGTGGTTCCGCAGAAAGGTCGCCCACTGGGCGCCCTCCGGCAGCCGGACGGCCGTGGTCAATGCCTCGACGAGCGGTTCCGCCTCCTGCCGGGCCAGCGCCAACCAGGACCGAGGGTTGAGTAGGAAGTCGAACATCATCTGGGCTCGATCGGCCGGGCCGTCGGGACGGCTGCCGGCGAACACCGACACCTCGCTCGGCGGCACGTTGGCCTCGCAGAGCAGGACGGAGTCGCCGACCTGCCACTGCGTCGCCTGGCGCCAGGAGTCCAGGATCGAGAAGTCCTGCGGTCCCGGGTCGACCCCCGGCTCGATCTGCTCGAGCACGAACGGCGCCGCGTCGATCCGGAAACCCGACGCCCCGAGCTGCAACCAGAACCCCATCACCTTGGTGATCTCCCGCCGAACCTCCGGATTCGACCAGTTCAGGTCCGGCTGGAAGCCGTAGAAACGATGGAAGTACCAGGCTCCGGCCCGGTCGTCGAAACTCCAGGTCTCCTCCTGCTCGCCCGGGAAGACCATGCCCTGCTGGCGGTTCGGCGGCTCGTCGACACTCCAGACGTACCAGTCGCGGTACGGCGAGTCGGGGCTGTTGCGCGCCGCGGTGAACCAGGGATGCTCATCGGAGGTGTGGTTGACCACGAGATCCATCACGATCCGGATCCCGCGCTCCCGGGCGCGGCGGGTGAGCTCCGCGAAGTCGCCGAGACTACCCAGCCGCGGGTCGACGGCGTAGTAGTCGCTGATGTCGTAGCCGTTGTCGCGTCCAGGTGAGGGGTGGATCGGGTTCAGCCACACGCAGGTCACCCCGAGCCGCGCCAGGTAGTCGAGACGGCTGATCAACCCCCGGAGATCGCCCCGGCCGTCACCGTCGGAGTCCTGGAAGGAAGCCACCTCCACGCAGTAGATGACTGCCTCTTGATACCACCGGTCCGTCACGCCCGTTCCCCTGTCTGTCGATTGCCCCCAGCCTGTACCACTGGGACCTTTTCGGGGCGTTGTTGCGGCTGATCAACCGAATTGGCGCGCTGCGGCGTTTACGCTCAAGTGAACCGATCGACGTGACCGTGACCGAGAGTCCGAGGAGAAGCGCTTGTCCACGGGTACCTGGCCTCACCCCCATGACTGCCGCTGACACCCGGCCCACCGACGCCGAGCTACGCGCTCACCCGGTGCTGCTGATCGAGGACGACGTGTCCTTGTCGGAGATGCTGGTCGAGATCCTCACCTCCGAGGACTACGCGGTGACGGCCGCGCGCGACGGGCAGAGCGGCCTCCATCTGGCCCTGACCGGCTCGTACGACGCTGATCATCCTCGACCGCGGGCTGCCCGCGATCGACGGACTCGACCTGCTGGCCCGGCTGCGCAGCCGGGGCATCGTCACGCCGGTGATCATCCTGTCGGCCCTCGGCCTGCCCCGGGATCGGGTGGACGGGCTGGACGCGGGGGCCGAGGACTACCTGTCCAAGCCCTTCGACGTGTCCGAGCTTCTCGCGCGGATGCGGGCGCTTCGTCGACGGCATCGTGATTCCGCTGAGGCGCTCACGATCCCCGGTGGCCGGCTGGTGGTGGTCAACCGGATCGTCGAGCGGTCCAATGGAGCGGCGACGTCCCTGTCGGACCGGGAGTGCTCGTTGCTCGCGGTGCTGGCCCGCCGCCCGCAGCAGATCTTCAGCCGGTCGGAGCTGCTGGATCGGGTGTTCACCGGAGCGGACGACGACGGCGTGGTCGATACGTACGTCCACTACCTGCGGCGGAAGCTGGGTGCCCCCGTGGTGCGCACGGTCCGCGGTGTCGGCTACCAGCTGGGGAAGCTGTGACGGCCGATCTGGAGCGCGCGCTGCGGCGTACGGCCTGGCGCATCGCCGGTCAGACGACGGTGCTGCTGGTGATCTGCCTCGCGGTGGTCGGCGCGTTGGTCTTCCTGGTCGTCGTCGGCGGCCAGAGCCGGGCGGTGGAGCGGCACTTGACCGCCGCCGTCGAATCCGCGTACGAGGGACATCGGAACGACCCCGACAACGATGGGGATGAGGGGCGGTCGGCCGCTGGCCTGCAGACCGCGGTACTCAAGGACGGCGAGCTCCATCTCTCGACCGAGGTGCCTCCAGGACTGCCCATCCGGTCGGTCCTGGAGGAGATAGCGGCACAAGGTGGATCGGATCGGCGCGACGTTCGGATCGGCAGCCATCGTTACGCCTTGTTGACCGTGGAGCAGGGCGGACTCGCGATCCAGGCGGTGTACGGCCTCGACGAGCTCTACGAGGAACGGCAGCGGGTGCTGATGGCCCTCGGCGCCGCCGGCAGCATCGGCGTGGTGCTGGCCACCCTGGTGGCCGCGTGGCTCGCCCGGCGGGCTGTGCGTCCGATGGGTGACGCGCTCGCGCTGCAGCGCCGATTCGTCGCCGACGCCGGCCACGAGCTCCGGACGCCGCTCACGTTACTGAGCACCCGGAGCCAGCTGTTGCGTCGCCGGCTCACCGCCGACGCGGTGGCGGAGCGCACCGATCGGCGAGACCTCGACGGTCTGCTGGTCAAGGACGCCGACGGGATCGTCGACGACGCCGGCGCGCTGACCGCGATCCTCGACGACCTGCTGATCGCCGCCGACACCCGAGTGTCGGTACCCGCCGAGAAGGTCGACGTGTCCGGCCTCGTTCGCGAGGCGGTGACGGCCGCGCAGGCGACCGCACAGGAGCGCGGGCTGACTCTCCAACTGGTGAGTCCGGCTGCCGTGAACATCCAGGCCGGGGCGCCGGTCGCCCTGAAACGCGCCGTGACCGCGCTGGTCGACAATGCACTCGCTCATGCGGCCAGTTGTGTCGAGGTGCGCGTCGAGGTCCGGGGGAACCAGGTGGCGATCCGGGTCAGCGACGATGGTCCGGGGATCGCCGATGAGATGATGCCGCGCCTGTTCGAGCGCTTCTCCAGTGCTCGAACCCGCGGCGGCTCGGACCAGGCCCGGCACTACGGACTGGGCCTGGCGCTGGTCAGCGAGATTGCTCGCAGCCACGGCGGCGACGTCACGGCGAGCAACGTGGCTCGGCCCGGTCGAGGCGCGGTGCTCTCCCTGCTGCTGCCGATCTCGCCCGCCGCACGCTGATCCGATCGCCCGGTGCAGCCGGGCTAAGAATGTTCCAAGACGCGTACGCGAGGGTGAATGGGTACGCCGTTTCGACTGACCGGGAAGGAGTAATCGTGAACCGAGGCCTCATCGGCACCATCATCGGGATTCTGGTCGTCATCATCTTGGTGATCATCATCCTGCAGCTCACCTAGTAGCCACTGAACGGCCCGGTCTGCCGGGCCGCTGACGAAGAGACGTCCATCGCTTCCGCGGTCCCAAGGCGCGGAAGCGATGGCCTTCTCTGTTGAGAAGACCCCCGAGGTCAATTCATGACCAGGTGCCGGGTCCGGCGTAGAGCTCGCCGGGGCATCGTTGAAGAATGACCGCGTGATGGAGCCGTCAGCTGAAGGGACACCGGCGGTTCTCACGTTCGGGGAGGCGCTGGTCGGCTACGGCACGGTCGAGGACAACCTCCGGGTCGGCACCCGCTTCACCAGATTCCCGGGCGGCGCAGAACTCAACGTGGCCGTCGGCCTCACCCGACTCGGGACCCGCGCAACCTGGGCCAGCGTGCTCGGTGACGATCCGCACGGTGACTACCTCGTCGACGCCGTTGCCGACCTCGGAGTCGGGCTGGCCGTCCGTCGAGCCGCCGGCCCCACTGCCCTGATGTTCAAGGCCGGCGGACGAGACAGCGACCCTGAGGTGCTTCAGGTACGAGCGGCCACCGCGTTCGCCGAGCACGCCGGCAGCGTGCTGACTGACGGGCTGATGTCCTTCGTCGGCGTCAGCCACCTCCACCTGACCGGGATCGTGCTCGGGATCTCGCCCGAATCCCGCTCGGCCGCGCTTGCGCTGCTCGACGCCGCGCGATCCCACGGGGCGACCGTGTCGTTCGACCCGAATCTGCGGCTCAACCTCTGGCCCGATCACGACGAGATGCGCGCCATCGTCAATGCGGTAGCCGGCCAGGCCACCGTGGTCTTCCCGGCGCTCGGCGAGGGATCGCTGCTCACCGGTCGCGGCGGAACCAGCGGCGATCGCGGATTCTACCTCGAAGCGGGCGCTGAGAGGGTCGTGGTGAAGCTCGGGGCCGACGGGGCTCAAGCCTGGGGCGGCGGCCAGACCGTCAGATCGCGTCCCTACCGCGTCAACCCCGTGGACACGGTCGGGGCCGGCGACGGGTTCGCGGCCGGTTACCTCGACGCGTTCGTGGCTGATCGTGATCCGCAGGACTGTATCGATCAGGCGGCGGCCGTCGGTGCCCTGGCCACGACCCGCCGCGGTGACCTCACCGCAATGCCGACCCGGGCCGAACTCGACCTCTTCAGCCGCCGCCTAGTACACCTCGTGGTTGCGGGCGTGACCGCTGGCGGCTGCTCGTCGACGGTCCGCAACTCGGGCGACCTGCGGATGCCGACGAGTATGCCGAGGTCAGTCAGACGTAGCCGCCTAGCCGTCCGCTGGCACGCCGACGTTGTCGTCGCCGAACGGGACCTCGAATCTCCAGTGGGTTCCGGTGAACGGAGGTTCGGCATTCGGCGCCATGGCCACCGTCGCCTGGCCCGTGTTGCCGTCGAGGAAACGGCGGTCGCCGGGGCCGGCGCCCAGGCAGCGCAGCGTGAACGTGCCGTCGGCCAGACGGGTCCTGAGCCAGCGGGTGCCACTGAAGGGGGCGTTGGTGTGCGGCGCGAGATGGACCGAGGAATCGGCGGTGCGGCCGTCCAGGAATCGCGGCCCGTCGACGTCCCCGAGGCATTTGAGGATCACGATGTTGTTCGGCTGTTCGATGATCTGCCACCGCGTGCCACTGAAGGCCGAATTGTTGGTGAGGGCCACCGAACCGTCGCCGGTACGACCGTCGAGTAGTTTCGGTCCGGCAACGTTGCCCTGACACACGAGAAGTCCAACAGCCATGTCGCCGCCAATCGTGAGGGTGCTTTCACCATGGCAGAGCCGGCGGCTATTCGCTGGAGAAACCGCAGATCTGTCCGGCGAGATCGGGCCTTCCCGCGTCGGAGTCACACGATCTGGGTGACCCCATTCACGATGAACAAGATCCCGATGACCAACCCGAGCACGATGCCGATGACCCGGCTGTGGCGGGCGAGCCATTCCTGAAACCGCCGCATGTGTCGCGAGGCCCAGCCGGGGTTCACCACGAAGACGACGATCGGCGCGATGACGCCGATCTGCAAGACGATGAGCAGCACGACCAGCGCGACCCATTGTTGCGTGCTGGAGAGCTCGGCTTCCAAAGCGCGACCGGGATCAACTGCCAGAGCAGGCTGCCCACGTTCGCCTCACTACTCGGGTGCTCGTGCTCACGGCTGGCAGTGGGAAGGGGATACGAGCCGGATTCGGCTCCCACATGCGCTACCGACCTTCCCTTCCAAGTCGCTCCAGAGCTAGATTCGACACACCGCGATGCCGGAGGGAGCAATGCTCGACGACAGGGATCTCATGGTCGCCCTCAAACGCCACTGGGACTATTCGGGGAGGGACGAGGACGTCGCCCACGAGATCTACCACGACGACGCCGTGCTGGAGTTTCCCCAGTCCGGTGAGCGATTCGAAGGCGTGGAGAACTTCAGGGAATGGCGGCGCCAGTACCCTGCTCGACTCGTCTTCCACACCCGGCGGATCGTCCACCGGGAAGACCTGGTGGTGGTGGAGAACCTGATCAGCTACGACGGTGCGCCCTGGATGTATACCGTCAACCTGCTCGAGTTCCGGGGCGACAAGGTCGCGCACGAGCGCATCTACATCATGGACGGCTGGGAAGCGGCCGACCGGCGGGCACCTTGGCGGGCCGACACACCCGCGGATGATCCACCGCCTCCGCTCAGTCGCCGGGATCAGGCTGCGTCGCTGGCGGCCGGTGAGAGCGCTGCGATGACGGTCTCGGCCGAGACGGGCATGGAGAACATGGGGAAGTCGTAGGTGATGGCGTTGTCGTGCTCAGCCTGCGACGTGGCGGCGACGCAGTCCTTCACGGTGAATACGCGGTAGCCGTTCTCGTACCCGGTGCGCATGGTGGACTCGACGCAGCAGTTGGTGAGGAACCCGCCGAGCACGATGGTGGTGATGCCCTTGCTGCGGAGCATGAAGTCGAGGTTGGTGCTCGCGAACGTGTCGAGCCCGCGTTTCCCCTCGACGACGATGTCGCCCGGCTGCGGGGCGAGCACGTCGACGATCGCCGCCCCCCAACTGTCCTTCACGAAGGCGTTGCCGTCGACCACGCCCTTCAGGATGCCGTACGGGTGGGCGGAGATCTCGTTGTAGCCGGTGGCAAAGGTGATGGGGGCGTGCATGATGGTCGCGCCGGCCGCTCGAGCCGCCTGCGCGAGCCGGACCGTGTTGTCCAACATGCCGGTCGAGTCCATCACGTCGGCGACGGCTTCGTGCAGCGCGCCGCCATCGGTGGTGAAGTCGTTCTGGTACTCGATGAGCACGACAGCCGTTGTCTTGGGGTCCAGAGAAAGATCGTCGCTCATCGCTTGCCTCACTCGCGCGTGAAGGGTGGGAACGGGAGCCGTGGCCTCCGACTCCATTCGACCACCGGCGTGAGCCGTCCGCAATGGCGATGGCCTCACCCGCCCTCGGACCCCGCACCCGTCGACACGCTCGGCAGCCAACCGTGCCTTCGGGCTTGCTTCCGGCTCATTCTGTCCCCGGCCGACTCGTCAAAATCAGAGTTCGGAATCTGCGCGGTTGGACGGTGTGCTGGTCACGAGGAGTTGTTCGCGTGCTTGCCGGGCGACCAGTCGGATCGAGATGCGTTTGAAGGCTTGTTTGATGAAGTCCTCGACGTAGGGCTCAGGCAGTGTGAATCGCATCACCGGCAACGCGCCGAGGTTCTGGGCGAGGTCGACGATGTCGTCGGTGTAGCGAATGTTGTGCTCGCGGCGGTCGACGGCGTACACCCTGACGCTAGCCTTGTCGCCGAGTTGGACATCGAGATCGACGGCCACGATGGCCCACCGGTCGCGATCCAGGTTGGCGAGCTCATAGAGGCTCGGCGTGTTCTGGACGGCGAGAGCCTCATCTGCCGCGGCCGTTCCGACGTAGTCATTCCATTGCGCCGAGACCGGTCCCAGCGCCTGCTGTGGCAATTCCATCGCCCAAAATCTCACCGGAAGGTGAACAGATTCCGACCATTGGATGAACATCAGAAGAAGCCGTTCTGCGGCTTGCCGCCGCTTCGGATCAGCAGCACGTCGGAGAGCTGTTTGAACGTCACAGGCAGGCGTTGCCGAGGGGGAGTCTGGGGCGTCGGTCAGAAGATATGGTGCTCGGCGGGTGCGATGCCGAACGGGCCCAGCCTCATCGGGGACCGTACCCGATGGGCGCAGAACGCCTTGACGGCCTCCCAGCTGGATTTGCGGCCAGCATCCAGGCACACGTCTGGTCAACGACGAGCAGCGTCTGCCACACCGGGCACGTCAAGAGCGCGCCAAGCTCAGTGGACGGGCCACTTGCTTCGATCGCCTCGATGCAGCACTTCAGGGCCCACGTTCGATCAGCTCGCTCGCCCCGGGAACAGGGTGCTGAGCCGCGGATGATCAACCAGCCGGGACGATGATCAACGGGCAGTGCGTTCGCTTCATCACGGCATGTGCGACTGAACGCATCCAATCCGTTACGCCGTGCCGGTGCGGACGCCCGACGACCACCGCGGCCGCGGAGACCGACTCCTGCACCAGAAGATCGTCAGGATGGCCTGCGACGACGCGGGTTTCGACCGTGACGCCGTCCTCGGCAGGGTGCGCCGCGGCGACGAGGATCGCAAGGTCGCGCTGCTGCTGCTCGATCTTGTCGGGGGCGGCCGTGGGGACGACGTGAAGGGCGAGAACGCTCGTTCCGACCTGCTCCGCCTCGGCGATCGCAGTCGCCAGCGTCGCCTGGACAGGGTGGTCACCGATCAGTGTCACCACCGGATGCTGGGTGAGCGAGGAGGGGTGCCACGCCGCTGGCACGATCACCACCGGGCACGGTGCGGTTGCCGCGAGGTGCCCGGCCACGGATCCGAACGTCAATCGGTCGAACAGGGTTGCTGCGTCCTGGCCGACGACCACGGTCGACGCGCCATCCGCAAGACGGCCGAGGAACGCGACGGGCTCCGCCGCCTCAACGACCGTCTCGACCGGAACCGAGCAGGTCTGGCGCAATTCAGCAGCCAACCCATCGACAAGTTCGTTCGCCGTTCTCTGGAGCTGTCCGATCATTCCCGTGCCGGCAATGTCGAACGGGTTCCTCGGGGTCCAATAAGCGTGGGCGAGCAGCAGCGCCCCGCCGGACCGGCCGGCGGCGAGCCTTGCCGCGTAGTCCGCCGCAGCACGGGCCTCCGGTGAGCCGTCGACGCCGACCACGATCGGTCCGGTCATGGTTACGTTCGTGGTCATCTCTGAGTCCTCCGGTACTCGCATGCCTCGGCACAGCCAGACCTCTTCGGCATCGTCTCCTCATGAGCGCTTCGGCGTTGACGAACTCGGTTTGGCGCGGCCACCCGAGGGTGGCCGCTCTATTCATGATGAGGGGTTGCTGGCCGCCCGTCTTGGCCGTTCGATGAACAGTCGGTGAACTGCGACCTCAGGCGGCAGATCGACGCGGCACGCTGGTCGCCTGGTCGTCAGCCGGGAGCAGCGCGGCGGTGATCGGCGGATTTGAGATCGTTTGGATGATGAATACTTCCGGTAGCTTTGGCGGCTTCGTGGGTCGGCGGACGCCGCACGAAGGTTTGGTTCGGACCGATCAGGCGCAGCTGTACGTCCGGGAGATCGGTACCGGTCGGCCGATCATCGTCATGCACGGTGGGCCCGACTTCGACCACTGCTATCTGCTGCCGGAGATGGATCGGCTCGCCGATGCGTTCCGCCTCATCTACTACGACCAGCGGGGGCGCGGAAGGTCTGCGCGCGGCGTCCGCCCCGGCGATGTGAGTATCCGGTCGGAGATCGAAGATCTCGAGAGTGTGCGGCGCCATTTCCAGCTTGAGTCGGTGGCCGTGCTGGGGCACTCCTGGGGTGGGGTCTTGGCGATGGAGTACGCCATTCGACATCCCGATCGGGTGTCGCACCTGGTCTTGATGAACACCGCCCCGGCTTCTCGCGATGATCGTCTGCTGTTTGAGGAGTATTTGCGCCGCGTCAGAGCTCCTGCTGACATCGACGCAATGGAGGCGATCGTCAGGAAGCGCTCGCTACAAGGCCGGTGATCTGGAAGCGGATGCCGAGTTTTACAGACTCCACTTCAAACCGGCCGTGCACAGGCGCGAGCACGTCGAAGTAATCGTTGGTCGGCTGCGAGCCAACTTCACGGCTGACGGCGTGCGTACCGCGCGCGCCATCGAAGATCGGCTGTATGAGGAGACCTGGTCCTCGGCCGGGTTCGACTTGATTCCCAAGCTGCGCGAACTGCAGATGCCGACCCTTGTTCTGCACGGTCAGGACGACTTCATCCCCATTGAGCTCGCCGCTCGTGTCGCCGAGGCGTTACCGCGCGCACTCCTTCGCGTCCTGCCCGGGTGTGGACATTTCGCCTATCTCGAGGCGCCGGAATGGGTGCACGAGCAGATCACCGCACTGTTCGGTACGAGTTGAGGTCGCTCGTCAATGAGAGCAGCTTCAGGGCGTTCCCGCGGGTTGCAGGTGGGTGGATTCCGTCTCTCGGCTCGCGACGGTGCACTCCAACTTGTTTCGCGGCGGCGAGCACGTTCTGGTGGCGACACTCTGGGCTGATCGAACCTGTACGTTGCGGAATCTCCAAGCCTGACACTTTTGGGCATTCATCCGGGCGCGGATTGTTGCGTGATCCCGTGCGCCACAATCACCTTTGGCGCACCGGGAACTCGACGGCCCTGGGGTTGGTCATTGCCCAGGCGGGGGGAAGCCGCCGACGGCGGTGGTGTGGCCCTGGAGTTGTTTCCAGCTGCGGCCGGATCTGATCCAGGTGTCGGTATGTCGGGCGTCGTGTCGGAAGTGGAGTGGGCCCGAGGTGACATCGAGTTGTGAGCGGTAGCTGATGGTGGCGATGTCGCAGTCGAGACGAATGTCGACCATGTTGTTCGGGCCAGACTCGTCGATACGGAAGGATTGGAAGTCCAGGTCTCCGGAGCCGACGGCTGCGATCAGGTCCTTTCTTGGGATCAGGTCCCCGTCGGGGGTGATGAGGGTGAAGTCGGTGGCGAGAAGGCTGTTGAGCCGGTTCGTGTCGGCGGCGATCAGGGCTTGGTGTTCGGCCTGGCTGAGTTGCCGTAGCTGCCGCAGATCGGCGGTGGCTGAGGCCGTGTTCGGACAGGGCCGCCATTCGTGGCCTGTCGCGACCATGGTGATGGTGAGTGCGGCGAGGATGATCGCCGTTGTCGTCACGGCGGTGAGGAGGATGTGAACGTGCGGTGTGGGTCGGTCGAGCGTGCTGGGCGGCGATCCGGCTTGGGTGGGAGGCGGCGTCTTGGCGCGGTTGTGGTGCCTGGTGGCTTGCGGGTCGCCGCCGATGATGAGGGTCTCCGGTTCCGATCGTCCGGGTGCGGCGGTCTGTGGCGCTGAGGCAATCAGCTGGTCGGGGTTCTGGTCGTTCGCAGCGTTCATGACTGTCTGACTCCTTGGCGGGGTAGCTGAGCCGGGTGCAGCCAACCCGCCGCTCGTTGTCGATGAGGTGATTCTCCTGGCCGGCTTGCCCACTCGTTGGTTCCTGGAGGTCAGGTCGCGATCGGTACGGGTTGGATCGACATCTTTGTTGGAAGTCTGGATCAGGGCCAGCCGTTGCGGGGCAGGACGTGCGCCAGGAGGGTGGGCCCACCGAGCAGCGAGGTGATCGCCAAGATCACGGCTACGAGCCGGCTGCGTCACCGGTCCAGGCCGAGCCGGGCCGGTCCGATGATCAGCGCGATGACCACACGACAGTCCGCCGAACCGTTCGTTCAGCCCAGTCAGGAACGCCGGATCGAGCCGGGCCATGGTCGCGAACCTCAGCGCATCCTGAGCCCGTGGAGGGCCGCGTGAGCACCGCCAGGAGAACACGGATCCTCTTTACTTGGCGATCCGCTGCCGATCGGCGGCAGATCCCATTCGTCGTCGGGTGTCTTGATGATGGCTGCGGCGCAGTAGGCGAAGCTGATCGTCATCAGCAGCCAGGCGGCCATGTCCACGACGGGCATCTGGAGGACCACGAACGCGACCACGTGTGCGGGGGTGGTCAACAGCATGGCCAGCCATCCCAGGGTGGGGATGCTGCCGCGGAGCGCCAGGCCCATCAAGATGGCGCCGATGATGTGGCCGAGCACGAAGAGGTTGGTACTGAAGCCGGCGACCCCGGTCGACCACATCTGGTCGATGATGATGGCGGCGACGTCCCGCTGGTCAGCGGGTAGCAGGCCGCCGAGGAGATAGAGATGGTCGATGGCGCCCATCGCGAACGCGCCGAGGTAGGCGGCCAGATTCACCGTGAGGGCGACCGTGGTGAGCACCGGCCGACGACGTCGGCTGAGCCGGGCGGCGGCCAGGAACGCGGGAACCACGGTGAGGAGCCCGATGTAGCCGAACAGCGGCGAAGTAGAACTGGCGGTCGGGGTTCGCGGCGATCAGGTCCAACGTCGCCCTGGTGTTCGAGTCGTCGGTTTGGAACAGCCGCCCGACCGCGACGCTGGTGGCCGGCACGAGCATGATCACCGCGGCCGCGTACCGCTGGAACCGCCGCACATCGCGGACTCGACCTCTCGCGCCCCGCTGGCTGGATCGTGGATCGGCTTGCACTGTCAACGGTCATTTCTTCCTCCTTGGAGTTCGGCACTTGTGCTTCAGCGTGCTGGTCAGACGGCGGTTCGGCAGGAGGCGTACCTCCCGGGCCGTCCGGGAGGCTGCCCGGGTGGAGGGGGAGTCAACTCCCTGGCCGGTGAGGGTCGGATGGCGGGATCATGGGGGCATGCCGAAGCGGCCCGTGGGGTGGGCGTACATCCTGTTTGCTATCGCCGTGGTGCTGGCCGCCGTCGCGATCGTGGGCGCGCTCGCCGTCGGTGTGGATCGTCAGACGGCGCTGTCAACGTTCCTGATCACGAACACGGCGATCGGCCTGTCGGCGGCCCCGTGCGGGTTGCTGATCGCCCGGGCGAAGCCGAGCAATCCGATCGGCTGGCTCTTCCTCATCGCCGGGATTGCACCTCTGCTGACGGCGGCCATGGTCCCGGTCATGATCTACGGCGCCGCGAACAACTGGCCGACCGGCGTGCTGCGACTGGCCGTGACGATCAACATGTTCTCGTGGTCGTGGGGGGTCTTCTGCTGCCTTCCGCTGGTCCTGCAGTTGTTCCCGACCGGGAAACCACTCAGTCCGCGCTGGCGCTGGCTCGGTTGGCTGACCGTGGCCAACGCAGCCCTGGGAAATCTGTTCGTGGGGCCGACGCCGGAGTACGGTGCCTCGTCCTATCTCGTGGCGCCGTGGTGGTCGGTCACCGAAGCAGTGGCCGGCGCGCTGACTTCGGTGATCGTGCTGCTCTCGGTCGCCAGTCTTGTCCTCCGGTTCGTCCGAGGGGGTGAGACCGTACGCCAGCAACTGTTGTGGCTGGTGGTCGCGGTGATCCTGGTGATCCTCATCAACGTGCCGGTGTGGTTCTCCATACCCACCGGAGGAGAGATCCTCCTGCTGTTGAGCTTTCCGCTGATCCCGGCGGCAGTGACGATCGCAGTGTTGCGACACGGCATGTACGACGTTCGGATCGTTCTCTCCCGAGTGGTCCTCTACGTTCTGCTCACTGCGGGGGTCCTCGCCGCTTACGTCGGAATCGTCGCGCTGCTGGATCGGATGCTGCGTGGCAACAGTGGACCGGTGTTGGCCGCGCTCGCGATCGCGCTCGCCTTCAACCCCGCCCGGGTCGGGTTGCAACGGCTGATCGACCGTGCCCTGTACGGGGCGCGACGCGACCCGGTCGCGGCGGTGTCGGCCGTCGGGCGGCGGCTGGCCGGAGATGATCTCACCGGCGTCGTCGATGCGCTGCGCGATGCCCTCCGGCTCCAATATGTCGCCGTCGAACGGCGAGACGGCCACATCGTGCAGAGTGGGGAGCAGCCTCCGACGACGCAGACCTGGCCGTTGCTGTACGACGGCGAACCGGTCGGCGCGCTGGTCGTCGGACCACGGCGCGGAGAACACCGGCTGTCGCGGGCCGACCACGGGGTGCTGGATCTGATGGCCGCCCCGCTGGCCATCGTGTTGCACTCGCTGTCGCTCACCGACGACCTGAGAGCCTCTCGGGAGCGGCTGATCGACGCCGCGGAGGAGGAGCGCGGACGGCTGCGGCGCGAGCTGCACGACAGCCTCGGGCCGATCCTGACCGGCGCGGCGCTCAAGGCTGACGGCATCGCGCTCGCCGCTGGTCACCGGCCTGAGCGGGCCGAAGTCTTGGCACTCGAGCTGGCCGACCAGCTCCGGCAGACGATCGACGCCGTACGGCGCATCGTGTACGGGCTGCGTCCCGCCGTGCTCGACGAACTCGGACTGGTGGCGGCGCTACGCCATGAAGGCGGCCAGTTGGGCCCGGTCACGGTGACCGTCGACGCGCCGGAGTCCCTACCGACCCTGCCGGCATCGGTTGAGGTCGCCGCCTATCGGATCGCCAGCGAGGCACTGACCAACGTCGTCCGCCACTCCGACGCGAGGCGCGCCTCGGTCCGCCTGACCACGGATGCGGCCGGCTTGAACGTCACCGTCAGCGATGACGGAAGAACGACCGCCGCCTGGAGCCCTGGAGTCGGCCTGGCCTCGATCCACACCCGAGCGACCGAGGTCGGTGGCAGCTTCGAGGCGGGTCCGACAGACCACGGCGGTCGGGTCGTCGCCGTCCTCCCCCTACGAGCGACCAGATGATCACGGTTGTGGTCGCCGACGATCACCCGGTCGTGCGTGACGGATTGCGGGCGCTGTTCGCCGAGTACCCCGACATCGAACTGATCGGCGAGGCCGCCACCGGACGGGAGGCGGTCAAAGCGGCGCTGATCGATCGGCCCGACGTGATCATCATGGACCTGGCCATGCCCGACACCGACGGGTTCACCGCTACCACCGAAATCAGTCGGGCGGCACCGGCGGTGGCAGTCCTCGTGCTCACCATGAGCGACGACGAGAAGACCCTGACCAGAGCCATGCAGGCCGGAGCCCGCGGCTACCTGCTCAAAGGTGCCACCAAGGAAGAGATCCTGCGCGCCGTCACGGCCGTCGCCGACGGCGAGGCCATCTTCGGCCCAGCCATCGCTCGGCGGGTGCTCGCCCGACTCGGCGCGACCGCGAACGACCGCGACCCCTTCCCGCAACTGACCCCACGTGAGCATGACGTCTTGGACCTGCTCGCCCGGGGTCAGTCCAACTCCGCCATCGCGGCAAGCCTCGGGCTCTCACTCAAGACGGTCAACAACAACACCTCGACCATCTTCGCCAAGCTCAACGTCGCGACGCGTACCGAAGCAGCAATCCGGGCTCGGGACCATGGCCTCGGCCAACACTGACCGGTCAGCAAGCCGGCGCAGGACTTGAGTGAGCTGCTCAAGGAGCGGGCGGCGCCGCTGGTGCCGCGACAGTCGCCGTTGCCGAAATGCGCAGACCTCGAGATGGCACGTGTACCAGCCCTACGGACAAGGTTTCCGGCCCAGCTGCGCGAGGGCGGCGATCCATGGATCCGGATAAGTCGTCGACAGAGGCGGGTCGAATGCCGCTCCCGGGCGAGTACGGGACTCCCCGACCGGCACCTGCCCGGCGATCGCAGCCACGATGTTGACGAGATCGTCAGGCGGTCGGTGGTCGAGGCGAAGACTCGTGGCGACGTCCCAGGTATGCACGACCGTGTCAAGCAGGTGGATCCCGACGACTGCACCGACTGAGATGGTGCCGTTGGGTCTCACCTCGACCAGCCGGACCGGGCGCTCAAGATCCGCACCCGCCAGCGCGTGGGTGAGCCGATCGGCCGACTCGGCCCAAGCATGGGTCAATTCAGCAGACGAGATCATCGGCGCACGGTAGTCAATCACCTCGGCGTCACCGTCGGCCACAGCGCGGGCGAAGCCGTTGTTCTGGCCGATCATGTGAGCTAGCAGCGCGCCCAGGTCCCATTCGGCACAAGGCGTCGGCCTGCCGAAGTCCCTCTGTTGCACGCGGGCGATGAATTCCCCCGCCGTGGCCAGAGCTGTGCGATGTGGGAGCCGAAGGTCCTTCATCCGGCTATGTGATCGCCGTCCGCGCCACCTGTCAAGAAACAGCATCGCCGCCCGCAATCTGAGGCCTACGGGCGTCCGAAGGGGAATAGGCTTAAGGACGATCTTTTGTCTGCGTTGGCCGTCTTCGCCCTCGAGCCCGCCGCCTGACCCACTCGGACGTGTGGAGCGCAGCCTGTGGCCCCGAGCCCCTTCTACGGCGAGGTCGGCGCTTCAGAGGCGCCGATGCCTGGATCATTGCTCTCGCCGATGATCTCGCAGCAGCATCCGCCGAAAGAGTGCGACTTGTTCGTCACCGAAACTTTCAAGCGTTGCCTTCTCGACCTGTTCCGACGCGTCGGCGACTTTTCGACCGGACGGCCTCCCCTGTTGCAGTGATCTGGGGGCGCGTGCGCGCCGGGTCGCGCGGTGCGACGGTGGATGAGTTCGGCGCGTTCGAGGCGGTCGGCCAGGCTCATCAGGGTGGTCTTATCCAGCCCGAGGGCCTTTGCGAGTTCGATCTGGGTGAGGTTTGGGCTCTTGTGGAGTGCGCTGAGGACGATGTGATCGCGCAGCTGGATCCCGTGCTTCTCGGCTTGCTCGCCGGTAGCGGTTCGCATGCGCTGCGCGGCGCGGTGCAGCAGCCAGGTGATCTCCGAGTCGACCGTGGGCCCGGCAATGATCGCGCCGCGATCGGCCGCATCGTCCGAGGTGAGTTCGCTGTTGCGCTCGACATCGCTAGGGTCTCTTGCCGGGGCGGTGGGGGAGAAGCGGGTCGGGTAGGAGCGGGATGCTCCGGTACGCGTCGCGGTCGTGCGCGGGGACGACCGTCATGACGCCGGTCAGGGCGATCATGCGAGAAAGTCCCTGACGTACCTGCTCGGCATCGCTGTCGGCGAGCTTGCGGAACAACCACGGCCGCTCCACTCGACGCCTGATTCCGTCGAGCTGCCAGGTCAAGTCGCCGATGAAGGCATACCGGCCGCCGGTTGGCAGGGTCACGAACACGACAACCGAGCCGAGGGTGTGACCTCCCGCGAGGGCGACGATGACGGAACCGTCGCCATGCACGTCGAAGCTCGCCGGAAAGCCGAGGTAGGCCGGTCCGTTCAACGGGTACTCGTGGATCTCGAGTGCCGGGAGACAGGTTCCGGAAGACTTTCCCATCTGGGTCCGCGGCGGCGTAGCGCAGCTCCGCCCGATTGATCCAGACCGGTACCCGCAAATCGTCGAGGCCGCTCACGTGGTCCCAATGAGAGTGGGTCACCAGGACGCCGAGCAGCCGGTTGTGGTCGTAGCCGCTGGCGTCGAGCTGCTCACTGACGGTCCGCAATACCTGGTAGGGCGCGCGCACGAGCCGCGGAAGCATCGCGACGTGCTCAGCAACGCGGGACCCAAAACCCGCGTCGATCAACAAATCCCCTTTCGGATGTCGAATGAGCACGGCTGTTGCGGCGAAGTGGCGCTTGTCGCGAAACGGTCTTGGACGCCATCGAGCGAGCTGACGACAGTTACCGAGCGGCGCCCGCGGACCGATCAGTGGCGCACGCTCGCGTAGTGCTGGGCCAGCAGGTCCCCGGCGAAGTCGCGGCGCAGGTCGCGCCACACGGAGTGGATGTGATTCGCCCCGTCTTGGGTGTTGTCGTACTCGATGAGCAGGCTCGGACCGCAGAGCGCGTAGTAGTGGCCGGCGCCTCGCTCGACCGGCCCGGCCCAGCCGAAGTACAGCTGGTCGAGTCCGGCGTCGGTGATGTCGGTCCAGGCCTGGTCCGCGACGGCGGGTGCGGCCTGATCGACGTACTGTCGGAGCAGCGACACGAACAGCTCACGCTGCAACCGGTCGAGCCGTGCGTACGAGACGCCGCGCGGCTGCTCCGGTAGCGCAGCCACCGGGTCCCAACGGGAGGCGATGTCCGCGGGTGCCGTGACCGCGATCCGCGCCATCCGCCGCTGGTCCTCCTGCAGCGCGAGCATCAGCTCTCGCGCCAGGTCCTCCTCGCGCGGCAGGGCGCGCAGGCCGGCGTGCTGGCCCTCCAGCACCGTGGCCGGCTCGGCACCGAAGAAGTGCGGAACGCCGTTGACCTGATCCCCGACCACCGTGGCCTGCGCCAGCAGGTGGTGGCCGTTGATCCGCCAGGCCCAGGGATCGGTGCTCGTCGGATCTCCCAGCACCACCAGCCAGTACGGCAGGTCCCGGTACGGATCAACGCCGGCTCGGCCGGCCTGCTGCAGCGACAGTTCTCGCCGGACAGCTTCAATCCGGATCACCAGCTGCGTGTCGGACCAGCCGCGCACGCTATGGGCGAGCTGCAGCAGGTCCCACGCCGGCTCCAGCTGCTCGTCGCTCAGGTCGCCGAGTCGGAGCCCGGGTCGCTGACCGGGGAGGTAGGTCCACCGCTTGTGCATGTCGCCGTCGAACGGGAAGACCAGTTGACGGCGTTGCTCGGTGTCCAGGCGGTCGACCAGACCGCGGACAGCCGCCCGCATCGCCGCGGCGAGATCCGGCATGGTGAACTCGACCATGCCGCCAACCTAGTGGTCGCCTCGGGACCGTCGTGCGGGACGCACGCAGTTGCCGACCCTCTACCGGCATCGCGGAGCAATGCGAGAAACGCTCAGCGGGAGCGGTAGCCGACTGGCCACGAGTCCGTCTCGAACGCCGATCCGCGGACGGGTGTGGTTCTACGATGGCGGAATGTTTTGGTTCAGGTGGAACAGGTTGTCGGGGTCGCACCGGCGCTTCACCTCGCGCAACCGGTCCAGGTTGGGCCCGTAGGAGGCGTCGAGCCGGTCGGCCTCGTCGTCGGCCGCATAGTTCATGTAGGTCCGCGGCCCGGTATACGGCTCGACGGCGGCGAGGGTGTCTCGAACCCATGCAGGTTGACTTCGGTGTCGGCCGGATCGGTCCATTGGCCGGCCAACACCAGATTGAAGCCGGGTTCGCGGTGCGGGAAGGCCGTGGCGGTGGGGTCGACCCGGCAGGCGGCTCCGTGGAAATGCTCGATGACGATGGCCGTCATCGGGGATGGCACGGCGTCGTATGCCTCGACCAACGTTTGGACGGCGGCGTCGCTGAGGTCGGTGAAGAAGGCTGATCGCCAGTAGTTCAGTGCGCCGCGTGGAAACCCGCCGTCCAACATCGTGTTGACCGCCGGATAGGGCATCGGGGCCACCATGTCGAGTGCTGGCGGGCCGAACTCACGCAACGGTGCCAGTTCGGCCTCGGCCTCGGCGATCGTGCCGGCATGGCACAGCGGAAGAGCGCACAACTTCATACCGCTGCCGTCCGGCGCGTGAGTCATTGCGCAGAAGACCGATGCGTCGTCGGACATGTCGGAGACGAACTGCCGATACATTGCGATCACGTCTCCGGCAGCATCGAGCGGATGAGCCAGGAGGCCACCGAGGATGGTGTCCAACGGATGGGTCACGAACTCCAGGGACGCGGCAACCCCGAAGTTCCCCCCGCCGCCGCGCAGCGCCCAAAAGAGGTCTGGATCATGCTGGTCGTCGACCATGCGCACAGACCCGTCGGCGGTGACTAGCTCCACGGCGGTGAGGTTGTCGATGGACATGCCGTACTTGCCCATCAACCAGCCCAAACCTCCGCCGAGCGTCAGACCGGCGACGCCGGTCGTCGAGATCACGCCACCGGTCGTGGCCAGCCCGTAGGCGTGGCTGACGCGGTTGTACTCATTCCAGGTCACGCCACCCTGGGCCCGGGCCCGGCCGCGACCCGGGTCGACGTCAACGCCTCGCATCAGCGACAAGTCGATCATCAGCCCGCCGTTGGTGATCGCCCGACCGGCCACATTGTGGCCACCGCCACGAACCGACAACTCCAGGCCCGCGTCGCGACCGAAGGCCACCGCATCCCTGATGTCAGCGACGTTGCGGCACCGGGCAATCAGGCCTGGGCGACGATCGATGAGGCCGTTATGAACGGCCCGCGCCTCGTCAAACCCGGCATCCTCCGGTTTGACGAAGAACCCATTGAACCTTGCGACCAACTCCTCCGGCACCGTCAACGCTGTCATTGTGCCGGCCCTCCTCCCGTCGCCCGAAGCCGTGCTTTTCCGACGATAGGGCTGCCGATCACCACGCGGCAAGCACCGACCTCGATCGCGAGGACGGCTCTTCGCTTGAACCGGCGTTTCTTGTGAGTGTTCCGAGGAGAACACGCTGGGCCTCCGACAAGTCCTGACGGCTGCGGCGGCGTTCGGCCCATCCGCCAGAATGCGCCTGATGAACCATCGCTCTTCGGACGGTCGGGCTGCTCAGTTGAGGAACCTTCAGCGGGACCGGTAGCGGACCGCCAAGGCTTTGCGTTGCGCCGGCGTTTGCAATCAGTACCATCGCCGCAGCGGGTCGTCGGCCTCCGTGGTAGTGCGGGACATTGGGCTGGGTGGTAAGGGATCGGCTGATTACCAGGAGGCGGGTGTGACCGATGACCTGTTCGGCCTTAGACGCCGGTCGGTTGACCGGTGCGGTGCGCCGCGCGATTGGCGACCCGGCGGCAGTGGTCGTGGCGTGGGCGTATGAGCGGGTGGCTTGGGCTGCCATCAACCCGTCGACCGTCGCGCTTTACCGGGTCTCGGGAACCGCGCGGGCGGGGCCCGGGCGGGATGTGCCCTGGATCGTCGTGCTCAAGATCGTCGGCGACGTCGATTTCACCGGCCATCCGCTGGATCAGGACTACATGCACAACGCGGAGGACTGGAACTACTGGCAGCGCGAAGCATTGGCCTTCGAATCGGGACTTCTCGATGAATCGCCCGGGCCGCTGAGGCCGGTCCGCACGCTCGGCGTTGAGCATGTCGACGATAGCCATACCTGGATCTGGCTCCAGGCAGTCGAGGGAGCCCGGCCGCGCACGCCGTGGACACCACAGGAGTTCGTAGACGCCGCCTACCACCTCGGCGGCTTCGCCGCCCAATGGGCACCGCGGCCCCCTAGCCGCGTCGAACATCCCTGGCTGGCCGAACGCTGGCCGCGCGGTTGGCTGCGGTCCATCCGAGCGATTGGGCTCGATCACGCTCTCGAGCACGACGACTGCTGGACGAACCCCCTGCTGGCTTGGATCCTGCCCCAGGACCCGCAAGCACGCCTCCGCAGCCTGATCGCCGACGCCGATCAGTTGTTGGACGTGCTCGAGTCCCTCCCGGTGACGCTGGCCCACCACGACCCCCAACAGTCGAACATGTTCCGGACTGCCGCTGATGAGACCACCGTCATCGACTGGGGTTTCTGCGGACTGGCTGCCGTTGGGGTCGACCTGGGTCTGTTTGTCGCGGGCAACCTCAATAACTGGGCGGTCGACCCGAGCCGGGCGAAGGAACACGACGCTGCCTCCACCGCTGCTTATCTGCGCGGCTTGGGTGACTTCGGCTGGGAGGGGGACCAGACCTCAGTGTTGTTTTCCCGCGCCGCCGCTGGCGCGCTGGTCGTTGGCTCCTGGTGCGGTCTACAAGCCAGTTTGCTATGCGATCACAACGGACCAGACCTCGGTGACGAGGCCCGCAAATGGCCCTACCACCTTGCCACCAAGCAGCAGATCAGCGTCGAGGCTGCGATGACGGGCTGGGCGACCACGTTCGCCTACATCCTTGACTTGGGCGACGCCGCACGCAGCCTCGGTCGAATGATCGCAGCGTGGTGACGGTGAATTGGGTAGCCAGCGGTCAAGGCGACCACAGCGGCGTGACGTTTAGGCATAGGTGCCGGAGTCGGCCGTCGGAAGATTCGAGGTTGCCGTTGCGCCACTGTTCGCGGCGTGGGTCAAAGCCACGCACCTCCCTAAGCCGATCGTAATTGCTGTCAATGCTGGCATTCGATCTTGACGCTGGTCCAGTGTGCGGACTATTTTGGTCAATGATTCGGATCAATTTTTGGTCAGTTGGCTGGCCCGGTGTTGTCCGGAGCGGTCGTTGGGTCGCTGGTCGACCGCTCAAGATGAGGGGGAGAGATGGTGTATGGGGTGATCACCCACGTGGCGGCGCCGATTGAGGCGTATGACGCAGTGCACGCCAGGTTCCTGGCGCAGCAGGTCGAGACTCCGGTGGACAGCCTGCTGGTGCATATCGGTTGTCCGGACGGAGACGGTTTCCAGGTGATCGAGGTCTGGGAGTCGAGGGAGAAGTTCGACCAGTTCAATCGTGAGATTGTCGCGCCGATGGTTGCGGGGGCTGGCGAAGGTGGAGCAGCGGATGCCCCGCCCCGGTTTGAGGAGTTCGAGGTTCGCGGACTGGTGGTTCCTGGGGGTCCGGTCGCTTTCGTAGCGCCACGTGACTTTCGGCAGTGCGGGCAGCGCGTCAGCCGAACGGATCGGTGATCTGGCGGAGTGCAGTGAGGGCCTCGCGGAGTTGCCGGGCGCGGTGCTTGCCGAGGTGTGCCTCCCACGTTGCCTCGATGCGCTGGACCACCGGCGCGGTGAGTTCGATGAGTTGCTGTCCGCGATCGGTGATGACCACGAGCCGGGAGCGTCCGTCGATCGGGTCTCGGCGGCGCTCGACGTATCCCGCCTGCTGAAGTCGTCGACCGATCGTGCCGATGGTCTGCTTGCTCACCTGGGCGGCTCGGGCCAGGTCGACCAGTCGCGATCCTTGTCGGTCCGATGCGCGCGAAGACGCGCGCCTGGTTGAGCGGGAGGTCGTGGCCGTGGGCCTTGAGTTCGTCGAGCACGGCCTGCTCCATGAACCGCAGGGGGATGAAGAGCAGCACGCCGAGATTGGGCTGCTGGTCCGGCTCATCTGTCATGGGTCCATGTTGACATAAGTCCGAACCCGTTACTACTATAGTCAAGATATCGGACTAATCAGGAGAGTGGCGTGAGCGAGGAGTACTGGTCGGCTGTCACGGCGGTACGGCTGCAGATCGCCGACCTGCTGGACACCTTGAGTGCGCAGGAGTGGGACGCCCCGTCCTTGTGCACAGCATGGCGGGTGCGCGACGTGGCCGGCCACGTCGCCATGGTGCCGACGATCACCACCTGGCAGTTGCTCAGTGCGGCGCCACGGGCTCGGGTTCAACCCGCACCGGATGAACACGCTCCTTGCCCAGCGTGCAGGGTCGGAGCCGACTGATTCGATCGTCACCAAGCTCCGTCAACATGCCGCCGACCAGACCACCGCGCGAGTGCTCAACGTCGCCGACTCCCTCTTCGACGTCGTGGTCCACAGTCAAGACATCGCCCGACCGCTCGGCCGGACGCTCGCCGTACCGGCCGACTACACCCGGGCCGGGCTGGAGCGAGTCTGGGCCATGGGCTGGCCCTTCAACGCCAAGAAGAAACTGGCCGGTCTGCGGCTGACCGCGACCGACACCGACTGGACCGTTGGCACCGGACCCGAAATCACCGGCTCAGCAATGGCCCTGCTCCTACTCCTGACCGGCCGGACCGACACGGTGACCAACGAGCTCCACGGCACCGGAGTGAGGCGACTCTCCCAATAACCAAAGTCCTCCGAATACCGACATACCGGCCCATAGGATGCCGAAGGCCCGCAGGTCGACGGTCTACGGGACGCGCTTGTCATGGGAGGTCCGGTGCTGATCGGGCTGCTGGTTAGTGGTGGAGCGGTCGCTGAGGATGTCGACGGGAAGCCCGTCGCCGTTGAGAAAGGGCCGCATATTCCGAGGCGACCGGGGACAGCCTTGAGCGCGCCCTGATCGGCAAGGACGTACGTCTACGGCTCAGGTGCAGAAGAACGTCCAGCAGGCATGGCGAACGACACCGGGGTGGGCACCGGACTGACGGGCCCCGATGAGTTACCCGTCGACGATTGGTCTGTCCTTTCGTTGATGTTTCGAGGGGAGGAACTCGGCATGGGGAGTATGGAGATTCTGCGACCGGGTGATCTGGGATACGACGACGTGCGCCGGGTCTGGAATGCGATGATCGACCGCCGCCCGGCGCTGATCGCCCGTTGTCACGAGACTGCCGATGTGGTGACTGCGATCGCCTTGGCCCGGCGCGACGGTCTCGAGGTTGGCGTCCGGTGCGGCGGCCACAGCGTGGCTGGACACGCCGTGCCGGAGGGCGGGCTGATGATCGACCTGACTCCTATGGGCGGGGTGCGGGTCGACCCGGAGGGGCGGCGGGCCTGGGTGCAGGGTGGCGCCCTGCTGGGAGCCCTGGACGCGGCCACCCAGCAGTACGGGCTGGCCACGACGGCCGGCAACGTTTCGCACACGGGCGTCGGCGGGTCTCACGCTGGGCGGCGGGATGGGTTGGCTCGCCCGCCAGTACGGGCTGACCGTGCGACAACGTGCTGTCCTTCGAGGTGGTCACCGCTGCCGGCGAGGTTGTGCGCGCTTCGCGCGGCGGAGAACTCTGAGCTGTTCTGGGGCTTGCGCGGAGGGGGCGGCAACTTCGGCGTAGTGACGGAGTTCGAGTTCCAGCTGCACGCACACCGGCACCCAGACCCTGACCGTCGAGCTGGACTTTCCGGCGGCCGAGGCCGCTCCGGCGCTGGCGTGCTGGCGGGACCTGGCCTTGGCCGCACCGCGCCGGGCGACGTACGCGGCCTCGATCTCGGGCGGCATCGCAACCCTCGGCTTCGTCTGGGTCGGCGACCCGGACGCGGGCCGTGAGCACGCCCGGAGTTTAGGAGTCCTGGGCGCACCGGTTGAGCGGCGCGTGATCGAGCAGACGTACGTCGACCTCCAACGCGTCGGCGACACTCCGCAGGGCCACGCCTTGCGGCGCTACTGGAAGGGCCACTACCTCCCCGCGCTGCCCGACTCGGCGATCGAGGCGATGCTGGCCCACGATCCCGTCGATGGGGGCGAGCCTGCAGACGCACGGTGGGGCGATCGCCGACGTTCCGGCGGACGCGACGGCTTTCGGGCACCGCGGGACGGCCTTCGAATACATGGGGGCCGCACGCTGGACCGACCCCGCCGAGGACGCGAACCGGATGGCGACTGTCCGGGAGTGCGCTGGCCGATCGAGCCGTTTGCGCGCGGGGCATACGTCAACGCGCTCGGCGACGACGGGCAGTCCGGCGTGAACCGCGCCTACCCGGCAGCGGTGCTGGCCCGGCTGACTGCGCTCAAGGACACCGTCGACCCGGACAACGTCTTCCACCTCAACCAGAACATCCGGCCGAGCCGGAGGGTGTAGACCGTCGTCTGAGGACCGCTGCTCGCTGGATACCGAGTAACCGAACACGGACCAGTTCCTGGCGTGAGGTCCTTGGACTCCGCGGAACCGCGCGTTCCCTGCGCCGGGACTTCGCCAAGATCGCCAAAGCAGCGGTGTCGGGACAACTCGAGGCGGCCACGCTCATCCAGAGCTCGGCGGATGCCCTTGCCTCGGCCCTCGTCTCCATCACCAATGTGCTGGACCTCGACCAGATCATCCTCGCCGGCCCCGGCTACGGAGCGGCCGGCCAGATCTATGCCGACGCAGCCGCAGAACAGTTGCAGACCAGCACGTTCGCCCGGGAGGTGCACACCACCGCCGTCAGCCTCTCCACCATGGGAGCCGACGCGGCCGCCCTCGGGGCGGCCAGCCTGGTTCTCCACAGCCATCTGACGCCGGGCGCCCGCTGAGCCAACCGCCAAAGAGGAGACATCATGCAGGTGGTACCTGACCTCGAGCACTTCGACCACGATGATGCCTGGCGCCTCGGCAACGCTCTCGTCCAGCGGTGCCGGGCAGACACGCTTCCGGCCACCGTCGCCATCTGGCTGGGTGAACAGCGGGTGTTTCACAGCGCTCAAGTCGGCAGTAGCGCGGACAATGACCGATGGGTCGAGCGAAAGGCCCGCATCGTTCGTCACTTCGGTCGAGCATCGGCGGAGGTCCACGCCACCTACGCCGCTGACGATGTCGAGAGTTTCCTGCGTATGTTCGCGCTGCCGATCGACCTCTACTTCCCGGCTGGCGGAGCCGTTCCCCTTGTAGTGCGAGGGGCGATGGTGGGCGTTCTCGCGATCTCCGGCCTCCCCGGAACCGAGGACCACGACCTGGCAGTCGAGATGCTGAATGACTTTGGGCGATCAACCCCCAGCCGGCGGCAATGAGACGACGGGAGCGTCTGCGGACACCGCGTTAGGCGTGGTTCGATCTCGTCGTTGGGGCCGAGGGTCCAGTGGTCTCACCGGGGATGGGTGGGTCTAGTTTGGAAGTCTGTCAATGGAGCACCAGGGCCTATGAGTCGGACGATCCAGTGCAGAGGAGGGTGTGATGTCACGCGTTGGGACACGGGAAGATCTCGGTGTGTTGTTGTTCCGAGTGGGACTCGGCGGGACGCTGGCTGTGCACGGGGCACAGAAGCTGTTCGGCTGGTTCGGAGGGCATGGCGTTGCCGGCACAGCCGGAGGCATGGAGGCGATGGGATTTCACCCGCCCAAGGTCAGTGCCGTTCTCGCCGGACTGGGTGAGGCCGGCGGTGGCACACTCTTGGCCCTCGGCCTGGCGACTCCAGTGGCCGGAGCGGCGGCAGCCTCCACCATGGTCGCCGCTGGGTCGGTGCACAAGCCCGCAGGGTTTTTTGCGATGGAGGGCGGGTACGAGTACAACCTGATCCTTGGACTCGGCGCCGCAGCGCTGGCCATCCGGGGGCCCGGGCGCTACTCGATCGACCGGCTGTTGGGTGACCGATTGAACCGGCCGTGGTTGGCTGCCGCCGCCTTGGCGGTGTTCGGGGCGGCATCGGCCGTGGTCGTCAGCCAGCGACAGCGGACGCTGGCGGCGCCGGAGAGTTCCGCGGCACCGAACGAGGTCTCCGAGGGGGAGCGTGCGGAGTCCCACGGCGACTGACCTCCTCACCGGCGCCCTTCTATCCCTGCCCGCCCAGGTCGTCTTCTCCCCAACGCCTGTCGTACGGCGTGCTCGCCAAGGCCTGAATCAGGTTCTGCTGTCTGCTCGTCAGCGCCCGGCGGTTCTCGCTGGTAGTGAGCGTTGGCTACGGCATGAAAGTGAAGCCATGGTCCTTCAAGTGCGTCGCGGTGCTGGTGGTCAACGCGACCAGCAGTCAAGGGTCAGAAGGAGGATGATGACCCAGGTCTCCTCGAAGTATCCCGGTGACCTCAGCGCAGTCTGGGGCGTGACGAGCAGGAGATCTACCCGTCCAAGGAACCGGCGCAGAGGCCCGGCCAATGGCATCAAGCCCGGCGTCCATCAGGTCGTGGTGGGATTCGCTCAGCAGCAGTTGCAGGCACCGTCGACGGTCTGGGTTGCGCCAAGCTCTTGGGCCAGAGCAAGGCGCGATGGCATTACGGCGAACGTTTCGGTCCATTGGGCGCTATCGGATCGTTGACGCGGCGTCAGCCACGTCAAAAGTCAACGCTCCGTCACTTTGGTGATCGAGACCGGCACACCGCCCAAGCGGGCAAACCTAATGACCACAGCCGATCACCACTGTCATCACGCGCGCCCCGACAAGCAATTATCCAACCAGCCGTGCGCCCAGCCGATCACGGCAACCACTCGACACAGCGATTACGGTTGTGACCTAGGTGCTAAAGACCCGGGAGGGCGATGAACGGCCGGGCCAGAAGAGTAGCAATGACCTCGCTTGTGGTATTCGCCCTCGTTGTCGGTATCACCGCCGTGTGGGCAGAGACGAGGCCGCCGCTTGTACGAGCGTGTGAAGGCCGGCGCATACGTGCACCTGGACGGTGAACCCAACCGCGACCCAGTGACATCCGAAGATCTCAGCCACTTCGAGTCCCAAACCGGCAAACTCGACATTATCCACCACTTCTTCGGCTGGGGATCGCCGTTCGACCGGGCCATCACGGCCAACCTCGACGGCCGGGGACTTGATGCTGTCCATGCAGCCGGATAACGGGTTGGTGTGGAGCATCAAGGACGGCGGCCAGGACGAATACATCGACCGGTTCGCCGCCGACGCGAAGGCCTATGGGCGCCCGGTTTATCTACGTTTTGGACACGAGATGAATGGTGAGTGGATGACCTACTCGGCCGGCGGCGATGGTGGCCCGAGCGCGGAGCACTTCAAAGACGCCTGGCGACGTGTGGTCGACCGCTTCCGGGCTCAGGGAGCCACCAACGTGCACTTCATCTGGTGCCCAAACGAGTCTGACTTCCCGGACCGTGCAGGCAACCACATGGAGGACTATTGGCCCGGCGACAACTACGTCGACATCGTCGGCTTCGATGCCTACAACTGGACCGACCAGCTGCCGAGACGTGGTGACGGCGAGAACCGGACGTTCAACCAGATCGTTCAGGGTCCCTATGACCGGATCGGACGGTTCACCGAGAAAGAGCTCTGGCTTTGCGAGTTCGGCACGGTCGAGCCAGACAAGGCCGGATGGATTGAAGACGCGTTCCAAACGCGATCCTTCCCGCGACTAACCGGCCTCATCTACTTCAGCGAGAACGACCGCCGCGACGTGCAACGTGACTGGCGCCTGGACTCAAGCCCCGAGGCGGCACGTGCATGGCGAGAGGGCATGAAGAAGGCGCACGCCGCGAGATAGGCCGGGTGGCCGGTATGGGGCTGCCGGCGCGCAACAGTTGCGGCGTCGCGACCGGCGAGTTCGGTTCGGTGAGTGGCTTCGACACCGCGACGAGACGGCGGCGCTGTTCGAGGTCCTCACCCGGAAGCCGAACGGCCACAACACCTGCACCGATTCCGCGCCAAGGACCCAGCAGCGGCGAAAGCGGCCGTCGTCGACTCTGGTACACCTGAGGACCAGGTGGTGGAGGTCAGCCGCCCGTAGATCCAAGCCTGGTGATGCGTCAACGGCACCCGGAGCAGTTCGTGTCAGGCCTTCCTGCTGCCGGATCGAAGACCAGCGGACCTGTCGCAATCTCGTCGTAGATCCTGACGAGGTCTTCGTCGGACATCGCTCGTCGGTCAGCAAGTCTGTGAGCCATAATTCCGATCGGACCAAAACCTGCCAGACTCGTAGGAAGCCGATTTGGCCCGCCTACGGCGTCAGCTTTATGGCCACATTTCTCGGGTCACGCCTACCCCTCGGACTGGGTCCCGCGGCTCGGATCATTCTGACTTCAGCGCTCGCACTACGCCTGTTCCTGTTCGCCCGTCTGAGCGGTAGCGAAGTAGCCCGCCTTTCGTGACAGACTCGCTGGATGGGGGAATTAGATAGGTACACCATCGTTTTGTCCGGAACGTCGACTCAAATGGGCGGGCACACACGCGGCGGAGTCAATCAAATCGTCGTCGAAGGGCCGGAGCTGACGTTCGCCACCGAGGCCGGATCGCTGCACGTCAGGGACAGCTATGCCCTGCTCTACCTGCTCGCGCCGGGCAGCTGGCAGGAAGTCCGCCGCAACAAGTGACCTTTGTGGCCCGGCGTCGGCTGGGCGACGAGGTGCTTCCTGGCTTGGATTCAGTGGTTCCATCGGCTGGGCTCGTAGGACTGCAGTGATCTGCCAGCTCCGTTCGAAGCCGACTTGTACCCAGTGCTCGAACTGGTCGCGGTCAATCGGCCCGGACCGCAGCAACCCGGCCGCGTTCGGTTCATGGCCAAACCGCATCGGTGGCTGGGCGAACCAGGCGCCGGCGAGGACCCCGCCGGTTTCGGTGAGGAGTTCCCACACCTTGCCGGCGTTCATCATTCGTGAAGGCGGGTCCGCAAACGACGGGATCCTAGTGTGCCCCGCCTGAGATCCGCGCCAGATATTTTGCGAGGGAGTTGAGGATCTCGTCGGCGGTTTTGGTCCAGGTGAATGGTCGCGGGTTTTCGTTCCATGTGTCGATCCACTGTCGGATGTCAGCTTCGAGGGCGGGGACGCTGGTGTGGATGCCGCGGCGGATGAGTTTGTCGGTGATGAGGCCGAAGAAGCGTTCGACCTGGTTGACCCAGGATGATCCGGTCGGAGTGAAGTGGATGTGGAATCGTGGGTGGCGGGCCAGCCAGGTGTTAATCTCCTCGGTCTTGTGCGTGGCGTAGTTGTCGCAGACGAGGTGGATGTCGAGCTCGTCGGGGACGGTCTTGTCGATGGTGATCAAGAACTTGCGGAATTCGACCGCCCGGTGCCGCCGGTGCAGATCGGAGATCACTTCACCGGTGGCGATGTTGAAGGCCGCGAACAGGCTGGTCACGCCGTGGCGGACGTAGTCGTGGCTGCGCCGCTCGGGCGTGCCGGGCACCATCGGCAGCACCGGCTGGGAGCGGTTGAGGGCCTGGCATTGAGATTTCTCGTCGGTGCACAGCACGACTGCTTTTTCCGGTGGGTGGTGGTAGAGGCCGACGACGTCGACGATCTTCTCGACGAACAAGGGGTCGGTGGACAGCTTGAACCCGTCCTGGAGGTGGGGTTTCAGGTCGAACTTCCGCCAGATCCGGCCGATCGTCGACGGCGACAGGCCGGACCGGGCCGCCATCGAGGTTCTCGACCAGTGGGTGGCATCGTTCGGTGTCTCTTCCAGCGTGGCGGTGATCACCTGTTCGACCCGGTCCAGCAGGACCGACGGGGGCCGGCCCGGCCGGGGTTCGTCGACCAGCCCCTCCAGCCGCCGCTCCACGAACCGGCCCCGCCACTTCGCCACCGTCTGCTCGCGGATGCTCAACGACGTGGCCACCTCGAGGTTCGACGCCCCGTCGGCGCAAGCCAGGATGATCTTGGACCGCAACGCCAACGCCTGGGTCGACTTCGCTCGCCGCGCCCACCGTTGGAGTTCGTCGCGCTCCTCATCCGACAAGGACAGGCCGGCCTTCGGCCGCCCCGACCGGGGCCGATCGGTCAGCCCGGCCAGCCGCGTCGCGGCGAACCGATGTCGGACATTATGGACCGTCATCACGCTCACCCCGAGCTCGTCGGCCAGCCGGGCGTACACCACACCCGGCTCCGAGCAGGCCAAGACGATCCTCGCCCGGACCGCGGCCGCGGCCCCCACCGGCGGCCAACTCGGCCAGCTGAGCCCGCTCCGCACTGGTCAAGGTGAACTCGCTCGCCTTCATCACAGCAACCATAAGACATGCTATCTACTTACGGCGCTAAATTCAGACGCAACACACTAGGGGTGTGTCCTTGAAGTAGATTTACGTTTTGGTGGGGCAAGAGCCCTTTCCCGGAGATACGCGTCCAGTCAAGTTCGGCAGCGTGAACGCCTGCGCCGCCACGCGCGGTTGCCTCCGTCACCCGTAGCGAATGGCGTTATGAGAGCGCAGTTCGGCGCTGACGTTTTCATGGCCCGGCGTACGACCCTGGTCGTCGGCTCGAGTCGGGTGGCGCGAGCGGTGAGCGGACCAGCCCCTCGTAGGTGCGCAGCAGCAGGCCCAAAACTGTCCTCTCACTCGCCGTCCCCGCCCCGAGGAGCCGGTTGCAGTGCATGTGGACCAGGCTGAGGAGGATCGAGTCGAGCGGCTTACCGAGCTCGCCACGCCGCTCGACTGCCTGAAGACGCTCAGCCAGTGGAGCGAGGACGACTGTACGGCTCTGCAGCAGCCCCTGAACGACGGACCCGGCCGGTTCGTCAGCCACGGCAGCCGGGTCGCCGAGGAGGCGGCGAAGCTGTCCGTGCCGGAGCCGATGCTCAGTGCTGGATGCGCTCCGGATGTCTGGGCGTGATCGGTACCACGCGACACGGTGAGCAGCGGACAGGCCGAGGGCCGCAAGGAGCGCGTCGACGCTGAGCACGGCAAGGGTGATGCGGTCCATCGTCTGCGATGACTCGCGTGCCAGCCGAATGGTCTCGACGACGGCTTCGCTGTCGGCGGCGAAGATCGACTCCGCGACGGCGATCGCCGCCGGCCCGCCGTAGCGCTCGATCTCGCGTTCGTAGGTGTCGACCGCCATTCTCAGGCAGCTGCCGTCCTCGATCAGCTTGGCCGCGGTCGCGGCGACGCGTGGCAGCAGTTCTCGGAGGATCGTGCCGGGGTCGCCACGAAATCGGATGCGGAGGTGGGGATCCGGGTCGGCGTAGCGCACGAAGAACCATTCCTGCGCCAAACCGCCCCGGGTCGCGAGGTCGCCCAGCTCCCGGATCGGGCCAGTCAACAGGTCGTCCTCACCATCGGGCGGTCCGTAGAGCTTGACGTACAGCCAGTCGGTTCCCGGGGGGCGGAGCCGCTCATGGCGCGTGATCGGCGGCGCGACCGGTTGGGGGGCGCTGCGTCCGTCGACCATCGGTCGCGAGGCATCCGGAGCGGGTTGAACCATCGAGACGACGAGCTCGCAGATGTGGTGACCGACGGGACCTTCCAGCCAGGCGTGCTCCGGCCCGGGCAGGGCTTCCTGCAGGATGACCGGCCGGTCGCGTTTGCTTCCCAGCTCATCTCTCAGGTGACCGATCTGCGCCGGTCGCTCGAGATCCAGCAGCAGCCGGTTGTCACCCTGCGTCAGGTAGACGTAGCGCGGCACCATCCACGAGGAGCGCCACCGCGCGAGCTGTTCAGGAAACAGAGGACTGTCGGGATCCAGGATTGACCCAGGTGTGGTCGCGTCGATCCGCCATTGGGCCGGTGCGAGGATCAGATCATCGGCCTCGACCCGGGGCAGGAACGGCAGGTCGAAGGCAGGTCCCCAGCTGAACGGGGCGAGCTGTGCCCGCGGCCCCCGCGCTACGTCCGCGAGGAACCGACACACTTCCGGCGCCATGTTCGGGTTGAGCATGTGGCCGGCGTGCACCCGAAGATCGCCGCGGAGCCGGGGACAGCGAACGTAGAACTCGCCGTGGCGCAGGCCGACCAGCAGCTCGCCGACCGAGATGGCGTGCTCGTCGTCAGCACCGGACATGGTGCCCACCGCAACCTCGTATTCGCGCACCACTGGGCGGACAGCCACGTTCGTGGCGCGGGCCGTCGTCGGCAGATAGACCAGCTCGGCATGGAGGTCGGCCGGGTCGTGCGCGCACTCGGCTCTGGCCGCTGCGGCGAGGAGGTCCCGCGATCGGCCTCCGAGCAGATCCGCAAACCGACCGAGGTTGCGCCCGGCCGCCTGCGCACCCAGATTCGGTCCGACGAGCAGCTGGAAACGGCCGGCGTCGAGGTCGCGCGTCGAGCGCGTCAGCACCAGGACGGCGAGGTCGAGGGATACCGGCGCTGTCGCGGGAGTCGGGAGGTATCGCGACAACCTCTGGATGGTCGGTTGGTCGAGCTGGATCGCGAGACGGCCCTCGCGTGCCGCTTCGGTCGCGAGCAGACGCAGCGTCGACTCGCGAACGATGTCGGCCGGAGCCTTGGGTTGATGAGGCTGAGCGGCGTACTGCGATGGCGGGCCCAATCCGCGGTCAGGGTCGAGCAATTCGAGCAGAGGGATCTCGCGGTCCGTTCCATAGCGGCCGAGGAAGGCGTTCCGGTACCCGCTGAGGTGATTTCCGGCGGCGGGAGGGGGAGGTCCGAGCCGAAGCAAGAGCTCGGCTGCGCGAGTGGCGGCGCGGACCACCGCATGGGTGAGCTGGTCGCCGCTGAGATCGATCGCCGAGTCGACCTGGGTACACGCGACGTGATGATCCGGTACCGCGAGTCTGGCCCGCCGCGCAATGTCGGCTCCCGCGCTCGGGCGCTCTCGAAGATCGAGGCCATCCCACTCCGACATCGACTCGAGCAGTGCGGCGAGCTCCGCGTGCTCCAGCGCCGCGGCGGGCACGCGGGACAGAGAATCGTTGACGTAGCGCGCCGGGGACGGATGGGTCAGCGGCGGGCGCAGCTCGGTCAGCAGGAACGTCTGTTCCCAGAGTTCCGTGAGGAGCTGATCGACCCGTTCGTGGGCCGCGCCGGTCGCCGTCTGCAGCTCGTCTGCCAGCACGCTCCAGTGCACCGGCCGAGCCGACCGGGCGAGCACGTGGCGTACGGCGCTCGTCGCCCGGACCGCTACCGCACGGGGTTCGGCTCCGTCGATGGACGAACTGCGGGCCAGCCACGCCCGGCCACCGTCGAATGAGACCTCCGGGTTGGCCACCACGCGTAGCGCGCGCCGGACCGCCGGCCGCTTCTCGACCTGGGCGACAAAAGCCAGCAGCCACGCCATGTCCGGGCGCATCTGGGTCCGGGTCGGTCGAGCCGCCAACCGGAGGGTGGTCTGGGTGCCGAGATCGGCGAGCGCCACACCGGCGAACATCCCGTACGGGGTGGGACGGGTCGCCATCCGGATGGCGTACCGCTCCAGCTTGAGCAGCATGCGTTGCTCGCGGCGCGGGGAACTCGCCCGCATCGACTGGGCCAGGAGGTCGGGGCTGCCGACGGAGACCGCGCTGCGGACAAGGGGATCATCGAGCAACCGTCGGGCGTCGTCGGGCAACCCGAGATAGGCCTCGACCGGCAACAGCGGGGCACGGACCAGGACAGGACTCAGCGCCTCGTACCGCAGCATCGGCGCTTTGTTGTTCATGTCAGCAGCAACATCCGGTCCCAGGCCGGGGAGACATCGGTCGCTGCGGCAAGCAGGGCCAGGGCCACGCCGGGTGCGCCGTCAAGCATGCCGGCCTGGTCGACCCGGGTCCCGTCCGGTTCGATGCTACAGAAGCCGAGCATCGAGTCCGCCGCGTAGAGACCCAGCAGCTGATCGGTGAGATCGGCGGCCGCCCGATCGAACACCGGTGCCCCGGTGTCGTGGCCGAAACGCAGCGTGATCTGAAGGAGCCCGGCCACACCGTGACAGAGCGTCGGCGAGTCGATGTTGCGAGCCGCCAACGGTCGTCGGTACACCGCTTCCATCGCCTGGATCGCGGTCTCGCACAACCCGGCGTCGCCCAACGCGTCGCCAGCCAGCCACAGCGCCCGGGCTACGCCAGGACTGCCGTAGCACCAGGCCGCCCGGCTCGATGGCTCCGACTGTGTGGCTCCATCCGGGAGCCCGACCATCGTCGGCCAGTTGATTCCCCACTGGTCGTCGCGCCGATGGGCCAGGAGCCACCCGGCGATGTGGTCAACGGCGGCCCGAAGGCCGAGCACTTCGACACCGCCCGAGACGGCCAGCGCCATCACGGCCAGCGGGCCGGGGATCCCGTGCGCAAGACCACAGTTCAGGGCGCCATGCGGAAATCGAGACTCCAACGCCGCATCGGCGAGCTGGTTGCGTGGGGTGACCCACGCCGGTACGCCGTCGACCGTGTGGCTCACCAGGTCCACGAGCGTCTCGAGCACCTCGGACAAAGCCCCCTCGACCGGGGCGCCGGCCCGCCGGGTCAGCAGGTACGCACCGAGACCGGCGAGTCCGGAGATGGCGTCGAACTGCCACACCGCGAGCTGTCCATGTCGCTCCCGTACCGAGCGCGCCATGGCCAGCGTCTGAGGGACGAGCACCTCGTCGATCGACTCAGACAGTCGCTGGTACCGACTGCCGTCACGGCTCAGCTGGTGGGCGACGAATCCCAGACCGGCCAGGCCGCTGAACAGGCTCGGCGGCGGCGGGTGGTCGAGGTCGCTGACCGCCGTACTCAGCAGATCGTGGGCCGCGAGGTCCCATCCAGCATCGGGCTGGCAGCGGTCGAGCTGGCCGCAGAGCAAGGCCAGTCCGGCAGTCCCCTGGGCGACGTCGTGCACGACCCAGCGGGCCGTGCGCGGATAGTGCGTCTGCTCCGCAGCGGCGCGGACTGCCGACTCCACGCGTCCGAGGTCGCAGATACGGCCGCCGACATCGGTGGCGGCAGCGAGCGCCTGCCTTCGCTGCTCGCCGTCCAGCGACGACCGCCATCGATGCGGGCGGTGCGCCGGCATCACGGGCCGGTCAGACCTCGACGCAGTGCTCGACCACGCTCACGCACAGGTCGCTGAAGCATTCGACATCGCTGGGACCACAGGTGAAGACGCCGAAACAGGTATCGCATGTCTGCGACGTGTCACACAGGACGTCGCCCGGTGTCGCCCCCGACGGACACGGTTCGAGCACGGACATCTCCGGCAGTTCCGCGCTCACGATCCGCCGGCCGATGCGGATGTCGAGGTCGAACGGATCCAGCGTGGCGGCGGAGTGACTTTGCGTGATGTCGACCGTGGCGTCGTGGCGAAGCGTCACACGGGTGCCCTGCTCACCCAGGAACGGTGGTTGGCTCGGGTCGACGTCGACGGCCTCGACGACCTGGTCTAGCCGGAACTCGGCGTAGGTCTTCAGCGACCGGCTGAGGTAGAGCCGTCGGTAACCGGGTCGGTCACTGTTGCCCCACAGCCCGCTCAACGTCCTCAGCGGTACGGCCGGGGCCGCCGGATCGGGCCTCCACCGCTGCACGCGTGGATCGGGTTCACGCGACTCGGCGTCGCTCGGCTCAGCAGGGCTTGGGGTGGATTGCGTGGGCTCAGACATGGCCCGGCCTCGATTCAACGTATCCCGTTGAAGACGACGCTAGGGGAGCGGTAGATCCGTGTCAATCACGGATCGGCGCCCATAGGCTCCGCACTTGCCGAAGGCCTATTGCCCGCCAACTTACGGGCACCCGAGGCCGCGCCGATCCGAGGTCGGGTGTTCAGCGCCTGGTCTGGTACCTGGTCAGGAGCACGCCGTCGGGAAACGTCCGGGTCTCCACCAGGTTCAGGTTCACCCAGTTGTCCAGGGCCGTGAAGAAGGGCGTGCCGCCGCCCACCAGGACGGGGTGGGTGACGATCGCGTACTCGTCGATCAGCCCGGCCCGCATGGCCGCCGCGGCGAGGGTGGCGCCGCCGACGTCCATGGGACCGCCGTCCTCGGTCTTGAGCCGGGTGATCTCGGTGACAGCGTCGCCGGTGACCAGGCGGGCGTTCCCGTCGACCGCGCTGGTTGTCGAGGAGAACACCACCTTCGGCATGTCCCGCCAGCGGTGGGCGAACTCGATCTGCGCCGGTGTGGCGCCCGGCTGTTGGTCGGCGGTCGGCCAGTGGGAGCTCATCGTCTGCCACAGTTTGCGCCCGTACAGCGCCAGGCCGGTCGCCCCCACCCGGTCGGACCACCACTGGAACAGCTCGTCGCTCGGCACGCTCCAGCCGAGGTCGTCGCCGGGTGCGGCGATGTAGCCGTCCAGGCTCAGGTTCATGCCAAAGGTCAGTTTCCGCATGGCGTCAGCCTCCGTGAGTCCTGATCATCATCCACGACAGCATTCTGACTCCCGCAGCAACAGGAGAATGTGCGCTGGTGAGTCACCCAACACTGCGTGCCGCACAGGGAAGGGCACGTGGTAGCCGACTGTCGTGGGGACGCACGCAGTAGCCGACCGTTGACCGAGACGCTGTAGTGAGTTCGTCAGTCGGCGCAAGGCGGACGGAATTCGACGTATCGTCGAGGTCGTGACGTCGGTCGTGACGCCTGGCCCCCGGCGAGCCGGTCGGAGCGATCGGCCGCGGCTGGCGGCGGCCGTCTGGTCGGTTGCCGGAGTGGTGGTGTTGGCCCTACTGCTGGTCGCTGGCCGGTACGGGTTCCACGGCGACGAGTTCTACTTCGTCGTCACCGGGCGTCATCTGCAGGTCGCCGCGCCGGACAATCCGATGCTGGTGCCGTACCTGGCGGCGGGCTGGTACGGGTTGGTGAGCGGCCATCTGTGGGCGTTTCGGGTCCTGCCGGCGTTGGCAGCGGGCGCGTACGTCTTACTCGGCGCCCTGATGGCCCGGGAGTTCGGCGCGGCGCCGCGCCATCAGCTGGCGGCCGCTGCGGCGGTGGCCATGACGGCCCTGACCCTGGCTGTCGGGCATCTGTTCGAGACGACGACGTTCGACATGGTGACGACGGCCGCCGCGGTGTGGTTGTTCGTCCGGGCGATGCGAAGCGAGCCGCAGCGGTGGACGCCCTGGATCCCCGCCGGTGTGCTGACTGGGGTGGCGATGGAGATCAAGATCCTGGCCGCGCCGCTGCTGGTGTGTTGTCTGCTCGGTGTCGTGATCTGCGGTCCGCGGAGCCGCCTGCTAAGTCCGCGGCTGTGGACCGCTGTCGCGATCGCGCTGCTGATGGCGGCGCCGAATCTGGTGTGGCAGACGGTGCACGGCTTCCCGATGCTTCAGGTCGCAGCCAACATTGCGGCCGGTGGTTCGACGTCGTCCACTCCGCGCCTCGCCCTGGTACCGAGCGTGCTGCTGGCTGTCGGCCCAGTGATCAGCATCGTGTTGATCGTCGGCCTGGTCGTCTTGTTGCGATCAGACCGCAGAGGCACCGACGGATGGCTCGCGGCGGGCTTCCTGATCTTCGTCGCGTTCCTGCTGATCACCGGCGGCAAGGCCTACTACCCGGCTGGACTCGTCCCGGCGGTGTTGGCCGCTGGTGCCGGGCCGGTGCTGGACTGGGTGTTCCGCGGGCGAGTCTGGCGGCGCGTGCTGGCGGTCGGGTTGATCCTCTTCTCGGTGGTCAACACGCCGCTGCTGACGCTGCCGGTAGGCCGTCTCGGTGGACCCGTGTACACGATCGCGGACCGGGCCCAATCCGGATCTGGCGTCCGAGGTGGGATGGCCGGGTTACGTCGATCAGGTCGGGCGAGGTCGTGGCGAGCATCCCCGCGGCGCAGCGCGCCGACACCGTCGTGTTGGCTCAGAGCTATCAGCAGGCGGCGGCGCTCGATGTGCTCCAGCCCGCGAACGGAGTGACGATGCCCCGCCGTATATTCCGGTCACAACGGCTTCTGGTTCTGGGGGCCACCCCCGGAATCGGCCACCGATGCCATCGTCATCGGGAACTTCTCCCCGGCCGAACTTGCGACCGGGTACGCGCATTGCGAGGTGGCGGCCACGGTCCAGACGCCGCCCGGCGTTGACAACGACCTGACCGGCACCCCGATTCATCGGTGCACCGGCCTGCGACAGCCCTGGTCGGTGCTCTGGCCGCAGGCCGCGACTTTTGCATAACCGTCACGATGGACGTCCAGGCCAGGCCACACGGTTGCACCAACTCGCGAGTCCGGTTCATTCGGACATCCTTAGGAGCGGTGTCGCAAGGGGTTGCCCGGCTACCACGACACCACGGCCGCCGATCCGGGCGCTGCGCCGACCTCCAGCGCGCTGACGCTGCGACTATGGCTCACGACGTTCGTTTATCTCATCTGCACCGAATTGGACGGGACGGTCCGCCATGCCAGCTCTTCAGCAACTAGGGCGCAGTGACCTGCTGGTGCCGCGCTTGGGCGTCGGCGCCATGACGTGGGGCGAGGCGCACGGGCTGGCCCGGCTGCACCCGGCCAAGGTTGCCTATGGCGGGGCCGGGGGCGCTGAGGAGGAGCGTGGGGCGTGGGAGGCCAGCCTGGCGGCGGGGGTAACCCTGTTCGACACGGCGGCGATGTATGCCGGTGGGGCGTCGGAGCGGCGGCTCGGCGAGTTCTCCAGCGAGGAGGCTTTGATCGCCACCAAGTTCCCGGCCCGTCTGTGGGCCTCGGCCGAGGACATGCCCGGCCAGCTCGCCGACAGTTTGGCCCGGCTGCGACGCGACTATGTCGATCTGTACCAGCACCACTTTCCATCGCGGCGGGTGGGCATTCCGCGGCTGATGAATCTGATGGCCGACGCTGTCGGGGCCGGACAGGTCCGCGCGGTCGGGGTGAGCAATTACTCGGCCGACCAGATGCGCGTGGCGCATGCCGCCCTGGCGGAGCGCGGTATACCCCTGGCGTCGAACCAGGTGGAGTACTCGCTGCTGCACCGCCAGCCCGAGACCAACGGTGTGTTGGATGCCTGCCGTGAGCTCGGCGTCACTCTGATCGCTTACCAGCCGCTGGCCAGTGGCGCGCTCACCGGCCGGTACAGCGCGACCAACCGGCCGAGCGGCCTGCGGCGCTTCGTCAAGCCGTTCCGCGGGCGGGGATTGGCGACGCTCGAGCCGATCACCGCGTTGCTCCGCGAGGTCGGTGACCGCTACGGCAAGACTCCGGCGCAGGTGGCGCTGCGCTGGCTGATCGAGAACGACACGGTCCTGCCCATCCCAGGAGCCAAGAACCGCGAGCAGGCCACGAACAATGCTGCGGCGTTGACGTTCCGCCTGACTCAGGACGAGATCGACGCCCTCGACACCGCCACGGGGGGCAGGTACTTGACCCCGGGTCGGGCGCGTGAGTAACCGGCGGACCGCTGGCCCATCGACGAGGCGCCAGCGGTTCAGCCGATTGCGCAAGATGAAGATCCTCGTGGCGAGCGTCGCCACGTCCTCATCCAGCTATTGGCCGAGTGGCACCCGCGTCCCGCGGATGAGGACCTCCCGCGGGCTGCCCAGCGCCGAGATGTCGGAGGAGAGGTCGCCGTCCACTCGTCGGAGCAGCATGGCAGGTTCTCGCTGATGTGTTGGGAATGGCTCATCTACGGGCGGGAGCGGCGGCCGAGGCGGAGCGGTATGCCGCCGAGGCGGTCAGGCACACCGACGCATGTGGCTACGCCTGGGGTGCGGTGGCGTTGTCATGGATCATGTGCAAAGCACAGATCGCCAAGGGAGACTTCTCCACGGCGACGGTCGCAGGTTTGGCCCGGGTCATCACAGACCTCAAAAGGAACACAGCTTCGGGTGCTGGTGCTTGTTCGGCGGGCAAGTGATCAATGGGCCGGAGCCGGTGGTTCCCACCGCTTGTTAAGCGGCGTCAGTCAACCTGCGGCGGCAGAGTGCGGACGAGTTTGCGGTTGACGAACTCGAGGATTCCCAAATGGGAGAGTTCCCGGCCGTAGCCGGATCGTTTGATCCCGCCGAAGGGTAGTGCGGCTTCGGAGCCGCTTGGCTGGTTGATCCAGGCCATTCCGGTGTCCAGTGCGTCGGCGACCACACGTGCCCGCACGAGATCGCTGCAGTAGATGACGCCGCTGAGGCCGTAGGGGGAGGAGTTGGCCAGTTGGATGGCTGCCTGATCGTCGGCGACGCGGTACACCACGACGACTGGTCCGAAGAGCTCCTCGCTGTACGCGCGCATCTGGGGGGTGACGTCGGTGAGGACGGTCGGCTCGACGAAGGCGCCGGTGCAGTGGGGGCGTCCGCCGCCGGTAACGATTGTCGCTCCCTTGTCGATGGCGTCGGCGATCTGCTCGGCCAGGCGAGCCGCGGCTTGCTCGGAGGAGAGGGGTCCCAGATCGGTGGTCGGCGCCCGAGGGTCGCCTACCGAGAGCGCGGCGAAGTGTCGGCCAAGGCCGTCGACCACGGCGTCGAAGAACTGCTCGAGGACGATCACTCGCTTCGACTGCGGTGCAGCTTTGGCCGGCGTTGCCGAGGCGCGCTTCGGCGGCGGCTCTGACTGTGCCGTCGAGGCCTCCGCCGGCTTCGAGGTCCAGGATGATGAAGGGGTCGCTGCCGCCCAGTTCGAGAACGCATTTCTTCAGATTGCGGCCGGCGATCTGGGCCACCGCGGCCCCGGCTCCTTCGCTGCCGGTGACCGACACTCCCTGTACCGCGGGGTGCTCGAGGACGTGTTCGACGTCGCCGATACGGAGAAACAGGTTGGTGTATACCCCGGCTGGCGCTCCAGCGTCGCGGAAGAGTTGTTCGAGGGCAAGTGCGGTCTGGGGACAACGCTCGGAGTGCTTCATCAGGAGGGTGTTCCCGGCGAGGAGCTGAGGGGCCGCGACCCGCACCGCCTGGTACAAGGGGAAATTCCACGGCTCGATAGCGAGCAGCACGCCCAGGGGCGCATTGACGAGCACCGCCTCACCGGAATCAACCGGCAGCGCCTCGGGTTCGAGGTATCTCGGTCCGTGCTCGGCGTAGTGCAGCAGGATGCTGGCGACCCATGCGACCTCGCCGCGACTCTCGACCAGCCGCTTACCCATCTCCAGCGTCTGCAGCTGGGCGAGTTCTTCCTCCCGTTCCAGCATCAGCTCGCCAGCGCGGCGCAGCATCCGGGCGCGCTCGGATACTGGCCGGCAGCGCCAGGTCAGGAAGGCCTGGTGGGCTTTCTGCATGACGGCGTCCAACTCCGCACGGGTTACGAACGAAAAGTCCTGAAGGTGCTCGCCGGTGCTCGGATCGACAGTCGCGTAAGCACGACCGTGGCCAGATCCCGAGCTCGGATCCGTCTCCTTCGCTGACGTCAGCGACATGACGCCCCTCCCAGCAACTGTGCTTGTTGTAGGCGCCACACTTCCCGCCGCAGACGCGCGGGTCAAGACCCGTCTACCTGCCACCGGCAATGCCCCTTCGCGGATCATCGCCTGGAACGGTTCGGAGTCCGGCGGGGACGACTTGGCCGGCTCACCGCCGCGCTGGATTGACGATGCGGGCAGGCGGGACCGCGGCGGTGTGGAGGTCGCCGTCACTGCGCCGCGCGCTCGCTAGCCTCTGCGGAACTGGCGGCTGTCGGTTGCCGTCGCTGGTGCCGGGAGGATCGTTGGGGCACGGCATACGAGCCTGCTGTCGACGCTGATATCGCCCCGATGGCGTCTCCTGTCCTGCAGACGCACCGACTACCCAAAACCCCACCACTGGCAACCGTCGTGAGGGACGCACGCAGTGGCCGACCGTCGTGCGGGACGCACGCAGTGGCCGACCGGCTGTAGACACGAGTGGTGGTGCACGACGTCTCGATAGCCTCAGGGCCGTTACCAGCGCATCGGCCGATACTTCGCGCTGTATTCACAGCCGTGGCGGGGTCACTCGTCGGTGAGGACGCGCTCGTACCAGGTGCCCGGTTTTCCGCCGAGGTCGGACGGGTCCGCGGGGCCGACCGGGAGAAACCCGGCCTTGGTCAGCACCTTCTGGGACGCAGAGTTCTGCAGAGACGTAGCCGCTCGGACTTTGCGGAGGCCGTAGTGTGCCGTGGCCAGATGGCACAGCTCACGGACCGCCGCGGTGGCCAAGCCTCGTCCGGCCGCGTGCTGCGCCACTCGGTAACCCAGTTCTGCCGAGCAATCCTCAACAAAGCGCAGGTTGAAGCGACCCACGACCGAACCGTCCTCGGCGACGAGTACGTGGTACGCGCCGACGCCTGCCTGCTGCTCGGTCAGCAGAGCATCGTGCCGCTCGGTGAAGTGTTCGTAGTACTCATCGCCTCGGTCGGAGATCGATGCAGCAAAGTAGCCGCGGTTCGCCAACTCGAAGTCCAGCACCGCCGAGGCGTGGTCAGCACGCAGACGCTGAAGCTCGGGCACATTGGGACACTATGCGCTGTCAGGCTCCTGTCGTCCGATCGTCAGCCTTGGCGCGCATCGAGGCGACCCAACCAATTCCCGGTCTTTGCCACATGTCAGTCGGCCGTCGCGCCGGGCTCCGTCTGCCCGTGGTCCGACCGGCGTGCGGGACGCACCCGGTAGCCGACCGGCTTGCGGTAGGCAGAACGCGTCAGATGCGGAAAGCTCATTGACCCAACTTGGGGGCGCCGATAGCGCCGCCGGACTGATGCCCCCGCTGCATCGCCCGGACCGCCGACACTTGATGGATGTCATCCGGTGACCTTCACCCCAGGCCAGAAGCTGCACGGGGCGCTGTGGGTTGCCGCCGCTGGTGGGTCGGAGGATGGTTGTGCCATGGCATACGAGCCTGATGTTGACGCTGATATCGCGCTGGGGGACGGCCGCAGGATTGCGTACTGCGAGTGGGGAGACCGTGGCGGGTGGCCGATTCTTCTGTGTCACGGGGCGCCCGGGTCGCGGGTCTTCGGTCCGGACTCGACGACGACCGCGGAGGCTGGTGTCCGGTTGATCACGGTGGACCGTCCGGGCTACGGACGGTCTGACCCTAGGCCCGGGCGGCAGATCCGCGATTGGCCGGCTGACGTGGAGGAGCTGGCCGCCGCGCTCGGCATCGACGAGTTCGATGTCGCCGGCCATTCCTCCGGAGGCCCGTACGCGTTGGCTTGCGCCGCCGCCTTTCCTGGGCGGGTCAAGCGGGTGGCGTTGATCAGTTGTATTGCGCCGTACGGCGAGCCTTCGTCGGAGCAGCCTGACGAGGATGAGGAGCTGACCAGGCTTGCCCGGCAGGATCTTGGTCGGGCAGCGGAGGAGATCGCGCACTCCGCTGCTTGGCTGGTTGAGGCTCCGGAGCGTTTTCTCGATCTGCCTCGGCCGGCACCGGACGTGCAGCTGCTGAGCCAGCCGGCCATCCGCGGCATGTTCGTCAACACCATTCGGGAAGCGGTCAGCCAGGGCGTCGACGCGTACGGCTGGGACTGTGCCCTGGAGCGTCGGCCGTGGGGCGTTGCCCTCGACGAGATCAGCGCTGAGGTGTGGATCTTCCAGGGTGACCAGGACCGGGCGGTCCCGACATCACAGGCCCACACCCTGGCCGCGACACTGCCCGACAGCCACCTCAGGACGTTCCCCGACGCCGGTCACGGGCTCATCCTCGGCAACTGGCGCGACATTCTGGGTGACCTTCAGATCGAGCATCGCCACCTTGAGAGGCCCGTGAACGACACCTCATAACCAGAATGAGGTCCGAAAACCGAATGGCGAATCGTGGTGCGGAACGGACGCAGCGGCCGACCCGCTTCCGGTGCGGAGGGCCCGCAGGTGAGTGGCCGAGTCGGGCGGTCACCCTTTGTTTCGATTGGCTCAGCGGCGTCGTCAGCGTCGTAGGCGATGAACGTGTGCTTGGCGCTCGGTACGGTCGGGGGCCAGCCGTCGCCACGTCGAGCTGAGAACGGGCTCCCCGGCGAGCAGCGCACCAAGGTGCCCTCAACGGGACCAGCCAGCAGTCACGGCCCGAAGACGCGGACGACGAACGTTCGGCTCGGACGTTCCCTTTCGCGGGTCGCCCTCCGTCGAGGCTGGACGGCTGGGGTGCGAGTGGCAGCGGATCGTGCGGTCGCGCGTGGCTCAAGGGGCGATCGATAAGCGGGCGGGCCCGTCTGCGTGATCCGAGCTGACCTACCGCTGTCCAACCTTGGGATGAACGGTGGCGCAGGATGGTGCCATGTTCCTGCTGGAGTACGACCTGGTCACCGACTACATCGAACGCCGCGCCGAGTTCCGCGAGGCTCATCTTGCGCTGGCGACCGAGGCGGCCGAACGCGGACAACTCGTGCTCGGGGGTGCTCTGGCGGACCACCCCGATCGGGCCCTGCTTGTCTGGCGGGTTGCTGATCGGGCGATCATCGACGAGTTCGTCCGAGGAGACCCCTACGTGATCAACGGCTTGGTGCGCTCATGGTCGATCAGACCCTGGAACGTTGTGGTCGGCACGGCATCCTGACCTTCTGAGGCCGCTCGTGGAACGCATCAATTGCGTCCACCGCCAGAGGAGGACCGTGGTGCGGGACGCTCGCAGTGGCCGACCTCTCGGAGGGTCGGTTGTGTCGAGGCGGAACCAATCGCAGCGGCGGTTTGCCGCGGTCGCGGAACATCGGTTCGTGCAGGGCGAGCAACCGGTCCGGCTGAGCTGGATGAGTTAGCGAGGCACAACAGGCCCGCAGCCGTTGCGCCTGCCACGGTGAGCCTGATCTGCAGCAGTCAGTCCGCACTCCAGGTGCACTGATTCGGCCGGTGCCTCTTGGCGTTTTGGTTCTAGAGTTGTGGGGTCGCGGGTGATGCCAACCGCGGCTGGAGCGCAGAGTGGTGCAGCATGCGACGGAGTACGCGAAGAGCGGGCAGGTCAGCATCGCCTACCAGGTTGTCGGTGCCGGTCCCGCCGACCTGATTTTGGTGCCGGGCTTCGTCTCGCATGTGGAGCTGGCCTGGGAGGAGCCGCGGCTGGCCCACTTCCTCAGCAGGCTGGCGAGCTTTTCCCGGCTTGTCTTGTTCGACAAGCGGGGTACCGGCATGTCCGATCCGGTCGAGGGTCCCCCGTCGATGGAGCAGCGGATGGACGACATCCGAGCCGTGATGGACGCCGTCGGAATACGCCGCAGCACACTGTTCGGAATATCCGAGGGCGGCACCCTCGCCGTGCTGTTCGCGCATGATCATCCCGAGCGGGCGGGGGCGCTGATCCTGTACGGGTCCTGGGCCCGCCGCGTCGCTGGGCCTGACTACCCGTACGGCCCCACGGCTCGGCAGCTTGAGGACGTGATTGCCGGGATGGACCGGGCGTGGGCAACCGGCGAATGGTGGGACGGAGGTCGGCCCAGCCCGAGCGACGACGAGCGGCACCGCATCTGGTGGGCACGCTACCTGCGAACGGCGGCGAGCCCGGCGATGGCGCAGCGGGTCATTCGGATGAACATGGCGATGGACATCCGGGACCTGCTTCCGGCGATCACCCAGCCGACGCTGATCCTTCATCGGGCCGGCGACACCTGGATCGACGTCGGTCACGCGCGCTACCTCGCCGAACACATTCCCACCGCCAGCTACGTCGAGCTGCCAGGATCTGATCACCGGCCATGGCTCGGCGACGTCGACGCGATCGTGGACGCGGTCGAGGTGTTCGTGACCGGCCGCAAGAGCCGACCTCGGCGCCGCGCCGACATAGGCGTGGATGCGCTGAGCCGACGTGAGCGCGAGGTAGCCGTGCTCGCTTCGCGGGGGCTGACGGCGACGGAGATCGCCAGCCACCTCTTTGTCAGCAAGCGCACGGTGGAGAGCCACTTGGTCAGCATCTACCAGAAGTTGGGGGTCGGTTCAAAGACGGAGCTGATCCGCCGAGCTTCGGGCCTGGGGATCTAACCGGATCTAGCCACGTTGCCTATCAGGTTTCCGTATCACTACGGAGGTACCGCTCCTTGATCGCTCCTAACGTCATAGATAGCCCCTTGGACTTGGGAGGTCGAGATGGACAAGGCAGCGCCAACGTGGTCGACGCGCCGAGAACTGTTGCAGATAGTTCTTGCGCCGCAGCACCTTAGACGGACGGTTGTGGTCGCGTTGACGGTCGGCACCGTGTTCTTCGCCATGAATCAACTCGGCGTCATCCTCGACGGACGGGCGACCGCCGCGGTCTGGATCAAGGCCGCGATGACGTATCTCACTCCGCTCCTCGTCTCCAATTTCGGGATTGTGTCAGCCACGAGACGGAACGCCGCGCATCCCAGTCCACCCGCGCGCCAATGAAGCACATCGGGATCACACCAATCACGCAGCCTTGAAAGGAATTCGGAGATGGATGAAACGAAGGTGACGGAGTTCGTCGAGAAGGCGGTCGGCGACGTTGGAGCTTTGCTCGGCGGTGCAATGGTGATGATCGGCGACAAGCTCGGGCTGTATCGGGCGATGGCTGGAGCCGGGCCACTGACCCCGGCGGAACTCGCCGACCGCACTGGGACAGTCGAGCGGTACGTCCGGGAGTGGTCAAGTGCCCAGGCGGCTCGCGGCTACCTGGCCTACGACGGTGCCGGCCGGTTCTCTCTGCCCGACGAGCACGCCGTCCCGCTTACCGATGAGACCAGCCCGGTCTGTGTGATCGGTGCGTTCGAGATCGCTGTCGGTTCGGTTTACGCCACGGACTCGATCGCTGAGCGGTTCCGTACCGGAGCGGGGTTCTCCTGGGGTGCCCACGATCCGCACGTCCTCGGCGGCTGCGAACGCTTCTTCCGGCCCGGCTACCTCAACCATCTGACCAGCGCCTGGATTCCAGCGCTCGACGGCGTCGAGGCCAAGCTCGAAGCGGGCGCCCGAATCGCCGACGTCGGCTGCGGGCACGGCGCGTCGACCCTGCTGCTCGCTCAGGCCTACCCGGCCTCCAGCGTCGTCGGCTTCGACGCCCACCAAGGATCGATCGACGCCGCGCGCAAGCGGGCCGCCGACGCCGGCCTAACCGACCGGGTCCGCTTCGAGGTCGCTGCCGCGACGATGTTCGATGGCCACTACGACCTGGTCTGCTTCTTCGACTGCCTGCACGACATGGGGGACCCGACCGGTGCCTGCGCCCATGTCCACGACCAACTCGCGCCGGGCGGCACGCTCATGCTGATTGAACCGTTCGCCAACGATGACCTGAGTGACAACCTCAACCCGGTCGGCGCCGCCTACTACGGCTTCTCGACCCTGCTCTGCATGCCCAGCTCGTTGTCTCAGGAGGTAGGCACCGCGCTCGGTGCCCAGGCCGGCGAAGCCCGACTCCGCCAGATCGTCACCGCTGGCGGGTTCACCACACTACGCCGCGTCGCCGAAACACCCTTCAACATCGTCCTGGAAGCAAAAGCGTCATGAAGTTCACACAAATCATCGAGTTCAAAACCCGCCGAATCGACGATTTCAACGCAAGCCTCGATGCCTGGATGATCAGGACCGAAGGCACTCGCATCCCACATCATGCAATCCTGAGCCGGGACCGAGACGCCGACGATCGATACCTGCTGACCGTCGAATTCGCCTCCCTACGACGACGGCATGGAGAACTCCAACCGCCCCGAAACGTCGGAATTCGCAGCCGTCCTCGCCGAAATCTCCGACGGAGCCCTCACATTCCGCAACCTCGACGTCATACGCGAAGAGGACCTGTGAAGCGCCCGCCTGCCCAGGAAAGACCCGCCGGACTGGGATGTATGCCGTCCGATCTCAGCGTCACCACATAACTCCGCGTGAAGTTTGTCCACGACACGGAGATCCCCAATCACATCGGACCTGCGCCACTGGAGTCCCTGGGTGCGGTACGCATATCGGAGCGGCGATCTGACGCGGACACGCTCGAGCAGGCGATGCGTCAACCCGGCTGCTCATCGATGGGTTCAAGAATCGCGACTGGAATAGACCGGCCCGCCTGCCGGGCGTACTTCTCAACCTCGGGGGCTTGGGCCAGGATGATGTTTTTCCAGAGATCTTCGCGCTCTGGCCCAACCGCCTCGCGCGGACGTACCTGGAGCCGATTGGCTTTCACCTGTATGTCGGCCACGTCCACGGTGCGCAGGTTTCGGAACCAGTCAGGGTCTTGTTTGGAGCCGGACCCCGTGCCCCACACGACGAGGCCGCGAGCGGTTTGCAGGTAGCGCACGCAGGTCGACCGGGGAATGCCGGTGCGGCGCCCTGGCGTCGTGATCATCAGGACGTGCACGTCTTTGCTCCCGCTGGACAATCGCCCGTTCAGAGTGCCGTACATCCACACGCCGATTCGGTTGCCGACCCGAGTCCAGCGGCGTTTGCGGTTGTTCACCACAGCTTTCCTCCTGCCCTGCAGCGGTCATGTCGAGAATCGTTCGCCCTGGACGACCAGGGCCCCGCGCGCGGAATGCGGCAGATCAGGTCGTTCCAATTTGTCTACCTAAGTGCTCAGTGCCGTCAATGGGAGGCCCCAGCAACTGTCCCTTCACCAATTCGACCAGGAACTCGGTGCACCGCGCCGCCGACCAGCCGCGTCCGGCGCGGAGCGCCTGGTAGACGTCGGAGCTGAACAGGACCATCAGGATGTCTAGCGGCCCCGGAGAGCGTCAGCCCCTCCCGTAGACCCCCCGGCATGGCGGCGAGCACGCGCAGAGCTTCGCGATAGGCCTCCTGTCGACGCTGCTCGGCCACCCGCACCACCTCGGCCGCTTCGGGGTCGCTGCCAGCGCCTTGAAGCGTCGGCGAGAGTGCGCCGACCCGCTGGAGGGTCTTCGCGCCGTTCACGAGGAAGATCTCCAGAGCGGCGTCGGAGGTAGGCGCCGCCTGGAAGTCCGCCCACCAGCCGTGCCAGGGCAGCAGCTCGCCGATCTCCGGATCGGGCGGCGGCTCGCGCCAGCGGTCGAAGCCCAACACGGCCGCGCCGAGAGCCTCGGCGAGCAGCGCAGCCTTGGTTCCGAACGTGTAATAGATCGTCGGCACGGCGACCCCCGCGGCCTGGGCGATGGAGGCGACCGTCGCGCCGGCGTATCCCTGTGCGCAGAACTGGTCGTAGGCCGCCTTCACCATCCGGCGGCGCGTGGCCAGCGCGCGCTCGGCCCGCGTCGTCGCCATCCGCCACTCCTTTTCGTTCCACTATAGTAGCACTATAGTGAAGGGCATGAAGGCTGCCTGCGTGCCTTGGCCGATCGGCGCGGACTCGTGAAGATCCTCTTCGCGTCGATGCCCGCCGACGGCCACATCAACCCGCTGACCGGCATCGCGGCACACCTTGCCCAGCGCGGAGACGACGTCCGCTGGTACGCCGGTCCCCACTACGGCGCCCGGCTCGACCGCCTCGGCATGGCCTGGTTCCCCTACCGCGCGGCCACCGAGGTAATGGCCGGCAACATCAACGACCTGTTCCCCCAACGGACGCGGCTCAAGGGGCCGAAACTGATCGCCTTCGACCTCGAGCAGTTCTTCGTGTCCCAGGTCGACCACCATTTCACCGACCTCGTGGAGATCCGGAAGGAGTTCCCCTTCGACGTCTTCTTCTGCGACGGTGCCATGTACGTCGAGAAGCTGGTCGCCGAGCGGCTGGGTGTCCCGGTGCTGGCTGTCGGCCTGAGCACCGTGATGCCCGACCCGAAGAGCCCTCCGCCGTTCTTCGGGCTGCGCCCGGCCCGGCACCCAGTCGACCGGGCCGTCCACAGTGTCATTCGCAGGATGGTGCGGGCCACCAGCGAGCGTGGCGTCCTTGCGTACAACGCGATCCTGGAGCGCCACGGCGTGGCCCCGATCCCCCTCGACGGGTTCCCGCACGTCCCCATGGCGAGCGCCCGCCGGGTCTTCCTCAACGGCTCGCCCAGCCTGGAGTTCCGGGGCTATCAGCCGCTGGCGAATGCGGAGTTCGTCGGCGATCTCACTCCTGCCCGCACTCCGGGCAGCAGCGCAACACCCCCGCCCGCCGTGCTCGAAGACGACGCGCGCGTCGTGGTCGTCTCACAGGGCACGGTCGACAACACCGACCCGGGGAAGCTCATCGTCCCCACGCTAAACGCGCTGGCCGACGGCCCGCACGTCGTCGTCGCCACGACCGGCGGCGTGCAGACCGCGGAGCTCAAGGCCCAGTTCGCCGGCTCCTCACGCGTCGTCGTCGAAGACTACGTCGACTACGACGCCCTCTTCCCCCACACTGACGTCTTCGTCAGCAGCGGAGGCTTCGGGAGCCTGCTCGCCGCCGTGCGCCACGGCGTGCCGGTGATCGGCGCCGGCCAGCGGGAGGGCAAGAACGACATCAACGCGCGCGTTGCCCACAACGGACTGGGCGTCGACCTGGGCAGCGAGCGACCGAAGGCGGCGGCGATCCGCAGGGCGGTCGACAAGGTACTGGGCGACCCGTCGTACGCCGCTCGCGTCGCCGAGGTGCGGGCCGAGCTCGAGGCATACGCCCCCTACGCCCACATCGAGGAGGTCCTGGAGAAGGAAGCCCGGCCCACGCAAGCCTGAGGATGTTCGCGGCGGGCATCCGCACAACCGTCATCGGCGATGACCGGGATGGTTCCGGCACACATCCCAAGTGCGGGCGCGATCACCTGAACTGGACGATCCCAAACCGGCCCACGTTCTCTGGCGAGCTACTAGACAACGGCGATTACGCAGCCGAATTCATCAGCCTGGCTGATACCCGTCCCTGCAGCTTTGCGCCGCAGCGGTGGACTCCGTCGGCCCTCGGCCGTCAGGGGTCTCGGCCCTCGCGGAGGCCCGCCGGCCCTCTCTAGTGTCCCGCGCCGCGTCCGCGGTGCGCCGTCGGATCGATCCCATCTTGCCGGCGTCATGAGAAGGTGCCGCCCGCCCCCGCTCGCCGCAGGGGACCCCCTTGCGAGCGGAGTCGAACAACCGGCTGATGGGTGCGTGTTGGGTCGGCACTTGAGCGAGGCCCGAATCGGTGGACGAGCCAACTGATCGCGTCATCGGTCAATCAGCTGTGAGGCCCAAAACGTGGCGGCGAGTGCGACACTGGGCAGGTAGTCGGCAGCAGCTCTGGCTCGCGGGGAATCCGCTGGTTACCGCAGGTATAGACGACGTCGTTCCGCATCCAGGCGGTGGGAACCAGAAGTGAGCGACCTGATCACCGGCCGGTGGCTCTCGGTCGTCGACAGCGCCCGCTTCGGTGGCAGCCGGGGAGTCTGGCGTCAGTCAGCCGCTCCATCGTCGCTGTAAGAATCCGGAGTATGACTTCTGGGCCGGTTCCTTTTGTGGTCCAGGTGGCCGATGAGGTGCTCGATGACCTGCGCTGGCGGCTGACCAAGACTCGATGGCCAGATGAGGCGCCCGGTGCACCGTGGAGCCAAGGGACGGATCTCAGTTATCTGCGTGACCTCTCGCGGGAATGGTCCGAGCGGTTCGATTGGCGTGAGCAAGAGCGGCGCATCAACGGTTATCCGCAGTTCACCGCATTGGTGGACGGAGTACGTGTGCACTTCGTCCACCGGCGCAGCGGGAGGCCTCCACTGCTGCTCTCTCACGGTTGGCCGAGCTGTTTCTTCGAGATGCTGCCTCTCGTTGATCGGCTCGCCGACCACTTCGACCTCGTCGTCCCCTCGCTACCGGGCTATGCGTTCTCGTCCCGGCCGACTGCGGTGGGAATCGACTCGTCCTACACGGCGGAGCTGTGGCGGAGTCTCATGGAGCAACTCGGCTACGACCGGTTCGGTGCGGTCGGCGGCGACTTCGGCGCCGCCATCACCACCCATCTCGCCCTGCGTCACCCTGATCATCTCACCGGCATCTTGTTGACCACGCCGGAGATGAGCCCGGTTCTCGGGCCGAACAGCCCGCCCCTGTCTGAGGCCGAGCGCACCTACCTCGAGCATCGGGCGCGCTGGGACGACACTGAACGCGGTTACAGCGCGATCCAGTCGACGCGTCCGCAAACGCTCGGCTACGCGTTGGCGGACTCTCCCGTAGGTCTGGCAGCGTGGATGATCGAGAAGTGGAGGGCCTGGGGCGACACCGGCGGAAACGTCAACGCCCACTTCGGCACCGACTTCCTGCTGACGATGCTCACCATCTTCTGGGTCACCAACTCGATCACCTCCTCCATGCGGGACTACTACGACGCCCGCTGGCACGGCACGCCTCTCACCGACCTCGACTACGTGACCACGCGGACGGCTTTCTCACTCTTCCCCCACGAGTTCGTGACTGAAGGTGAGCCACCGCGCGAATGGTATGAGCGGCTGTACGACATTCAACGCTGGACCGTCTCACCCCACGGAGGACACTTCGCATCGATCGAGGAACCCGACCGCCTGGCTGCCGACATCCGCTCCTACTTCACCTGACGGGGTCGGGCCGCTGCGGTTCAGTCAGCCCGGCCGTCACAGATCGGCCACGTGCCGCTGTGCACTGCTCCCAGCCGGGCAGCCCATGCAACCCCAGCCAGATTTCGCACCCGACGCTGAGATCGATGCCGAACTCCGTCGGCTTCAACCGCTGCTCATGCAACTGGGGACGACCCAACGCATTTCGGCGAATCAGTCGACGGGCCCAGCTGAACGAACGTTTTCTGCCACGCGGCCCACGGACTGACGCCAAGGTGGTGGCAAGATCAACGTTCCGGAAGCCGACCGTCCTGCGGCAACGAGCTCAAACGCCAAAGGCCGTCGCACCGGCTTGGAACCGTCGCGCCGATTGAGGAGGCGCAGCGGCGGCAATGTGGGGCCAGACGGCCCGACGCCCGCCCGATCGGACAGGATGGGCGCCGGGAGAAACGGTTACTGGGCGCGGAACAACCAGACCGGTCCGCCGGTGGGACCGAGCAGGAGCACCGGATCGGCAGCCGGATGGCGGGTCTGAAGCAAGAGGCGGAGCAGCCCAGCGCCATGCTTCCGCCTCCGCACCGGGGGAGCCGGGTGAGCGCCGGATTCCACCGGCGTGGGGGAGGACAGGCGTGGGCCGGTCGTGCTCGAGGGCGCGCCGGGGCAGGGTGTGGGTATCGGTTGACATGAGTGTTGAGCTTCCTGAGTGCAACGGCGGTTCGCCGTCAAGATGGCGGTTGGATAGCGCTTCGTTGCGTACCTGTCACAACCAGAGGCGGCGGGCGGTCATTCCCGGATGAGCAGGATCTGCTGACAAAGGCTGCCGAAGGAGCCGGGCCGCGGTCCTGGGGCAGGCCGTCGAGTACGCCCCTAAATGGTGGTGTTTGCACCCGCGTCCGGCTCGCGGGACTGGCCGACAACGGCGAGAGCGCCACGCGCTTCGCCTAGACCCGGGACCGTCACCGAGTCCCGGCAGGACTTCCAGTCGGGCAGCGGGGTCTGGCGCACATCTTCGCTGCTGATGGCGGCTGGTCGCTGAACCGACCGGCCCGGCGAAGCGGGCACGTCGGCTGGCCGAGGAAGTCGGCCGACCCAGTCCGCCGACGCGGTCGGTGCGGTACTCCTCCCACTTGACCAGGTGACTCAACGGAAAGCTGCCCATCCTCTCGATCTGGCCGGCCGGCGTCGTGGCTGTGGGGCCTGGTGAGCCGGCGCCTCCGCAGTCCGGACTTGTTCGGGTCGTCCATCAGGATCCCGCAGTCCGGCGTTGTGCCCGGCCCGGGCTACGTGACGCGACGTCGGGCGGAGGGCTTGAGGGCAGGGTTGTCAAAGGAGTTGTCGACCGGGTTGACCGTCGTGCCGGGAGCGACGATCTCGTCGATCCGGTCCAGCACGTCTGCCTCGAGCATGACGTCGGCGGCAGCGAGTTGGCCGTCGAACTGGTCCATGGTCCGCGGTCCGATGATGGCCGAGGTGATGCCCGGATGGTTGAGGACGAAGGCAATCGCCATCTGAATGAGGGTGATGCCGGTGTCGTCGGCGAGCTGGGCGAGGGCCTCGACGGCGTCCAGTTTGCGCTGATTAGCGGGCTGGGAGAGGTCGAACCGTTCCGGCAGCCGACTGGCGCGTGAGGAGGACTGCTGGCCGCTGTCCTTGCGCCACCGGCCGGACAGCCACCCGCCGGTCAGCGGGCTGTAGGACAAGACGCCCATCCCGTGGCGCTGGCAGGTGGGGAGGATGTCGTCTTCGATGCGCCGGACAAGCATGGAGTAGGCGGGTTGCTCGGTGACGAAGCGTTGGTAGCCGCGTTCGCGGGCCACCCATTGCGCCTCGACAATCTGGCTGGCGGGAAAAGTGGAGGCTCCGATGTAGCGGACCTTGCCCGAGTGGACGAGGTCGCTGAGTGCTCCGAGGGTTTCATCGATGTCGGTGTCGGTGCGCGGGCGATGGATCTGGTAGAGGTCGATCCAGTCGGTGTCGAGGCGGCGCAGCGAGTCTTCGGCGGCACGAATGATCCAGCGTCGGGAGCTGCCCTGCCGGTTGGGGTCATCGCCCATAGCCCCGTGGAACTTGGTGGCGAGCACGACGTCGTCGCGGCGACCCTTGAGCGCCTTGCCGACGATCTCTTCCGACTCACCGTGGGCATAGACATCGGCGGTGTCGACGAAGTTGATGCCGGCGTCGAGCGCCGCATGGATGATGCGAATCGACTCGTCGTGATCGGAGTTGCCCCAGGCGCCGAACATCATCGCGCCGAGGCACATCTGGCTGACCGAGACGCCTGTGCGTCCTAGCAAGCGGTGGTTCACAGCAGCTCCTCTCCCGGCTTGTCACGCCCTACCCTGCCGGGTCCGACCTACCACCCCACAGCGGGGGTGCAGGCGCCGTGTCATTCCAGTCGGCATCGCTTCGGCGCGGCGGCGAACTTCAGGTGCTCAGCCGATCCAACGTGTACGGCTCACCCGGGGCCAACACGACGATCCGGTCGGGGTTGACCACTCGGTCAGGGAGCAAGGTGGGGTCGGCGTTGAAGGGCGGGAAGTCGGGGGCTTCGACGCACCCCGAGTGATGCAGCAACAGCGGCGTCTTCGGGTAGGCGTTCGCCATTGCCACGGCACCGTTGAGCCCGAAGTGCCAGTCGCTGTCGGAGAAGTCGAACAGCATTGCGTCGGGCGTCGGCAGGTTCAGGTCGGTCGCTTCCCGCGGGGCTTTCTGACCGGAGCTACGACCCGACCCGTTCCAAGGGCTCAGATGGCGAAGAACAGGTTCAGGTACCGCTCCGCCATCCCCTGGTCGCCGCGGACCGTGCCCGAGTTCATTCGGTTGTAGGTGCGCAGCACCAGGCTCGCCGCGTCGAACTCGATCACCGCCGACAGGTCATCGATCTCGCCGAGCCCGTAGCTCATGCCCTGGTTGCCGACCGAGACCTTGTAGTCGCCGCCGTTGCGCCCACCGACCCGGATGCCGATGTCGAACGGCTCGGTGACGGTATCGGCGCGACAGGTGCCCTGCCACAGGGCGAACATGAACGGCACCAACAGGTCTGCAACATCGCCGTTCAGGGCGTGCACCATGCCACGTCCCTCCCGCAGGTCCCAGGTGTGAACGCCATAGTCCATCAACTGGCCGGCAGCGAAGAAGAAGGCCGGGACCGGACCCATGTAGGCGTGGGTCACCATCATTCCGGTCCAGTCCTCGGCATCGAGCGGCGCGAGGATCCCTTGCATCGTGTCGAAGTCGTCGTGCAGCCGCTGCACCATCTCCGGCTGGGACACCGACCGGAATGCGGTCGCCCCCTTGTTGGCGAGCTCCGCCATCACCGTCAGCCCCTGTGCCGGAGCGACCGGGCCCTCCCCACGAGCGGCGGCGAACGCACGGAAGTAGCCCTCGGTCGTATCGACGATGTGGCCGACGACGTCCCGCGTCGTCCAGCCCGTGCACGCCGTCGGTGCCTCCCAGGTCTCAGGATCCTCAATCATCGCGAACATCGCGGCGGCCTGCTCGCGCACCACCCGCAGGATGGTGTCCTTGCCCTCGAAGGTCATCGGGTTCCACTCACCCATGTCCCACACCTCCCCTGTGGTGAGTCAGGATGGCTCGCGAGCTTATGACTACTCGTCGAGCTGTTGGCCACCGAAGTACATCAGCGGATCGCTCAGCAGCTCGATCTGGATGCCGTCGGGGTCCTTGAGGTACATCGACTCCTCAATGCCGCGATCCGGTCCGGCGTACGGCACCGCGGCCTCGTCGAGACGTGCGCGGATCTCCTCCCACCGGTCCCGCGGGCAGGAGATGGCGATGTGCTGCACACTGCCGATCGCCTCGACCCCCGGCTCGAGGCCCAGCCCTGGGAAGTCGAAGAAGCCCAGCAGGGTCTTGTTGCCCAGGTCGAAGAAGAAGTGTGAAGACCCGGCGTAGTCACGGTTCTCCACCAGCTCCACCAGTGGGAACCCGAGCAGATCCTGGTAGAACTGGATCGTCCGCTCCACGTCGGAGCAGATCAACGCGGCGTGGTGAATGCCGCGACCCGGTGTCGAGGGGCGGTCTTGCGCAGACTTGAGGTACGTCCCCCGCAGCTCCGCGCGCCGCTCCTCGAGCCCGGCCAGTTCGACGTCAGTGGGCATCGCCCGCCCCCAATTCCCCCGGTAGCTGATATCAAGTTCAACTACCTACACCGTAGCCCGCATGTGGCACACAGGTAAGCCCTGACGGATATGGGCCCACGTGGATCTGTGCTGACGGGGACGCGCAGCCCGGCCGTCTCTCGTTTGCGATGGTTGCTCCGGTCGCAGCGTGTCAGACAGACTCGGGGGATGAGGGTGCCGGTTCCTGAGACCATTCCCGGTCTGTTGACTGCGGCGATCGAAAGGGACGCCGGCGCAACGTGGCTTCATGCCGACGATGGGACGCTGTCCGTCGGCGGTGCAGCTGCTCACGTGGTCCGGGTTGCGGAGCGACTCCGCGATCGTGGCGTACGGCGTGGAGACCTCGTGATCGTTACTGCTCGCACCACGCCGTCGTACGTTCTCTGCTGGCTGGCGCTCGCCTCGATGGGCGCAGTCGTCGTGGCCACCGACCCCGCGGGCACCGCCGACGAGATCAGCGGTCTGATCCGCCAAGTGCTCCCCCGGGTGATCGTCACCGACGCGGCCGTCCGGCCTCTTGTCGTCGCGGCACGCGGAGAGCTCGCTGTCGAGGTGGTCGACCTTGATGCTGAGCTCGGCGACTGGACCAACGAGAGCGCGGTCGACGCGTTCCCGTGGACTGGTTCGGTCACTCCCGATGACCTGGCTGTCCTGATCCCCACCTCGGGAACCACCGGCAAGTCGAAACTCGTCATGCAGACACACCGAACCTACGCGATGGCCGCGGCGGGTTTCCCGTACTGGATGGAGCTGACAGCCGAGGATCGGCTGATGACCTCCCTACCCCTTTTCCACATCAATGCAGCGGCGTACTCCATGTTGGGCTCGCTCGCGGTGGGCGCGGGTCTGGTCTTGGTGCCCCGCTTCTCGGCCAGTGGGTTCCTCGAATCGGCCCGCCGCCATCGCGCGACTGAGTTCAACGCGATCGGCGCGATGTTGGAGATCCTGATGCGTCAGCCGGTCCGACCCGACGACGCCGAGACCGACCTGAGGCTGTGCTACACCGGCCCATCCCCGGCTCGGGCCTGGCAGGAGGCGTTCGAGGAGCGGTTCGGCCTGCGGGTCGTCTGTGGCTATGCCCTGTCGGAGTCGCCGTACGGCCTGATCTGGCGACATGGCGAGCGGCCGTTCGGCACCCTCGGCGCGATCCGCCAGCACCCGACGTTGGGCACCGTGAACGAGGGGCGGGTGGTCGATGACGAGGGTCGGGACGTCGCGATGGGTGAGGTCGGCGAGCTCTTGCTGCGCAACCCGACCGTCACGCGGGGTTACTGGCGGATGCCGGAGCAGACCGAGGCGACGGTGGTCGGCGGCTGGCTGCACACTGGCGACCTCGTCACCGCGGACGCGGATGGCACCTACACCTACGTGTCGCGCGTGAAGGAGGTGTTGCGGCGGCGCGGCCTGAACCTCTCTCCGACCGAGGTCGAGGATGCGATCGCGACGCATCCCGACGTGCTCGAGGTGGCCGTCGTCGCGGTGCCCTCGGAGCTGACCGAGGACGAGGTCAAGGCCTTCGTGGTCGCGGTGCCGGGCCGCAGCCTCGACTTCGAACAGCTGCGGGTCTGGACGGCGGCACGGCTCTCCGCATTCAAGGTCCCCCGGTTTTGGCAGGCCCTGGATGCGCTCCCCCGCACGCCGACGTCCCGGGTGGCCAAGTACCGGCTCCCGGTCGGCCACTCCAGCGACGAGTACGACGCTCAACCCGACGTTTCCGAACTCGAAGGCGACTAGACGGCGTGAGAGGCCGCACCCCGTTCCGCGTCTGCTGAGACGCAGTCGCCCCAAGGAATCGGCTGGTCTGGGTGTCTCAGATTCCGCCGTATTTTCGATTGATGGCTGTCGAGCGCGCACACAACGTGGGGTCAGTCCCTGCGAGCGGTTTCGCAAGGGGTCGCCCGGCTACCACGACCCCACGGCCAGGATCGGTGGCGCTGCGCCCTAAAGCGCGTTGACGCAGCGACTCTGGCTCGGGGCGTCCGGGTTGTTCACCTCCACCGCTCTGGTGATCTGGCTTTTCGTGATCAAGTCACCGATCGGTTTTTGTGGTCGCGTTGGTGATGCTGGCCGCTACCGCCGCCATCGATATCGCGGTTATCGTGCGCCGCAAACAACGCGGCGAGCCCGGTTGAGCGATCGGCTCCCCACGAACTGGCTCTGAGTTCAAGAGGCGGTCGACAACCCTCGCAACGTCGCCATTTTGAGCGGTCGACAACCCTCGCAACGTCGCCATTTTGAGGAACGAACAAGGGGCTTGGCAGCAGGTCCGCGGCGAAATCGCTTCGTTGTGTTCCGATAGAAGGGCGGACGATATCCGAAGCGTGGCCGCCGGACGGGCTCCGTTTCGCCACGGCCAATGATCACGTGGCCGGGTTGCCGACATCTCGATCTCGTTCCCGACGGGCGCCAGGGTCCAGAGCTGAGCGTCCCTCCGGCAAATCGCCGATGATCTTGGCTGGGGTCGGACGCAGTGGGAGATCGCTGTTCCAGTTTGGTTCGATAGGTCCTCTTGCGCCGCACGAGCCAGCGGGGGTCACTGCAGTATCGGTCGAGAAACCCGGATGGCCAAAGCTGCCTGATCGGCTGAATCGGAGGGCGCATCGGATACGCCTAACAAGTTAGGTGAGAACTCTGCCTCAGTCAGGCGTAGTGGTTGTACGGAGTGAACCGCTCGCTCAGGTCGATGCCCGACTCTTCGGCCCAGACCTCGTCGATGACCTGGATGCTGGAGCGAGGGCCATCCGTCTCCAGTTCGAGCAGGAGCGTGCGCCAAGTCCTCCCGCTGACGTGTGGCCACCGCATGACGAGGTAGCCGGCCAGGATGCTCTCGGAGTTCACCTCGAGCCACCACGGCGTCACTGAGTGCGAAGGCCACTCGCCGTAGTCGCCGCCGGTGCGCAAGTGCCACGATCGGCGTAGCATCACACCAAGTGATCTGCTCAAGGGCTTCGAGGTAGTTCGGCTGGACGCCGGGCGTGGCAACGTCTTGGGTGCAGCTGTCGATGATCTTGCTCGGGCATCGTGATCGTCCACTCGTACACCGACCATCCGTACTCGCTGCCAGTGAGCGTCACACCGATGTCGCCGGCACCGTGGTCCAGAGCCAGCGCCGCCGTCTTGGCTGCGTGAGAGATGTGGATTTCCACGCTCCAAGCGTCAGCGCTGGATCGAGCGTGCACCGACCGCAATGTCTCCCGCAGTGGGCACTGGTGCGCGCTGTCCTGTACGACCGAATGCCGGTGTCGGACGAAGACTTCAGCCGGCCGCTCGGTACCCTCACCCTCCGGGCGTGATAAGGCGGAAGAGGCGGTAAACAAGTGCCCCGGTACGAGGGACGGCTAGAACTGACTTGGACCAATAAGGACCAGGCCTTGTTGTCGGGAGAGGACGCGCTCGAGGCGGATCCCGGCGATCAACAGTTGGGGCTGAGTCTGAAAAAACTCGGGGGAAACCGGTCGAAGCGGCGACCTGGACCAGGGCGGCTTCGGATAGATCTCCCCGAAGCGTTCTGCATTCGATAGTCGCCCCGACCGATGAGCTCCTCGTTCGCCGCGGTGAGCTTCTTGGCCTTCTCTTGGCACCCACAAGGTTCCGTCGCTATATGTGTAGGTCTTTAACCCCGAAACGACCTATCGCGGTGCGGGCGTCGCGGGCTGGTGCCCAGAGGTCGCCCAGGGAATCCCCACCGCACGTTCGCAAGTGGAAGGTGGGGTCACCCGCGAGAACGCCGGATTGGAACGATGACCTGAAGGTTGGGCAGTGGTACGCGATCATCACGGTGAAGGTCACGACCGGGAGCGACGCGAAGATCGACCTACTGACGCGACATCAGCCAAGTCCCTGAACCGGAGGACAGGGTCCCGCGCGCCGTGGTCGGGGGAGCGACCGGTAACGCCATCCTGTTGCTGGCGTAGACTCCCGCCAGATCAGCCGGTGCACCGGGATCCAGCGCGGCATGGACCGCAGTCCGGCGTAGACAGGAAGCAGTAGCAGCCCCAGCGACGGCACGGGCCATGACATAGAAGATGAGCGCATCCGCATGGCTGGTCAGATAGTCGTCCGGGTTCTCCGAGTTGAACTGCGGGAGCTGGTACCGAACCAGTACAGCCACAGCCACGCCTGCCCCGGGTAGCTGCCGGTCTCGTTCATCATCCCCCAGGTGTTGCCCTGCAGGTGGGCTGCAGTGGCCGCATCGTCGAGGTATGAACCGTCGCCCAGGAAGAGGATCTGCTTCGTGTAGTTGATCTGATAGAACTGACCCTGCGCCATCAGGATGCGTCCAGGGCACCGCTGGTGGCCATCCCGGTCAGGCCCTTTGCTAGCAGTGGCACCGGTCCGTACTGACCTGGGGCGACCTTGGAGGCATCGCCGTCCACTGCGGTGAGTGCCGTGTCGTAGTTCGTGGCCCATGTCGTCTGCTGGTCAGGTTTACTCACATCCCAGATCGACAGAGCCTTGGCCACTGCGCTCGGCTGTTGCTGGGAATGCAGCGGAGTGATGACGAAGTCTTGGGCCGGGTCGACGGGATGGGTGACACCGAACCAGCGCTGCGGCGCCAGCGGGCCAACCGAGAGTCCTGGTCCGGCGGTGTTGTATGGCGGGCCGTATCCGGCGGACTCGCTCGTGCCCGCTAGTTCCTGAACGGTCGTGGCGTAGAAGTTGTCGGGTGCGTTCGCGGCCCAGCCCTTGATCGTCAGCTGCGGCTGGTCGGGGGAGCTGAACGCGCCGGCCAGCACGACGGTCAGGATGCTGACCACGACGATGGCCACCACACCCTCCTTGAGGATGTCGTAGCGACGCCATGGTCCGGTCCACTCCTGCCGGGCGACATCGACCTGGTGCCGGCTCTGGGCGCTCATGACACGGCCTCGGTTTCCGGACCGCCGTCGGTCGCGGTCATCTGAGCGACGGCATCGATCGGAGGGACGACGCCGTGTCGGCGCACCAGCAGCACGTGCCACACCACGACGAGTCCCACGATCAGGGGCAGGAGGCATGCGTGGACCAGAAGCATCTGGCCCAGGTTAGCCACGTTGAAGAAGGCGCCGATACCGACAGCGTTCAGCCCGTCCTTGGCCTCGAAGGAGATCCACTGAGCGTCGAAGTTGGTCTGCACCAGGTACCCGGTGAAGGCCGTGCCGAGCGACGCCAGGAAACAGACGACACCGGTCATCCAGGTCAGCACCCGGCGGCCCCGCCAGGCCGCCATCCAGAACTTCCCCCATAGGTGGATCACCATGAAGATGAAGAACAGCTGCACGCCCCAAAGTGCAGGCTGTTGGTGAACAGACCCACCGCGGACGTGTGGTACCAGGCCGGACCGGCAAAGGAGAGCACCAGCCCGGACAGTAGGATCACCAGGAACGCGGCCAGGGTCAGAACCCCGAAGACGTAGATCCATGAGGCCACGTAGGCTGGCTGGCGGTCCGGTATCAGCTTGTCTGGAGGAAGCTTCGACATCCACGCTCGGCGGAGCCGAGCCGTCCACATCCTGGAATTGTCGGTGGGCTTCGCGGGGCGGGAAGCGGCGTCGCCCTCGACTGCGGCGGCGGAACCGTTGTGGTCATCGGTTGTCGCGGTCGGTGGGGAAGGGAAGTGCGATAGCCGCCACGAACACCGCGATCATGACCAGGATCACGATCAGGTTGGGTAGCGAGATCGAGAGCCAACCCAAACTCAGGTAATGTGCCGAATGCGTCATCGTGAGCACCCGTCAAGCGGGGACATGAAGGTCTCCTTGGTCCCAGGACGCGCAAGTTGTCCGCCCATGCGCTTTAATGTCCGCCGACGCTGGGTGACTAGTGAGGGCCCTTGGTCGTCTAGTGGATGTGACTTTGGTCCTGAGTTCACCTGATGGCGTCACCTCGACCCAGCCTGCGGCTGTGCGGCCCCAGACGCGTGGGACGCCCCGGCCCGGTTAGCACACCTTGTGATCGCCCTAAGATCCGGAATGCGGCACTGTTGTCGAATCGCGCAGCACATCGTCGGCTAGCCGCAGGTGTGCTGTCGGAAGATAGCCCGCCACCGTGCAATCGACCTCAGTCTGGTAGTGGTGTGAGATTCCCCGCCTGCCCACGACCCGAGGACGGTGGCCGGGCTTGACAGGCGAGCCTCCAGACATGACATGTCAGCGGTGACCCCGTCCGGTGCTTGACGCCGTACGTGACCTTGGCCACCGTGGCTAGTCGACACGACACAGCGCGGCCCTGGTGTGGGCCGAGCCAGCGTGTCCGCCGGTCGCTTGAACGAAGTAGAAGTCGTTTGGGCAGTAGTCCTGATAATGAAACCGGGGCCGGGCGTCCTTCACAACGTCACGACACAGCGCGGCCCTGTGAGAGCGCGGAGATGTCGAGCGGCACCCAGGCATTCTGGGCGAAGACCACCCGGATGTCGGTGCCGGCCGCGTCGGCGATGGCCCGCCACACCGCGGGACCGCTGTACTGGTTGCTTGCCAGGGCAAACCGGACCTGCCAGTTGTTGTCGTCCACGAGTGCCGCTCCACCGGAGGTCGGGATGTCGGCGCGGGCGGCAATGGCGGCTCTGGTTCGCCAGTCGCGGTCTGAGATACCAACCGGGCCACGGCATCGGCGGCGCTCGACCATCGGCCGCAACCTGACGCCGCACTTGCGGGGAGGAGTCGCTGGCGAGCTCCCGTAGACCAGCCTCCGCAATCACCGCGTCGTTGCTTCGATTACGGTTCTCGCTCATGGATCTGATCCGCCGCGTCACTAGCAACACGGGTGAGTTCCTGCTCTTCGCGCTGACCCCCCCGCGTCTGGCCACCCCAGTCGATCGCGTGCAAGAGATCGCTGACGCCACCGTCGCCCGGTTGCAACCACTGAATCTCGATGGCCTCATCCTTTACGACATAGACGACGAAGCAGCCCGAAACCCGGCGCAGCGTCCCTTCCCTTTCACACCCACGTTGGACCCCGCGCACTACCTCGCCAACAATCTCACGAATTGGACGACACCGGTCATCGTCTACCGGGCGGCCGGAAAGTATGGACTCTCGGACCTGCAGTCATGGCTGGCAGCCCAAGATCCCTCACGCGTGATGACGGTGCTCGTCGGAGCCGCAGCCAGCGACCCCGGGATAAGGACGTCGCTCGCGAACGCCCAAGCGTCCAGCCGCAATGTCAACCCCGCCTTGGCGTTCGGCGGCGTCGCGATACCCGAACGCCACAGCCGTCGCGACGACGAACACCTTCGGCTACTGGCGAAGCAGAACGCGGGCTGCCGCTTCTTCGTGACCCAGGTGGTCTACGACGTCAACGCCACGAAGAACCTGATCTCGGACTATCACTACGAGTGCGCCGCCCGGGGGATCGCGCCCGTGCCGATCGCCTTCACATTTTCAGTGTGCGGATCGATGCGGACACTGGAGTTCCTCCGGTGGCTGGGCGTCGACGTTCCGCGCTGGATCGAGAACGACCTCAAACATGCTTCAGACACCCTCGATGCGTCTTACCAACTGGCGCTGAAGGCAGCGACCGAACTCATCGACTACTGCCGCACGCGGGGAGTCCCGTTCGGCATCAACATCGAGAGCGTCTCGATCAGGCGGGTCGAAATCGAGGCGTCGGTGCGACTCGCAGCACAACTCCGGGAAGTGCTCAGATGCTGAGTCAGGCCGCACTGGGGGATGGCACCGGCGACGATCTTGGCGATGTCCTGGAACCAGGGCAGGCTGGCCGACCCGCATAAAATCAGGCATGGGCGGTTGATCCGGGCGAGGTCGGCGGTGGTGAGTTGGTACATCGGCATCTGCAGGTCGGCCATCATGGCCGGTAGGGTCGCCCGGTACGCCTGCTTGCGGTCGGCCGGGGCACTGGCCCACAAGACCGGATCGATGATGTTGAAGAAGGCGTCGACCGCCGAGGTCGGGTCAGCGCTGTCCAAGGCGTTCGTCACGGCCCTTGACCGCTGCCATGAACTCTTCGGCAATCGCCGACGACAGCGAGAAGACCGGGGGTTCGGACAGCATCGCGCCGCGGACAAGGTCGGGATAGCGGCGAACCACATCTAGGCAGATGCGGGCTCCGCCGCTGGAACCGACAAGAATCACCGGCGCCAGGCCGAGCGCGCGGATCACCGCGGCCGCATCATCAGCATGCAGTTCGACCGACTCAGTGACTTCACTCCGGCGACTGCGCGTGTGACCGCGCCGATCATACGCAACCGTGCGGAACGCATCGCCTAGGCGGGCCATCTGATCCGACCACGCAACCCGCGAAACCAGCCATGCCGTGGACGAAAAGCAGGCCGGGACCGACGCCCATCTCTTCGTAGTGCAGTGCTACGCCATTGAGATCAACCGCGCCCATCGCTCCCTTCGGCTTAGACGTGGGTAGACAACTCGGACCTTCGTCCATTTTCCTGCTGCCGCGCAGCTGCGACACTGGCCGCCTGGCCCCATCACACCCTCTCTGCAGGCCTCTTGATGGGGCACGGTGAACAATGCCCTGGAACACCATTGACGCCTCGGCCGACGGCCCCAGTTGAGGAACCCGCCGCGGCCAACGGCCGGTCGGTGGATGTGAACGGGACGGGCGAGCCTCTTGGCGATCTCAGGTCCATGTCAACGCGAAAATGTGACCTGCGGGGGTCACGAGCAGCGGGGCGACCGGTGACGAGGTCAGGTAGGGAACTCGCCGCCGGCTACCCAAACGGTGAAATGGATGACCGCCGAGGGACAGCCGCAGATGGCGGGCGCTGGCGGTGTTAACCCGCCGCCACCGCTCCATCTGTCCGGTCGTGATCTGCATCTCCGGCTCTGAACGCCGTTGACGAGCCAGGTCTCCCACACCGGCCAGCACACTGCCGTTCATGGATGGCGAGCGGCGATCAGATGAACCCCGAGCATCTGATCGCGGCTCCTGCCCTGTTGACCTGGCCGTCGGCGGCAAGGGCCGGCGGAGCCAGCCCTCAGATGGAGAGCGCCGTCCCTCAGGTTTGGCGTGGCCTTTCTGGGTACGGCCATGGTTAGGGTTCCGAGACGGTCCAAGAACGCCATGTAGCCCCGGGGACCGCCAGAGTTTGCCTTCGTGGGCTGGGGGAACCCCCAGCGCAGCACTGCAAGCTAACGACCCGGGCCGATGATCTGCCTCGGGCCGGCTGCGCGAGTTCAATGAGTGGCCGCGGTTCTCACCGGCGTCTGAGCACATTTCGGGGAGTGGCCCCGCCAGTTCCCCTCATTCGCTGGCGGGGCCCCCAGATCCCCTTTACCGGTTCAGCCCTGGACCGGTGAGGATCTTTCTCGGCCATGGCTTGAACTCGGCAAGCTGAGCGTGCGGGTTTTGGGCCATGGCGAGCGGCGAACAGATGTTTCGGGGGTTCACCCGATCGCCGCTCGCCGAGCAAGGTTACCGGCAGCCGGTGGCCAAGAAAGTGGGCCAAAGGTCCTTGGTTCGGTATGGTCGATCAGCGTAGGCTGCGCACTTCAGCTCGGGGAATGAAGGGCAGCCAGGGTGTTCAATTCTCCTTATCGCGAACCTCCCAGACTTTTCCTGAGTCATCGACGCTGGAGCCGTTGACCGACTATGTCGACGTGATCGCCGAGGCGGCGAAGTTGCCAGCCGCGGCTGAAACGGTGAAGTGGTGAAGGCTACCTCTGAGGCGCAAGACGAAATGGCCAGGCTCCGCGAGGCCATCGCTGAACAGCGGCGACGGCTGAGATCTGGCCGTCGAGGTCCGTACTGATCGCGGGTGTCTTGATGCCCTCGCCTGCACATCCAGCAACAATGAGTACTGGACACGGAAGAGTCGCGCCAGTCGGCAAGTCCATTGGTGGGGCCGGACCGGCATGATCGGTGCCGGCGTCGCTTCTCCTGTCGTGTTCTACGCGATCCGCTGACCGTCACAACCTCAAACCCGGGCGCGTTGGAAATGCCCTTGAGTGACGGAATTAGCCCGGATGGTGGGGTTTCATGCGGCCATTCCGGGTGCGACACCGCTAGGGTTTCCGAGCGGGTCCACCAAGGTAAGCAGCCCGGGACCGTCAGGCATGCCTTCGAGCGCTGTCGTGACCTGCCTGCCGTTGACAGGGCCGCTCTCTGTCAACCGAACAGTCTCCGTGTCGCCCTGATCCGTGCGACTGATGTCTTTGTTGATCGTCCCAACGAAACCGCAGGATCGTCTCGTAGTTGCTGTGGCCACTGAACTCCAGCGTGATGTCGTCGAGGTACTTTGCGGGGACGATGAAGGCGAATGTTCCTCGTTCTCGCTCGGCCTGGAGGACAAGGACAGGTCGTGGGCGACCGCGACGTAGCTCAGTGCCCGCCGGGACGGGTGGAGTGGATGACCTGCATCTTCGATGCGTGGGTGCCGACGGCTTCGATCACCGAATGCGTCGCGAGCCGTCTGTGGCGGCCTTGATCGCCGCGACGCCCTCGCCGCCGCGTTCGGTGACGATGTGGGCGTCACCGAACGTCAGCTTGCTGCCGTTCCTGGTGCCGGCGCATCGCGATGATCCGGTCGACGCCCGGTTCCGTGGTGGCCAGCCCGCTGCAGCGCGACCGCACTCGTTAAGGGTTCAGCGCGCCACCATTGGGTGCCGCGCCCTGCGCATCGACGAGTCAGCCGCGTCTGACTTTTGTGGGGGTTAATGTGAGGTCAATGAGAAACCAGGCCAGCAACCAGATACAGGAGGCCAAGAACGGCCCCCATGATCAGAATGAAATCGGCGCTAAAGATCGCCGGACGCCGCTGAGATTCGGTCGCCGTGGCCACCAATTCAGCGCGTGTGCCGGAGTGTTGGATGTCAGTGATGTGCCCCGCGGCGACGTTCCGATCGAAACCGTTCAACGCCGTGGTGGATTCCCCTTGATTGCTCATGGTGCAGTGTGCGGCCGGCCCGGCTGTCGCCATCTCTGCTGACGCAAATCGTTACCTTTTAGCAAGCTGGGATGGTGGAGGGCGGTCTTTGACGCCGGACGGGTGCTGGGCGAGATGTTGTAGCGATGGCGGGTCGAGGCTCAAAGTGGAGATTTTGGGTTGGCACGAGGCAACAGCGCTTTGTCGGGTGGAGGCAGGGTGACGCCGAAACCAGCGAGAGCGAAACGCAGCAGGACCTGACCCGGTTGGAGAAGGTCCGCGATCTTTGCTGCACACAGCAATTCGAGTTCGGCGAGGCGCACCGCGTACTCGTCCGGGCCGACCACTCGCGCGTCGCGGAGTTGGAGGGTGTTGTGCCAGACCTTCTGGCGGGCCTCGCGGAGGAACCGTCTCGATGCGAGCCGGTTCAGGGGCGTGAGCAGCCGGTCGACCAGCGTGCGTCCACCGGGCCCAATCAGTTCGTCACCTTCGGCGGCCACCCGAGAGGAGAGCACGTGGTCGATCCGCTCGTGATCGCTACGACGACGGTCGATCAGCACGGGATCGGTGAAATCGCCGTCACTGATGACGGCAAGCAGGGCTTGGGGTAGGTCGTAGTTCACATGGGCGTTGATGCCGAGGAGGACGTGGCGCAGTGGGGGCAGGTCGGCTGGAGCGGCGAACGCCAGTCGCCAGGGTCGGGGGACTCTGCGCCGCTGGCGAGCTCGTTGTCGAGTGCGGTCAGGTACAGCTCGGCGAAAGCGACATCCCAGCGCTCTACCCAGGCGGGATCCTCGAAAAAGCCGTTTTCGATTGCGTCGCCACCGCCTGGGTGGTGCGCTGATAGGTGGAGAAGAAATACGTTGGTGGCTGAGCGGGTCGGGCAGCCGGTCCAACCGCTGTTGCATGGTGGCGACGACCGCGGCGATTGGCGGACCCGGCAGCCCGGACGCCTCCCGGCTGGTTTTGTCATGGCCCGTTCCCCGGTTTCGAGTCGACGGTCCCTTAGCGTGCCGGCAGCGGCCCCGGCTGGTTTGGCTATCAGCCGCCCGTTAGTTGGATTCTCCTCCATGTCGTGCCCGCGGACCTATCGTTCGATCACAGACTCCTCGGGGGTTTCCGTCGATTGAGTGAGGCCGGGGTTGGTGATCCGTGAACTTCGTGACGACCGGGTGCTTGCCTACACTCGGGTCCTGTCCTTGCTGATTATCCCGTTCCTGCTGGCTGCGTTCGTGCTGCTCTATCTCTTTCCCGGCTGACACGAAGCGCCTGTTCGCCTGGACCATCAATCCGACGATGACGCCCATGGTGCTCGCCTCGGCCTATCTCGGCGGCGCCTTTTTCTTCATCCGCGTGCTGCGCGAAACCCGCTGGAACGTGGTCAAGACCGGATTCGTGTCCGTCGCGCTGTTCGCCTCACTGCTCGGCGTGGCCACGATCCTCCATTGGGACAAGTTCAACCATCACCACGTCGCGTTCTGGCTGTGGACCGGCCTGTACTTCACCGCACCGTTCCTGGTGATGGGCGCCTGGCTCGCCAACCGACGTTTCGCCGCGCCCGCCGGTGCGGACGAGCGCCGCCTCGGCGGCATCGCTCGGGGGATCGTCGCCATGACCGGGATCATCGCGCTCGTCCAGGGCATCGTGATGTTCCTCGCCCCACTCACGGTCATCGCGATCTGGCCGTGGATACTGACGCCGCTGACCTGCCGTGTGGTCGGCGCCATCTTCTGTCTCGGCAGCGCCGGCATTGGAGTGCTGGTCGACCCGAGATGGACGACGCTGAAACTGATGCTCCAGGTGGAGATGCTGATGGTCACGCTCACCTTGATCGGGGCCATCCGGGCGCGGGCCGAGTTCGACACGGGCCGGCCGCTGACCTGGTTGCTCCTCGGCGGCTTCCTCGCCGTGCTCCTCGGATCGGCCTACCTGTGGTACGCGATGGAGCGAAAGCCGCAGCCGAGGACTCCAGACAAAGGCTTTGCACGCGGACGGCGAAACGGCGACCAACCCGACCGCGATCAACCATGAGCGAAACCGCGATTCCACGGCCGACGCTGAACGTATCCACGTCGCGGGGCGGGCAGGTCCTCATCATCGGCGCCAGCTTTGCAGGCTGTTGGCCGTCGCGGCCGTGTCGCAGTGAACCGCCCCGGCTTTGGTGGAGGGTCCGAATCCCCGAGAGGATGCAGACAACCCAGCACCGAGGAAGTACCCGCCGGAGTTGCGGGAGCGTGCGATGCGGCTGGTGACCCAGCAGGCAGGAGGATCCGGAGGTGTCGATGCGCCAGTGGTGCTGCGCATTCGCTCGCGGGTCGAGGTGAGCGCCGACACCGTCCGTGTCTGGTGCAAACAGGCCGATATTGACTCCGGAAGCCGACCCCTCTATCGGGCACTCATCCGGACCCGCGGGTGCTGTCAGTCGCTCTTCGTGCGGATCATTCGACTCGCTGACATGCTGCTGTTCCGAGCGGCATACGGCTCAGAACTTCAGCCGGTCGACCATGCGGTAGCCGTCGAGGCGGTTGGATTGGAGGGCGCGCTCGGACAACAGATAGATGTCGTCGCCGATGACTAGTGAACGAACAGCCTCGCCCGGCCGAGGGGGGCGGTGCGATCCGGGCGACTTCTTTCAGGCCGTGCGCGTCGGCGCGCAGCAGGACGAGACCGCTGAAGCCGTGCTTGTGGTGGCCGTAGGAGGTGATCGGGGCCATCACCAGATTGCGCGGCTCCCAGGAGAGGAACGCCTTCGGGTCGAACTCGGCGGCGGCGTTTCCCCAGCCGTAGGCCTGGGTGTCGATCCGCCGGGGTGAGCCGGGGTCGCTGACGTTGAACAGCGAGAACTGGATCTTGCCCTTCCCGCTTTGTCCGACGCCGAGCAGCAGATCAGTCCCGATCGGGTGCAGATAGCCGGAGTAGCCGGGGATCTTCAGCTCGCCGGTGATCTTGGGTGCGGCGGGGTCGCGCAGATCGAGCACGTAGAGCGGGTCGGTCTGGCGGAACGTCACCACGTATCCCATGTCGCCGATGAACCGGACGGCGCGGATCGATTCGTTGTCTTTTCGGCCGAGCCCGTCGATCTGTCCGATCTGCTTCAGCGTGCCGTCCTGTTCGCGCAGCATGGTCACCACGCCCTCGTTGACCATCCGCGAATTCACCCAGCCGCGGCGTCCGGACACCGTCGTGGCGACCCGCAGCACGCCGTCGACCTCCGACATCGCGTACTGGTTCAGCAGCTCCCCCGGCACCTCACCGGATCCGCGGTACGTGGTCGCGCCGGATGGGCCGGTCAGGAACTTGTGGAGGCTCGTCGTCGATATCGAATCGTCGTGGCTCCACTGGGTTGTCGTGACGTAGGTCGCGGTGTCGGTGGCATAGAGCTGCTGGCCGCCGGCGACGACGCCCACGGTGTGGCGGTCCTGGAGGGTTGAGGTGATGGCGAACGATGAGACGGCGACCGTGTCGATGCCGGAGAACTTGTCGGGTCGGGCCAGATCGGGACAGTCCACCAGGCGTCCGCTGCTCACCTGGGCGCCGGAGCCATTGGTCAGGGTGTACGCCGGGAGCCAGTCGTCGACCGTCGACTTCGCGACCGCGTCCCGGAGCTGTTTCTTGGATTCGTCGGCGATCCCGCCCTCGCGCCCGTAGTACGGCGACGGGATGTCGAGGTCGGGGGAGAAGGCGGTGGCGACGCGCACCTGTGTCCCGACCAGCCGGGCGTCCAGAACGTCACCGTCGACGGCGAGGGTCGCCACCCGCTTCGGCGTGCGGAGCGTTGCAATGTCGTACAGGGTGAGGAGCTGCCGCTGCGCCGCCGACCGGGGTCCGGGTGCGATCTCCTCCGGCCGCTGCCCGCTGAACACCAGCACGCGAGTGCCGGAGAGGAAGACGTTGCGTACGTCGGTGTCGGGCAGGGTCGCCACCTTGGACAGCCGGCCGTTGTGGGCGCTGATCAGGTGCACCCGACCGCGGGCGACGGCGACGATGACCTTCCCATCGGTCTTGACCAGGTCGGGTTCGTCGACGCCGGCCTCGGCGACATTGGTGGTCGAATGAGCCGGCGTTGGGACAGCTCCCCCGGCGGTGTCGTCGGCCGCGCGCGCCTCGGCCGGCCGTGGATACATGCGGCCGCCTCCGTCCGCGGAGCCGCTCGCCCAGCCCCTGCTCGCCCGTTCGATCAGATAGTCCGGGGCGTGTTCCTTGAAGTAGCCGAGCACCGCGTCGCAGTTCGCGAACGCCTTCAGCGGCCCTGCCGCGTACGCCACGCCGGCTCCACCGAGGCCCGCCGACCCGCTGCCGTCACCTCCGACGAGCCGCGGCCCGAGAACCCCGACCCCGACGACGAGCACCGCGGCGGCCGCGACTCGCGGGAGGGCCATCCGGCGGATCGGTCGGCGCGCACGCCGCAGGCCGAGCTCATCGCCTGGTTCCTCCGCGGCCAGCTGCTGCCGGACGGACTCCGACGCCTTGCGCGCCCGCGCCTCAAAGCTGTTCAGCCCGGCGTCACTCATCTCCGGGTCGTTCATCTCGGCGTCACTGATTGGGTCATTCATGGCCATCCTCCACGCGCTCCAGGCGCAACCGGCGCGCGACCGCGGTACGCGCCCTACTCAAATGGGTCTTGACGGTGCCCTCGCTGCAGTCGAGGACCGCGGCGATGTCACGCACGCTGTAGTCCTCCAAATAGAACAGGGCCACCGCCTGGGCCTGCCGGGGTGGCAGGGCGCGAACCGACCGCCAAAACTCCGCATCGCCCTCGTCGAGTTCGATATGGGTCGGCGTTCGGTACGCGAGCCGGACGATCGCCTGCGCCTCGCGCACCCGGCGCCGGACCACCGACGCCGCCCGATTACAGGCGACTCGGCGCACCCAGGCGGCCGGCGAGTCGTAGCCGCCAATCGCCGCCCATTGCCGATACGCCGCGGTGAACGCATCCTGGGCCGTGTCCTCGGCCACCGACGCGTTTCCGGTCAAGACATACGCAAGTCCGAGCACACGGCGATATTCCTGCCGGTAGAAGTCGTCGAAGGACACCTGCATCCGACGGGCGCCATCCGTCCCGTCAGCGCCAAGCCGAGCCGCGTCGTCGGCGTCGATCGTCAAATCGACCGCAGCGAGCGCCGGCCGCTGCCACCGATCAGGGGTGGCGCCGCCAGCAGCAACTGCTCCATGCGTGTCCATCACTGCTTCACTCGCCGCAAGTCCCTCCCCGGTTGACATCCACCGATCAAGAGTCTGTCAATGGGCGCAACATCTGGCGGGAATCCGCAAGCCGACCGCTCAACGGGACCGCCTGCGGCCCTGCTAGTGCGGGTCTATTGGGAGGAGCCGGTTCGCCCGGTGAAGTCCATGCGCATGATGGCCCGATCCGGCGCGGGCCGTGCCACACAGTGGAAGCCCAGTTCGGCGAACAGCCCCTCTCGACCCAGGAACGCGTCCGTGCTCGCTTCCCGCGATGATGGCCAGGCTTAGAGGGCGGTCGCGCCGTGCTCTTGGGCCAGGAGGCGGCAGCGTCCACGAGGGCATGGTTGATGCCTCACCGCGGTGCCCCAATTGAACAAAAAGGCAGGGCAGCAAACACGCCGTATCGTCCTCGGCTCGAGGGCGGTCCCCAAGCAGTGGGTGAGGAGAGCGGGTGGTGCGAAGGTAGCGGGATTGTGGGCCGCAGGCGGCCCACCCGACAGGGGTAGTTGCGAGACAGGCCAGGACACCCATCGGGTGGTCGTCTTGGACCATCGCCTCGAAGCGACGCCTGTTGCCGCCGCCGAACCAGCCAAGGGCAAACCCGGCCCGGCTGGTGCAAAACGACATGCACCAGCAGTGACGTGTCGTACGGCGGAGCCGAACAACTCCGCCAGCGCATCGACCTCGGTCAACCCCACCGGCCGCACCGCGATCGGCCCAATCACACACAAACGCTAGCCCCGATTGATCCGCCGCACTTCCAGCCCTGTGCAGGCGATTCGAGGGACCATCCCTAAGCCGACCCGCTTGCCGAACGCCGAAGGGCGGCTCGGGCGCCGACAGAGTCGGGCTGGAACGATGTCCACGTGGGTCCGGTTGCACGCCTGGTCACGTTCGTCGATGACATCAGTTCCGTGGCGTCAGGAGGCCTCCGTACTGACAGCGGACAGATCTGACCCGCAAGGTCATCTCGTGCCTAGTCGAGGGTCTCGATGCTCGAGCCCACCGCGATCACGCCGTCGCTCACGATGTCGGCGCGCAGGCCACCGCGGTGAATGAGACCCCTCAGCACGCCCTTCGTGGTCAGCCGCTCCAGATGGGCGCACGGCTCACACAGCCGCTGCCCGAGGCACTCGACCTCACCCACCCGGAACCGTCGCCCCACCAACCCGTTGAGATCGATACCGCGGGTCACCAGATTCCGTCGTGCCTCCGCATACCCCAAACGCTGCTCCTGCCCCGCCAGCAACTCATCCAGTACCTCCGCCTGAATCAGCGTGAGGTCATAACCGACACTCGGCCCGCTGCGCGGGGTGATGTCCCGACTCTGGCGGCGTACCGGTCTCCCTCCAGGCCCCGGCCGGCCGAAGCCTGCGCCGACTCCACCAGGCGCATCGGCCCGGTGGCATCCGTTGCGACCGCGAGCATCTCGACCCGCCCTTCCAGATGCGGCAGCCCCGTACGCTTCGACAGTGCCGGGTCGAATCCGGCGAGCACGAACCCCTGGCGGACCGGAAGATCTGCGGCGGCCCGGCCCACCAGGGCATCATCATCCGGGCTGAGCACCACCCCCGACGGGGTGCCGAACATCAACACCGCGGACTCACCCGATGCGCCGCCGGATGGGTCGTCGAGCACGGCGATCCAATAGCCGGGCCAGTTGAACTTCCCCGGCTCCGCGATCGCGACCAGGCCACGGTCTCGTCCCGCCAGCCAGTTTCGCCACCGACCGACCGCCGCCGGCAGCTCGAGCGGAAACAGCGGGAACTGATCAGCGGACGCCTCCAACGCCGACGCGATACACGCGGCGAACGCCCGGGTCAACGACGGCGTCGTCGGATCAGGGGGCGGCGCCGAGTCGATCACTCACACATCCTCACTGAGCGCCCGTCCGGGCCACAACCCCTATGAGCTCGCGTCACGCGAGTCCCGTCACCTCAATCTGGTCGTCGCACCATGATCTGGGCACGAGTAGTCGCTGCTTCGTCTGGGGACCAGATCTCCTATGCATTGTCAACTGGTTGTGCGGACCGGGTTCTTGCAGCTGTCAGCGGGTACGAGGACGCGGTGGTTCTCGCGGGCGACGTAGCGTTTCAGGCGTCTGATGATCCCGGCAGCCCGGACCGTGCTGCTTGCCGCGCCGCAAGCGGAACAGTCAGCGGGCCCCCGGGATGTATCAGATAGCCCCGTTTCGACACCCGATTGGGCTGTTTTGGTTGGGGACCGGTGACCGCAGCACGTCCTTTATGGTGGTGGCGTGCCGGTGGCCGCGTTTGCTGAAGTTGCCGCAGTGGGACGCCGCGACTCGACACCGATTCCTGCGAGCGGTGGGTAGAGGGGACGGCAAGCTG
>CAVRSH010000032.1:0-128803 GCA_963723815.1 uncultured Actinomycetota bacterium | reverse complement strand
CAACTGCTTGGGCGGCCAGGTGCAAAGATTCAGGCTCTTCACCGGCCTCGGGCATCACCGACGCGCAGGCCGCCATCAAGGAGCACACGGCAATTCTCGGTGCCTTCACGTCGCGGGAGCCCAAGAGGCGCGCGACGAGCCATGATCAAACACCTCCGCGGCGTCAAAGCCCGAGGGATCAGAGATATTGCCGCCCAGGGCTGACGGCCGGTTCGTTCGGCTGTTCGACCAGCCGGCAATCGGCGATCGAGCGGGATCGAACGGCCTCCAAATGGTCGCGGAGTGCCGCTCGAACGTCTTCATCCGGTGCGCCGCCTTCGAGGGCTCGGAGGATGCGTTGATGCTCAGCCGCCGCCTCGTGTGAATCGGTCAGTCCGACCCCGACGGATTGCCGGAGTCGGTGGGTGTGGGCGCCCAGAGACTCGGCGAGTTGCACGATGAATGGATTGTCGGCGTGTCGCATGATCACGAGGTGAAATCCCCAGTCGGCGTCGAAGTAGCGCCGATAACTGGCGATGCGCCGGCCACCCTGCAGGGGCTCGTCCGACTGCGCGTCGATGTCGGCAATGACCCGGCGGTGCAATTCGTGCGCCGTTCGGAGGGCCGGGATAAGCGAGTCCCGGCGGACCAGGGCCTGCTCCAGCGCACCCAGCTCGACGATCGTCCGGGCATCGACCAAGTGCCTTATCTGCTCGGCATCGAACGGCGGAGCGACGCGATAGCCGCGCATCGCGCTCCGGGTGACCAGACCCGTGTGCTCGAGGTTGACCAGGGCTTCCCGGATGGGGGTCGGGGAGACGCTCAGCTCACGCGCCAGTCCGTCGATGCTGATGCTGGCGCCCGGTTGCAGCGAGCCGTCGAGGAGCATGTTCAGCAACCGATCGTAGGCGCTGTCGCGCAGTGCTCGGCGCTCCAAACGAAACGGTGCCGACGCTCGGCCGGCGTTCGAACTCACGAGAGCAAATGTACTGCTTGCCGCCGGTTCGTCGATCCTATAGCATCTCCGGCAGCGAATTCGAGAGGTCGACGATGACACGATCTGCTGAGCTCGGCCCCGTTCCCACCGCCGGTGGGCGCGACCCCACGCGCCCCGCGGTGGCGGATTTCGGCAGACCTGGGGCGGCGTTCGTGCGATCCCTTGCCCCCAGAACGTCCTCGACTCGGCTGAGTAAGGTCACGCGCAAAGCGTGATACGCCAATCACCGTTCCCGCAATCCCGAGAGAGAGTGAGCCGCCGATGACTACAGCTCCTTACACCGCCGAGAACTGGCCGATCGCCGCCGCCATGCTGCCGTTCGGCAGTGTCGACTCGCACGGCGGTCCCATTCACGACGCCGACCCGGAGGAGTGGGCCAAGCACTTGCGCCTGGTACGGCGGCAGGGCTTCACCGAGGTGGATCCGACCGACACCTGGGTACGCGTGGGCGACCTCAGTCCGGAGCGACTGGCCGACTTCAAGAGCGTCCTGGCCGACGTCGGCCTCACGATTCCGGCGATCTCCACCTCGCGCCGCAGCGTGATGGATCCCCAGCACGGTGAGGAGTACCTCGCCTACAGCCACCGGCTGCTCGACAAGGCCGCCGAGCTCGATGTACCCCTGGTCAGCTTCGGCTTCTTCCAGGAGATGACTGCGGCGCAGAAGGAGGCGCTATGGTTCTGGCTCGTCGACGGGTGGCACGACGACGAGTCGGCCGAAGCCCGCGCGCGCGCCGCTTCGCTGATCCGGGAGCTGGCCGAGCACGCGCAGAGCAACGGCCAGCAGATCACCCTCGAGATGTATGAGGACACCTACGTCGGCACCGCCGACGGCGCCATCGCTTTCCTGAAGGAGGTCGGACACGAGGCGTGCGGACTGAACCCCGACGTCGGCAACTTCGTCCGCCTGCACCGCCCGCTGGAACCCGTCCCGCAGATGTTCGAAAAGCTGCTGCCGTACAGCAACTACTGGCATGTGAAGAACTACCTGCGCGACGAGGATCCCGAGACCGGTCAGGTGATGAGCTTCCCGGTTCCGATGGACTTCGGCTTGATCAACTACCGGGCCGCGATCGGGCAGGCGATCGACCTCGGCTTCAGCGGGGCGTTCCTGTGCGAGCACTACGGCAGCGACGCGGTCACGGTGATCGGCAAGAACCGCGCCTACATCCGCGACATCCTCAGCGACATCCTCGGCTGAGCCACCGTGTCCTTTTACTTTCCTCCGGCACTGGGTACGTCGATGGTGCGACAATCCAGATCGACGGAGTAAAGCACATGACTGAGTCGACCCGCACTGCCGAGCAGATCGAACCGCAACCCGTTCGACACCGCCCGCCAAACCCCACCTCAATCATCTCGTCCGACCAAGGCAAGGAGACATAGATGTCATCCCACAGCATCATCGCCGCCGAAGAACGTGCGCGGCGTCACGACCTGAGTGAGTTGGCGACCAAGAAGGTCTTCAAACGACTGATCCCGTTCCTGCTGCTGATGTATGTCATCGCGTTCCTGGACCGCAGCAACGTCTCGTTCGCCCAGAAAGAATTCGAGACCGACTTCGGCATCAGCGCCGCGTCGTACGCCTTCGGGGCCGGGCTGTTCTTCGTCGGCTACGCCATCTTCGAGGTGCCGAGCAACATCTTGCTGCACAAGGTCGGCGCGCGCTGGTGGCTGGCCCGGATCATGGTGAGCTGGGGCATCGTGGCCGCCTGCTTCGTCTTCGTGCAGGGAGAGACGAGCTTCTATATCCTGCGCTTCCTGCTCGGCGTCACCGAGGCCGGCTTCTTCCCCGGCGTGATCCTCTACCTCACCTACTGGATCCCCGCCCGACACCTGAGCCGGGCCCGAGGGTACTTCTACATGGGAATTGCGCTCGCGGGCATCCTGGGCAACCCGCTGTCCGGCGGGCTGCTCGAGCTCAACGGAGTCCTCGGATTGCGCGGCATCCAGTGGATGTTCCTGGTCGAGGGTCTGCTGGCCGTCGTGGTGGGCATCTGGGCGTACTTCTACCTGACGGACCACCCGAAGGACGCGCAGTGGTTGCCGGAGGACCAGCGGCTGGCGCTGGCGGAGACCGTCGCGGCCGAGGACACCGCCAAGTCCGAAGGCCATGGCCCGCAGAAGGTGCTGGCCACCCTCGGGAACTGGCGGGTCTGGTACTTCGCACTGATCTACTTCTGCCTCCAGATCGCGGTCTACGGTGTGACCTTCTTCCTGCCCACCCAGGTGACCGCCATCACGGGGCAGAAGCTCGGCTTCCAGGCCTCCCTGGTGACCGCCATCCCGTGGGTCTTCGGGCTGGCCGCGGTGGCGTTCTTCCCCGGCCTGGCCGACCGCACCCGGAAGCACCGGACGATCGGTTGCGCGCTGCTGCTCGGGACCGGCTTCGGCATCATCATCTCGGGCGCCATGAGCAATTACCCGGTGGTGGCCATCGGCGGACTGTCCTTGGCGGCCATGGGCTTCGTGGCCATGTCGCCGATCTTCTGGACCCTGCCGACCGAGTACATGACCGGATTCGCTGCGGCCGCGGGCATCGGCCTGATCAACTCCCTGGGCAACCTGGGCGGCTTCCTCGCCCCGATCCTGCGCGACGGCTTCAAGGAGGCGTACGGCGGCAACGCCGGCCTGTACGTGCTCTCGGTGGGCGCATTCTCCTGTGCGATCCTGTTCGCGCTGACGTCATTCTTCAAGAAGGCGAACGAAGTCGAAGCCGGCCACCTGGACGAGGTGGACTCGCTCGCCGTCACGCTCTGAGCGGCCGTAGGTCGACCGTCTGCCCGCCCGGCCTCTCGAGCGCCGTGCGGGCAGGCGCGTCACCCTAGCTCGAAACCCAACGCGCTCCGATCCGTCTCCACCGAAGGGATCCTCCCGTGAACGCTGTCTCCTCAGTCTCGCCTTCGCCGGCATTCTCCGGCGCTGTTTCGCTGGATCAGCTGCTCGAGGATCAGCCGCCGGTTCTCGATGTCGGGCCGAATCTCGACCAGGTTCAGCAGGGTCGACGGATCGTGGTGCTCGACGACGACCCCACCGGGACGCAGAGCATCGCCGACCTGCCCGTACTGACGAGCTGGTCGGTAGCCGACCTGCGGTGGGCGCTGCAGCAGCCGACCACCGCCTTCTTCATCCTGACGAACACCCGCAGTCTGACCGAGGCGGACGCGTCGGAACGCAACCGGCAGATCGTGGCCGCTCTCGACGAGGCAGCCGCCATGGAGAAGGTGCCGTACGCGATCTTGAGCCGGAGCGACTCGACCCTGCGCGGCTACTTCCCGCTCGAGACCGACGTTCTGGCCGCGGAGCTCGCCACGCACGGGACGACCATCGACGGGGTGGTGATCTGCCCGGCGTACGTCGAGCCCGGCCGCATCACCATTGACTCCGTGCACTGGACCCGGACCAACGACGGGATGATCCCGGTCTCGCACAGCGAGTTCGCCAAGGATGCCAGCTTCGGCTATGCCAACTCCGATCTGCGTGACTGGGTCGAGGAGAAGACCGGTGGCCGGATCAGCCGCGACGATGTCGCCACCATCACCTTGACCGACATCCGCACCGGTGGGCCGGATCGGGTCCAGGAGATCCTGGCCGGCCTGCACGACGGTCAGCCGGTCGTGGTCGACACCGCCGTGGACGCCGACCAGCAGGTCGTGGTGCTCGCCCTGCTCCGGGCCGAGGCGGCCGGCCAGAACTTCATCTACCGCACCGGACCATCGTTCGTCCGCGCCCGCAGCGGGCAGCGGGCCACGCCGGCCGTCGACGCCGAGCGACTCCGCGCCATCCTGGCCGACCAGGCGAGCAGCGCCGACGACAGTCGCCCGGCCACCGCACACGGCCTGATCGCGGTCGGCTCGCACGTCGGACTCACCACCCGCCAGCTTGACCAGTTGCGCGCCAAGGGCAAGATCATCGAGCTCGAACTCGATGTACCGACCCTGCTCGACGACAGCGCTCGCGACGACCACGTCAGGGCGGTGGCGGCAGAGGCGGCGAAGGTTCTGCTCGGCAACGAATCCGACAGTGACATCGTGATCCGGACCAGCCGGACCCTGGTCAAGGGCACCGATGCCGCCGACAGCCTGCACATCGCGCGTACGGTCAGCGCCTCCCTGGTCGGCACGGTCCGGGAGATCGTCGGCCAGATCCGGCCCGCTTTCGTGCTGGCCAAGGGCGGTATCACCTCCTCCGACACCGCGACCGAAGGACTCAGTATCCGCCGCGCCTGGTCGCGCGGCACCATGCTGCCGGGCATCGTGTCCTTGTGGGAGCCGGCCGCCGGACCAGCGCAGGGCATCCCCTACATCGTGTTCGCGGGGAATGTCGGCGACGACCACGCACTCGCCGCGGTGGTCGAGACGCTGCGCGCCATCTGAGGTGCTGGGGTCCCAGCCATCGGTGATCGGCCGGTCCGCCGGACGCGACCTCACTCGACGGAATTCCACTCAAGGAAGAGAGAAACCGCATGCCTGACAGCACTATGCACGTCGCCGTGATCGGCCTTGGCGCGATGGGTCTTCCCATGGCCACCCACCTGGCGACGACGTTCTCGGTCACCGGGTTCGACCCGTTCGAACCGCGTCGAGCGCTCGCCGCGGCGAGCGGGGTGGCGGCCGAATCCACTCCGGGGGCCGCCTGTCCCGACGCCGACATCGCCCTGCTCGCCGTCCGGGACCACGCGCAGGCGGAGACCGCGTTGTTCGGTGCGGACGGCGTGCTGTCGACCCTGAAACCCGGCTCGCCGGTCATCCTGACCAGCACGGTCGGTCCGGACGCGGCTCGGGACCTCGCCGCGAAGCTCGAGGCCGCCGGCTACTCCCTCGTCGACGCCCCGATCAGCGGCGGACCGGTCCGGGCCGGCAACGGTGACCTGCTGATCGTGGTCGGAGCCACCGATGACTCCCGGGCCGCCGTTCAGCCCGTGCTGGACGCACTCTCCTCGACGTTGACCGTCGTCGGACCCCGCCCGGGCGACGGCCAGGCGCTCAAGGCCATCAACCAACTCCTGGCCGGTGTCCACATCGCCGCCGCGGCCGAGGCGATCGCGCTGGCCCGTGGTCTGGGCCTCGATCCGGCCGTGGTGATCGAGGCGCTGTCCCAGGGTGCCGCCGGCTCGTTCATGTTCGCCGACCGCGGACCCCGGATGCTGCAGGCCTACACCGGTGGCGCCGAGGTCAAGTCCCGGATCGACATCTTCGTCAAGGACATGGGCATCGTGACCACGGTCGGCCGGACCTCCCACGTACCGCTCCCGCTGGCCGCCGCCGCGCAGCAGCTGTACCTGATCGCCGAGGCCGCCGGACTCGGCGCCCACGACGACTCCAGCGTGGTCACCATCCTCTCCCCCAAGACGGAGACCGAACGATGACCGGCACAGCGACCGTCACCTACCAACTGCTCGACCGCAACCTGGGCCTGGACCTGATGCGAGTGACCGAGGCCGCAGCCCTGGCCGCCGGCCGGTGGGCCGGCAAGGGTGACAAGGAGGGCGGCGACAAGGCGGCGGTGGACCAGATGCGACTCCTGTTCGGCACCGTCCCGTTCCGGGGTGTCGTGGTCATCGGCGAAGGCGAGAAGGACGAGGCGCCGATGTTGCACAACGGTGAGGAGGTCGGGGCCGGGACCGGAGCCGAGTTCGACGTCGCCGTGGACCCGGTCGACGGCACCACGCTGCTCGCCAAGGGCATGCCCAACGCCCTGGCCATGATCGCCATCGCCGAACGCGGAGCGATGTTCAACCCCAAGGACGTCTTCTACATGGACAAGATCGTCGTCGGTCCCGGGGCGGTCGACGCGATCGACATCGAGGCACCGGTCGAGGCCAACATCAGCGCCGTCGCCAAGGCCCTGGACAAGAACGCCGAGGACCTCACGGTCTGCATCCTGGACCGGCCCCGCCACGCCGACCTCGTCGCCCAGGTGCGGGCGACCGGGGCCCGGATCAAGTTCATCAGCGACGGCGACGTCGCCGGGGCCATCATGGCGGCGAGCCCGGACATCGGCGTCGACATCACCATGGGCGTCGGCGGCACCCCGGAAGGCGTCCTCACCGCCTGCGCGCTGCGAGCGATGGGTGGGGCGATGCAGACCAAACTGTGGTTCGCCGACGACCACCAGAAGCAGCGGGCCGTCGACGCCGGCCACGACCTCGACCGGGTCCTGACCACCAATGACCTGGTCAGGTCCGAGAACGCGTTCTTCGTCTGCACCGGCATCACCGACGGCGAGCTTCTCGAAGGTGTTCGCTACACCTCCGACGGCGCCCGTACCCAGTCACTGGTGATGCGGGCCAAGAGTGGGACCCTCAGGTCGGTCAACACCTCCCACGCCCTGAAGAAGCTCCGGCTGGCCACCACCGAGAGCTGAGCCGCGTACCCGATCCAGTAACTGTCGGTGAACGACGGATTTTCGGCGGCCGGGCTGTCGTACGCCGACAGTTGCCGCTCAGTCACCCCGGGCGTCTGGCTCGCGCCGCCGCCGCAGCTTCTCCGGCTGGAAATCCGCGGAGGTACGGGCGGTCGGGATGGGGCAGCACGCTCTGGATGATGGGCGGCAGCTGAGCCATTGGTCGCCGCTGCTGCTCCTCCTTCCACTGCCGATGGATCCGCGCCCGGTCTTCGAGGTTGAGGCGGGCCAGGACCTGCTCGACGGCGGCCAGGATCGATCCGCGGAGCAGCCAGGACGACTTGTTGTCGCGAGCATCGACCATGATCAACTCGGTGAGGATGGCCTGGGTCTCGCGCAGGATGTCGAGGCTCTCGGCCAGCGCCTGTTCGGTCTCGTCCTCGCGCTCCTCGGCCTCGGCCACCACCAGGCTGCCGAACGCGCGAAGACAGTCGGCGGTGTCGTGCAGCACGACGGCGAACGCACTCCGAAGCTCCTCGCCGTACGGGTCATCCGGATGTTCGTCGGCCGGGATCTCGGCGGCCATCACGGTGAACAGGGCTCTGATGTCCATCACGCAGTGCTCGAGGGTGTCCAGGCCGGTGGCCAGGACCGGTTCGACGTCGACGGTTCCCAGAGCGCGCGCGTTCAACCGCCGGCTGTCCTTGAGTGCGGCGATGGTCTCGGTGGCGAAGCCGACCCGGCGGTTCGCCCGGCGCACCAGGTCCAGCCACGCGTCGACCTGTTCCCGGCCGATGGGGCCGTTCTCCAGGTGATCCGCGGCGGCATCGAGCGGAGCCGCGGCCGCGTCGACGACGCGCGCCAGGCTCCGCTCGGCCGAAGCGGTCGGCATGGCCGGCGGGTAGAGCAGGTTGAAGGCGACCCCGACCCCGGCGCCGATCAGCGTGGTCAGGACGCGAATCTCGCCCGCGATGTCGTAGTTGGTGACGCCCAGGATCAGCATCGCGCTGATCGGCGTCTCCAACGCCTGGGCGCCCAGCCGGAACACTTTGGCCAGCATCAGCGAGGAGGCGATCGCCGCGCCAAGACTCCACCAGCTGAGCCCGATCCAGGTGGACAACAGGGTCGCGATCAACACGCCGCCGAGCACCGCGCCGACTCGTACCGCGCCCATCTTGAGGGTCGAGACGGTGGACGCCTGCACCACCAGCAGTGCGGTCAAGGCGCCGGTGAGATCGACCGCGCCTTCGGTCAGCAACGACGTGACGAGGTACGCGACCACGGCGGCCGAGGTCAGCCGGAAGATCATCCCCATCGTCGGGTACAGCCGACGGGGCACGTCACGCCAGCGGGTGGGACGCCCCGGCCACGCCAAGGTTGCGAGACGCCCCCACCGTGAAGGCTGGGTGACCTCCGCAGGTCCGCCGCTCATCGCGTTCCCGTGGCGAACGGATCGGGCGTGGACCGGCTCACCTCTGCATTGTGGCGGGTCCTCGTTGCCCTGCGAAGGGGTCATTTCGTCCGTTGTGCGCGGAGACGGCCCCGATTGCGGCCGGATCAGGGCCGTTTCGTCCGTTGTGCGCGGAGACGGCCCGCGTGCGGCCGGCTCACGGGGCCAGCGAGGGACTTGTCAGCGGCTGAGCCATGATGAGGCGTCGCAGCCCGTACGAAGGAGCAACTCATGGATTGGACACTCGAAGTGGTCGTGCTGCCGGTCAGCGATCTCGACCGCTCGATCGCGTTCTACCGGGACCAGGTCGGCTTCGAACTGGACCATCGCACCGTGAACGAGCACATGGATGTGGCCCAGCTGACCCCCACCGGCTCGGGTTGTTCGATCGTCATCGGAACCCTGCCCAGCCAGCAGGAGATGGCACCCGGCTCGATGCGCGGACTCCAGCTCGTCGTCGCCGACGCCGCGGCCGCGCGGCAGCAGCTAGTCGACCGCGGCGTCGAGGCGAGTGAGATCACCGTCTTCGACGAGCGCGACGGCGGGACGTTCTTCGGCTTCGCCGACCCCGACGGCAACACCTGGGCCGTCCAGCAGCTCAAGGTGCGAGGCGAGCGGCCGCTGATCCCGGTGGAGGCGAGGGGCCGGTTCGGAGCTGATTCGTCGACATAGCGCTCAGACCCGAACGGGCGCACACTTGCGCCATGGACAAACCGGCGAAATGTCGCTTCGGTCGGCACGATTGGGACGAGCGCGAGAATCCCGAGACCCACGAGCTCTACGAGATCTGCCTGCGTTGCAACGCCTACCGGGACCGCGGCCTCCGGGCTGCTCCGGGCTCCGGCGCGGCCGGCGCCTCCGGGGCGAACCTCGGTGGCTTCGGTATGTGAGTCGTCGGCAGTACGCGCGCCCGGGCCTGTCGAAGGGCATTCCGCCAGTCCTTCGACAGGTCTCGGCCACTGGGCCTCTCGTTGGCCGCCGGTCTAGCCGATCCCGGTATCAGCGCGGCGTCTCCGCTCTCCCAGACAACGTGGCAACAGACCATCGAGTCAGGCTGCGCGGTGATGACGGAACGGCTGGTCGTGAGAGAGGATCGTCGGGAGGCATTCCTGCGAACAGCGCGTTGGGTGCCGTCGAGCCTCGAGGAGGCCGGGTGGCCACGGCGAAGTATGTCTGCGACGTCTGCGGTGAGCAGAACGAAGTCGGAACGACATTCTGCGTGTCCTGTCACGCGTATCTCGCCTGGGACGACGTCCAGCGGCGCGGAGGCCGCGGAGCCGAAGGGCGTAGCGGGTGGCGATCCGGACTCGACCGAGATACGGCCGCGGTCCGAGACTGGCGCCCGAGCCCGAGCTCCACCGCAGCGGATGCGCCACCCCGATGGACGCGACCTCCCCGTCGTTGCCGAGGGTTCCGGCCGATACGACCGAGGGCCGGTTTCGGGTCGTGGTGGAACGGGCTGCGGTCACGGTGGCGGCGACCGGAGAGCCCGCCGTACTCACCGTACGGGTCACGAACACCTCGTCCATCGTCGACGGCTATGCCGTCGCGGCGCCCGGAGCGCCCGGCTGGCTGACGGTCGAAGCCGACGACGTCCAATTGCTTCCTGGCACCGAGGAGACTCTGTCGATACGGTTGCGGGTCGTCTCCCCGACGCTGGTGCCCGCCGCAGCAGATCCGGCTGGTGCTGAGCATCCGGTCCACGAGTCAGGCCCCGGCGTACCTGGACCTGCCGGTCCTGGTCACTGTCCCGGTGCTCGACGTGCCGGTCGGGCTTGCGCGCCGAACCTCGCCTGCTGCGGGTACGGGACCGTGACACCGCCGCGTGCACGGTGCTCGTCGACAACTCGCGCAGCAACCGGCCCGCGAGGATCCGGCTCTCCGGCTCGGACCCGGAACAGGCGGTGCAGTTTCACTTCGAGCCCGCGACGCTCGAGGTCGGGCCCGGAGAATCGGGATCGGTGCAGCTCACCGTCACGGCGGCCGGGCCCGATCCCGGCCAGGAGATCTCGCGCGTCCTGACCGTGGCGGCCATCGACGGCGCCCGTACCGTCGAGACGCTGATCACGCTCCAGCAGGCGAGAACGGTCCGGGTGCAGGACCCCCCGGTGACCCTGGAAGTCGTACCGAGCCTGGTCCGGGTACGCGACACCACCGTCGGGCTGGCCCGGGTCGTGGCCGACAACCGCGGCGGCAGCGAGTGGGCGCACCTGGAGCTCAGGGCCAGCGACCCCGAACGGCTGGTGCGGGTGACCTGGGCAGCTCCGCAGTTGCACGTCCCGCCGGGTCAGACAGCGCAGGCCGAAGCCCGGTTCGAGGCGCCGCTGCCGGACGCCGGCACCGAGGTGAGCCGCACGGTGACCGTCAGCGTGGTGAACGGTCGACAGACGTCGACGGCCACCGCGACGTTCGTCCAGGTCGCGAGCGCGTCGCCGATGGCCACCCTGGCCGTCCGGATGGAGCCGAGCATCGTCCGGGTTCAGGACGCCGACGGCGCAACGGTCCAGGTCATCGTCGACAACCGGCGCGGACGGTCCGGCCTCCGCGTCTTTCTGAGCGGCAGCGATGCCGAGCGAGCCGTCCGATTCACCTTCTCCCCGCCGGTGGTCGACCTGAGGCCCGGGGAGGTCCGACCGGTCACCCTTCGGCTGGACTCGTGGCGTCCCCCGCCCGGTCAGGAGTGGACGCGACAGTTCACCGTCGCCGCGGGCGATGGTCACACGAGCGTCGATGGCTCCGGGTCGCTGGTGCAGGCGTCGTCGCGCGCGGCGATCGAGTTGCTGAGCCTCCGGCTCGACCCCAGCGTGTTACGCCTGCCGAACCGGCGCCGAGGACGGCTCACCGCCGTGGTCGACAACCGCAACGGGGCCCAACCGGTGCGGGTCTCGCTGAAGGGTGACGACCCGGAGAACGCCGTCCGCTTCACGTTCGCGCCGGCCGTGCTCGACATTCCGCCTGGTCAGGTGGCTAGCTCAGCGGTGATGGTCGAGGCGCCGCGCGCGCGGCCCGGGCGTGAGCTGACCCGGCCGATCGCGATCATGGCGTCCGACGGCCGCTCGGAGGTCAAGTCCGACGGCAGCCTCATCCAGTCCTCGGCCGAGCGGCGGCCACTCGCCCGGGTGCTGTTCACCGTGTTCGGCGCGCTGGCCGTCCTCGTCGGGACCATGCTCCCGTGGCTGTCCATCAGTGATCGCAACGGCTTCCAATTCGACGCCGGGACGCTGGCCGGATTGATCGGTCGGAACCTCGATCTGCTCGGCTTCGAGCGTCTGATCTCGGTCGGGCTGGTGATCGCCGGTCTCGCCGTCTTGATGCTGTTCGGGCTCGCCGGCCGCTCGGGTCGGCTGACCCGATTCTCGGCGGTGCTCGCCGCCTTGCTGCTGATTGCGCTGTTCGTCGGCCTGGGCCTGATCGGCCGCGGCACCGGGCCGGATTCCGGTGCGATCCTGGTGCTGACCGGCTGCGTTCTGGGCTACGTGGGCGGCGTCCTCGTCAAGCGCTGAGCCGCGGGGGTGGACGTCGGCCGGGCGCCCCCGATCCCGACCGACGCGCCACGACTCCGGACCCTGCGCGCCCGCAAACGCTCGATCCGGAGGCCATGGGGAGGTGATCGCTGATGCTCAGGCGCGTACCGATCGGCGACCGCTCACCCGGGTCCAGATCAACAAGACGATGATCGCGCCGATGATGGAACCGATGATTCCCGCCGGCTGAAGGAAACCGCTCCCGGCGTCCTTGCCGAACAGCAGATAGCCGAGGAACCCGCCGACGAACGAGCCGATGATGCCGATGACGATCGTCATGGCGATTGACAGATTCTGCCGGCCCGGCACCACGAGCCGAGCCAACGCGCCGGCGATCAGTCCGACGATGATGATGCTGATGATGAGACCCAACATGGCGTGCCTTCTCTTTCGTACGCCTTGATGACGTACGCCGTGTCAGCCTCGCGAGGCCGGTGCGCGTACCCGCGCACAGCAACAACTAAACCACCCTTAGGGCTGGTGCAATACACCCCTAGGTAGGTTAGTGTTCCGCAGCATGGCCAGACCCGATCACCGTTGCTCTCGTCGACGACTACGACGTCGTCGTCATCGGTGTGGCCAACATCTTGGAGCAGTACCGCGACCGGGTCGTCATCGCCGAGATCGACACCAACAGAGCCGTCAACGACGTGGTCGACATCGTCCTGTACGACTCGTTCGCCCAGCCGGAGTCCGATCACGACGAGATCAAGGTCCTGATCGAGAATCCCGCGCGCCCGCCGGGTCGTCGTCTACACCTGGAACTTCGATCCGACAGCTTATCGACAGCGCCCGCCAGCTCGGCGTTCACGGCTACCTCTCCAAAGCGCTGCCCGCTCGAGACCTGGTGGCGGCCCTGGAGGCGGTGCACGCCGGTGAAGTCGTGATCAGTGACCCACCGGGCCGCGCGCGCAGCGCCAGCGGCCTGGACTGGCCGGGACGGGGCGAAGGGCTGACCGACCGGGAAGCCGAGATCCTCGCGCTGATCACGCAGGGCAAGAGCAACGCCGAGGTGGCCGAGCTGACCTTCCTGAGCCCGAATACGGTCAAGTCCTACATCCGCACGATCTATCGCAAGATCGACGTCGCCAGTCGCACCCAGGCCGTGCTCTGGGGCGTGCGGAACGGCTTCACGCCGGACCACAATCGCATCGACCACTGGCGCGGGGGACCCTGAGCCTGCGCCCGGGTCCAGCCTGGCCGGCAGCTCAGGCGCTCGCAAGGGTCTTGGAAAGCTCCTCGGCCTCGCGGGAAATCCGGAGCAACTGGCCGGACAACTCGACGCTGATCCCGACGAAGTAGAGCCCGGGCGCTCCGTCCACCGTGCCCGCTCCGTGCACTCGCGGCCCACCGGAATCATCGAGTACGCCCACGTCGCCGAGGATTCCGCCAGATCCGGTCGATAGCCGGTGGCGGCGACGACCGCATCGGGCCGCACCGTTCGGCCGTCGTCCAGCCGCACCTCGGTCGCCGTCGAAGGACTGCACGGCCGACACGATGGTGATCCGGCCGGCACGTACGGCGTCGACGAAGCCGTGATCGAGGATCGGGATCACCCTTGACCGCCGGTACTGGCTGTACCCGTCGCGGCCTGGCGCCGGTAGGCCGTAGCCGCTCAGGTCGGGTACGGTCAGCCGTCGCAGCAGTGAGCTCAACGGGTTCATCACCCGGTCGGGGGCCCAGCGCAGCGCGACCGCGATCAACTGGCTGGGTACGCCGAGTGTTGCCCGCCGGACGATGTTCGGCGGGGTCCGCACCGACAACTGGACCTCCGCGGCCACCCGGGAGAGTTCGACCGCGATCTCCGACGCGGAGTTGCCGGACCCCGACGACGAGCACCTTGCGACCGGCGTACGCCGACGGCTCCCGGTAGTCGACCGAGTGCCGGAACGACCCGGAGAACGTCTCGAGGCCGGGCCAGTCCGGGATGTACGGCGTCCGCGTATAACCGGTCGCCAGCACGACCCGCTCCGCGACCTGCGCGCCGGCCGAGGTCTCCACCCGCCAACCGCCCTCGGTCCGCTCCACCCGGGTGACGTCCACGCCCAACTCGGGCTCGATCTGGAACCGCCGCGCGTAGTCCTCGAGGTAGGCCACCAGGTCGTCGCGGCGGATCCAGCGCCCGAATCGGCGCGGGATCGGCGCGCCCGGCAGGCCCGACAACCGCGGACGGTATGCAGCCGAAGACCGTCGTAGCGGTTGCGCCACGCGGCCCCGATCGAATCGGCCCGCTCGAGCAGCGTGTAGGTGATCCCGCGTTGCCCGAGCATCGCCGCCACGGCCAGCCCGGCGGGACCGGCACCGACGATGATCGTCCGACCTGTCACGCTCGCACCCTACGCGACTGGACGGCCGCCTCCGGGTCTGGTCGTCATCGCGCCGGACGGCAAGAGATCACCCGGCCGAGCCGCCTGCTGAACACGTCAGCTACGGGCAGCCTCCTCGATGACGGTGGCCAACTCCTCCGGCCTGGACCACATCGGCCAGTGCCCGGTCGGCAGGTCGACATAGGTGACGTCGGTCAAGTCCTTCAGCGGTGCGAACATCGGCTGGTCGGTCGCCTGGGCGATCACCGAGGACGGCATCGAGCAGCACACCACGGTGGCCGGCACGGCGTTGCGTCGGGGATTCCGCAGCTCGACCGGCGCAGTGAGCGCGCCGACCGGGTGCGGCGCGGCACCCTCCCGGAACCGTTCGAGTGCGGTTTGGTCCAGCCCTTCGAGGCTCGCACCCTGGGCCCCGAACTCCTCGAAGGATGGCAGCGGCAGGTCGACGGAGGCCGGGTCGAGGTCGGGGCGCGGCACTGATCCATCCGCGGACGGCCCGCTGTCGACGTAGATCACCCGGGCCACCCGTTCGGGAACCTGATCGAGGACGGCCGTGACGACGGCACCCGCCCCGCTGTGCGCGACCAGCACGGCCTGCCCTTCCTCGGGCAGGACATCCAGCACTGCGTCGACGTGGTCGGCGAACCGCACGCCCTCCCGCGAGGTCTCGGGCGACTCGAGGCCGGGCAGCGTCACAGAGGTCACCGTCAGGCCGGACGACCGGAGCTGACCGGCGACCGCCGACCAAGCCCAGCCGCCGAGCCAGTAACCGGGAATGAGGATCACCGGAGGAACTGGTTCAGTCATGCCGAGATCCTCCCAACAGCCACCGACAGTTTGATCGGTCTCGGTTGCGGCAGAATTCACCAGATCAGCGACCTCACGATTGCCGGCGCTCAGGCGTCTACTCAGTGATGACTACGAAACAGCCCTTCGAGCGGGTCGTACGCGACCACGGGCCGACAGTGCTCCGGGTCTGCCGGGCCCTGCTCGGCACGACCGACGCCGACGATGCGTGGGCGGAGACCTTCCTGGCCGGATTGCGTGCGTACCCCGACCTACCGCCGGACGCGAATGTCCAGGCGTGGCTGGTGACGATCGCGCACCGGAAGGCGATCGACCTCACCCGGGCCCGGCAGCGGAGAGCGACGCCGCTGGAACACCTTCCGCCGGTCGCCGCGACCGACGGGCTCCCGGACGCCGGATCCGACGGCGACCTGTCCGACGCGCTGGCCGCGCTGCCCGACAAGCAGCGCCAGGCCGTCGCCTACCACTATCTCGCCGGTCTGCCGTACGCGCAGGTGGCCGGGATCCTCGGCGGCTCCGCCGACGCGGCTCGCCGCGCGGCGGCCGACGGAATCAAGAACCTTCGCGGCCGGCTGGCCGCCCCGATGGGAGACTCACGATGAACACCCTGCCGACCGATCCCGAACTCGGTGCGATCCTCGACGCGATGCCGACCGCGGATGAGGCCACCCTCGTCCGACTGCACTACGACCTGGAGTGGATCGCGCAACGCGACCGCCTGCTCGATGTCGCGTACACGACCCTCGAAACTCCGGTCGGCACGCTGCTGCTCGCCGCAACGGACCGCGGACTGGTCCGGGTCGCGTACGACCGCGAGGATCACGACGCGGTGCTGGAGGCATTGTCGAAGCGGCTCAGCCCGCGGATCCTGCGGGCGCCGCGCCGGCTGACCGAGGCCAGCCACCAGGTCGAGGACTACTTCGCCGGACGGCGCACCCGATTCGACTTGCCGCTCGATCTGGCCCTGTCCAGCGGATTCCGGCAACAGGTTCAGCGCTACCTACCCAGCATCGCGTACGGCCACACCCAGAGCTACGCAGAGGTGGCGAAGGTCGTCGGGAATCCGGCAGCCGTGCGCGCCGTCGGCAGCGCCTGCGCGACGAACCCGTTGCCCGTGGTCGTCCCGTGCCATCGTGTGCTCCGTACCGACGGCACCCTCGGCGGTTACATCGGTGGGCTCGAGGCCAAGGCCGCTCTGCTCGAACTCGAACGCGCCGCCTGATCCGCCGAACCGCCATGATGTTCACGCTGATCGACCGCACCGGGCAGCCGTACGACTCGGACCGGCCCGGGACGGTCGGCGGTCATCGGCGGACCCGGATCTACGGCCGCCTGGACTGCCCGACCGCGCGGCGCGCCCTCGCCCGCGGCGGTTACGTCACCCAGCGCGTCTTCTTCCTCGACGCCGAAGTGGCGGTCGCCGCCGGCTACCGGCCCTGTGCGGCCTGTCTGCCCGAGCACTACCGGGCCTGGATGAACCGGCAGCGGAGGATGTTGCGGCTCAGCGGGATCGAGTCGCGAGCAACGCCACGATGATGCGCTCCAGCAGGCCCTCGGGGATCGGCTGGTCCAGGGGAAACTTCAGCGTCCCCCTGCCGGCCAGGTACGGCGCCATCTCGGCTTCCAGCGGTTCATCCGCCTCGGGCGCCGGATAGAGGCTGACGTGCTTCTTCCAGCCGGCGAAGTGCACCAGGCTCTTGCCGTCGAGTTTCAGGGTCGGCATCCCGTAGCTCATCGCCTCAGTCATCCCCGGGACCGCTTCATGCAGCCGGCTGCGGATATCGATCAGCACGTCTTGGACCTCGGGCGGAAACGTGCCGATGTAGTCGTCGATGGTGCCGGAGTTGCCCGCCACGGGGATTCACCACGCCTTCGAGTCGCCGGCCGGGTACCCGGCCTTCGCGTCAGAATGCATCATCACCCGAATCGAAGACGGTCCGCCCCGGATCAACCGGCCGCGGCCGCTTCCAGATCGGCGATGATGATCTTCTTCATGCTGAACAGCGCCTGTCCCACGCGCCCCGCCACCTCCGGGTCGGCGGAGCTGAAGAGCTCGCTGAGTCGGGTCGGGACGACCTGCCAGGACACGCCGAACCTGTCCTTGAGCCAACCGCACTGGCTCTCTTCGCCGCCCTCGGTCAGCGTGTCCCAGTACCGATCGACCTCGTCCTGGTCGGCGCACGGGATCTGGAAGGAGATCGCTTCGTTGAAGGTGAACTCCGGCCCGCCGTTCAGCGCGACGAACTGCTGTCCGTTGATGAGGAAGTCCACGGTCATCACCTGGCCGTCGCGCTCGCCGCCCACGTACGGGGTCACCGAGCCGAGGCTGGAGTCGGGAAACACCGTGGTGTAGAACTTCGCTGCTTCCTCGCCCTCGTTGTCGAACCACAGGCAGGTGGTTAACGCACTCATGCTGACTCCTCGAGTTCTTGGTGACGACCGCCTTGGCCTTCAAGGATGTAGACCGTCCGGCTCGGACGAAATCATCGCCCGATGCCACCGCTAGATTGACTCGATGACGAAGATCACCGTGGTGCTCGGCGACATCACCGAGCAGCAGGTCGACGCCATCGTCAACGCCGCCAACCACACCCTGCTCGGCGGTGGCGGTGTCGACGGGGCGATCCACCGCCGCGGCGGCCCGGAGATCCTCACCGCCTGCCAGCAACTGAGGCGGGACCAGTACCCCGACGGGTTGCCGACCGGCCAGGCGGTGGCCACCACGGCGGGCCGGTTACCGGCTCGTTGGGTGATCCACACGGTCGGACCCACGTATGCCAAGACCAAGGACAAATCAGGGCTGTTGGCCGACTGCTATCGGAACTCGCTCGCGGTCGCCGACGAGTTGGGCGCCGAGAGCGTGGCCTTTCCCGCCATCTCCACCGGCGTCTACCGCTGGCCGCTGGCTGACGCCGCCCGGATCGCCTGGGTCACCGTGCGGGCGTGCGGGTCGCGGGTGCCCGACGTCCGTTTCGTCGCCTTCAGCGAGCACGCGTACGAGGTGTTCTGCGAGCAGGGGTAAGTCAGGGAGTCGCCCGATTGCCCGGACGGCGTTCCTGCCGCACCCTTGGGCACGTGCGTACTTTGCTGAACATCATCTGGTTCGTCTTCAGCGGCTTCTGGCTCTGGCTCGCCTACATGGTGGCTGGGATCATCTGCTGCATCCTGATCGTGACCATCCCGTGGGGCATCGCGTCCTTCCGGATGGCCAACTACGCGGCCTGGCCGTTCGGCCGCGAGGTCATCGAGAAGCCGAATTCCGGCATCTTCTCGCTGCTCGGCAACATCATCTGGCTCGTCGCCGCCGGCTGGTGGCTGGCCCTGACCCACATCCTGACCGGCCTCGCCCTGTGCGTGACGATCATCGGGATCCCGCTGGGCATCGCCAACTTCAAGCTGATCCCGGTCACCGTGATGCCGCTCGGCAAGCAGATCGTCAGGAAGCCGTAGCCGACGGACCCCGCCCAGAATCAGTTTCCCCCAGAATCAGGTGAAGCTCCGGCCAAGTATGAGTTGGCCGGAGCTTCGTACGCCATTGCCTTGGACCGAAGTCCTCCGCGTTGGCGTAGATCATTTATATGCCCACTTGGGTGGCCTCACAAGAGCCGCCGAGACGTCTTCTGGCTGTCATCGGCGTGTCACAGGAAATTAACGGCGTGTCGGCAAGATGGGGGCGGCTTGGCGTGTCGATCCGGCCATTCTGCGGCGCGGCGCCCGAGACTGAACGAGAACATTCAGGAGCCCTGCCGGGTATGAGCCGGCGGGGCTCTCGCTCTTCGGGTCGCCCGAACAGGAGCAGACTGGGGCGATGACGACCAGCGTCTTCGACCTGTTCAGCATCGGGATCGGCCCCTCGAGCTCACACACGGTCGGCCCGATGCGGGCCGCCGGCCGATTCGCAGCGACGCTGACCGACACCGGCCGGCTGGCGGACACCACTCGGGTGGTCTCGGAGCTCTTCGGCTCGCTCGGTGCCACCGGTCACGGGCACGGCAGCTACAACGCGGTCCTCTGGGGGCTGGAGGGCGAGGATCCCGAAACCGTCGACACCAACGCCGGCCCGCTGCGCGCGGCCGAGATCAGACGCACGGGCCGGATGCTGCTCGCCGGCACCCATCCGATCGGCTTCGATCCGGACAACGACCTGATGTTGTATCGCCGCCGCTCGCTGCCCTTCCATCCCAACGGCATGACCTTCACCGCGTACGCCGGCAGCGAGCCGATCGCGCGAACGCACCTACTACTCGATCGGCGGCGGCTTCGTCCTGGACGACGACGGTTCGGGACACCCGGAGCTCATTCCCGATCCGACGCCGGTGCCGTACCCCTTCCGCACCGGCACCGAACTGCTGCAGCTCTGCACCGACCACGACCTCTCGATCAGCGACGTGATGCTGGCCAACGAGTGCGCACGCCGGCCGGAGGCGGAGGTCCGGGCCGGGCTGCTGGAGCATCTGGCGGGTGATGGTCGAGTGCATCAGCAACGGCTGCGCGACTCCCGGGGTGCTCCCGGGCGGCCTGAAGGTCCGGCGCCGCGCCGCCGACCTGCAGACGCGAGCTGACCAACGACGCCGGTCGCTTCCGCGACATGGTCGACCCGCTCGCGGCGATGGACTGGGTGACCCTGTGGGCGCTGGCGGTCAACGAGGAGAACGCCTCCGGCGGCCGGGTGGTCACCGCCCCGACCAACGGCGCGGCGGGGATCATCCCGGCCGTCCTGCACTACGCGGTGCGCTTCGTCCCCGGCACCGACGACGACGCGATCGTCCGGTTCCTGCTGGTCGCCGGGGCGCTCGGCGCGATCTACCAGCAGACCGCCTCGATCTCCGGAGCCGAGGTCGGCTGCCAGGGCGAGGTCGGCACCGCCTGCTCGATGGCCGCCGGAGCGCTGGCCGAGATCCTCGGCGGCACTCCCGAGCAGGTCGAGAACGCCGCCGAGATCGGCATGGAGCACCACCTGGGCCTGACCTGCGATCCGGTCGGCGGCCTGGTCCAGATCCCCTGCATCGAGCGCAATGCGGTGGCCTCGGTCAAGGCGATCACCGCCGCCCGGCTCGCCCTGCACGGCGACGGCCGGCACACCGTCAGCCTGGACAAGGTGATCAAGACGATGATGCGAGACCGGCGCCGACATGAAGATCAAGTACAAGGAAACCGCCCGCGGCGGCCTCGCCGTCAACATCGTCGAGTGCTGACGTCCGGTAACCGCAGGCGATCCGAGCCACCGCGCCTGAGCATCGGTCCGCGTCTGGGGCCGTTTGCGCGCACAACGGACGCAATCGCCCGGATTTCGCCGAAATCCGGGATTTCTCTGCGCACAACGGACCAGACGGCCCCCGGCGCCGTGGAATCGGCGGCAGCGCCCTCAGCGGTGGAAATGATGGCGCCCATGTTGCGCACGGTTTCCACTCACCATCGAACTCGGCCTGACCGGCACCAGCAAGCTGATCTTCAGCGTCGCGGCGGCCCAGGGAACGCCGATTCAGCGCGAATCCCTCGCGATCACCGATCGACGGAGCCGCGATCGAGCCGATGGAGGTCGTCGATGCCCACGGCAGCCGGCTGCACGCCCTGACGCGCCGGGCAACGCGCTGGTGCTCGACTACGAGGCCACGATCGACGGGATCGCCGACCAGCCGCCGGTCGAGCAGATCGACGAGATCGTCTACGTCCGGCCCAGCCGCTACTGCGAGTCCGACAGCCTCGGTCCGACCGCGGCGAGCGAGTTCGCCGGGCTGACCGGGATCGAGTTGCTCGCAGGCGGTGATCAGCTGGGTCAACCAGAAGCTCATGTACGTCACCGGCTCCAGCCTGCCGACCGACGGCGCGGTGCGTACGCTGCTCGGCCGGCAAGGCGTCTGCCGCGACTTCGCGCACCTCTCGATCGCTCTTGCTGCGGGCGCTCAACGTGCCGGCCCGGCTGGCTGCGGTGTACGCGCCGGGCCTCAGTCCGATGGAGTTCCACGCCGTCGCCGAGGCGTTCGTCGATGACGCGTGGTGGGTGGTGGACGCCACCCAGCTCGCCCCTCGGCAGAGCCTGCTGCGCATCTCCACCGGCCGGGATGCGGCCGACACCGCCTTCATGACCAACTTCGGCGCCCCCACCACGCTGACCGGCCTCGAGGTGACCGCGGTGGTCGACGACTTCCAGCTCGACGACCCGACCAAGCTCACCCAGCTCCGCTGACTGATCTTTGTGCGCTCGCGCCCGAGCGGGCCTGAAGATCCTGACTTGCTCGCTCGACTCGCAGACGGAAAAGCGTTGTCTGCTCGCTCGGTCGCAAGTAAGGATCGGGCCCGCTCTACCCGACGCTCGCGCACGGCTCCTCGACCCTGCCGCTAGAGCCTGATCCGCTCCGCTCGCTCCGGACCGCTCACGGAAAGCGTTGTCCCCCGCTCGCCTTGACGGACCGGGGATTTCCCCGGGCAAGCCATTTCACGCTAGGGTGCTGCTCAGCGCAAGGTCGCGCGACCTCGCGCAGTTATTTCCACTACGGATCGTCGGGCACGTACCTGCCCGTGGAAAGGAAGTGTGGCGTGGCCACAGTTAGTTTCGTAGACGCAACTCGCGTCTACCCGGGTGCAGATCACCCATCCGTCGACAAGCTCAATCTCGAGATCGGCGACGGCGAGTTCATGGTCCTGGTCGGACCGTCCGGTTGCGGCAAGTCCACCTCGCTCCGCATGCTCGCGGGCCTGGAGGAGATCAACGCCGGAGCGATCCACATCGGTGATCGCGACGTGACCGACCTGCCCCCCAAGGATCGCGACATCGCGATGGTCTTCCAGAACTACGCCCTGTATCCCCACATGACCGTGGGCGACAACATGGGCTTCGCGCTGAAGATGGCCGGCGTCCCGAAGACCGAGCGGCAGCAGCGCGTCAAGGAAGCTGCTCACCTGCTCGGCCTGGACGAATTCCTCGACCGCAAGCCGAAGGCGCTCTCCGGTGGTCAGCGTCAGCGCGTCGCCATGGGCCGCGCGATCGTCCGTTCGCCTCAGGTCTTCCTGATGGACGAGCCGCTGTCCAACCTGGACGCCAAGCTCCGCGTCTCCACCCGCACCCAGATCGCTGCGCTGCAGACCCGGCTCGGCGTCACCACCGTCTACGTGACCCACGACCAGGTCGAGGCCATGACGATGGGCGACCGGGTTGCGGTGCTCAAGGACGGCCTGCTCCAGCAGTGCGACACCCCGCTGAACCTCTACGACAAGCCCAACAACTTGTTCGTGGCCGGCTTCATCGGCTCCCCCGCGATGAACCTGATCGAGGGCGAGGTCGCAGCTGACGGCATCCACATCGGCGACTACGTCGTACCGGTGCCGCGCGAAACGCTGGCCAAGGCTCCGGACGAGAAGAAGCTCATGCTGGGCATCCGCCCGGAGAACTTCACCCTCGGCGAGGGCAACGACGGCATCGGCATCGACGTCGCGGTGGTCGAGGAGCTCGGCGCTGACGCGTTCCTGTACGGCACCGTCACCGGCCTGAGCGACGACGAGAGGCTCACGGCGAACCAGATCACGGCCCGCATCTCAGGCCGTACGCCACCGCATCGGGGCACCACCATCCGGCTCAAGATCGACCCGAGCACGTGCACGTGTTCTCAGAGAAGACCGGCAACCGGATCTCACCCGACCAGATGCGCTGAGCCCTCGAAGGCACGCTCGTAGCAATCAACCCCCCGCAGCAATGCGGGGGGTTGATTGTTTTGTTGCCCGGTTGCCCGCTAGCTCCGCATCGCGCTCTGGCGATCCGGATGCTCGCGTCGGATGACAGGATGAGCTCATGCCTAGGTTCCTGGCGGCAAACCCCGACACTCGGCTGATCACGCTTCCGTGGGCGACCCCGCTGGAGGACTGGCCGGAGGACAACCTGGTTGCGCTGCCCCGGGGTATCTCCCGGCATGTGGTGCGCTTCGTCCGGGTCGGCCATCAGGTGTACGCGATGAAGGAGGTGCTCGAGCACCTCGCCCGGCACGAGTACCGCCTGCTCCGCGACCTCATGCGGCTCGACACCCCGTCGGTCGAGCCGGTCGGGGTGGTGACCGATCGCATCGACCCTGACGGCGAGCCGTTGGACCCGATCCTGATCACCCAGCATTTGCAGTTCTCGCTCCCCTACCGGTCGCTGTTCAGCCGGGGCGTACGCCAGGACACCGTCAACCGGCTGGTCGACGCGATGGTCGTACTGCTGGCTCGGCTGCACCTGATCGGCTTCCTCTGGGGCGACGTGTCGCTGTCCAACACCCTGTTCCGCCGTGACGCCGGCGCCTTCGCCGCGTACCTGGTGGACGCGGAGACCGGCGAACTCCACGACCAGTTGACCAACGGGCAGCGGGAACACGACCTGACGATCGCCCGGACGAACCTCTACGGGGAGTTCTCCGACCTCGAGGCCGGCGGACTGCTGGACGAGGCGCTCGATCCGCTGGTCCTGGTCGAGACCATCGAGAACCGCTATCGCGAACTGTGGGCGGAGCTGACCGGCGCCGAGGAGTTCGACACCGGCGAGATGCACCGGATCGAGAGCCGGGTGCGCCGGCTGAACGCTCTCGGCTTCGACGTCGCCGAACTGGACATCACCACCGACTTCGCCGGCTCGACCATCCGGATCCAGCCCAAGGTGGTGGACGCCGGTCACCACTCCCGCCGGCTGATCCGGCTCACCGGGCTGGACACCGAGGAGAACCAGGCCCGCCGGCTGCTCAACGATCTCGACTACTACCGGGCCCGGACCGATCAGCAGGGTGCGGACGAGTCGATCGTCGCGCACCAGTGGCTGACCCGGCGGTTCGAGCCGATCGTGTCCTCGGTGCCGAAGGACCTGCGGGCGAAGCTCGAGGCCGCCGAGCTCTACCACGAGGTGCTGGAACACCGGTGGTTCCTGAGCGAGAAGGCCGGACGCGAGATCTCCATCGAGGACGCGGCCCAGAGCTACCTGGACAACGTGTTGCACGGGCTCCCGGACGAGGAGATCGCCATGGCCTCGGCGGAGTCGATGAGCGCGCTGGCCAACCCGTTCGACCCGTCGCAGGGCTTCGTCGACGAGAACTACGAGAAGCCGTACGACCCGTGGGAGGACAACGACGAAGCCCCCGGCGCCGACGAGGAACCGGCCAGCCCATTCCTGGACATCGCCGCCCTCCGCGCCAAAGCAAAGAAGTAACGACCCTTCGGGCCGCTCGCGCATCCCGGCTGCGACCGTCGGGCGCGAGCAGCGGCCATGAATCTAACGCGGCGGCATGCGGAGGGCGCCGTCGAGTCGGATCACCTCACCGTTCAACAGCGGATTGGCGATGATCGCCTCGACCAGCATCGCGTACTCCTCGGGTCGGCCGAGCCGCGCCGGATGCGGCACCAGCGCTTCCAAGATCGACTTCGTCTCCCCCGGCAGGCCGGCCATCATCGGGGTCTCCATCACGCCGGGAGCGATGGTCATCACCCGGATCGCCTTGTCGGCAAGATCTCTGGCCGCGGTCAAGGTGAGCGAGGCGATGCCGCCCTTGCTGGCCGCGTACGCCGCCTGACCGATCTGCCCGTCGTAGGCCGCGACGCTCGCCGTCATGATCACCAGACCGCGATCACCGTCCAGCGGTTCGTTGTCGATCATGGACTGGGCGGCCAGCCGCAGCACGTTGAACGTCCCGATCAGGTTGATCTCGATCACGGTCCGGAAGGCTTCCAACGACAAGACGCCGCGCTTGCCGATCACCCGGCCGGGCGTCGCGACACCAGCGCAGTTGACGGCGACCCGCAACGGGCCGAAGCTCGCCGCCGCGTCGATGGCGGCCTGGACCTGCTCCTCGTCGCGGACGTCGGCGGCGACGAAACGCACCCGATCACCAAGACCGGCCGCCACCTCGACGCCCGGCGAGGACGGCAGGTCCATGATCAACACCTGCGCTCCGGCGGCCAGCCCGGCCCGTACGGTCGCGGCACCCAGCCCGGACGCGCCGCCGGTCACCAAGATCACGTCCTGACTGGTGAGCTTCATCGATGTCCTCCTTCTCCGCGCAACGATCAGCGGAGCAACTGGCGGCTGATCACCAGCCGCTGGATCTGGTTGGTGCCCTCGAAGATCTGGGTGACCTTGGCTTCGCGCAGATAGCGCTCGGCCGGGAAGTCCCGGGTGTAGCCGTAGCCGCCGAGCACCTGGACCGCATCGGTGGTGACCTTCATCGCGGCATCGGTCGCGACCAGCTTGGCCACCGCCGCGTCCCGGGTGAACCTCATCCCGGCGTCTCGCTTGCGCGCCGCCATCAGATAGCCGGCCCGCGACGTGTCGACCGCCGCCGCCATGTCGGCCAGCAGGAACTGCAGCCCCTGGAACTCCGCGATCCTGCGCCCGAACTGCTCCCGCTCGCGCGCCCAGCCGAGCGCCAAGTCCAGCGCCGCCTGGGCCAGCCCGGTGGCACAGGCCGCGATGCCGAGCCGGCCGGAGTCCAGCGCGGACAACGCGATCCGGGCTCCCTCGCCCTCGGCGCCGATCCGCCGGTCCTCGTCGACGTGGACCGCGTCGAAGTAGAGCGACGTGGTGGTCGACCCGGTCAGCCCCATCTTGCGCTCCGGCGCGCCGAAGGTCATTCCCGCGCGCGTTGCCCGGGACGTGGAAGCAACTGATGCCGGCTCGTTCGTCGTCGCTGGTCCGGGCGAAGACGGTGTAGAAGTCGGCCTTCGACCCGTGGGTGATCCACGCCTTGGCGCCGCTCAGTTCGTAGCCGTCGTCGGCACGCTTCGCCCGGGCGGTGATCCCGGAGATATCCGAACCGGCCTGAGCCTCGGACAGCGCGTACGCGCCCAGCATCCGGCCGCCGACCATCTCCGGCAGATAGCGGGCCACGCTGGTCCGGCGTCCCGTAGGCCGCCATCGCGTAGCTGGCCATCACGTGAACCGAGGTCCCAACCCCGACCGTCATCCAGGCGTTCGCCACCTCCTCCAACGCCTGCAGGTACACCTCGTACGGCTGCGCCGCCCCACCGTAGGCCTCCGGGTACGGCAGGCCGAGAAGTCCGATCTGTCCGAGTCGCGTGAATGCGTCCCGCGGAAACCGCTCCGCCGCCTCGTCGCCGGCGGCCCGCGGGGCCAACTCAGCCTGGGCGAACTCTCGCACCAGGGACACCAGCTCCGCGCCCTCGGCACTCGGCAGCAATCGGTCCACGACCATCGTCCAATGCTCCTCCCGCGTGCGGTTCGGCGCGGCCCGCGCCGCGCATCCACGGCGATCTTCTCCGTCGACCTGCGCCGCAGTACTGCTTGACGGCCCTGAGTACGCACCCCCGAACGACACCATCGCCAGGCGACTGAGGAATCCCGACACTACCGAATATCCTGCCAAGATGGACGAGGATGTGCAGGCGCTCGGCGAGGACCTGATCACCACCGCGGCGCGCCTGGTGCGTTGGGTCCCGAAAGACTCCTCGATCGAGTTGAGCCTGTCCGCTGCCCGCCTCTTGGCTCGACTCTACGATGACGGGCCAACCCGGATCAGCGACCTCGCGGTGGCCGAACGCTGTTCGCAGCCGACGATCACCAACCACGTCAAGCGGCTGGAGGCGGCTCGCCTGGTCCAGCGGTCGGTCGATCCCAAGGACGGCAGAGCGTGGATGATCAAGCTCACCAAGCGTGGTCAGCAACAGCTCGAGCTGATGCGCGTATCGCTCGGCACCGGCCTGGAGCCCTACCTCGAACGGATGTCCAAGCGCGACCTCAAGGCCCTCCGCGACGGCATCGAGGCGATGCGACGGCTGATGAGGCTGGATAAGCTTCCGGGGTGAGCCCGCCCTCCGCCGTCCAGCCGTTCCGCCTGTACGACACCGCGACCCGAGCGGTGCGCGACTTCGTGCCGGCCGTGCCCGGCCAGGTATCGATCTACCACTGCGGGCTGACCGTCCAGTCGGCACCGCACCTGGGCCACATCCGCAAGGAAGTCGTGTTCGACGTGCTGCGCCGGTGGCTGACCTGGTCCGGCTTCGAGGTGACGGTGATCGCCAACGTGACCGACATCGACGACAAGATCTTGATCAAGTCGACGGAGGCCGGGGTGCCGTGGTTCGCCCTCGCCTACCGCTTCGAGCGCGAGCTGCACGAGGCGTACGCGGCCCTCGGCTGCTTGCCCCCCACCTACGAGCCGCGGGCCACCGGGCATGTGCCGGAGATGATCGAGATGATCAAGGTGTTGATCGAGCGTGGCCACGCCTATCCGGCCGCCGACGGATCCGGCGACGTCTACTTCGACGTGAAGTCCTGGCCGGCGTACGGATCGCTGTCCAGGCAGAAGATCGACGACATGGAGGCGGCGAGTGACTCCGATCCGCGCGGCAAACACGATGCGCGCGACTTTGCGCTGTGGAAGGGCTACAAGGAGTCCGAGCCGGGAACGGCCAGCTGGGTGACGCCGTGGGGACGGGGTCGCCCGGGTTGGCATCTGGAGTGCTCGGCCATGGCGGGCAAGTATCTCGGGGACGAGTTCGACATCCACGGCGGAGGTCTTGATCTTCGTTTTCCGCACCACGAGAACGAACTGGCCCAGTCGACCGCCGCGGGTCAGAAGTTCGCCCGATTCTGGATGCACAACGCCATGCTGACCGCAGCCGGGGAGAAGATGAGCAAGTCGCTCGGCAACGGCGCCCTGGTCTCGGAGGTGGTGAAACGCTTCCCGGCCCGAGCGGTCCGGCTCTATCTGGTTCAGCCGCACTACCGTTCGACCATTGAGTACTCCGACGCGTCACTGGCCGAGTCGGTGACCGCGCTGGCCCGGATCGACAACTTCGTCGACCGGGCGACCGACCTGATCGGCCCGGCGACCCCGGCGGTGCCGGCCGCCTTCGTCGCCGCCATGAATGATGATCTTGGTACGCCCGGCGCGGTCGCGGTGCTGCACAACGCCGTACGGGAAGGGAATCAGGCCCTGGATTCCGGTGACCAAGATCAGCTCTCGCGCTCGCTCGACGCGGTCGTCGGGATGTTGATGATCTTCGGGCTGGATGCCGACAACCCGGCCTGGAGACACTGACGGCGATGATCAGCAACTTACCGCGGTGGTCGACGGCCTGGTCACGGAGTTGATCAAGCAGCGCGCCGATGCACGGACGCGGAAGGACTTCGCCGCCGCCGATGCCATCCGCGACTCTCTCGCCGCGTCCGGCATCGACGTCTCCGACACCCCGCAGGGCCCCCGCTGGTCCGTCCGCCGCGGTGATCACAAACGAAGCGCCGCCGAAAGGACAAATAGACAGCATGCCGGGTAACAGCCAGCGCAAGGGCGCGGTGCGGCGCAAGGGCAAGAGCAACACCGCCGGTTCCGGGGGGCGGGTCCGCCGCGGCCTCGAGGGTCGCGGGCCGACCCCCAAGGCGGAGGATCGCGAGTACCACGCCAAGCATCACGCCAAGAAGTTCGCCGACCGGCGGACGTCGACCCGGCCTCCCGGTCCGCGTACCGGCCGACCCGGTACCGGACCGGAATGGGTCGTCGGTCGTAACCCGGTGCTGGAAGCGCTCGAGGCCGAGATCCCAGTCAAGTCCGCCTACATCGCCGAGGGCGCCGAACGCGACGACCGGCTGCGGGAGATCCTCAAGTTGGCGGCCAATCGCAGCATCGCCCTGCTCGAGGTGACCCGCAACGAGATGGATCGGCTGACCGGCGGCGCGGTCCATCAGGGTGTAGCCCTGCAGTTGCCGACTTTCGAATACGCGCATCCCGATGACCTGCTGGCCGCCGCGCTGGCATCGACCACCGAGCCGCTGATCGTCGCGTTGGACTCGATCACCGATCCGCGCAATCTCGGCGCGATCGTCCGGTCGGCTGCGGCTTTCGGGGCTCACGGAGTGTTGATCCCGGAGCGCCGTTCGGCCGGCATGACGGCCGCAGCCTGGAAGACGTCCGCCGGCGCCGCGGCCCGGATCCCGATCGCCAGGGCCACGAACCTGAACCGGACGCTGCGCGCGTACGCCGACGCCGGCCTGACCCTGATCGGGCTGGACGGGCGGGCCACCAGCGACCTCTCTGAGGTCGACTCGTCGGGCCCGCTGGTCCTGGTGGTCGGCAGCGAGGGCGACGGGCTGTCCCGGCTGGTGCGGGAGGCCTGCGACAGTCTGGCGTCGATACCTATCGCTGCCCAGGTCGAATCGTTGAACGCCGGCGTGGCGGCCGGCATCGCCCTCTACGAGATCAACCGTCGCCGCTGACCGCGCCGCGCACTGCTCGGCTCAGCATCGCTGGGTTGCTCGTCGGTCGCCGAACCGCTGGACGGCTGGGCGGCCAGCGCCCAGATGCCGATCCCCATCAGCACCAGCCCGGCGATCTCGGCCAGGAAGGCGAGCATGGAACCGTCGAACCGCTCGCCGAACACGATGATGCCGAACGTGATGGAGACGAGCACCTGGGCGATGTTCAGCATCGGTGCGGTGATCGACAGCCGCGCGTTCTGGTAGGCGCGCTGGTTGAGCAGCACCGCACACCCGCCGACCCCGATCAGCACCCAGAGCGACCAGTGGGCGATGGCGTGCCCCAGCCCGGCCTGCGCCTGCACGGTGACCAGTTTCAGCAGTCCCGCGACGAGACCGAACAGGGTTCCGGCCGCGGCGCCGAGCAGCAGACCGCTGGCCCGGTCGGACTTGACCCGGCCGGCCGCGAGCGTCACTGCGGCGGCGACGATCGCGCCGACCACCACGAACGCGATCTCATGGTCGACCCCGCGGGAGGGGGCGGACCGGCTGGACCGGATGACGACGAAGAGGGCCAGCCCGGCCCAGGTCAGGATCAGCCAGCCGATCACCTGGGGGCGGGGCAGATGCCGGTCCAGGGCGGCGCGGAACAGCACCGCGAACACGATCCCGCTGACGATCACCGGCTGGACCAGGGCCAGCTCGCCTCTGCTGAGCGCGAGTGCGTGCAGGCCGAAGGCCACGGCGCTCAGCAGCAGCCCGAAGAGCCACGAGCGCCGGCGGAGCAGCCGAGCGATCACCCGTTGGCTCGATTCCTCGGTCGACACAGCGCTGGCCGCCCGATGTTGCAGGGCCGAGCCGACGGCGAAGGTGGCCGCCGAACAGAGGGCGACCACCACGGGAAAGATCACCTGCGCATCCTACGGATCATCGCAGCACCGTGGTTCGCTGAAATCACCATGGGGTGGTCAGGCGGTCGAGATACATTGGGCACCGCCTGCCCAAACGCGTCCCAGGAGTCTTCGTGACCGACACCCTCGCACCGACCGATCTGTCCGGCGACTACTCCGCCACCGCATCTGAGGCCTATCGCGCCGCGCTGTCGGTGATCGAGACCATCGAACCGCGGATCGCCGACGCGACGCGGGCCGAACTGGCCGATCAGCGGTCCTCGCTGAAGCTCATCGCCTCAGAGAACTACGCCTCCCTTGCCGTGCTGCTGACGATGGGCACCTGGTTGAGCGACAAGTACGCCGAGGGCACCATCGGACACCGCTTCTACGCCGGCTGTCAGAACATCGACACCGTCGAGGCGCTGGCCGCGGAACATGCCCGCGAACTGTTCGGCGCCGAGTACGCCTACGCCCAGCCACATTCGGGGATCGACGCGAACCTGGTCGCCTTCTGGGCGATCCTCGCCAACCGGGTCGAACTGCCCCAGTTGGCCACGCTGGGCGTCAAGGGTGTGAACGATCTCACCGAGGAGCAGTGGGAGGACCTTCGGCACAAGTTCGGCAACCAGCGGGCGCTCGGCATGTCCCTGGATGCCGGCGGTCATCTGACGCACGGTTTCCGGCCCAACATCTCGGGCAAGATGTTCCATCAGCGGTCGTACGGCACCGATCCGCAGACCCAACTGATCGACTACGACCGGGTACGCCAGGCCGCCCAGGAGTTCAAGCCGCTGATCCTGATCGCCGGCTACTCGGCCTATCCGCGACGGATCAACTTCGCCAAGATGCGGGAGATCGCCGACGAGGTCGGAGCGACCTTCATGGTCGACATGGCGCATTTCGCGGGTCTGGTCGCCGGCAAGGTCTTCACCGGCGACGAGGACCCCGTGCCGCACGCACACCTGGTCACGACGACCACGCACAAATCGCTGCGCGGCCCGCGCGGAGGAATGGTGCTGGCGACCAAGGAGTACGCCGACTCGGTCGACCGCGGCTGCCCGATGGTGCTCGGCGGCCCGCTCGGCCACGTGATGGCGGCCAAGGCGGTGGCGCTGGCCGAGGCGCGGACGCCGGCCTTCCAGACCTACGCCCGGGCGATCGCCGACAACGCGAAGACCCTCGCCGACGGTCTGCTGAAACGGGGGGCCAATCTGGTCACCGGCGGCACCGACAATCACCTGGTGCTGATCGACGTGTCCGGCTACGGCATCACCGGAAGGCAGGCCGAGTCCGCCCTGCTCGACGCGGGCATCGTGACCAATCGGAACGCCGTCCCGTCCGACCCGAACGGGGCCTGGTACACCTCCGGGATCCGGATCGGCACGCCGGCGCTGACGTCTCGCGGCTTCGGTGCCGACGAGTTCGACCGGGTCGCCGACCTCATCGTCAGCGTGCTGAAGAACACCACGCCGGTCACCGCCTCGACCGGCAAGCCGGGGAAGGCGAAGTACCGCCTCGCCGACGGAATCGCCGATGCCACCAAGGCGGCCTCGGCCGAGTTGCTCGACGCCAACCCGTTGTATCCCGGACTGGAACTCTAGGCCGAGCGATGCAGCCGACGACCATCACGACGATGCTGCTGATCACCTTCGCCGTCGGCCTGATCACCATGACCATCCGGCTGTACTTCGGCTCCTGGGAGCCGCGGGCGCCCCGCCGCGCGCCGAGCCATTCCTACTGACCATCCCGAGATCGAAGCCGCCGTGCTCGAGATGCGGCAGCAGATCGAGGATTACGAACGACACCACGGCCGACCCTGAGGCATCGCCTCGGGACTGGCCTAGTCCGGGTGGCCGCTGATTCCCGAGTGTCCAGGGCGGTGGACGTGATGCCGACGGCTGAGCCGGGCATTCATCTGGAGTGCGACGCTGCGAGCGTCGTCAATCCGGCGGCTCACAGGTCGGTCACGTACCCTCGGGGCATGCGCCGCGTCCTTGCTGCCCTCGCCCTCGTGTTTGCCTCGGTCGGTCTGGTCTCCTGCTCGGAGGCCAATATCCAGGCTGAGGACGCGTACAAGATCGGCTGCCCCGCAGTCGACTCCGCGGTGGCCGGCGGCTCCGTGGTCAGCAAGGCGATCGGTCGCCGGACTGAAGAAACTGAGCGCGTCCGGCCAGTTGGACCCGGAGCCGCAGAAGTGGCTCGACGCGACGATCAGGGTACTCGACTCCGACAATCCGAGCGCATCCTCCGACAGCGCCAAGAAACTGATCATCGACGGTTGCGCGCAGCACGGCTATACCCTGCGCAACCTCAAGTAGCCGCTCGGGCCTGAGCGGTCAAGGCGCCAGATCAACGCGCGAACAGGGTGCCGGAAACGGTGGTGACGAAGTTCTTCAGCGAGTCCGGTAGGTCACGCAGATGCCATTCCGCCGGCCCGTGGTACCAATGCAGATCTTCGGAATCCGGCGAATCGTCGTCATCGGTGGCCACGATGGCGTCGAGCCACCGATCGGTCCCCCCGAGAACGATCGCGTACGGCAGCACCTCGGAGATCTCCCGAAGTTCGCTCCCCGGGGGCATCTGATTGGTCGGGTGGCTCAACAGATCCGACCGCAGCGCACCCAGTCCGGCCAGCAGCGCGGCGCCCTTCGCCGACCGCGCGGGCATCTCCTGACCGACGAAGATCAGGCCGAGGGACAAGATGATCAGGGCCAGACCGACCAGTCCGAATGTGGTGAACGCGGCCAGTACGCCGGTCACCGCAACCGAGATGATCAGCGCGCCGAGCGCCAACTGGGTCCACTTGTTGCGGATCGCATCCGGCCGTCGTTCGTACCAGCCCTTGGCGACGACCTCGTCGTAGAGCGCATTCTGGACGCCGCTGATGGCCTCGTCCACCCGGCTGGCCAGCTCGGAGACCTTCACGCTCGACCCGGCCGGCGCGATGCCGTCGAGCAACTGCCTCTCGAAGGGGTGCAGCTCGTCGTCCGGGGCATCGGTACGGGTCAGCGTCCAGTCACCCCGGGCGAACTCTGCCTCGCGGGGCAGCTCGGTGATCAACAGGTGCCCGCGCACGGCAAGATCGACCAGCGTCGCCGTCACGTCGATCGGGTCGACCCGCTCGTCAGCCACGGTGCCGACATGGCCAGGGCGTACGTCGTCGACGACCCGGAACTCGCTCTGCCCGGCGCCCGTGGGGACGAACTCGCCGGCTCGGGCGATCTGCTCGCCCGGCCGCACATCGACACCCGAGCGCCGGTGCAGCATGAACAACGCCACCGCGCCCAAGCGCCAGCAGACCCAGAGCCAGAGCCAGTTGCAACGGCTCCGCCGAGAAGGCCCGGCCGACGGTCCAGCGGTAGTCGATCTGCTCGTTGCTGGCGACCGTGTTGGCCGGGAAGCCGATGTCGACCACGACGACTTCGCCTTGGCCGCGCGGACCGTCGCGGAAGGTCGGGATCTGCGATCCCTCGGTGCCGGCGGACGCGAAGTCACACGGGACTTGGAGTTCGGGGCACCCGCCGTGCACTTGATGTAGCTGAACTGGGTCGGGATCTGCACGGTGGCGGCGAACTCCGCCACCTGCGCCGACAGGCCCTGCAGCAGTGCCCACCGCAACGCCGTCTCGCCGCTGTCGATGGTGACGACCGCGCCGATGACCGTGTAGCCCATCATCACCTCGGTGGCGCCGTTGGTCGCCACGGTCACCGTGGTGAACCGGTTGTCGGTTTCGATGGTCGGGCTGACCGCGGCCCCTTTGACACTGGCAGTGATCGTCGCTGATGGTCTGGACGTACTGCCGATCGCCGACGAGATCTTGACGGGTCTCGAATTTCTGAGCTGAGTTCGGGCGGCACTGCGCCGGTGAACGTGATCGATCTGCTTGACCTTGAGGGTGCCGTCCTTGGCGAGATTGGCCTCGACGACGAAGGCTGACGCGTTCCCATCCGCGTGCGCGATCAAGGCCAGAGGTCCGGCAAGCAGGCCGAAGGTCAAGGCGAAGAACGCGAGCAGGGCCCCGAGCCGGCGTGTTGTCGTAGCTGAGTTGGCGAGCACGAGGTACAGCCTCCCACTTGTCCTAGGGGCTCGCGGTTGGCAGACGCAAAATCCTGACCTCTTTCGGCAACGATTGTCACGGCGCTCCACCCGAGGTCTTTGGCTGCGACCAGCCGCCGCGAACCACCGTCTCACCGCCCCAGGGGGGCGGATATCGCAGCCATGGATCTGCTTTCCGGGCATTCCCGCACCAGTTACGAAATCTTTGCCGGAAAGCGGCCACGCACCCTGGTCGCGCGGAAGTTATCGTTGCGCCTGTGACTCAGCAGAACTGGGGCGGACCGCCGCCTAGCGGACAGCCCTTCCCTGCTCAGGCACCCGTCTACGGGCGACAGACCTACGGCCGGCCACCGGCCGGAGTCCGTCCGTATCCGAGCCAAGGATTCGGCCAGTCGGTGTACGGCCAGCCGACCTTCGGCGGTGGCGTGCCGCATTACGGGCCGGCGCCGACGATGCCCGGACCGCCGAAGCAGCGCTCCCCGCTACGGCTCGTCGTCCTCGCGCTCATCGCGTTGGCCGTCGTCGCGCTCGGCGCCCTGGTGGTCACCGGGTCTCACCTCCGCGCCGACCGTCCAGTACCAGAACGACGACTATGAGGTCGCCGCCGCCGGATCTCAACCCACCGCCGATTCCGCTGCCGGAAACCTACGAGCAGGCCCAACGACTGGGTCACCGACAATGCCTTTTACGCCCAGACCGTCCCGGCACCGGTGCGCTGCACTTCCCAGCCGATCAACGTGACGACGGCCAGCGATGCTCAGCTCAAGGCGCACTTCGAGGGTCTGATGGAATGCCTGACGCGAGTCTGGCAACCGCCGGTGACAGCGGCCGGGTGGCAGATCGTCCGGCCATCGGTGACGATCTACGGGGAGAAGATCACGACCAAGTGCGGCGAGAGCGGCATCAATGCGTTCTACTGCTCGGCCGATCAGCAGGTCTACTACAGCAACCAACTGCCCCGGGCGCTGGAGAGTGCCAGCGAGAACAAGTGGACCGCCGACGTGGTGATGGCCCACGAGTTCGGGCACGCCCTGCAGGGTCGGACCGGCATCTTGATCTCGGCCCATGCGCTCGGCCAGAACTCCGGTGACCAGGCGACGGATCTGCAGTTCACCCGACGGCTGGAGACCCAGGCCGACTGCTTCTCCGGCATGTTCATCCGGGCCGTCTCGAGTTCGCTCGGCGTGCAACAGCAAGACAGCGACGGGATCCTGGCGATCTATGTAGCCATCGGTGACGACACGCTCTCCGGTGATCCGCAGGTCCTCGGCAACCACGGGCTTGCCCGGTCGCGCAAGTATTGGGGCACCACCGGCCTACTGACCAGCGCCGTCGGAAAATGCAACACCTTCGTCGCCCCGCCCAATCTCGTCCGCTGACGTTTGCTCGCGAGCGGGTTCACCGGGGACGAGCGATGGCCAGATCAGTCAACTGAGAAGGCAACTGGCGATCGCGGCGATACCCTCGCCGCGGCCGGTCAGACCGAGGCCGTCAGTCGTCGTGGCCGAGAGTGCCACCGGGCCACCGACGGCTTCGCTCAGCGATGTTTCCGCCTCGGCGCGACGACCGGCGAGCTTCGGCCGGTTGCCGATGAACTGGACGGCGACGTTGTTGATGGCGAAGCCGGCAGCGCGTACCCGGCGGCCCGTCTCGGACAGGAACGCGACGCCCGGAGCACCGGACCATTCAGCGTCGGACGTGCCGTAGTTACTGCCGAGATCGCCCAGCCCGGCGGCGCTCAGGAGGGCGTCACAGATGGCATGGGCAACGACATCGCCGTCCGAGTGTCCTTCCGGGCCGACGTCGTCGTCAAAGGTGAGGCAGGCAACCGTCATCGCCCGGCCCGGCGCCAAACGGTGTACGTCGACGCCGATGCCGGTGCGAAAGGAGGAACTCAGGAGGCGAGAACCTCATCGAGCAAGATCTCGGCCTTGTCCTCTTCGACGCGCTCAGCGAGGGCCAGCTCGGAGACCAGGATCTGCCGAGCCTTGGCCAGCATGCGCTTCTCGCCGGCGGACAGGCCACGCTCACGCTCGCGGCGCCACAGGTCACGCACGACCTCGGCCACCTTCATCACGTTTCCGGAGTGCAATTTCTCAAGATTGGCCTTATATCGCCGAGACCAGTTGGTCGGCTCCTCGGTGTGCGGTGCCCGGAGGACGCCGAAGACTCGTTCCAGTCCGTCTGCGTCGACGACGTCGCGAACTCCGACGAGGTCGAGATTGCAAGCGGGAACACGTACGATCAGATCAGTTTGGCCAACGATCCTCAAGACGAGGTAGAGCTTGTCCTCACCCTTGATCTGGCGGGTTTCGATGTCCTCGATGACAGCAGCCCCATGATTTGGGTAAACCACCGTTTCGCCGACTGTGAACGTCATATTGTTTTGTACCCCTTTCGCGACCTCAAGTTTAGCATGCTCACAGGTTCGCTCCGACGACGTTTGCGCTAGCCAGAGGGCAGTATTCGGGCGCGAACAGGGTTGACAAACCTCGGTGGAATGTGCGTCGGCGGCGGCCCGGTCGTCGCCTTCGGCTCGGGCGAGCCGCACCTGCACGATCACCGGCGGTATGGATAGGCTGCACTCGAGCGTGTCCAGCTCATCGTGGAACCAGCCAGGCAGGAGTCGGCCATCGTGTCCTTGAACTCGAGTCGCCCACGTCGTACGGGGCTCTTCGGCGCTTCCCGGCGATTGCGTGCCGGCGTGGCGGTGCTGCTCAGCTTAGGGCTGTTGTTCGTCGCCGCCGGGTGCGGGATGGACGTCCAGACCAACCAGCCGTACACGCCCGCCGAGGGCGTCAACGTCGACGCGGGCAATCCCAAGGATCCGAAGGCCGTGGTGCACGTTCGCAACCTGCTGATCGTGAGTAAGTCGCCCGGTCAGGGCTTCGTGTCGGGCACCGTGGTGACCTACGGCAGCGACGAGCTGACGGGCATCACGGGTGTGCCCATCAAGGCTGACGGGACGGAGGGCCCGCCGTTCACCGCGACCATGTCCAGTCCCATCCCGCTGGCGAACGGACAGCAGGTCGTGTTGACCGACGGCCCCTTGATCACGGTGAAGAGCCCCGACATCGCACCCGGGCTGAGCGCCACCCTGACCCTGACCTTCAAGTCCGCCGGCGAGGTCACCACCAAGGTCCCGGTGATGGACGGCAACGAACCCCAGTATGCCGACATCAGCCCGGGCCCAGCGCCCAGCGCCTAGCCGCCGGCGACGGCGGATCAACCCTCGAACTTGTAACCCAGTCCTCGCACCGTCACCAGGTAACGCGGGTTGGCTGGGTCCGCCTCGATCTTGGTGCGGAGCCGCTTCACGTGCACGTCGAGGGTCTTGGTGTCGCCCACATAGTCGGCGCCCCAGATCCGGTCGATCAGTTGGCCTCGGGTCATCACCCGGCCGGCGTTGCGGAGCAGCATCTCGAGCAGTTCGAACTCCTTCAGCGCCAGCCGGATCCGTACGCCGTCGACCGACACCTCGTGGCGTTCCACATCCATCCGCACCCCGGCGGCCTCGACGACGTCGGGTATCAGTTCGGCGTCCTGGCCGCGGCGCAGCACCGCCCTGATCCGGGCGACCAGCTCACGGTGGCTGAACGGCTTGGTGACGTAGTCGTCGGCACCGAGCTCGAGCCCGACCACCTTGTCGATCTCGGAGTCGCGGGCGGTGACCATGATGACCGGCACCGGTCCGCGGAGCCGCAACTGGCGGCAGACCTCGGTCCCGGGCAGCCCCGGCATCATCAGGTCCAACAGCACGATGTCCGCGCCGACCCGGTCGTACTCGGCCAGTCCGGACGCGCCGTCGGCGGCTTCGACCACGTCGAAGCCCTCCTTGGACAGCATGTAGGACAGTGCCTCGCGGTAGGACTCCTCGTCCTCGACGACTAGCACCCTGGTCATCGGCTGATCTCCTGGGGTCGTTGAACATCATCATGGGCCGGCGGCAGATCGGGCGCGCTGAGGTGGGCCGGGATCTTGATCGTGAATGTCGACCCCTGCCCCGGCTGGCTCCACACCGACACTTCTCCGCCGTGGTTCGCAGCGACGTGCTTGACGATGGCCAACCCGAGCCCGGTGCCGCCGTTGGCGCGGCTGCGGGCGTAGTCCACGCGATAGAAGCGCTCGAAGATCCGATCGACCTCGGCTGGCGGGATGCCGATCCCGTTGTCCGACACGGTGATCTCGACGTAGTCGTCGTCGCTGCGCGCCTGGACGTGCGCAGCCACGACCACCCGGGCGCCGGGATCGGAGTAGACGACCCCGTTCTCGACCAGGTTTCCCACGGCGACTCCCAGCTGGCGGGCGCTGCCCAGCACCTTGGTGCCCGAGGCGCCGGCGATGGTCAGCGTGACCTGGTGCTGTTCGGCGTCGACCTGACGTCGGTCGACCGCCTCGCTGAGTACCTGGTCGATGTCGACCACCTCTGGATCGGACAGCGGGTTGTCGGCCTGAAGCCGCGACAGCTCGATGATCTGGCCGACGAGATCGGTCAGCCGGGCGGATTCGACGCCCATCCGGCTCGCGAACTTGCGCACCGCATCGGGGTCGTCGGCCGCGTCCTCGACCGCCTCGGCGAGCAGCGAGATCGCACCGATCGGGGTCTTGAGCTCGTGGCTGACGTTGGCCAGGAAATCGCGCCGGGTCTCCTCGACCCGGCGCGGGGACGTCTGGTCATCGGCCAGGACGACGATCAGATCGTCCTCCAACGGCGCGATCCGAACCGCGAAGTGCGCCGCGGACGCCCGCGCACCCCGGGAGATCTGCAGGTCGACGGTGCGCAGGGACTGATCGCGGCGTACGACCCGCACCAGTTGGAGGAGCTCGGGAACGGCGATGCGGCTGCCCCGGACCAGGCCGAGGATCCGGGCACTGCTCGTCGCCTCCAGCACCTCGTCATGCGGACCGACGACGATCCCGGAGGAGTTCAGGATCGCGAGCACCTCGGCGACTCCGGCCGGCACCACGGGATCGTCGCTCTCGAAGGTCGGCGTCGGCTCGAGCCGGGGCGCGGCGGCTGATCCACATGATCAGTACGCCGAGGACGATGCCCACGACCAGCGCGACGGCGGCGGCCGCGATCGGGTTCACAGGACGATAGTAGGGGCCGCCCGACGGCCGATCCGCCATCGCGAACCGGATCAGGCGCGCCGACACGTAGCGTTCGGAACCTGTTCACGCGCCGTTCACCGGCTGCATGGCTCCTGGTAGGGGCCGGGAATAAGGTGGTCGTGCTGACAAGCCGAAAGAGAGATGGGAATACTGATGCGTGACTCCTATCGGGAGCAGCTCGACGACATCCTTGCCGACCTCGTGCAGATGGCGCAGGTCGTGTCCTCGGCCGTGCGCACGTCCACAACCGCGCTTCTCGAGGCCGACATCCACCTGGCGGAACAGGTGATCACCGAGGACGAGAGGCTCGACGCCAAGCAGGCCGACGTGGAGAGCCGGGCGTTCTCACTGCTCGCGCGGCAGGCGCCGGTCGCCGGCGAGCTGCGGATCCTGGTCGCGACCCTGCGGATGGTGACCGAACTCGAGCGGATGGGTGACCTCGCCGCGCACGTCGCCAAGATCGCCCGGCTGCGTTATCCGGAGACCGCGGTCCCCGAGGCGCTGCGGCAGAACTTCGTCCGGATGGGTGACGTCGCCGAGAAGATGGTCGTCACCGCCGGCCAGACGCTGAACGACCGCAACATCCAGAACGCGCAGGAACTCCGGGCGCGCGACGACGAGATGGACGAACTGCGGCGGACCCAGTTCCGGGTGATGCTCAGCGACGACTGGCCGTACGGAGTCGAGGCCGCCGTCGACGTCGCGCTGCTCGGCCGCTACTACGAGCGCATCGCCGACCATGCCGCCTCGATGGGTCGCCGGATCATCTACGTGGTCACCGGCGAATTCCCCGAAGACGAGTACTGGCCCCAGCCGTAACCGCCTGACTCCGCCCGCTTCGCGTACGTTTCGCACCCGCGGGTGCGAAATGGACGGATTTCGGAAGGGGATATCGGTCGTTTCGCACCCGCGGGGCGGTCACGCGAAGTAGCGACGCCACTCATTCCTGAATCGGCGGCGGATCCCGGTCGCGCCGCGATCAGTCATAGCCTCGCGTACGCGATCCAGCACGTCCTCGGGGTGGTGGTAGAGATCGTCGGCGGTGACGACGATGATTCGCCAACCAAGCGCATCGAGTTCCTCCCGACGACGAAGATCGCCCTGCCACTGGCGGGTGTTCGCCCGCGTGCTGGCGTCCGTCGTACTCGATGATCAGTTTGAGGTCCGGGAAGCACATGTCGAACCTCCGCCGCCAGCTCCCGTCGGCGTTGCGCAAGATCAGATTGATCGTCGGTTCCGGCAGCCCGGCCAGCACCAGGAGCATTCGCAGCCGGCTCTCCATCGGAGAGTCGACGTTCTCCCGGACATAGCGGACGGCGTACCGTGCCGCCAACACGCCCTGCGCTGACGTGTCCACCAGGAATTCGGTCAGTCTCAGGACGCTGGTGCGCCCCGCCTTGATCAAACTGTCGCCGAGCACCACCAAAGCGACGAGATCCAAACCGAGGGCGGCAAGTTCGAGGAATGTCTGCTCGGGAGTGCTGATCGGAATTCCGCGAAAGCGCGTCGTCGGAGTGTCGTCTGACGAGCGGTGCGCCTTGAGCCCGCGTCGTCGGCTCCGGCCCCTTTTCGCCGGGCACCGTGACATGCACGTCCGGATCGTCGGGGACTACACCATCCCATAGTCGGGCGGCGGTGAAGTGGCTCGCGTGGGAGCCGGGAGGCGACACATCCAACGCGGCTTCAGCCCGCAGTTCCTCGGTGATCGAAATGCTCGATGCCACGTAGCAGTCGTAGAACACCTTGTGAAAGCCCACGCCGAGGAGCTCGCGCACCGTAATTCCCGCGGCTCTGGCCTCGGCGCGGCTGAAGGGTCGTCTGATGTTGAGCGAGCGATGCTCCGGTGCCGGTGCGGTCATGGCCGTCACAGTGCCGATAACCGTTCGTCCGGCGCCAGAGGGTTTGGGAGATCTGTGGACAACTCGCGCGATGGCCCTGATGCGCGTTAGCGCCCCCGCGGGTGCGAAACGTACGCGAGATGCGCTCGAAATGGCTTCGTTTCGTACCCGCGGGTGCGAAACGTACGCCAGCAGAGTCAGCCGGCTATTTCTTCTTGCCCTGGTTCTTGACGGCCTCGATCGAGGCGGCGGCGGCTTCGGGATCGAGGTAGCGGCCGCCGGTGGTCACCGGCTTCAGGTCGTCGTCCAGTTCGTACGCGAGCGGGATGCCGGTCGGGATGTTCAACCCGACGACTTCCTGGTCGCCGATCTGGTCCAGGTGCTTCACGATGGCCCGGAGCGAGTTGCCGTGGGCGGCGACCAGGGTGACCTTGCCGGCGTTGAGGTCGGGCACGATCTGGTCGTACCAGTACGGCAGCGCGCGCAGCAGCACGTCCTTGAGGCACTCGGTCTGCGGCCGCGCCTCGGTCGGCAGCGCTGGCGTACCGCGGGTCGTAGAAGTTCGCGAACTCGTTGTCCTTGTCGATCGGCGGCGGCGGGGTGTCGTACGAACGGCGCCAGACCATGAACTGCTCTTCGCCGAACTCGGCCAAGGTGGCCGCCTTGTCCTTGCCCTGCAGGGCACCGTAGTGGCGTTCGTTCAGCCGCCAGGACCGCTTCGTCTCGATCCAGTGCCGGTCGGCGGCGTGCAGCGCGATCTCGGCGGTCCGGATGGCCCGGCGGAGCAGCGAGGTGTGCACGCACCTCGGGCAGCAGGCCGGACTCGACCAGCAGTTCGCCACCGCGCTGGGCCTCGCCCGTCCCTTCTCGTTCAGATCGACGTCCACCCAGCCGGTGAACAGGTTCTTCGCGTTCCATTCGCTCTCGCCGTGCCGGAGCAGGATCAGGGTCGACATGCGCAGAAGCCTAGTGGTCACGCCCGGGACAATGTCGACCATGACCACACGAGTAGCCGTAGTGACCGGGGCGAGCAGCACAAGGTCCATCGCGTCAGCGTCTGACGTCCTCCCGGCCGGTCGTCATCTCGGCGAGCAGTTCGGGGATCGGCGCGACCCCGAGCCCGGGGCCGTCGGCACGTCGAGACCACCGTCCCGCAGCACGAACGGCTCGGTGATATCGGTTCGATAGAAGCGATCCGAGGCCGACACGTCACCGGGCAGGGTGAAGCCGGGCAGCGCGGCGAGAGCCACGTTCGCCGCCCGGCCGAGCCCGGTCTCCAGCATTCCGCCGCACCACACCGGGACGCCGTGCGCCGAGCAGACGTCGTGGATCCGGCGGGCCTCGAGGTAGCCGCCCACCCGCCCGGGCTTGATGTTGACGATCTGGCACGCCCCGAGAGCTGATCGCATCGGCGGCCGACCGGGCCGACACGATCGACTCGTCCAGGCAGATCGGCGTGCGGATCCGCCGGGCCAGTTCGGCGTGGCCCAGGATGTCCTCCTCCGGCAGCGGCTGCTCGATCAGCAGCAGGTCGAACGGGTCGAGCCGGGCGAGCAACGGCGCATCGCCCAGGGTGTACGCGGTGTTGGCGTCCACCTGGAGCAGCACGTCGTCGCCGAACCGCTCCCGCACGACGCGCACCGGCTCGACGTCCCAGCCCGGCTCGATCTTGAGCTTGATCCGCACGTAGCCGGCGTCCAGATAGCCGGCGACGGCGTCGACCAGTTCGGGGATGGAATCCATGATCCCGACCGAGACCCCGCTCGGCACATGATCAACAACGGCGCCGAGATGATCAGCCGAGGGATTGATCATGTTCGCGGGTCTCGGCGTCCAGCACCGCCATCTCCAGCGCCGCCTTGGCCATCCGATGGCCCTTGATCGGCGCCAGCAACGGCCCCACCCGGGCCGCGGTCAGCCGCTCGGCGGCCAGCAGCGGCGGAATCAGGAACAGCCGCAGCACCTCCTGCGCCGCGCCGAGATATTCCGACGAGTACAGCGGGTCGCTCATCGCCACGCACTCGCCCCAGCCCTCGGCGGTGGCCGTACGGACCCGGACGAGCAGCACCTCGCGATCATGCTGCGACCCCGAACGACGTCCGGAACGGGCTGACCAGCGGCAGGTGGATGCGCCGCAACTCGACGCTCTCGATTCTCATGACGGTCCTCTCGCGACGATGTAGCCGCCCAGCCGGCGGTCGAAGTCGATGATCATGTCGCCGCGTTCCGAGCATCGGCAGCAGCCGGTTGCGGAGGGTCGGACGCCACGCGGCCGCCTGCTCGGGATCGGTACGCCGCAGGCCCTCGATGTCCGGCGGCACCTCGACCAGCACGGTCTCCGCCGCCGTCGACTGCGGTGCCGGTACGCCGTCGCACGCGGCGCGCGCCTCGGCGACTGTCCGAGTTCCCAGCGCAGCAGCATCCGGTCCGTCTCGTCACCGGCGTTGATCGCGTCGGGCATCTCGCCGTAGTAGTTGACGGCGTACTTCACCGGCCGGCCGCCGAGCTTGCGGAGATTGAAGTGCGCGTTCCGGGCGATCAACGGATCGAACGTCCAGTTGATCACCGGTACGCCACAGCGCAGTGCCCACGCCCGCTGGTGCAGCTTCAACGCGAAACCAAGATCACGGCCGCGGGCCGCCGAGGTGACGCCGGCGATGTGGCTGTGCATGGCCGGCCGATCCGGCGCCGCCCAGAATCCCACGCACGCCCCCAGCATCTCTGTCCCGGCGTAGGCGCCGACCACGTAACTGCCGGCCGAACTCAACGCCCGCAGCAGGTTCACCGGCATCGGCGCCCCTTCGTCGCGGCCCCAGATCGCGGAGAACAGCGCGTCGCAGGCGACGAACTCCGTGAGTTCGGTCAGCGGTCTGATGATCACGCCGGATCGCATCGCGGCCGCCGCGGCGGACTGTGCTGCCGCGTCGACCAGGTCATGATCAACACTCACTCGATCGCCCAGCTCACTGGCGGATGCCGCAGCAGATGATCGACCAACGCCGCGAAGAGCGCCGTCCGCTCCGGGATGGCCGACACCAGTGCGTGTTCATGATCAGCATGCGCACCGCCGCCCACGGCACCGAGCCCGTCAAGGGTCGGAATCCCGGCGCCGGCGGTGAAGTTGCCGTCCGAACCGCCACCGACCTCGGCACTGCGGGAGCGGATCAAGGTCCAGGTCGCCGGCCAGCCGCTGGGCCAGCGCGAGCAGTGCCGCCGACGCGTCCCGGTCGAGCGGCGGCCGGTTCGGTCCGCCGTCGATGATCAGTGACGCCTCGGGATCGACCGGAGTCATCGCCTTGATCGCCTCGTCGACCCGACGCTGCTCAGCCAGGCTCCACGCCCGGACGTCGACGGTGATCTGGGCGAACGCGGGAATGGTGTTCGGCGTGGTGCCCGCGCTGAGCACGGTCGGGCACCACCGTGGTGCCCTCGGCCGGTGCGCCGAGGGCCGCGACGGCCAGCACCTGATGGGCCATCTCCACGCCGGCGTTGACGCCCTTCTCCGGTTCCAGCCCGGCGTGCGCGGCGCGGCCACGGACACCCAGCCGGTACCAGGAGGTGCCCTTCCGCCGTACCTTCAGCGCGCCGCCGTCGGCACTCGGCTCCAGAACCAGCGCGGCGACGCATTCGGCCGCCTCGGCCTCGATCAGCTCCCGCGAGGTCGTCGAGCCGATCTCCTCGTCGCCGGTGACCAGCACCGTCACCGCCGGATTGTCGCCGAGCGAAGCCAGCCCGTGAACGGCCATCACCAGACCGACCAGCATGTCGAACGATCCCGGACCGCGGACGACACCGTCCTGCACGTCGTACGGATGCGTCTCGAGCGAACCGATGGGCCAGACGGTGTCGTGATGAGCCAGCACCAGCACCCGTTGATCACCGGTACCCAGCCGCCAGCGCAGGTGCGTGCAGCCGTCGATCACCAGGGTCTCCGGCTCGGCGCCGAGCAGCCGCGCGCCGATGTCGGAGACCAGTGCCGCGCTTCGCTCCACGGCAGCCAGATCCGCGGACGGAGACTCGCAGTTGATCAAGGACTCCAGATCGTCGAGCATTGCCGGCAGCCGGCCGGCGAAGTGCTCGACCAACGCCGGACCGCAAATCGGGTCAGGCATGCCCACAGCATGCCTGATCTGTTCGGACCGGTCGACCTAAGCGCCTTCGGGCGATGGTGGTTGCAGGTGGGTGAAGGCGGCGAGGTTGGCGGTCGATTCGCCGCGCGAGCGCCGCCACACCCATTCCCGGCGGATACTGTCGGCGAAGCCGAGTTCCAAGATCACGTTGAAGCTCGAGTCGGCGGTCGTGGCCACCGCGCCCAACAGCCGGTCGACCTCCGCGGCGGTGATCAGGTCCAGCGACATCTTGCCGGTCAGGTAGATGTCGCCGAGCGCGTCGAGACTGAAGCAAACCCCGTACAGCTTGAGGTTCTGCTCCAACAGCCATCGGTACACGCCCGCGTGGTTCTCGTCCGGACGCCGGGCGACGAAGGCCCGGACGCTCACCCCGTAGCGCCCAACCTCCAGCGCGCATTCGGTGATCAACTTGGCCGTGCCGGGCAGGCGCACCGAGAACAGCCCCTCCGCGGTTTCGGTCCACTCGAGGTCGAGTTCGGCCAGGGCTGACCGGATCTCGGCGATCGCCCGGCCGCGGGAGTCGCTCATCAGGTCTGCTGCACGAACCAGCGCACCTGGTACGGCTCGACGGCCAGCGCCCCGTCCGTCAACGGGGTGTCGTCGGTCAGCGCGTCCCGAGCCCAGTTGCCGAGCGGGATGACCCACCGCGGCAGCGTCTGCCGTTCCGGCGTCACGTTGTAGACCCCCACCATCGTCTGGCTCGGGAATCGGCGGAGCAACACCAGCACGGCCGGATTGACCGGATCGAGGATCTCCGACTCCACCGACGCGTCCAGGCTCGGCAACGCCGCGCGAACCGCGATCGCGTGCCGTAGCCCGTGCCAGATGCGGTGCTCGATCGTGCCGTACTCGTGCCGTTTCCCCGCGACATCCCACGGCATGGCCGGACGGTGCACCCAGCGGTTGTCGTCGGCGTGCTCCTCGCTCTCGACGAAGTCGTAGTCGTTGCGCAGGGCCAACTCGTCGCCCATGTAGAGCAGCGGCAGCCCACCGAATCCGAGCACGAGGTGGTACGCGAGGAGCATCCGGCGGATCGACAGGTCGAGGTGGCTGTCGTTGCCGGTCTGCAGCGCCGACTCGATGCCGATCAAGGACGCGGCGATGCCGCTGATCCGGCGATCACCGGTCTCCAGATTCTCCTGGAACACCAGTCCCCGGGCGTCGCTCATCGGATACAGCCCGGCGTAGTACTCGGCCAGGAACCGCCGGTGCTCGAAACCGTTCAGCCCCACCGAGGCCGCGTCCGCGTCGTCGATCGCCCAGCCGATGTCGTCGTGGCAGCGCAGATACGTGCCCCACACCGTGGTCGGCGGCTTGGCCGGGAACCGGTTCATCGCCGCGCAGAACAGCCGGGTGTCCTTGGCCGCCAGCGCCGACCAGATCTGCACCATCAGCGAGTTCTGGTACGCCAGGTCGCTGACCTTGCCGGCGTGCTTGCCGACGCCCGAGATAGGGCGCCAGATCGGCCGGGCCGACGATCGCCTCGGCCTTGAAGATCAACGCGGGCGCGGCGATCTTGGCGACGGTGCGCAGCGCCTGGGTGATCGCATGCACCTCGGGCTGATTCTGGCAGTTGGTTCCCATGCCGCTTGAAGATGAAGGCGATCGCGTCCAGGCGCAGGCATTCGACGCCGAGATTGGCCAGCCACAAGATCAGATCGGCGAACTCGTAGAAGACTTCCGGGTTGTGCCAGTTGAGATCCCACTGCCACTCGTTGAACGTCGTCCAGACCCAGGAGTACGACTCGTCGTCGAAAGTGAAGTTGCCCGGGGCGAAGTCGGGGAAGACCTCGGGCAGCGTCTTCTCGTACTGCGTCCGGGCGCTCGCGGTCGGCGAACATGTGGAAATAGCTGCGGTAGAAGCTGTCACCCGCACGGGCGTTCGACCGCCCACTGGTGCTCGGCCGCGACGTGGTTGAGCACCAGGTCGAGGGTGAGCGAGATGCCCCGGGATCGAAGGACGGTGGCCAGATCGCGCAGATCGTCGATGGTGCCGAGATCCTCGCGCACGGCGCGATAGTCCATCACGGCGTACCCGCCGTCGCTCTGCCCCGGCCGCGGCTTAGCAGCGGCATCAGGTGCAGGTAGGTGACCCCGAGCTCGGACAGGTAGTCGACCTTCTCGGCCACCCCGTTGAGGTGCCGCCGAACCGATCCGCGTAGCGTCGCGTAGCCCACCATCTGCGGGTGCTGGAACCAGTACGGGTCGGCGTGCCGCCGCAGGTCGAGCAGCCGCAGGTCCGCCGGTCGGCGGCGGAAGCTGTTGGCGGCGATCTCGACCAGCCGATAGGCCATCTCGCGGCGCGCGATCGGGGTAGGCGCCGGCCAGCCCGGCAATGCAGATCCGGCCAGTAACGCTGAAGTCGTGCACTGAAGACGACTTGATCATGCGCGGGCTCGCCCTCGAGCAGCGGCGCCAGGTCAGGGATAGTCATTTGAGGGCAGGCTATTGCCCGGCGCCCGCACTTGTCAGCAAACCGTATCGAGATCGAGACAATGCGACCGGCTCGACGAGCCAGGCCCTCCTTGGCGTCGACCAGGCCGGTATCGGCGGAGCCCTCCCGCAGTTCCTTGCGGCCGAACTTCAGTCTCTTGCGGAACTCCTCGAGGAACATGTCCCGCAGTTGATCGTTGTCGATCGCCCCGCCCACCGCCCCGAGCTTGCTCTTGGCCACCCGCTGGCACACCGTCAGCCAGGCCCGGCCCATCGCGAAGGTGAAGCTGGTCGCGACGCCGGCGCCGATCGCGCCGCCGACGACCGTGCCGGCTCCCGGCACCATCTTGATCAGACCGGTGAACGCGGCTCGCCCGACCTGGGTGGCCGCCGTGGTCGAGACGACGGCCATCAGCGCGGCCCGCTCGAACTTGATCTTGTACAGCTGGGCGATCTTGGCCATCATGCCCAGCTGGATCGGCACCAGCAGAGCGGCGTCGGAGAACGGGATCGGGCGTCGCCGCGGCGGCCGCGGCACTGGTGGCGGCCGCGGCTATGTACTTCTTGCGCCTCCTTCGCCTTGCGATCCTGATCGATCTCCTGCGCCGCGATGAGGGCTCCGTGGACGCCTTCGGGCGCAACGCGAAAGGTGGCATCGAGGACCTCTCGCAGACCGTACGGCGCTGGCCGGTGAACTCGTCGGCCTTGGCGTAGGTCATGAACGGCCGGCCGCCGGCGATCGGCAGCCGCCGGGCCATGATCTGCTCGGCCAGCATCACCGCATCCGGGTGGTAGCCGCCGTCGCTCGATTGGGCGATCGCGGACCGCCGGGGCACCTGGGTCAGCACCAAGATCACCGGCAGGCCCATCTCGTCGAGCCGGCGGATGAATTCGGCCTCGGCGTCCTCGAACCGCCGGTCCATCCCCCGGACGCAGAACCAGGCCACGTGGATCTGCTCCGACAGCGGCAGCTTGCGCATCTGCGACATGGCCTTGTTCAGGTCGGACAGGATCTCCTTGTCTGTCCTTGCCCACCTCGAGCCCCTGGGTGTCGACGATGCCGAGGTGCCCGATCTTGTCCACGTAGAGGTGACTGCCCTGGGTGACCGGCTCGCCGATCCCGGTCCGGGCGACCTCCTCGCCGAAGATCGCGTTGATCAAGGTCGACTTGCCGACACCGGTCTTGCCGAAGATCGCCAGGTTGAACCGGCCGATAGCCGCGTTCTGCTTGTCGTACTCGGTTCGGAACGACTCCCGGAACCAGTCTTTGCTACCCGCCATGTCGCAAGGGTACGGTCCGGTGCGAACCGATGTCCGTGCCGAAGCGTGGATAGATCCGTTGCGGAGTGGGCACGCCGCTGAGTAGTTTCAAGGTAGCGCCCAGTCCCGGCCCGGGTCGGCGATCCGAGGCCGACCACCCGATGCTGCCGGCACGTATCAACTCGGGTGGTTGCCACCTCCTCACCAGGGCGACCGTCGTTGGTGCCCGCCATCGACCCAATAGCGCGGAATTCCGTGCCCGGACACGTAGGGGAATCATGGAGCAGGATCCGTATCGGGTTGTCTGGCCGGTCAAGCCCAACGTCAAATCGAACGTCTTCCCCGCCCGGGACCGGCAGGCCGCGTACAAGGAGACGCCGATCCTGCTGCCAACCGACATCCTGCTCCGCCACAATGCGCGAATCCTCGATCCGTCGACCGCAGCCCAGCCGAACCTTGCAACGGCGTCAGGCTGACAACGCGAAGCTGAACCGGGACGGTGCCGCACGCATCGAGTACCAGCCGACCGCGTATGTCGCCAATCAGATCCTGGTCTCGGCGTCGGGGCGCGGCTCAGACCTGATCCGCGATGTCACCAAGGAACTCAATGACGAACTGCGGAAGGACCGGAACTTCCCGAACGGATGGATCGAGCTCCGACTGCCCGATCCGACCGATCTCGAGCTGAGCGATCGGCGGGCGTCCTCCCAGTCGCCTGCGGTCATCCGCTTGATCATCGACTACGTGCCGGCGTCCGACGAGCCGGTTCCTCCGGACGGTGAACCGACCAAATCCCACCGGCAACCGGCCCCCGTTGCCGGATGCCTGGGAGGTCGTCCAGCGCCTGCGGGACGGACTGGGCGATTCCGGCGGCGAGATCGGCCTGAATCATCTGATGTTCGCGTCGGGGCTCGGCGGCGTCGGCTTCACCGTCGGACACTCGGTCGGTGGCATCGGGCTTCACGGTCGGACACGCGATCGGGGTCAACGAGTACGCCATTCCCGGGATGGGTGGCCGGGCGCCGGTGCGCTGGCTCGCCCGCCCGCCGCTGCGCAACGAAGTCCCCCGCCGCCCCGTCGTCGCCATCCTCGACACCGGAGTGGCCGCCGGGCACACCTGGTTCGACGCCCCCGACGACGACCCGATCGTGCTGCGGTACTTCTACCACCCGGACAGCGGTTCGGTCCGCGAGGCGACCACCGACGCCGAGGGCGGGGAGACCGAGCCCAACCTCGTCGATCCGCTCGAGGGTCTGATCGATCCGTTCTTCGGCCACGGCACTTTCATCGCCGGAATCGTCCGTCAGACGTGTCCCGATGCGCGCCTGCTGTCGATCAAGATCATGGACAACGACGGCATCGTCGAGGAGGCCGATCTGATCAACGCCCTCGGCTTCCTGCACCAGCGCCAGGCCAGGGCTCGAGCCACCGGATCCCGACGCTGACCTGGTCGACGTGGTCTCGCTCTCGCTCGGCTACTACCACGAGGCGACCGACGCCGGAGTCATCTACGACACCAATCTCAGCAGCGCGCTCCAAGCGCTGGGAGACCAGGGCATCCTCGTCGTCGCCGCGGCGGGCAACAACGCCACCACCCGACCGCTCCTCCCGGCGGGGTTCACGCCCTTCCGCAACGGTGCACTCAACGATGGCGACACAGCCTCGCTGATCAGCGTGGGCGCCCTCAATCCGGACGGCGGGGTATCCCTGTTCAGCAACAGCGGAGACTGGATCGCCTGCTATAGCCCGGGTGCTGCCCTGGTCAGCACCCTGCCGATCGTCGACGCCGGTCAACGCTCCGGAGTCGACCTCGGCGTCGGACCGCTCAACGAGCGCGAGGTGGGCAGTTGGCGGGCGACGATCGACCCCGACAGCTTCACCGGATTCGGCACCTGGAGCGGGACGTCCTTCGCGGCGCCGGCCGCGGCCGGCGCCGCGGCGCAGGCGCTGCTCGACCTCGCCCTCACGGCCCACAAAGGCGGCACCGAAGCCACCGGCGTCGTGCACAGCGTCTTGTCCGAGCTCGGCTTCTTCGAGCAGGACGGATAGTGGTCGCGCCGGTGGCGCAACCAGGAGGTGGCCAGCCTGATCATTGACGAGCGAGACGCGTCCGACGAGCACGCCACGTCCACCTGGGCGGGCCGGCTCGATCAGGCGACTGGCCTGCTGGAACAAGGAATCGCCGCGGCTGGGCTCGGGCAACTGACCGAGGCGGTGTCCTGCTTCGACCGTGCACTGGAGACACTGGCCCTCGATCGTCGGGGCCGTCCGCTGGCCGGACATGATCATCAGGCCTGGCAGCGAAGTCATCTGGGGGCACGGATCCTGCTCAGCCAGGCCTTTGCGACCCATGAGCTCGGCGACCACGCCCGCGCCACCCGGGTGCTGGACGACGCCCTGCGCGATCTCCGAAGCCGGCGGCTATGACGACATCGGCGTCCTGGTGTACGCGCAGCGCGGAGCGATGCTGATCCGCGAAGGGCAGTTGCAGGAGGCCCTCGCCCAGCTCGACCACGCGGTGGACTTTCTGGAGTACGCGCCACCGGTGGACCGGGCGAAGGTGCTGCTCAACCGCGGCGAGCTTCACGGCCTGCTCGGAGATCTGGCCCAGGCCAAGGACGACTGCGCACTGGCCCTCCGGCTGGCGCTGGAGTCGGGACCGGCCGAACTGGTCTTCTACGCCACGCACAATCTCGGCTGGTACGAGTTCCTGGCCGGGAACCTTCCTCGGGCCCTGGAGCTGATGCCGACCGGTGAGGACGCCCTGCCGGACTTCGAACGGGGCATCGTCGGCATGGACCGGGCCAAGGCACTGCTCAGCGCCGGTCTGGTCACCGAGGCGGACCGATCGCTGATCGACGTCTGCGCGGCGTTCAGCCGGACCGAACTCGTCCAGTTCCTCGCCGAGGCGGAGCTGATCCGCGCCGAGGTCGCCCTGCTCGCCGACCAGGCCGAGCTCGCCCACACCCTCAGCCATCAGGCGGTCGCCCGGCTCAAGCGGCGGCACAACCGGCGGGCCATCGCGCTCGGTGAACTGGTCCAGCTCCGGGCCGACATCGCCCGAGGAACCCGCCGGGACCGGGTCCTCCGCAAAGCAGACCGGCTGGTCCGGACGTTCACCGAACTGGGCCTCCGGGACCAGGCCCGGATGGCGCGGCTGATCGCGATCGAGCATGCCGGACCCGAGACGGCGCGCCGTCGCGGGTCTGCCGCAGATCCGACCCGAACAGCCGCTCGATCTCCGGCTCTACAACCGTCTGGTCCGGGCGAAGGCGGCCTACGCCCGAGGCGATACGGCAGCGGGCCGACGACAGGCCATCCGGGGCATGGCGGAGATCACCGAGCACCAGGCCCAGTTCGGCAGTCTCGACCTGCAGATCTCGGGCGCGGCGTACGGCGTGAACCTGGCGGCGGTGGCGGTTACCGAGGAGATCGAGCATGGCCGCCCGACGGCCGTGCTGGCCTGGCTGGAACGGGCCCGCGCCATTTCCGCGCGGGTGCCGGAGGTGCAGCCGCCGGAGGATCCGATGACCGCCGACCTGCTCAGCCAGCTGCGCTGGGTGATCAACAGCCTCGAGCAGGGCCAGACCCAAGGCGATGACACCGACGACCTGCGGCGCCGGCGGAACCAGTTGCAGCGCACGATCCGGGCCCGCTCGTGGACGATCCAGGGTCCGCGGGCGGTTGGTGCGATCCCGACCGCCGCAGCCATCCGGGCCGAACTCGATCCGGCATGTCTGGTGGCCATTCTCCGGTTTGTACGACCAGTTGCACGCCGTGGTGCTGACCCGCAGCCAGAGCTGGCAGCGCCGTCTCGGCACCATGTCCGAGGTCGAACAGCTCGGCATGCGGGTCAATGCCGATTTCGACGTGCTGGCCATGGACCTGGTCCCCCGAGCCCTGCGGGCCTCGGCACGCAGTTCCCTGGCCAAGGGGCTTCGGGCGCTCGACGAGTTGATGTTGGCCCCGCTCGACCTGCCGGACGGGCCGGTGGTCCTGCTGCCGCCCGGCAAATTCGCCGGGCTGCCCTGGGGGAAGCTGCCGTCCTTCTCGGGTCGACCGCTGACCGTGGCGCCCTCAGCCGCAGCCTGGCTGCGAGCCCAGGCCAACGTCAACCGCGATCCCGGTCCGGTGGTGGCGATCGCCGGTCCGGGTCTGGCCCGGGCGGATGAGGAGGTCGCCGCGGTGGCCGGGGCCTGGCCGGGCTGCCGGATCCTGACCGGGTCGCGCGCCACCGGCCCCGCTGTCCTCAAGGCGGTCAACGGCGCCCGCCTGGTCCACGTCGCCGCCCACGGCCAACACCAGCGCGACAGCCCGCTGTTCTCCTCCATCAAGCTGTACGACGGTCCGGTCGTCGGGTACGACCTCGATCGTCTGTCCCATCCGCCGAGCCAGGCGGTGCTCTCGGCGTGCGATCTCGGCCGGGCGACGGTGCGGCCGGGAGACGAGGCGCTCGGCCTGAGCCGGGCGCTGCTGCACAGCGGCACGGCGACGGTGATCTCCGGCGTGGCGAAGGTGTCCGATCGCGGCGCGCCGCCGCCCTGATGACCGACTATCACCGGCGGCTTGCCGACGGCAGGGCACCCGCGTACGCGCTGGCCGATGCCCTGGCGGCGGCCGACGAGCCGCTGCCGTTCCTCTGCTTCGGCGCTGGCTGGTGAGGGTCGCCGAGGCCGCGGCAATTACCCATTGGTGGTTGCGACCCCTAGACTCGCCAGGTTGTCCGCTTTCCTGAAAGAGTCTCGAATGCCCATCCGTTCCGATCTGCGCAACGTCGCGATCGTCGCCCACGTCGATCACGGCAAGACCACCCTCGTCGACGCGATGCTGTGGCAGTCGGGTGCCTTCCGCGTCGGCCAGGACGTCGAGAAGCGGGTGATGGACTCGATGGACCTGGAGCGGGAGAAGGGCATCACGATCCTGGCCAAGAACACCGCCGTGCTGCACCACGCGCCGGATGGCCAGAACGTGACCATCAACATCATCGACACCCCGGGCCACGCCGACTTCGGCGGCGAGGTCGAGCGCGGGCTGGAGATGGTCGACGGCGTGCTGCTGCTCGTCGACGCGTCCGAGGGACCGCTGCCGCAGACCCGCTTCGTGCTCCGCAAGGCGCTGGCCAAGAAGCTGCCGATCATCGTGGTGGTCAACAAGGTCGACCGGCACGACGCCCGGATCACCGAGGTGATCGAGGAGATCTACGAGCTGTTCATGGACCTGGTGGACGACGACGCGCCCCATGTCCTGGACTTCCCGGTGGTCTACGCCTCCGCCAAGGCCGGGCGGGCTTCGCTGACCGAGCCGGCCAACGGCGAGATGCCCGACAGCGTCGACCTCGGTCCGCTGTTCGCCACGATCCTCGATCACATCCCGGCCCCGACCTACACCGAGGGCGCGACGCTGCAGGCCCACGTCACCAACCTGGACGCCTCGCCCTACCTGGGCCGGCTGGCCCTGTGCCGGATCGTGGCCGGCGACCATGAAGCGCGGCCAGAACGTCGCCTGGTGCCGGTCCGACGGCACGATCAAGACCATCAGGCTGTCGGAGATGTTGATCACCCAGGCGCTGGACCGGATACCGGCCGACAGTGTCGGACCCGGCGACATCGTCGCCATCGCCGGGATTCCCGGACATCACCATCGGTGAGACGCTGTCCGATCCCGACGACCCGAAGCCGCTGCCGTTGATCACCGTCGACGAGCCGAGCATCTCGATGACCATCGGCCTCAACACCTCACCGCTGGCCGGCAAGGCCGGCAAGAACCTCACCGCCCGCCTGGTCAAGGCGCGGCTCGACGCCGAACTGGTCGGCAACGTGTCGATCCGGGTCTTCGACACCGAGCGGCCCGACACCTGGGAGGTCCAGGGCCGGGGCGAACTCCAGCTGGCGATCCTGGTCGAGATGATGCGCCGCGAATCGTACGAGCTGACGGTAGGCAAGCCGCAGGTCGTGACCCGGGAGATCGACGGCAAGGTGCACGAGCCGATGGAGCGGTTGACCATCGACGCACCCGAGGACTTCGTCGGGGTGGTCACCCAGCTGATGGGGCTGCGCCGCGGGACGCCTGGAGCAGATGGTCAACCACGGCACCGGCTGGGTCCGGATGGAGTACCTGGTGCCGGCCCGCGGCCTGATCGGCTTCCGCACCGAGTTCCTCACCGAGACCCGCGGCACCGGCCTGATGAACCACGTCTTCGAGGCCTACGAGCCCTGGCACGGCGAGCTGCGGACCCGCCCGACGGGCTCCCTGGTCGCCGACCGCAGCGGCATGGTCACCTCGTACGCGCTGTTCAACCTGCAGGAACGCGGCACGATGTTCGTCGGCCCGGGCACCGAGGTGTACGAGGGCATGATCGTCGGCGAGAACGCCCGCTCCGACGACATGGATGTCAATCCGACCAAGGAGAAGAAGCTCACCAACGTCCGCTCCTCCACCGGCGACGAGCTGGAACGGCTGATCCCGGCCAAGAACATGAGCCTGGAGCAGGCCCTGGAGTTCTGCCGGGGCGACGAGTGCCTCGAGGTCACCCCCGCCGCTGTCCGGATCCGCAAGGTCACCCTGTCCGGAAACGAGCGGTCCCGGACCCGCTCCCGGGCCAAGAACGCCGTCTGACCCCTTCAACCGCGCCTCGATCAGGCCCTGAGCCTGTCGAAGCGCGCCTTGAGCCGGTCGAAGGGGGACCCGGGTTTGCCGTCGAGAGACGGGAAACCAGGGCCCCGAACGCCGATTCGACCCCCGGATGCCATCGGTCGACGGCAAACGGGGCTCAGCTGACTTCGGCGATCTTCTTGGCCGGAGCCTTCTTGGCGGCCTTCTTCGCCGGCGCTGTCGCCGCGGCAGCCTTCTTCGCGGGAGCCTTCTTCGCGGCAGCCTTCTTCGCGGGAGCCTTGTTCGCGGCGCGGCTCGCCGTCGCCTTGGCCGCCGTTCGCGGGGTCAGCGACTCGGTCGCGCTCCGGCCGGTGACCGTCTTGCGGGCGACGGTGACGCCTTCCTGAACCTTCTCGAAGGCCGGATCGACCCGCTCGACCACATCGGCGAGCACACCCTCGGCGCGCTTCTCCGCCTTGCCGGAGAGGTCCTGGCGCTGCCGACGGCCCCGTCGACGACGCGCTTGCCGCGGCCGGCCAGTTCACCGTAGGCGGCGTTCGCGTGAACGATCAGTTCGTTGGCCTGCTTCTGCAGCTCGGCGATCCGCGCCCGCGTCGATTCCGGAAGGTTGCGCATCTGGTCGGGCAACGTGATCACGAAGGTCCGGAGCTCATCGGCGCTGCCCTTGGCCTGCCTGCTCAGCTCTGGTGCCCGGCCCTGGATCTCGTCGATCCGCTTCCGGCCCCTCTCCTGGGTGTCGGCCAGGGCGCTCCGGAGCACCTCGGCCAGGGCGTCGGTGAGCCCGGCGACGGCGTACAGCGGCGTGTAATCCGAATCGACGGCCGCCTTACGGGCTTGCGCAGGGGTCTGTTTGCGAGGCATTGCGTTCTCCTTGAGAAATGAATGTGGGGGGTGGGTGATCAGCTGACGGGGGTCGACGGCCGTCGCCGGTCGCCTTCTCGTTCTCCTTGACGAAGGAGCCGTAGACGTCGATCAGCACCCGCTTCTGACGCTCGGTGATCGCCGCGTCGGCCAGCACGGCCATCTCGACGGTGGTGGCGGGATGATCGTCGGGATCGAGGATTCCGGCCCGTACGTAGAGGGTCTCCGCCGAGATCCGGAGGGCTTTCGCCAGTTGCTGCAGCACTTCGGCCGACGGCTTGCGCAGCCCCCGCTCGATCTGGCTGAGATAGGGATTGGAGATCCCGGTCTGCTCGGCCAGCTGGCGCAAGGACAATTGCGCGCCACGGCGCTGGGTGGCGATGAACTCACCCAGCGTGCCGAGCTGCTCACCCAGTTTGGGTGCCTTGATCTTTGCCATGCCATCAAGTCTGCTTGCAATTGCAAGCAAATGCAAACTCCGGCTAGCACGGCAGGCTCCACACAGGCTGGCGGCGCAACGACTCGTTAAGGTTCGGGGCGATCCATTGTGCTGAGACGCCGCGTCAGTCAGAGTGAGCAGATCGAACGATTCTGATCCTGATCCCGAGCCCACGACGATCGGAGTGACCGATGACCACTGCACCTTCGGCCGCAGTTACCGAGCAGAATCCTTCCCAGCCCGAGCTCAAGCGGGTGATGGGCCCGAAACTCTTGCTGCTGTTCATCGTCGGCGACATCTTGGGCACCGGCATCTACGCGGTCACCGGCAATGTCGCCAAGGAAGTCGGCGGGGTGGTGTGGCTGCCCTTCCTGGTCGCCTTCGCGGTCGCCATCATCACCGCGTTCTCCTACCTGGAACTGGTGACCAAGTACCCGCAGGCGGCCGGTGCCGCCCTCTACACGCACAAGGCCTTCGGTGTGCACTTCGTCACCTTCCTGGTCTGCTTCACCGTGATGTGCTCGGGCATCACGTCGGCGTCTACGGCGTCGCGCGCCTTCGCCAGCAACCTGGAAGCCATGGTCAATGTGGTCCGGGCCGACTGGATCGGATCCAAGGAGGCCGACTTCAGCGGCGGCCTGACGACGGTGCTCGCGATCGCGTTCATCCTCCTCGTCGCCGCGGTCAACCTTCGTGGCGTGGCCGAGAGCGTCTACGCCAACATCGTGCTGACCAGCGTCGAACTCAGCGGCCTGCTGATCGTGATCTTCGTCGGCTTCTTCGCCTTCTTCCAGGGCAAGGGCGACTTCTCCCGCGCGGTGATGTTCGATACCCCCGGGGACAAGAGTGTCTTCCTCGCGGTGACGGCCGGCACCACGCTGGCCTTCTTCGCCATGGTCGGCTTCGAGGACTCGGTGAACATGGCCGAGGAGACCAAGGATCCCGAACGCATCTTCCCCAAGATCATGATCACCGGCCTGGGTCTGACCGGGCTGATCTACATCCTGGTGTCGATCTCGGCGGTCGCCCTCGTACCCATCGGTGAATTGAGTGGATCGAGCACTCCCCTGTTGCTGGTGGTTTCACTCGGCGCGCCGAACCTGCCGTTCGACCAGATCTTCCCGCTGATCAGCATGTTCGCGGTCGCCAACTCGGCCTTGATCAACATGCTGATGGCCAGCCGACTGCTCTACGGGATGTCGAAGCAGCGGGTCCTGCCGCCGGCGCTGGGCCGGGTGCTGGACGGCCGGCGCACACCGTGGGTGGCCATCCTGTTCACGACCGCGATCGCCGTGGGCCTGCTCGCGTTCGTCGACCAGTTGGCCATCCTCGGCGGGACGACGGCCCTCCTGCTGCTCGGCGTCTTCACGGTGGTGAACATCTGCTGCCTGGTGCTGCGCAAGGATCCCCAACCCCACAAGCACTTCCGGGCTCCGACTCCGCTCCCGGTCATCGGCGCCCTGGCCTGCGCCTACCTCGTCGGGCCGTGGACCGGGCGCGCGACCTGAGCAGTACAAGGTCGCCGGCATCCTGATCGCCATCGGCATCGTGCTCTGGGGGCTGACCTGGTTGATCAACCGGGCGCTCTACGGCCGGAGGACCTACTTGAAGAACCCGGAGGCGCTCGAGGGGGCCGAAACCAAGGAATAGCCGTCCGGCGGTCAGCGGCGACTTGCCGAAGCCGGCTGCGGCACGGATGCGGTGATCAACGTGCCGTCCGGCCGCCGGTCAGCCGTCTTCGACCGCATCGGACCGGTGACTTCGGGCCCTTGGTCGGACAACGGGACCTTGACGGGAGACTCGGCCGAGACTCGGATCTGGTGACCGCGCACCGAGAGCTCGGCGGAGGTTCCCTCGACCACGGTGAACCCGATCTCCTTCGCCGACAGATCGACTCTGATCCGGCTGCCTTTGAGGGTGATCTGGAAGGTCAGACGCTCCCAGGTCTCCGGGAGCCGCGGATCGAAGGTGATCACGCCGTTGTAGTCGCGCATGCCGCCGAACCCGTAGGCCAGCGTGTTCCAGACCCCGCCCGTCGAGGCCACGTGCACCCCGTCGGTGGCGTTGCCGTGCAGGTCGGCCAGGTCGACGAACAGCGCGCTGTAGAAGTAGCGCAGGGCAAGCTCGCGGTAGCCCACCTCGGCCGCGATGATCGACTGCACCACGCCGGACAGGGTGGAGTCGCCGGTGGTGATCGGGTCGTAGTACTCGAAGTCCAGCACGCTTCTGCTCCGAGGCTGAAATGATCACCCTGGAGGAAGAGCGCCAGCACGACGTCGGCCTGCTTCAGCACCTGGAAGCGGTAGATCACCAGCGGGTGATAGTGCAGCAGCAGCGGCCGCTTCTCCGGCCGGGGTGTTCTTCAGGTCCCAGACCTCGCGGTCCAGGAAGTGCGAGTCCTGCGGATTGATCCCGGTGATCTTGTCGTACGGGATGTTCATCGCCATCGGCGCACTCGGCCCACTCGTCGATCTCGGCGGGACTGAGTTCCAGTCGCTGGGCCACCCGAGAGTAGGCCTTCGGTATGTCGCGCTCGAGACGCCGCAGCTCGACGGCGGCCTTGGCCAGATTGAACCGCGCCATCACGTTGGTGAACAGGTTGTCGTTGACCACCGTGGTGTACTCGTCCGGACCGGTGACCCCGTGGATGTGGAAGGTGTGTTCGCCGACCGCCGTTCTCCCGCCAGAAGCCGAGGTCGGCCCACATCCGCGCGGTCTCGACCAGGATGTCGACGCCCTCGCGGTTCATGAACTCCTGATCGCCGCTGGCGGCCACGTACTTGGCCAGCGCGTACGCGATGTCGGCGTCGATGTGGTACTGCGCGGTGCCGGCCGCGTAGTAGGCCGAAGCCTCCTCGCCGTTGACCGTCCGCCACGGGAACAGCGCCCCGCTCTGGGCCAGATCCGCGGCGCGCCGTCGGGCCGCGTCGAGCATGTTGTAGCGGAACCGCAGCGCGCTGCGGGCCATCTGGGGCGAGGTGTAGGTGAGGAAGGGCAACACGTAGATCTCGGTGTCCCAGAAGTAGTGACCGCCGTAGCCGGAGCCGGTCACCCCCTTGGCCGGTACGCCGGACTGCTCGGCCCGCGCGGTCGCCTGGGCCGCCTGGAACAGATTCCAGCGGATGGCCTGCTGCAACGCGGGCTGACCGTGCAGGACGACGTCGGCGCGGGCCCAGAATGCGTCCAGCCACCTCCGCTGGGCGGCGAACTCCGGCTCGACCCCGTTGTCGACCACCCGGTCGAGGGTGCGCCGGCAGCGGTCGACCAGTTCGCGGGAGGGTACGCCGCGGGAGGTGTGGTACGAGACGGCCTTGATCACCTTGATCGGCCGGCCCGGCTCGGCCTGCACCCGGTAGACCATCTTGCCCGTGTCCTCGTCAGCACTGGTGAAGGTCCGGAACTCGTTCTCGGTGATGATTTCATGATCAACTCCGACCGCCATGGTCATCTTGGAGTTGGCGCAGCGGTAGCCGAGGATGATCCGTTTGTCCTGCCACCAGTGACTCTGCGGTTCGAGCACGCGGGCCTCGAACACCTCGGCCTTGCGCGGGTCGACCCCGGAGCCCATCGCCGCGGCCCGGACGTGGTACTCGTCCCGGCCGTCTTGTCGATTGAGCGTCTGGGAGGAGATGACGACCGGCGCCTCCTCGTCGAGCATCGTGACCTCGAAGGTCATGATCGCCAGATGCCGCTGGGTGAAGGAGACCATCCGGGTGGAGGACACCTTGACCCGCTTGCCGCCCGGCGTACGCCAGATGATCTCCCGGCGCAGTACGCCGTCGCGAAAGTCCAGTGTCCGCTTGTAGTCCTCCAGGTCGGCGACCGACAGCAGCATCGGCTCGTCGTCGACATAGAGCTTGATCGTCTTGTTGTCGGGGACGTTGACGATGGTCTGACCGACGCGGGCGAAACCGAACGCCTCCTCGGCATGCCGGATCGGCCAGGTCTCGTGGAAGCCGTTGATGAAGGTGCCGTGTGCGTGGGTCTCCCGACCCTCCTCGACGTTCCCGCGCATGCCGAGATAGCCGTTGCCGACGGCGAACAGCGTCTCGGTCACGCCAAGATCATCAGTGCCGTACTCGGCTTCGGTCAGGGCCCATTCGTCGATCGGGAAGCGCACCCGGTCCATCGGGTCGCTCTCCCACATCGGATCGTCGCCACCGGATCCCATGATCATGATGCGACCAGCTCAGCCAGATCGGCGACCACCAGGTCGGCGCCGGACTGTCGCAGCCGATCCGCACCGACGCCCCGGTCGACGCCGATGACCAGACCGAAGTTCCCGGCCCGGCCGGCCTCGACGCCGGAAACCGCGTCCTCGAAGACGACGGCGCGCTCGATCGGGACACCCAGCTGGGCGGCGGCGTCGACGAAGGTGTCGGGCGAAGGCTTGCCCAGCAGGTGGCGCTCGGCCGCGACATTCCCGTCGACGACCACCTCGAACCGGCTCGACAGCCCGGCGGCCTCCAGCACCGCGGGAGCGTTCTTCGATGACGAGACGACCGCGACCTTGGTGCCGCGCTCGGCCAGCTCGTCGAGCAGCTGCGATCGTCCCCGGGTACGGCTCTACGCCCTCGTCGCTGAGCACGGCCGAGAAGAACGCGTTCTTGCGATTGCCCAGCCCGCACACGGTTTCCAGCTCGGGTCCATCGGACGGGTCGCCGTCGGCGAGCTGGATGTCCGCGGGAGGCCAGGAATGACCGGACGCCGTCGTAGCGCGGCTTGCCGTCGATGTAGTCGAAGTAGTCGCTTTCGACGTAGGGGCGGTCGGTGATGCCGCGACGGGTGAGAAAGTCCACGAACAACTGCTGCCACGCCCGCATATGGACGTCAGCCGTCGGAGTCAGGACGCCGTCGAGATCGAACAGCGCGGCGTCCCAGTCATCCCAGGAGAAGAAGTCGTCCAGCTTCACAATTCAGTAGCGTAGGCGTTGGCTGGCCAGGCGAGAAATCACCGAGATCACGTTCGCCCACCGCAAAACTACCCCTGCGGTGAGGTCGCCCGGGCGTAGCGTCTGGGAGGTGGCCAACCCCTTTGACACCGATCCCATCCTGGTCGAAGTCGTGCGCAATGGTTTCGTCGAAAGTGTGCACCGCGGACGGGTGGCGATCACCGCGCCCGACGGCCGGCTGACTTCCTCGGTCGGGGCGGAATTCGCGCCGATGTATCCGCGAAGTGCGAACAAGCCGCTGCAGGCGGTCGGCATGCTGCGCGCCGGTCTTGATCTTGATGCCGAACTGCTGGCGCTGACCTGCGCTTCGCATTCCGGGGAAGGGATTCATCAAGACGGCGTGCGCCGGATCCTCGCGCTGTCCGGCCTCGACGAGTCCGTGCTGCAGACCCCGCCGGACTGGCCGCTGGACGAGACGGTCCGGGAGTCCGCGATCAGGGACGGGGCATCCAAGACCTCGACTCGCGATGAACTGCTCGGGTAAGCACGCGGCGATGATCAGGACCACCGCCGTCAACTCCGGTGACATCACCAGCTACCGCGATCCTGATCATCCGACCCAACTGGCCATCGTGCGGGCCATCGATGATCTTGCTCATGAGCAGGCCGGCAACGTCGCCGTCGACGGTTGCGGCGCCCCGCTCTACTCGCTCTCGCTCTACGGGCTGGCGCGGGCGTTCGGCGCGCTGGCGTCGGCCGACGAGGGTCCCGAGCATCAGGTCGCCGAGTCGATCCGAGCTCATCCGCAGTATGTCTCCGGCACCCACCGCGACGAATTCGACCTGCATCGCGCCATCCCCGGGCTGATCGGCAAGGCGGGCGCCGAATCGGTCTACGCGGTCGGCCTCCCGGACGGCCGCGGCGTGGCGATCAAGATCAGCGACGGTACGCCGCGGGCCCGGGCGGTGGCCATGGCCGGAGTGCTGCGACGGCTCGGATTTGATCATGAAACGCTGGCCGCCCAGGCCAGTGCCCCGGTGCTGGGGCACGGCGAGCGGGTCGGCGAGATCCGCCCGTGCGCGGAGACCATCTCCCGGCTGGGCTGACCCCGTCGGCCGAACGCGTCCTGAGCGTTTGCGACCAGCAGGTGCGAAACGCCCGCGTCACGGGCCGGAAAACGTTCGTTCGCGACCAGTGGGTGCGAAACGCTCGTTACCCGTGGAGTACGTCGGTTGTCGTCGGCGGCTAGAGCTGAGGGCGGACGTGCAGGCCGATCTCGGGATCGACCAGCGGATCCTGACTGGCGGCGATGCCGTCAACGATCAGCGGCGCATCGACGGGAACGTTGCGCTTGATCATGCCGAGGGCGATCGGGCCGAGCTCGAAGTGCCGGGCCGAGCCGCCGACGAAGCCGACAGCACGGCCCTCGGACTCCAGCGCCGCACCGGGAGTGGGCAGGGCGTCGACGCTGCCGTCCAGATGCAGGCGGACGAGCCGGCGCGGCGGGCGGCCGAGGGTGTGGACCCGGGCGACGGTTTCCTGGCCGCGATAGCAGCCCTTGTCCAGGTGGACGGCCACGCCGAGCAGGCCGATCTCGTTCGGGATCGTTCGATGGTCGGTGTCCAGCCCGATCCGCGGCACGCCGGCGGCGATCCGGAGCGCCTCGTACGCCCACATCCCCGCGAGGCTCCGCTGCGCGAGCACGCCGGGCAGGTCGGCGCGGGAGACGAACGAGTCCTGGCCGCCGAGCGAGTCGAGGGCGGCTCGGCTGAGTGCGTCGCCGGGCAACGAACCCCGTGACCAGACCAGACCGAAGTCGGCGCTCCGGTCGCGGACCTCGACGCGCATCATGAAGCGCATCCGGTCCAGCCAGGCCACCAGTTCCGGGGCGGCTCCCGGTTCGGTGTGCGCCCAGAACGTCTCACCGTCGTCGACGCCGTAGAGCACATGCTCGATGTGGCCCTGCGGCGAGAGCACCAGACTGGTGGTGCCGACACCGGGCTCGAGTCGTTCCAGATGCTGAGTGGTGAGCGAGTGCAGCCAGGTCAGCCGATCGGGCCCGGTCACCGAGACCAGCCCACGATGCGACAGGTCGACCACGGCCGTGCCGGCGTCGAGCAACCGTTGCTCACGCATCGGGTCGCCGTAGTGCCAGGGCGCGCCGGTGTCGATTCCGGATTCGGACACGATTGCCGTCATATCTTCCTCAGCGCTGGCGACGTCCCCGTTCTTCCCGAACGAGGTGTTCGGGTCAGACGCGGCGGAGCCGGGCCCACAGGTGGGACTGGAGCGGATTGCCGCCTTCAGCCTTGTCGAAGGTCCACAACAGGTCGCCGTCGACATTGCCGTAGAGCCGCTGGCCGGCACTGTAGTCGTCGGCCGAGGACGTGCGGACCACGGCGTCGGTCGCCAGTTCGATCTTCGCGCCGGTGATCTTGCCGTACCAGACCTCGGCATAGCCGGCGGGATGGCACATCACGACCTCGAGGCTGCTGTCGGCCTGCGGTCGCCAGAATCCCGTCTCCATGCCGAGCGGGCGGACCGCGACCCCCTGGTCGTCCACCTCGAACATCTGCGACAGGTAGTGCAGGTAGTTCCCGCCGTTGTGGGAGAAGTCGATCTGCTGGCCGAAGTCGAAGTCATCGCTGCCGGGGTAGGCGCCTTTGCCGGTGCCCTCCCAGCGCCCGATCATCCAGGCGAGGGCGAACAGCGAGGGGTCGAGGCCGTCCGGGATCTCGTACGGCATGCGGTCAGCCGTTCGAGCGAGCCGTCGACGAGCCGACGATGAGCACGACGAGCGCGAACACCACCAGCAGACCGAGCAGGGCGACTCCGCTGGCGAGCAGCACGGCGAAGGTGAACGACAACGACATGTGGTGCAGTTTAGTGGTGCACCGATCCCCCGGTCGGCGGCTCGCCCGGGCCGAGGGCTCGTTCCATCACCGTGCACACCGTCACGTACGTCTTGCCCCCGGCCACCGGCCAGGCGCCGAGGGTCGATCCGATCTCGCGATATCCGAGTCGGCGGTAGAGCATCCGAGCCCGCGGATTGTCGTGCTCGACGTGGATCAGCGCCCTGGTCCGGCCGGCCAGCACCGTCCGCCTTTCCAGAGCCCGGATCAACCGGGTGCCGATTCCGAGGCCCTGCAGCATCTCGTGCACCGACACCATCCAGATCAGCCCGGATGCCGGCTCCGGGCGGAAGTCGACCGCGCCCATCCCGGCCAGCCGGCCGTTGGCCAGCGCGGCCACCACCAGCCCGACCTCGCCCGCGTACGAGACCTGTACCGCCGTCGCCACGGCGCGCAGGTGCTCCGGGCCGCCGGACCAGTCGAGGTCGGCCAGATCGCTCGGCTCAAGATCACGAACGGTCAGCCGCAGCTTCATGAACGGTCACGTTACGGTGTCGAGGTGAGCCGCTACATCATCATCGGCGCCGGCGCGGTCGGCGGAGCCATTGGCGGCCGGTTGGCCAAGGCCGGCCGGAGTGTGGTCCTGGTCGCCCGCGGAGATCATCTTCGCGCCCTGCGCGAGACCGGCCTCCGGCTGCGCACACCGGACGAGGACGTCGTCCAGCAGGTGCCGGCGGTTGCCGAACCCGTTCAGGTGCGGCTGACCGGTGACGACATCTTGATCTTGGCCACCAAGACCCAGCAGGCCAATGAGGCACTCCTGCAGTGGGCGGACGCACCGGTCCAGACCGACGGTCGAACGGACGGAAATGCCGGAGATCGGCTGCCGATCTTCCTGGCCATGAACGGAGTCACGGCCGAGACGATGGCCCACCGCTACTTCCGCCGGGTCTACGGAATCTGCGTCTGGATGCCCGTCGTCCACCTGGTGCCGGGAGAGGTGATCATCCGCAGCACTCCGCGCTCGGGCACGCTGCATCTCGGCCGGGTCCCGGTCGTTGGGCGCGACGACGATGATCAGCGACTGTTGCAGGCGACGGCCGAGGACCTGCGGGCCGCCAACTTCGACGCACCGCTGCCGGCGGACGTGATGGCCTGGAAGTACCGCAAGTTGATCAGCAACCTCGGCAACGTGTTCCAGGCGCTGGTCGCCCGCAACGGTGACTGGCGGTCGCTGACCGCTGAGGCCGAGGCGGAGGCTCGCCGGGTGCTCGATGCGGCCGGGATCACCTACACCAGCGAGGAAGAAGAATCCTCGGCCCGGGCGGCCGGCTTCACCATGAAGCCAGTCCCCGGTGTAGCAGAGTTCGTCGGCGGATCGACCTGGCAGTCGCTGACCCGAGGCACCGGCAACATCGAGACCGACTATCTCAACGGTGAGATCGTGCGGATCGCCCACGGGATCGGTCTCGAAGCCCCGATCAACGCCCGACTGGCCCACCTCGCACGGCAGGCAGCGGCCAGCGGGGCCCAGCCCGGCGATCTCAGCGCCGACGACCTCGCCGCGCTCCTCCACGCCTGACCGGTCAGTAGACCAGCGCCTGTACGCCGTCGGCCAGGGCGGCCTCGACGAAGCTCGCGGCACCGGCGATCGTGGCCGCACCGACAAGATCGTCTGCGGTCAGTTCACGGCGGGCGGCGCACTGGGTGCAGACGACGATCCGCCCCCCGGTACGCACCGTCTCGACGAGTTCGGCGACCGGCGTCGCGTGCGGCAGAGCAAGATCGGGTTGCCGGTCGGGCACTGCGAACCACACCGCTTCGCCGGTCAGCCAGACCGTCACGGTGGCTCCGGCGGCGATTCCCATGGCGGCCACGGTCCAGGCCTGATTGGCGCGTTCGGCGGCCTCCGCCCCACAGGTGACCTTGATGATCAAGGACCGGGCCGGATTCGCGGTGGACATGGCCGTCATTCTCGCAGAGGCTGAACCGCGTGACGATCGACAGATTTCCGGGCACCGCGCCATGGGAGCAGGCGTACGGCTACTGCCGGGTGGTGCGGGCGGGCGGCTGGGCGATGACCGCGGGCACCACCGCGACCGGGCCCGACGGCGTGCTGCATCCTGGCGATCCGTACCGCCAGGCGCGGGCCGCGTTCGGCATCGCGCTGGATGCGTTGCGGGCTGTCGGTGTGCCGGCCCACCAGGTTGTCCGCACTCGGATGTACGTCACCGACATCGCCCACCAGGCCGAGATCGGCCGGGCCCACCAGGAACTGTTCGGGACGGAGCCGCCGGTCGCGACCATGGTGCAGGTCAGCGGGCTGGCCGACCCCGACCATCTGATCGAGGTCGAGGTGGAGGCCTACTGTCGCGACCTGACAGAAGCCTGATGCGGATCGTCGCCCAGCGGGTGTCCTCGGCCCGGGTCGAGGTCGGTGGTCAGGTGGTCGGCGCCATCGACCGCCCGGGGTTGCTGATCTTCGTCGGCGTGACCCACCACGACACCGAGGCGATCGCCGGTCAGCTTGCCCAGAAGATCTGGTCCCTGCGCATCCTGCGCGGTGAGCGCTCGTGCGAACAAGACAGCGCACCGCTGCTGGTGATCAGCCAGTTCACGCTGTACGCGGACACCCGGAAGGGTCGCCGCCCCTCCTGGAGCGCGGCAGCACCTCGACCGGTCAGCGAACCGCTGGTCGACGCGTTCGTCGCTGCTCTTCGTGCCCTCGGCGCCGACGTCGAAACCGGAATGTTCGGGGCCGACATGCAGGTCACCTCGACCAATGACGGACCCGTCACCCTGATCCTCGATTCGTGAATCGCTGCCCGAGCCTGACTTCCGCGGAGCGTTTGCGCGCACAGCGGACCAGATCGGCCGAGATCCGCCGATTTCCCGGCCGTCTGCGCGCACAACGGACCAAACGGCCCCCGTCAGGACCGGCCGGCACTCGCAGCGGGTCGCTCAGCCGGCAGAGCCGAAGGTGACTTCGGAGATCAGCGCGGCGTCGCGGGTGGCCGCGGTCGAGCCGGGCACGGTGGTCGCCTGGATCGTCAGCCGCACGGTTCCGGAGGTCTCGGTGGGGATTCGCAGGCGCTGAACGGTCTGAGAGCCGTCGGTCAGCGACTGCGGCACGCTCGTGCCGTCATCGAACGTCCAGTTCACCTCGGTGATTCGGCGGTACTCCGGGTATCGGACGGCGCCGCTGGTCGGATCGACCTTCGCATACCCGTTGACCAGTCCGACCTCGGCGATCTCGGTGTTCGGGGGCAGCACGAAGGTGACCGTCTGGCCGACCGCCGAGCCGTCACACCGCCAGGCTGTGCTCAGGTCGGTGTCGTACAGCTCAGCGGCGGCGTAGCTCACCACATTGCCGGCATCGTCGCGGGCCGGCGGCGCCTGGCAGTCGGCCGAAGCCTGCGCCGGCATCACCGCGCTGATCGCGCCGGCGTATGGGCCGTCCGTCTTCGCCTGCGGCGCGTCGGCGGCGGATTGAGCAGCCTGCGACCGATTCAGCAGGGCGACCGCGCCGGCACCGGCGCCGGCGATCATCGCGAGCATGAGCACCAGCATCACGACGGACAGCCCGCGCCGACGCTTCGCCGGCACCGGTGCGACCGGCACAGAATCGACCGGCACAGAATCGATCGGCGCAGAATCGACCGGAGCAGGGGGTCGCTCCACCGTCGGGATGTCGGCCGAAGAGGGCGGGCGGGCCGGCACCTCGGGTGCGCTCGGTTCCTCACGGAACAGCCAGCCGAAACTGTCGCCCGCGCCTTCGGGCGGTGAGAGCGCCGGCTCGAAGTGCCGGGGCGTCGGGCGCGACGGTTGCCCGGAGGCACCGGCCGGCGCTCGATAGAGCGACTCGTACGGGTGCGGCCGACCGGGATCGGTCCCCGGATCGAACGGGTCACCAGTGGTCTTGGGCATGGCTACTCACATTAACGCGCCAACAATGACAATTGTGGAACAGAACAAGCCGGAGGCAGGGCGGCGGAGCGAGCCCCACCTCCCTGCCTCCGATAAGTGATCAGGCGGCTTCGAGATCGACGTCGATCTCCACCACCGTGCCCCGCGCGGCGACCACGTTGCGGTCCACCGACGCGCCGGGCGCCAGCGTTCGCAGCGTCCAGTTGCCGTCGCCGGCGAAGAACCGGAAATGACCGGTCGCCGAGGTCGGCACCTCGGCGGTGAATTCACCGGTCGAGTCCAGCAGTCGCACGTATGCGCCGAACGACCGGCTCACCGCCGCCGCAGCACCCGGCCCTGGATCACTGCTTCCTTGGTCACGTCGATCCCGGCGACGCTGAGGCCGCCTTTCGTTGCTCCGCACATGTCTGTTCTCCTTAACCGGCGCGCTCAGATGTCGCCGGGCTCGTCGCCGACGGCTACCGGAACACCGACCAGCGAGCCGTACTCGGTCCAGGAGCCGTCGTAGTTCTTGACGTTCTTCTGGTCGAGGATCTCGTGCAGCACGAACCAGGTGTGCGCGCTGCGCTCGCCGATCCGGCAGTAGGCGATGATGTCGTTGTCCCAGTTCGAGCCCGGCGTTGCTGTACAGCTCCTTGCAGCTCGTCGTCGCACTTGAACGTGCCGTCGTCGTTGGCCGCCTTGCTCCACGGCACGTTGATCGCCGTCGGGATGTGGCCGCCGCGCTGCGCCTGCTCCTGCGGCAGGTGCGCCGGGGCGAGCAGCCGGCCGGCGTACTCGTCGGGGCTGCGCACGTCGACCAGGCTCTTGCTGCCGATGGCGTTGATGACCTCGTCGCGGAAGGCGCGGATGTCGAGGTTGGGCTCCTGCGCGGTGTACTGGTCGCCGGCGCGGGTCACGCTCCGCGGTCAGCTCGCGAGCATCGAGCTCCCACTTCTTGCGACCGCCGTCGAGCAGCAGGGCCTTCTCGTGGCCGTACAGCTTGAAGTACCAGTAGGCGTAGGCCGCGAACCAGTTGTTGTTGCCGCCGTAGAGCACGACGGTGTCGTCGTTGCTGACGCCGCGCTCGGACAGCAGCTCCTCGAACTGCTCCTTGTTCGACGAAGTCGCGGCGGACGGGGTCCTGCAGGTCGGTCTTCCAGTCCAGTTTGATGGCGCCCTCGATGTGGCCGCCGTCGTACGCGGTCGTGTCCTCGTCGACCTCGACGAGGACGACGTTGTCGTCGGTGCCATGCTCGGCAACCCAGTCAGCGTCGACGAGTACTTCTTGCCTGCTCATGTTCTGGTTACTCCTGTGGTGTGTTGTGGCTCGGCATCCGAACCTGAGGTGCGCGTCGGGCCTACGACGATGGCTTATGAGCAGCGTCGTCTCACGCTCGAACGCAGGGCAAAACCCGACTTGGCGGGCCGCCTCACGACATTCGAGGCGACGGACACAATGACGACCCCATGCGGCCGTGGTCGACCGCGCGGCGGCGAACGAGCGGCGGCGTCCACGCATGCGGAGTTGTCACGCGGCAAGACTAAGTGCGGGCCGCTCAGCCCCCCAAGCGCCGATCTCAGATGACAAGACTAGCGTCCATATTCTGGACAAGACGGCCTGGGTCCTGAATCTGCCGAGGGGCAGGTCAGGGTCATCTAAGCCCCGCCGGCGAAGGGCGGCAGGATCTCGACCCGCACGGGCTGGACCCGCAACCGCTCCAGATCAGCCGGGTGCGCTGTCAACCCGTCGATGAGCAGGGAACTCGCGCGCAGCACCCGTTCGAAGTGCCGATCGTCGTGCTCCTCAGCGGCTCGCTGGAGCGCGGCCGCGACGGTTTCCGCCTCGATCACCTCCTGGTCGAACCCGGCCGCGGCCCGAGCCCCCGCCCAGTAATGAAGGGAAATGGACGCCATTGCAGTAGTCTCTGCCTTGTCTTCAGCCCGCTCTCAGGTGGGCGGGTAGACCCCTTGCAACGCTGCACTCCAACCCCCCGAAAGCTCTGAGGAGACCAGAATGGCCACCTTGCTGCTCTTGACCAACGATATGCATGCGTCCGCTGAGATCCTTCCTGCGCTCGAACTGCTTCCGCACCAGGTGAAGGTCGCCCAGGCCGAGGCGACCGCGTTGCTCGACGCGCCGTCCGCCGACGTCATCCTGCTCGATGCCCGACGCGATCTGGTCGGCGCCCGTTCGCTGTGCCGGCTGATCGAAACGACCGGGAAGGAATCCCCGCTGCTGGTGATCGCCAGTGAAGGCGGCCTGGCCGCCCTGTCGTCCGACTGGGGTTTCGACGACCTGCTGCTGGCCACGGCCGGCCCCGCCGAGGTCGATGTGCGCATCCGGCTGGCCATGACCCCGTCGGCCTCGGCCGGTGTGGACCCGCTGATCCAGTCCGGGAACATCGTGATCGACGAAGCCGGCTACAGCGCGAAGCTCAACGGCGTACAGCTCGATCTGACCTACACCGAGTTCGAACTGCTCAAGTACCTGGCGCAGCATCCGGGCCGGGTGTTCAGCCGTCAGCAACTGCTGAGCGACGTCTGGGGCTACGACTACTACGGCGGCACCCGCACGGTCGACGTGCACGTCCGCCGGCTCCGGGCCAAGCTCGGTCCCGAGTACGAGTCGGTGATCGGCACGGTGCGCAACGTCGGCTACCGCTTCGTGACCCCGATCGAGGTTTCTTAGGGTCCGGTCTGCCGATCTTCTCTCTGCTGCGCGCGCTCGATCAGGCGGCGCATGTGGGCGGGCAGGGTGCCGGGCGGGCCGCTCGGTCGCAGGTACTGCACGCCGGCCAGCACCTGGGCGGCGAGGATCAGCAGCAGGGCCAGGCCGAGCAGCACGGCCGAGTTCGACGACCAGCCGGCGTCGGCACTGGCCGCCATGCAGCCGAACAGGCCGACCAGCGCCACGGCGTACGACGCCAGGTGGGCGATCCAGGACAGCCGTGCCTCACCGTGCAGATCCTGAATCCGCTGTCCGCGCCAGGACGCCATCGCGCGGCGCCATACCAGGACCTGGATGACGCAGATCGCCAGCATCAGCAGCGCGGCCGCTAGCGAGGTGATCGCCCAGCCGACACCTGGATCGTCGGCCGAGAAGCTCGGGAACAGCACGACGGCGCCTGCGGCGGCGATGACGGCCAGCAGCGCGCATCCCGTCCCGATCACCGTCATCCGCAGGTGTGGGGCCATCCGCGCGGCGATCGCCGGCTGCTCGCTCGCCCCGTACGCCGCAATCTGATCAGGCTCGTAGTCCGCATCGCGCATGCCCAACAGCATAGAAGTGCCCGGCCGGCGAACCGGCGACGTTAGCGTGGTGTGCATGTCCCCGGATCCGCCTGTCGAGACCGTCGCCGCCCAGTCGAATGACGCCGAGACCGTCACCCCCCTGTCCACCGCAGCTCTGTCCGCCGAGCAGGCCGACGCGGTCCGCCGGCTCGCGACGGCGGCCGCAGCGACCGACGGGGTCGAGCCGCTCAACGAGGCCGCACTCCTGCGGTTGCGGCATGAGCGGCCGAGCGTCGTCCACCTGCTGATCCACCTCGACCGAACACTGGCCGGCTACGCGCAGTTGGAGAATGCGCCCGACGCGTCGGTCGGCCAGCTGGTGGTCGACCCCCGGTACCGGCGGCGTGGCATCGCCCGCCAGCTCGTCACCGCGCTGCTGGCCCGAGCCGATCACCCGCTGCAGGTCTGGGCGGTGGGCGACTCCCCCGCCGCGCACGCGCTCGCCGCCCGGGCCGGCCTGGTGGCCCGACGCACACTGTTGATCATGAAGCGCGAGCTCGGCGACGACCTGCCCGAGCCGGAGGTGCCGGCCGGCCTCACGATCAGGACCTTTCGCCCGGGCCAGGACGAGAATGCCTGGCTCGCGGTCAACGCCGCGGCCTTCGCCGATCATCCTGAGCAGGGTTCGATCACCCGGGATGATCTTGACGATCGGATGGCGGAGCCGTGGTTCGACCCGGACGGGTTCTTTGTCGCCACCCGCGGCGACGATCTGCTGGGCTTCCACTGGACCAAGCAGCACCAAGATCATCTCGGCGAGGTCTACGTGCTCGGCGTCGGTCCCGGCGCGGCCGGCCGGGGGCTGGGAAAGGCGCTGCTGCTGACCGGCCTGCGCCATCTTCGCGACCGGGGCAACACCACGGTCGAGCTCTACGTCGAGGCCGACAATCCCGGCGCCGTCGGTCTCTACCGGGCCTATGGCTTCACCCCGGCCAGCCGTGATGTGATGTACGCGGCTGGCTGATTCGGCGAAAGCATGACCTCAGCACGGCTCGAACCCCACCCACCCATCCGCGCACGGCGTACGCAGGAGCAGGCGATGGAAGCAGTCGACACCGCAGCGGTCGACCAGATCGTGTCCGAGGAGCCGGTCTCGCTCCCGGAGCTGCCCATCGACCGGTTCCTCGACCGCGAGCTGTCCTGGCTGGCCTTCAACAACCGGGTCCTCGACCTGGCCAAGGACCGGTTGCGGGTGCCGCTGCTCGAGCGGGCCAAGTTCCTGGCGATCTTCGCGTCCAACCTCGATGAGTTCTACATGGTCCGGGTTGCCGGACTGAAGCGCCGGATCGCGGCCGGGGTTGCCGTGCCGACGCTGAGCGGGTCTGATGCCGCGCGAGGTGCACTCGGCGATCCTGACCCGCACCCGGGAGCTGGTCGACCGAGCAGGCGCGCGTCTTCCAGGTCGACGATCCGGCCCGAGTTGCCCCCCTAGCGTGACCCCGCAGCCCGGCATCCTGCGCCACCCGGAACTGGTACCAGCAGGCGCGCGTCTTCCAGTCATCCCAGCTGGCCGAGCAGGGCATCGAGATCCTGAGCTGGGAGGAGCTCACCGCGGAGGAGCAGGACCGGATGGACGACCTGTTCGCGGAGCGGATCTTCCCGGTGCTGACCCCGCTGGCCGTCGACCCGTCGCACCCGTTCCCCTACATCTCCGGCCTCTCGATCAACCTCGCCGTGCTGGTCCGAAACCCTGAGACCGGGATCCGGCAGTTCGCCCGGGTCAAGGTCCCGAGCGTGCTGTCGCGCTTCATCCCGCTGGCCGAGGGCCGCTACGTCGCGCTGGAGGACGTCATCGCGCGACACCTCGACCAGTTGTTCAGCGGCATGCAGGTCGTCCAGCACCACACGTTCCGGGTCACCCGCAACGAGGACGTCGAGGTCGAGGAGGACGACGCCGAGAATCTGCTGCTGGCGCTGGAGAAGGAGCTGCTGCGGCGCAAGGTCGGGCGGCCGCCGGTTCGGCTGGAGGTCAACGACGACATCGACCCCAAGATGCTCGAACTGCTGGTCAGCGAGCTGGACATCAGCGAGCGGGAGGTGTTCAAGGTTCCCGGTCCGCTCGACCTGCGTGGGCTCTTCTCGCTGGCCGATATCGACCGCGCCGAGTTGAAGTACCCGACGTTCCTGCCCTCCACCCACCCGCATCTGGCCGAGGTGGAGACGGCGCAGCCGGCCGACATGTTCGCCGCCCTCAAGCAGCGGGACGTGCTGCTGCACCACCCGTACGACTCGTTCGCCACCAGCGTGCAGCGGTTCATCGAGCAGGCGGCCGACGACCCGCAGGTGCTCGCGATCAAGCAGACGCTCTATCGCACCTCCGGCGACTCGCCCATCGTCGATGCGCTGATCGAGGCCGCAGAGGCCGGCAAGCAGGTGCTGGCGTTGGTGGAGATCAAGGCCCGGTTCGACGAGCAGGCGAACATCGCCTGGGCCCGGCGGCTGGAACGCCACGGCTGCCACGTGGTCTACGGGCTGCTCGGCCTGAAGACCCACTGCAAGCTGTCCCTGGTGGTCCGCGACGAGCCGGACGGTCTGCGCCGTTACGCCCACATCGGCACCGGCAACTACAACCCCAAGACCGCGCGGCAGTACGAGGACATGGGTCTGCTGACGGCCAATCCGGTGATCACCGAGGATGTCGGACGCCTCTTCAACCACCTGTCCGGGATGTCGCAGGAAACCCAGTACCGGCGGCTGCTCGTCGCACCCCACGGCGTTCGGATCGGGCTGCTCGCCCAGATCGACGGCGAGATCGCCCACCACCGGGCCGGTCGGGCGGCGGGAATCAGGATCAAGGTCAACTCGCTGGTCGACGAGACGATCAGCGACGCGCTCTACCGGGCCTCCCAAGCCGGGGTTCCGGTCGATCTGTGGGTGCGCGGGATCTGCACGATCCGGCCCGGAATGCCCGGGCTCAGCGAGAACATCCGGGTGCGCAGCATCCTGGGCCGATTCCTGGAACACAGCCGGCTGTTCTGGTTCGCCAACGCGGGGCAGCCCACAGTCGGGATCGGGTCGGCCGACCTCATGCACCGCAACCTCGACCGCCGCGTCGAGGTGCTCGCCGCGATCACCAATCCGGCGCATATCACCGAGATCACCGAACTCTTCGAGATGGCCTTCGACAAGGGCACCGCGTCGTGGAAGCTGCAACCGGACGGCACCTGGATCGCCTACACCACCGATGATCAAGGTCGGCCGCTGCTCGACATGCAGGACTACCTGATCAACGCCAAGAGCCGGCGTCGAGCTGGCACGAAGTAGCCCCACCATGCCCGCCAAGACCTCGGTCAGCCCCGGGGCACGGTTCAGCCGTCCCGTGCTCGCGGGCGGCGCCGTCGTGTCCCGGGAGGATCCGATCCGCGGCACCGAGGTAGTGCTGATCCATCGCAAGCGCTACAACGACTGGTCGCTGCCGAAGGGAAAGCTCGAAGCCGGCGAATCCATCCCGGTCTGCGCCGTCCGTGAGGTGCTGGAGGAGACCGGAGTCACCATCCGGCTCGGCGTCCCGCTGGACCAGATCACCTACGAGGCCGGCAAAGCCGGTCTCAAGCAGGTGAGCTGGTGGGGCGGCGTGATGCTCTCCTCGGTGCCGCGCCCCGGCGACGCCGAGGTCGACGACGTCTGCTGGCTGCCGATCCGGACGGCGATGACCAAGCTCACCTACTCCCAGGATCATTTCCTGGTGCGGCAGTTCCTCGACCAGCCGCGAGACGACACCGTTGATCATCGTCCGGCACGCGAAGGCGATGGATCGCAAGGACTGGTCGCGCAAGGATACGGCCCGGCCGATCAACGCCCGCGGGCGGCGGCAGGCGAGGCTGCTGATCCCGATGCTGTCGGCGTACGGCGTTCGGCGGTTGATCAGTTCCACCTCGACCCGGTGCTTGAGCACGGTGCAGCCTTACGCCGCGGCCGAGAAGATCCGCGTCGAGTCGTACGGCCAATTGACCGAGGAGGTCGGTGAGGACGATCCCAAAGGCGTGGCCCGGCTGATCAAGAAGCTGCGCACCGCGACGCGTGACCAGCGGTGAGCCGACCGTGATCTGCGTGCACCGACCCGTGCTGCCCGCACATCCTCGACGCCCTCGAGATGGCGCCGACCACCCTGGTGACCGGCGAATTCCTGGTCGCCCATCTGACCGCCGACGGCGAGGTACACGCGCTGGAACGACACCGCCCCCAGGCCTGAAGCGACAGTCGTCGACAACCCGGTGAATTTGGCCGGGACTACGCGGTCAAATTCACCGGGCTGTTCGGTGCGGCAGGGTTCATCCGCTGTTCATCGGCCGGCCATCCTCGACGCCTAGGTTCGTCGACCGTGGTTGAGCACCCAGCGCGGAGCCGCCGCCCGGTGGTCATGGCCGTGGCGGACTCCGACTCGTACCTGAAGTGGAGCGTGGCGACCCTGCGGGCGATGCCCGCCCGCTGGCGCACCACCCAGGTCGTGATCGACAGCCCGGTCCGCCCGTCGGCCGCGCAGATCCAGGCGGCGGCCGGCGAACGGGTCGAGGTGCTGTCGTACGCGTCGGTGATCGACCGGCTCCGACTCGAGCGACCGGACGTCGTCCTGCTCGCCTGCACCGGTCCGGTCGTCGCGTCGGTCGCCGCCGACCGGCTGTTCCGCGGGCGCACCCGTCCGGTCCTGGTCACCGGCCTGCCGGGGATCAGCATCCCGGCCACCGGCCGAGCCGTCTGGGCCCGGGCCGGCTGCGACCTCTTCCTGCTGCACAGCCATCGCGAGATCGCCGAGTTCACCCGACTCGCCGACTCGACATGGCCGGAGCTGATCTTCGGCCTCGCGTCGTTGCCGTTCCTTCCGAGCCGCCGGGTCGCCGACGATCACCAGCGTGCCGGGACCAGTCGTCTTCGCCGCGCAGGCCAAGGTGCCGAGCCGACGCAGCGATCGGGAGCAGATCCTGCTGGCCCTGGCCGACGCCGCTCCGGCCGTGGTCAAGTTGCGCGCGGTCGAGGAGGAGCAGCAGACCCACCACGAGCAGTGGCCGTACCCGCTGCTGCTGCGCCGACCTGGCCGCCCAGGGCCGGATCGCTCCCTCGGCCGTCGGCATTCTCGCGGCTCGATGGACGAGGCCCTGGCAACGCCCGGGCGCTGGTCACCGTGTCCTCGACGGCGGCACTCGAGGCCATGGCGGTCGGGCTGCCGACCTTGATCATCTCCGACTTCGGCGTGTCGGCCGACATGATCAACACCGTCTTCGACGGCTCCGGCTGCCTGGGCACGCTCGACGACCTCGCGGTCCGACATGATCAACACGCCGGACTCCGCCTGGCTGGAGGCCAACTACTTCCATGCCGACGCCGACAACGACTGGCTCGACCAGCTCGACGAGTCTGCTGGCCCGCCGCGCAGCCGGCGGACTGCCGGTACGCGGACCTACCGGCTCCCGGCCGACACGCGTACGCCGGCGCGTCCGGCTGCTGCTGCCGGCTCAGAGCCGGCCGGCTCCGACTTCGTGCGTTGCGGGCTTGCTGCGGCGCGGTGCCGCAAGATCAACTCGCATAGTTCGCGGACTGCGCCGTGACCTCCGGCTCGGGACAGCACCAGACGGGCGGCACTCCGGACGGCGGGCTGGGCGTCGGCCACCGCGACCGGCCAGGCCACCAGCGCCATCGGACCGAGGTCGTTGAGATCGTTGCCGAGATAGCCGGCCCGACTGGCCGGGATTCCCTTGGCGGCCAGCCAGTCGCGGACCACCTCGGCCTTGTGCTCCACCCCGTGCAGCACCTCGACCCCCAGCTTGGCTGCGCGGACCCGGACCACCGGGTTGGTCTCCTTCGAGACGATCAGCATCGGCCACGCCGGCCTGCCGCAGCCGTTCGATGCCGAGCCCGTCGGAACGGCTGACCCGCACCGACTCGCGGCCGTTCTGGTCGACGTACGCGGCATCGTCGGTGTGCACGCCGTCGAAGTCGGTGATCAGCACGTCGATGTCCACCGCGGCCGGCTGATCAATGGTGGCGGCGAGCGCCTGGGCGAGGATCAGGTCGTCTTCATGATCGATCTCGACCGCGGTCATCTCGCCGACCTCCACGACCGCGGTCCGGCCGAAGAACCGGTGCCGCGCCGCCCGGAAGCCCGGCCCGTCCAGCACGTAGAACGCACCGGTCTCGCGGTAGTCGGGCTCGCGGTCCTGGCGCCGCGGCCGGCGCGCGGCGTCGTGGTTCTGTCCGCTGACCAGCCCGTCGCTGGAGGCCCGCCAGAGGAACTCATACGTCGGCACCGCGGAGAACACCGAGTCCGCTGCGCCGGTCGGCGACGAGATCGACTCCGCGGTCGAGGTCGCTCGGGCGCGATGAACGGACTGGTGCACTGGACGAAGACGACGATGTCCGGCCGCTCGACGAGGTGGTCGAGCGCGTGCAGCAGCACCGATTCCGATGACGCCAGGTCGTCGGCCAGCTCGTCGGGCCGAAGAATCACCCGGCTCCGGCCGCCGCCGCTGCGGACGCGATCTGCTGATTGTCGGTGCTCACGTAGACGGCGTCGATGGACCGGGTCCGCAGGCAGGCGTCGACCGGCCCGGGCGACCAGGCTGCGGCCGCCGACCCGACGGAGATTCTTGCCGGGTACGCCCTTCGAGCCGCCACGGGCGGGGATGATCGCCGTGATCAACTCGCCACCGCGGCCAGGCCGTGGCTCCGCCGCGCCGATGCGCTGACGTTGCCCAGGAACTGGTCGGCGTGCCGGTTGACCAGCGGCGAGTACCAGCCGGACCCGATCTCGCAGACGACCACCTCGACGCCGGTGCCGGCCAGGACGACCGGAAGGGTGTGGACGACCGTCGAGGCGAAGCTCAGAACGCGCCGGCCGGTGGGACCCCGTCTGGCCACGAGCTCCAGCGGCAGGTCGGGCCGAACGATCTCCACGCCCATCCGGGCCACCAGGTCGAGCTTCCAGTCGGCCTCCTTGCGGTGGGCGAAATAGCGGCGTGCTCGACTGGTCGCGACCAGGGTTTCGACGCCGGTGAGATAGGCCTCGGCCTGCAGCACCCCGGACTCGACCAGCGAGGTACCGACAAGGTCGGTTTCAGGCCGGATCTCGGGCGAGCCGTACCGGTCCCGGACCCAGGCATAGTCGTTGCGCAGGACCTCGACCTTCGGCAGGTCGATCGGCATGCAGGTGAACAACCGGAGCTGGCAGCCGACTGTCGGCGACAGCCGGCGGCGGGCCGCAGCCCGCGATCTGGTCCCGCGCCAGGTTCGCGATGTGGCGACGTTGGTGCGGGGTCGCGACCTGATGCCAGCGCGGAGAGGTGCTCACCGCAGGCCCACTGCCGGGCGAACTCCAACGTGGCCGTGCCGTCGTCGACGATCGTCACCTCATCGGACCGGCTGATGCTGATGATCACCTGGATCACCCCGGAGAACGGGTCGCCGACCACCAGCCGCTCGACGCCGGCGAGCTCGCCGGCCAGGGCCCGGATGGTGCGGGCCACGCTTGCCCCGCCGATCCGCGGCTCGTGCCAGGTCACCTCGTGGCCGGCCTGCCGGGCCAGCGCCATCGTGGCCCGCAGTTGGTTCCGGGTCGGACCGGCCGTCGGGGCGAGCACCGCGATCGGCATCGCGCCGAGCTCGGGGTCGGCGAATCCGAGCTCGATCACGTTGAGGAGCTGGGCGGGGCTCTCGACCAGGGCGAGCGCACCGGCGCGGCTCACGAAGCCACCAGTTGGGTCTCGTCGGCGAAGCTCACCGGGGACCCGGCGCAGCTTCTTCATCGCGGCCCAGCTCGCCGTCGTAGACCTTCTTGACGCCGTCGCCGAGCGGCCTCGATGATGACCCGGATGTCGCGGACCAGGCGCTGCAGGCCCTGCGGCTCGACCGAGGCGGCCTGGTCGGAGCCCCACATGGCGCGGTCGAGGGTGATGTGCCGCTCGACGAAGACCGCGCCGAGGGCGACCGCGGCGAGCGTGGTCTGCAGGCCGGTCTCGTGGCCGGAGTAGCCGATCGGCACGTTCGGGAACTCGCCCTGCAGGGTGTTGATCATGCGCAGGTTGAGCTCCTCGGCCTGGGCCGGGTAGGTCGACGGTGGCGTGGCAGAGCAGGATGTTGTCGCTGCCGAGCACCTCGACCGCGTGCCGGATCTGCCGCAGCGTCGACATGCCGGTCGACAGGATGACCGTGCGGCCGGTGGCGCGCAGTCGCGCGCAGCAGCTCGTCGTCGGTCAGGCAGGCCGACGCCACCTTGTGCGCCGGGACGTCGAACTGCTCCAGGAAGTCGACGGACTCGACGTCCCACGGCGAGGCGAACCAGTCGATGCCGCGGCGCTTGGCAGTGCTCGTCGATGGCCGCGTACTCGTCGTCGCCGAACTCCACCCGGTGCCGGTAGTCGATGTAGGTCATCCGGCCCCAGGGCGTGTCGCGCTCGATGTCCCACTGGTCGCGCGGGGTGCAGATCTCGCGGCGTGCGCTTCTGGAACTTGACCGCGTCGCAGCCGGCCTCGGCGGCCGCGTCGATCAGGGCGAGGGCGTTGTCGAGGTCGCCGTTGTGGTTGATGCCGATCTCGCCGGTGACGTAGACCGGATGTCCGGCGCCGATCCGGCGTGCTCCCACCATCCGAGTGGGGATGTCGAGAAACCATGACGTCTTGTTCATGATCACGACGCTAGGCAGTGCAGATATCGAAGTGGACATCGAAAGCTGAACGCGGAGCAAACAGTTCGACAACGCCTCGCCGAACCGTCCCGATCGTTCACCTGGAGTTCACCTTCGGCGGTCCATCAGGACACGTGACTTGCGTAGATTTCGGCCGTCGGGAGGATTGAACATTCACCTTCCGACGCACTCGGGGAGCATCGTGCCCCCGGGTTCACCTCAGGGGAACGGTTCCCCTCAGCCTGTGAAGGACACGCATGACCATGAAGCTCCTGACGTCGCGAGCCAGCCTCGCCGTCGCCGCGGCAGCTCTGGCCACCATCAGCCTCGCCGCCTGCGGCTCCGATCCGCCCACCAGCGCCACCGGATCCTCGAGCGAGAGCGGTTCGACCAACGCCTCGGGCCTCGCCTGTCCGGCCGGCAAGCTCTCCGCCGAGGGATCGAGCGCCCAGAACGACGCCATCACCGAGACCATCGCCTCCTACGGCGCCGAATGCGGCGACAAGGCCACCATCGAGTACAACCCGACCGGCTCCGGCGCCGGCATCAAGTCGTTCTACAACGGCCTGGTCGACTTCGCCGGTTCGGACTCCGCGCTGAAGAGCGAGGAGGTCGACGGCGTGGTCGAAACCGAGAAGGCCAAGGAACGCTGCCAGGGCAACCCGGCGTGGAACCTGCCGATGGTCGTCGGCCCGATCGCCTTCGCCTACAACGTGGAGGGGCTCGACAAGCTGGTCCTGAACGCCGAGGTGCTGTCGGAGATCTTCAACGGCACCATCACCACCTGGAACGACGACAAGATCGCCAAGCTGAACCCGGGCGTATCGCTGCCGAGCGACAAGATCACCGTCTTCTTCCGCTCCGACGAGTCGGGCACCACGGAGAACACGACCAAGTTCCTCGCCGCCGCCGGCAACGGCGCGTGGAAGGACGCGCCGGGGAAGGCCTGGACGGGCACCGGCGAGGGCAAGAACAAGTCCTCCGGCGTGGCCGAGGGCGTGACCAGCACCAAGAACTCCATCTCCTACATGGAGTGGAGCTACGCCAAGACCAACAACCTCAAGATGGCTCAGATCGACAACGGCAACGGGGCGGTCGAGCTGACCGCCGAGTCGGTCGGCAAGGCGGTCGATGAGGCCGAGGTCAAGGGCACCGGCAACGACCTGAGTCTGTCGGTGAAGTACAACGACACCGCCGCCGGCGCGTACCCGGCCCTGCTGGTCACCTACGAGATCGTCTGCAGCAAGGGTCTTGACCCGGAGAAGACCGCGATCGTCAAGGACTTCCTCGGCTACTTCTCCTCGGAGACCGCGCAGGGCGCGCTGGAGGAACTCGGGTACGCCCCGCTGCCTGACAGCCTGCTGACCAAGGTTCAGGCCGCCGCAGGGGCGATTTCCTGATCGTCGGCCCGGTGAGGCTGTCGAAGCGTCGACCTCAGCGCTTCGACAGCCTCCACAGATCATTGGCGGATTGTCGGGAGAGGAGGGATGATGTCGCAAACCGAGACCAGTGAGGCAGAGGCCATCGACCCGGAGCGCGAGCCGAGACCCCGTACGCTCGAGCACACGCCGGAGGAAGACCCGGCCGTCTCGCCCACTGAGGGGCACCACGGGCCGACGCACACCCCGCCGGTGCCGAACGTCACCCGCCACGCCGCCCCAGACCGGCCCCGGTGCGGGAACGCGGCAGCGGAGTCAAGCTGGCCAAGATCAGCCAGGTCGGTGACCGGGTGTTCCGCGGGATAGCCGGCGGCTCGGGTGTGGTCATCGTCGCGCTGGTGCTCTTCGTCGGCGTGTTCCTGCTCTGGCTGGCGCTACCCAGCCTGCGGCAGAACACGGCCAACTTCCTGACCTCGCGCAACTGGATCGTCGTCGGCGACGAGCTGAACTTCGGCATCGCCGGGCTGCTCTGGACGACAGCGCTGACGGCGGTGATGGCCATGGTGCTCGCGGTCCCGGTGGCGGTGGGCGTCGCCCTGTTCCTCACCCAGTACCTGCACCCGCGGGCCTCCGGTCCGCTGTCCTTCGTCGTCGACCTGCTGGCCGCCGTGCCGTCGATCATCTTCGGCCTCTGGGGCCTGACCGTGCTCGGCCCGTTCCTCAGCCCGGTCGGCGACTGGCTGATCGCCCATCTGGGCTTCATCCCGCTCTTCGCCCCCGGTGTCACGGTCAAGAGTTCGGTCTTCGTGGCCGGGGTGGTGCTGGCCATCATGATCCTGCCGATCGTCACCGCGATCTCGCGGGACGTGTTCGCCCAGACCCCCCGTGACCACGTCGAGGCCGCGTATGCGCTGGGCGCCACCCGATGGGAGATGATCCGCACCGCCGTGCTGCCGTACGGCCGTTCCGGCGTGATCAGTGCCTCGATGCTCGGCCTCGGCCGGGCCCTCGGCGAGACCATCGCCGTCATGATCATCCTGACCACACCGGCCCCCGGATCCGACTTCAGTCCGTCGATCTTCGCCGGCGGGGAGACCTTCGCCAGCAAGATCGCGAACAACGCCGCCGAGTTCGACACCCCGTCCAAGACCGGGGCCTACATCGCCGCCGGTCTGGTGCTGTTCGCCGTCACCTTCGTGGTGAACGCGCTGGCCCGGGTCATCTCCGAGAGGGGAACGCGAAGTCATGACCGTTGCTTCGACCGGGCCGACGACCACCAAGCCGCTCTCGTTCCGGCGGCCCAGCGGCCCCCGGACGATCAAGAACGCCCTGGCGTACGTCTACGTGGTCGTGGCCGCAGTCCTCGCCGTCATCCCACTGGTCTGGGTGCTCTACACGGTGATCAGCAAGGGGTTGCCGCTCGTCCTGACCTCGACGTGGTGGACTCAGAGCCAGCGCGGCATCACCCCACGGCGAGGAGGGCGGCGGCGCGTACCACGCCATCGTCGGCACGATCGAGATCGGGCTGATCTGCGCGGCGATCGCCGTACCGCTGGGCGTCCTCGGGGCGATCCTGCTGATCGAGTACGCCCGCGGCACCAAGGTGGCCCGGGCGGTCAGCTTCACCGTGGACATCCTCAGCGGCATCCCCTCGATCGTGGCCGCGCTGTTCATCTACGCCCTGTTCATCACCATCTTCGGCGCCGGACGCTCCGTGTTCGCGGTGGGCATGGCGCTGGTGCTGCTGATGCTCCCGGTGGTGCTGCGATCGACCGAGGAGATGCTCAAGCTGGTGCCGGACTCGTTGCGCGAGGCGTCGTACGCGCTCGGCGTGCCGAAGTGGAAGACGATCGTCAAGGTGGTCATCCCGACCGCCTTCGGCGGCATCTCCACCGGCGTGATGCTCGGGCTGGCCCGGGTGATGGGCGAGACGGCGCCACTGCTGATCCTGGTGTCCTACGCGGTCGGGATCAACTTCAACCCGTTCTCCGACACCATGGGCGCGCTGCCGACCATGATCAACTCCGGTCGGGACCACGGCGCCGACCCTGCCCGGCTACGAGCGGGTCTGGGCCGCCGCCCTGACCCTGATCATCATCGTGATGTTGCTCAACCTGCTGGCCCGGGCCATCGCCCGGGCGAGCAAACTGAAGGAGAAGTAGAAGCCATGGCGAAGCGGATCGACGTCACGCAACCTGAACATCTACTACGGCGGCTTCCATGCGGTCGAGGATGTCTCGATGACCGTGGAGCCGCGTACGGTGACGGCCTTCATCGGCCCGTCCGGCTGCGGAAAGTCCACCGTGCTGCGGACGCTCAACCGGATGCACGAGGTCATCCCGGGCGCCCACGTCAAGGGCAACATCACCCTCGACGGGACCGACCTCTACGGGCCGGGCGTCGACCCGGTGGCCGTCCGCCGGGTCGTCGGCATGGTGTTCCAGCGGCCGAACCCGTTCCCCGCGATGTCGATCTTCGACAACGTGGCGTCTGGCCTGCGGCTGAACGGGGTCAAGAACAAGAAGGTGCTGTCCGAGGCGGTCGAGAGGTCGTTGCAGGCGGCCAACCTGTGGAACGAGGTCAAGGACCGGCTCGGCAAGGCCGGTATCGGGCTCTCCGGTGGCCAGCAGCAACGGCTGTGCATCGCCCGGGCGATTGCCGTCGAGCCGCAGGTGCTGCTGATGGACGAGCCGTGCTCGGCCCTCGACCCGATCTCCACGTTGGCCATCGAGGATCTGATCGGTGAGCTGAAGGAAGCCTTCACTGTGGTCATCGTGACGCACAACATGCAGCAGGCCGCCCGGGTCAGCGACCAGACGGCGTTCTTCAACCTCGCCGCCCAGGGCAAGCCGGGCAAGCTGATCGAGATCGGGTCGACCGAGAAGATCTTCTCCAATCCCGATGTGAAGGCCACCGAGGACTACATCACCGGCCGGTTCGGTTGATCGGCTGCCCGGCGACGGTGGCCGGTGGTCGCCGGTCGCCGGTTTGCGGCGCCCGGACCTCCAGCAGGCGCGCATAAACTCTCCCCGTGGCGGCACAGGCTGGTTGGTATCCCGATCCGGGTGGCGGACCGGGACTGTATCGATACTGGGACGGCAAGGCCTGGTCAGCCGCCACCTCCCCACACCCGAACGGCGTACCACCCTCGCAGGGCCTGGTCGGCGCTCCGAGTAAGCCGAGTCAGCCGTTCGGGCAGCTCGGCAGTTCGGCGTACGGCGGGACTTCGGCGTACGCGAACTACCAGCAGGTCCAGCAGAAGAAGTCACCGGTCGGCTGGTGGATCGTCGGAGCCGTGCTCGTCGTGGTGATCGTGGTCGTCGCGGTGATCGCGATCCGTGCGGTCACCAACGGCAACGGCGGGATCCTCGGCTCGCCGGGCGGGCAGCCGTCCCAGGACGTCTGCCCCGCGGAGAAGTCCCAGACGCCCGAATCCAGCCCGGCACCCGCCGACGGTCGGGTGCACGGTGGACCGCTCTCGTTCCCGATGCTGGGCTCCCCGTGGGACCCGCCGAACATCGACACCCGGGTCCCGTTCGGCAGCGATGTGCACAAGCAGGAGTACACCGTCGAGTCGAACTACCAGCCGGGTCAGTCCTGGGTGGCGTCGGTGTTGGTCGGTGAGCTCCAGGCCGGGGACGGATTCTTCACCCCGGAGCAGGGCTCACAGATCGTGGTCAAATGCATCCTCGGCCGGTTCTACGGCAACAACCCGGTCAAGAGCGACGTCAAGGTCAACGAGAAGACCACGGTCGAGGGTCACGACGCCTGGATCGTCGAGTCTCAGCTCTCCTTCGACATCGCGGGTCTGCGGACCAAGGGCGAACTGTTGATCGTGGTCATCGTGGCGGCCGACACCCGTTCGGGCATCTACTACGCCTCGATCCCCGACACCGTTTCCGAGCTGGTCAAGCCCGCCCGCCAGGCCCTGAAGGACCTCCGGGTCGAGGGCTGAGCAGACCGGGAGCAGACCACGCGGCCTGAGCTGAGCTGCCGAAGGCCCGTCTCGGCCCTTCGACAGGCTCAGGGCACGTTTCAGGCCTCCTGCCGCCTCCCGCGCCGTTGGTCCGTTGTGCGCGCGTACGGCCCGGTTTCGGCCCAGATCGCGGCCGTCTCGTCCGTTGTGCGCGCAAACGGCCCAGGGGAGCGTCGGGCGCGGGACCAAACCTCGCGGTCAGCAGGGGGCGAGGCCACGCTTGGCCTTCATGGCCAGGACCCGGGTCGCACTGCGCGTGACCTGGGCGGCGAACTCAGGGTTGTCCTCGGCCTCGGCTCTCAGGGCCTTCGCCATCGAGGGGGCCAGTTGCGGATCGCCGACGATCAGCAGGTCGCCGCCGGCCTTGACGAATTGCACGGCGCGCTGCCCGGGCGGCAGGTCACGCATCGCGGCCGCCGCGAGGTCGTCGGAGATCACCACGCCGGTGAACGCGAGATCCTTGCGCACCATCTTGGCGATGATCTTGGCCGAGAAGGCCGCTCGGTGGTCGGCGTCGATGCGGCTGTAGTAGGCCGATGACATCATCACCATGTCGACCCCCGATTCCACCGCCGATTCGAACCCGGCCAGCGCCGGATCGTGCCGGACGGTCGTTTCGTCGACCACCCGGCGCTCGAAGTCGGTGTTCCCGCGAACCCGGCCGAGTCCGGGGAAGTGCTTGGTGGCGGTGATGATGCCGGCGCTGTCCATGCCCTTGGTGAAGGCCGCAACCTTGGCCGCCACGACCCGGGGCGAGCTGCCATAGCCGCGCCGCAGCCGGCCGATCGGCGCGTTGACGTTCTCCATGCCGGCCGGGACCAGATCGGCGACCGGGGCGAGATCGGCGTCGATGCCGGCCGCCTTCAGCTCGCGGCCCCAGCGCCGCGCATGGCGCTTCAGCTGCCGATCGGACTGCTCCGCCTGATCGACCGCCGACGGGATGGTGACGAAACCGGGCCCCTTGAGCCGTTGCACCAGCCCGCCTTCCTGGTCGGCGGCCAGCATGGTCCTGACGCCGTGTGGCCGCCGGGTCGCGTCGCGCACCTGGCCGACCACTCGGTGGACCGCGGTCGCACCGGCGGTGGAGTTTCCGAGCAGGATCACGCTGCCGGTCCGGGTTCGCGCCAGGATGTCGGCCTCGGCTGCCGAGATGCCGCTCGAGCTGACGCCGACCATCAGCAGCTGGCCCACTTGTTGAGCGACGCTCAACTCACCGGCGAGTTCGCTGCAGGGTGCGGCCGGGCGCGCGGACGTATTGGTCGGCTTGGGCGTCGGTGACACGGTTGACCTCGGAGTGGGACTGGCGCTCACCGGCTCCTTCGACGGCGAGGGTGCGCCGGCCGCGGGTGGCTCCGGGGTGAGCGGTGGGCGGCCGCCGCACGAGACCAGCGCGGCGCAGGCGACCATGACCACGGCGAGGCCACGGGTCGGGCGGGCTGCGCGCATCTGACCTCATCCGGGGGTTTCAGGGCCGAGACGTGCTGGCGGCGGTAGCGGTGCGAACATTAGGGTTGGGAGCGCAACGGTCCCGAATTGCCCCATCGGACTGCAGTACCGGTGGATTGCCGTACCGGGCCTTAATCGGTTGGAGGACAACCCTATGTCGAGTATTGCCACGATAGGCCCGCGGACCCTGGCCGACGTCATTCCGGGCGGCCTGGTCCGCAACATCGTGCTGGTCGTCGGCGGGGCGGTACTCGTCGGCCTCACCGCGCAGGTCGCCTTCCCGCTCCCGTTCACGCCGGTGCCGGTCACCCTCCAGACCTTCTCGGTGCTGCTGGTCGGCGCCGCACTCGGTAGCAAGCGCGGCGCGGCCTCGATGGGGCTCTACCTGCTGGCCGGTGTCGCCGGGGTGCCGTGGTTCAGCGATCACCGGAGCGGCTGGGCCTTCGGTTCGTTCGGCTACATCGTCGGCTTCGTCGTCGCCGCGTACGTGCTGGGCCTGCTGGCCGAGCGCCGTGCGGACCGCAAGGTACTGCCGGCGATCGGCATGATGACCCTGGGGAACCTCATCATCTACGTGTTCGGCGTCGCCGGACTGATGATCCTGGTGCCGATGAGCCTGGCCAACGCGCTGGCCGCGGGCGTCATCCCGTTCCTGATCTTCGACGCGATCAAGATCCTCGCGGCCGCCGGCCTGCTGCCCGGCACCTGGAAGCTGGTCAACTCCCGCCGCGAGCCGTGACCGCCGGCGCGCCGTGACGGAATCCTTCTCGGCGGAGGTCCTCTCGGCCGGTCAGGGCGGTCACGCGGTCATCGTGCCCAAGGAAATCGCGGCCACCTTCTCGGCCAAGCGCGTGCCGGTCCTGGCCCACGTCAACGGCGTCGAGTACCGGACGCGGCTGATGGTCTACGGCGGCAAGTCCTATCCTCGGGCTGCGCAAGGACCTGTTGCGGGCGGCGGCGGCGAGCACCGGCGACATCGTCCGGATCGACCTGGTCGAGGCGGAGCCGGAAGCGCACGAGCAGGCCATCGCCGTCGACCCACCGGAGTTGTCGGCGGCGCTGGCGGCCGAACCGGAAGCCCAGGCCGCGTACGACGCCCTGCCCTTCAGCCACCGACAGGAGTACGCCCGGTGGATCGCCGAGGCCAAGAAAGCCGAAACCCGCGCCGAGCGCGTCCGTAAGACCATCACCCGCCTCAAAAACGCGCGTTAGCGAGGGATGAGGCTACCCGGCAGGCGTTCAGTCGTCCTCGAGCGTGAGCAGGGCGTTCTCGACCACCTCAGCCATCGCGGGATGGATCCAGTACTGACCGCGCGCCATGTCCCGCGCGGTCAGTCCGAAGCTCATCGCCTGGATCAGCGGCTGGATCAGCGAAGAGGCCTGCGGCCCGATCAGGTGAGCGCCGACGATCAGGTCCGAAGCGGCATCAGTGATGATCTTGACGAAATGGTCGACGTCCTCCATGGCCCAGCCGTACGCGGTGTCTCCGTAGTCCTGCCATCCCACCCGGTAGTCGATCCCCTGGTCACGGGCCTGTCGTTCGGTGAGGCCGACCGCCGCCACCTGCGGCGTGGAGAACACGGCATGCGGCACGTAGCGATGATCGCTGGCGATCATCTCGGTCGGATGAAGGAGATTGTGCTGCACGACCCGGGCTTCGTGGTTGGCCACGTGTTTGAACTGGTGGCGGGTGCAGACATCGCCGAGCGCGAAGATCCCGGGGGCCGTCGTCTGTTGATGATCATCGACGACGATGAAGCCGTCGTCGTCGGTGTCGACGCCGGTGGCCGACAGTTGCAACGTGTCACCGTTGGGTGCCCGGCCGGTCGCCAGCAGCAGGATCTCGGTCTCGATCGGCTCCTCGCTGTCGCTGAGCTGGGCCCGGATCAGTCCATCCCGACCGGGCTCGACTGAGATGATCTTGGTGTTGAGCCGCACGTCGACGGCGTGGCCGAGCAGCTCGGTGAACCGTTGGGCGATGTCGTGGTCCTCCTTGCGGAGCATCAGGCCCGACCGGTTGACCACGGTCACCGCCGTTCCGTACGCCGCGAAGATGTGGGCGAACTCGGCGGCGATGTAGCCACCGCCCATGATCAACATCGATGCCGGCAGCTGGGGCAGCCGCATCACGGTGTCGGAGGTGTGGTGGTCGACCGAGTCCAGACCGGGTAGGTCTGGAAGCACCGCACGGCTGCCCGCGGCGATGACGAAGCGATCGGCCGTGATCGTCCCGGAGCGCGCGAGCTCGAGCGTCTTGGGCCCGACGAATCGGGCATGCTCGGTGAACAGCGTCACCGTGTCGCTGTCTTCGCGATAGGCCCGGCCGCTCGCGGACACCTCGTCGATCCGCCCGAAGACCCGGTCCCGGATATCGGCCCAGCGAACGCCACGCAGTCCAAGATCGACGCCCAGCCGCGCGCCTTCTGCGGGCATCCGGGCAAGATCGGCCGGATAGACCAGCATCTTGGTCGGGATGCAACCCACGTTGATGCAGGTGCCGCCGAACGTGCCGCCTTCGACCAGCGCGACGCGGAGATCACCGAACCGCTCGTCCACGATCGAGTTCCCCGATCCCGAACCGATCACGCACAAGTCGAAATACTGCCACCCGGCCATCGTGCCAGTAAATCCGCGGCCTTCCGCCAAGCTGCCTTGCCGGCAGCAGCAGGGCACTGAACCGGGCTGCTTGCCGCATCACTGACTTTGCGGGCAGCATAAGGCGCGTGAGCGGCGGGAGCCTGGGCGGCCGGCTGAGCCGCCATCGGCGTCATCGGATCGCCTATCTGGCGTTGCTCCGCCGCTCGAGCAGTTACACCATGCGAGCCTGGTCGCTGCGGGTCGCGGCCGTGGCGGTCGTCGCCGTGCTGTCGATCGGCAGCCGTCGCAGTGTGCTCGCGATCGTGCTCTGCCTGATCGCCTCGTTCGGCAGCTATCTCCTCTGGACCAACGAGCGGCACCTGCGGCGTGGCACCCAGCCGAGATTCTGGTTGTCCAAGATCTACCTGCGGAACATGATCAAGACCGACGGTCGGCACCGGCTCGGGCTCGGCTCGTACATCGAGATCCCGGAAGCGTTCCTGCTCATCGCCATCCCGTCCTGGGTGGCGGTCGACGATCCGCTGTGGGCCCGATTGATCATGCTCGCCGCCGGCATGTCGTTCCTGGTCAGCACCGCGTTGTTGATCTTCAACGACCACACCTGGTTCAACCCGGAGGAGGCGAATCCACCCGCCTGGCACGAGATCTTCCGGCTGTTCGCCGGCCCGATCGTGGCGCTGCTGGTCTGTGTCATCGCGCTGCCCGCGGACTGGGGCCCGAACGGCTGGCTGGCGGCGCTGGCGATCTCCCTGATCCCGTTGACCGTCAGCCTGCGGATCTCCGACACCGATCTGATCATGAAGCCGCTCCCCGCACTCGTGCTGGAGGAATCGCACGCTGGTCGGGAACTGGTGATCAGCGAGACGCACGGCGCGCTGTCCACCCATCTGAGACTGCTGGAGCAACAGGCCCGCGAGATCCGGCACCTCGCCCCGTCGCTGTACGAGCTGGCGGTGTCGGCCAACAGCCGACTGCGGGAAACGCTCACCCTGTCTCAGCTCGGCCGGGACAGCTCGACGACCGTGCAGAATCTCGAAGCCCCCGTCCTGACGCTGGCCCGCGCAGTGGGTGCCAAGGCCGTGGTCGAGGTCACCGTCGGACAGTTGTCCGCCGGCGACCGGGACCTGGCCCGACTGGTGCTGAACGATCTGGTGGGCAATGCCCTGAACGCCGGGGCCGCGGCGGTGCACGTGCTGATCACCGAAGAGGGACCGCAGCTGTCGATCTCAGTTACCGACGACGCTCCCCCGATGGCTCCAGGGGTGTGGAAGACTTCCGACACGAGTTCTGCGCGCCTGGAAACTCGACTCGTCGAACTCTCCGGGTCACTCGCGTTGGTGCAGGAGCCGGAGGGCAAGACGGTGACTGCTCGTTGGGTGCCGGCGCACGACTGAGCGAGCAAAGGTTGATGCCCCCGATGAGACCCAGATGTCAGTGATGACCAGGCAGGTGCTCCTGGTCGACGACGTGCCCGGCGAGCGGGCCAACTTCGAGCGGGCGTTCGGAGACGACCTGACCGTCGCTCGATCGATCGACGTGCTGAACGACTATCTGCGCCACAAGTTGACGTGGGATCTGGCGTTCGTCGACTTCAATCTCAGTTCGGAAACGAGCACCGGGCTGACCGCACTGCTGCGGCTGCACCTCGAGCGCCCGAAGACCCAGATCGTCACTTACAGCCAGTTCACCGAGAGCGGTCGAACGCTCTACGCCGCGGCGGCCCGGCACTGGTTCAAGGCCGCCGCCCTGATGGACAAGACCAAGAACGACCCGGGCACCCTGGTCCGCTATCGCGAATCGATCTGCGCCGGAATCAACCCGACCCCCACCCCATGGCAGCGTCGGCTGCAGTGGTCGCATCTGATCGACAACCTGCTCTCCGATGCCTCCTCGGTGCGGATCTGGCGGGCGCTGCGCGACGCCGCCGGCGACATGGCGTTGGTGGCCGAAATGCTCCATGTCGAGGCGAGCAGCCTCCGCGGCTTCAAGGACCGTGCGACCGACGCGGCGATCGCGTTCAACGAGCGGTTCCACGACATTCCTCACCCGGGACGGACCCGGAACAAGAAGGGCATCCTGGCCGCCTTCGCCGCCGAACACCGGCACTTCCTGACCGCCCCCGACCTGTCGACGGTGATGTCACCCGGCACCCGGCGACGCCCCTGAGCGTCAACGCCCCCTCGCACCTCGGTTTCCCGTCCCTCGATGCGAAACCGGGCCATCAACGCCCCCTCGCACCTCGGTTTCCCGTCCCTCGACGGGAAACGCGGCAGCCGGACGTCGCTCACACCGCGCGGTCATGCGGCGACCCCGGGATTTCCGCAGACCGAGGTAGTGCTGCCTCTCGTCGGCATCGAAATGCTCGATCGCGTAGCGCAGCGCCGTTCTGGGCATGGTTGCCGCATGTCGATCGAGGAAGCCGCGAAGCTCGTCCCGGTCGACCCGCTTGCCGGCTTCCCGCAATGACCAGCCCACCGCCTTGTGCATCAGGTCCTCACGGTCGTGCAGCAACAGTTCGGCCAATCGGTACAGGTCGGCCGAGTCCTTGGCCTTGAGAAAGTGCTGACTGGCCACGATGGCGATCCGCCGCTCCCACAACACCGATCGAGCCAGCCAGCCGGAAGAGCGGCGCTCGGTCCCGGTCGAGGAGGTGGCCGCCGACGATCGGGCCGGCGCTGAGGTCGACCAGGTCCCAGTTGTTCACGAAGCCCGGTGCGGGAGATACTCCTCGTAGATCTGCGCCGATTCGCGCTCCCCACCGGCGCCCCGGCGGCTACGAGTGGCGCGCTCGCTCATCACGACCAGCGCCAACTGGCGGTGCTCGTGGACCGGGCTCTGCAGCAGCGGCAGCCAGCGGTCGGACTCGTACGGCTCGCGCAGGTAGGGCTTCGCGACGCCGCGCAGCACGCTGAGCTTGATGCCGATGAAGGTGTCGCCCTCACCGTAGCCGCCCGGCCGCACCTGGAAGAACCGGCATCAGCATCTCCGCCGTCTGGGCATCCGCCAAGCGATCGAGTTGGGCCAGAACCTCGTCCACCGGGTTCACCCTGGCCATCCTTCTCATGTCTATATTCCCTATAGTGAGACAGGGGATTGTGGAATCCGCCATTCGCCCATACTCTTCACTGACGGGCGCATCCGACCGGCGCCCCCGGACATCGACAGCTGAGGACGAGACGTGAACGCCGCATCGCACAGCAGGATCCACCTGGATCTGCTTCGCACGGCGAGCGCGGCATGTCCGCGAATGTGTTCACGCGACAGCGCACCAGCGCTGATCGCGTCCCTGGCGGGCCCACCAGGCCCGCCGCCTCCGCCGCCGTCCGGCCGCGGCGTCACATTCGCTCTCCAAGAAAGAACCCCTGTCATGTCGAAGAAGAATCGCGTACCGGTCAATCTCGTCCAAATCGCCACCCGGCTGGCGGCCCAGACCACGCTCTGGGAGCCGCTGATCGACGTACGACCCCATCTCTCGCTACTACGCCCGGCTGGCCCGGGAGTCGGATTTCGAGGCCTGGCTGCTCACCTGGGTGCCCGGACAGGGCACCGAGTGGCACGACCACGGCGGCAGCGCGGGCGCCTTCATCACGGTCCGCGGCTCCCTGACCGAGGACCATGCCGTGGTGAGTCCGGACGGTCCGCCGCGGGTCGTACGGCAGTCCCGCGAGCTGACCGAGGGCACGCTGCGTCCATTCGGCAGCAAGCATGTGCACAAGGTGACCAACCAATCGCTGGAGCCGGCGGTCAGTCTGCACGTCTACGCGCCGTCGCTGGTTGAGATGAATGTGTACGAGCGGCATGGTGAACTGTTACATTTGTTTGATTCCCAGCTGGTAGGACTGAATTGGTGAGCGTTCTCAGTCCGCCAGCCACCACGGCTAGCACCGGTCGCAGGACCGTCCAACAAGTGCTGGAATCGGCCCGGGGGCGCCTATTGAGGCTCACCCCAGCACAGGCCCGGAACCATTACGGCGCCGGTGCGGTCGTGGTGGACATCCGACCCGACGCCCAACGGGCGGCGGAGGGCGAATTGCCGGAGCCCTGATCATCGAGCGCAACGTCTTGGAGTGGCGCTTCGACCCCGCCTGCGACGCGCGGTTGCCGATCGCGGCCTACGACCTCGAGGTGATCGTGCTCTGCCAGGAGGGCTACACCTCCAGCCTTGCCGCCGCCGCCCTCCAGGACCTGGGTATCCATCGCGCCACCGACGTCATCGGCGGCTTCGCCGCCTGGCGCGAACTCCGCTGACCCACCTCCGCTCGCTGGCTCAGGAACCTGGCCGAGGCGCGGCCCGGGTCAGACGCCGGCGTAGGAGTGCAGGCCGGAGACCAGCAGATTGATGCCGACGAAGTTGAACCAGAACGAAGCGAGCCCGACGATGGCGATCACCGCCGCCCGGGTACCCCGCCAGCCGGCGGTGGAGCGGGCGTGCAGGTAGCAGGCGTAGATCACCCAGGTGACCAGGGCCCACGTCTCCTTGGGGTCCCAGCCCCAGTAGCGGCCCCAGGCGTACTCGGCCCAGATCGCCCCGGCGGCCACGGCGAACGTCCACAGCGGGAAGGCGAAGGCGTGGAACCGGTACGCGATCAGGTCGATCCGGCTCGGAGCTCGGGCAGCCGGGCGAGATAACCGCCGACCTGCCCGCGGCGCTCGGCCCGCTTCTTGAGCAGGTACAGGATCGACATCAGTCCGCCGATGTTGAACGCCGCCCCGGCGATCGCCGCGGCGATGATGTGGATCAGGAACCACACCGAGTGCAGGGCGGGTACGAGCGGGGCGACCGCGACGTAGAAGACCGTCACGGCCAGGCCGTTGCCGATCGCGGCCAGCAGGGTGACCGGCAGCCCGAGCCAGCGGAGCCCGGCCCGCCACACCATGATCAGGTACGCCGCCGACGACGAAGACCATCGCGCTGGTGGTGAACTCGAACATGTTGCCCCACGGGGCGCGCCCGGCGGCGAGCCCACGCATCACCACCCCGGTGACGCTGAGCAGGAAGCCGATCATCGTCAGTGCCACACCGATCCGGCCGAACTGCTCGGTCCGGGCGTCGGAGCGCTCCGGTGCGGCGGCCGCGGGCTCGAGCGTCGGCGCCGACCCGCTCCGACCCCACGCTGACCAGTTCCGCGGGCCTCGACCGACACATCAGCCGGCAGCGCGGCGCGCTGAGGCCCATTCCGCGGCGTGGGCGAACATGGCGAGCATGTAGACGACGACCGAGGTGACCAGCGCCAGGCTCGAGTAGTACCCGTAGTTCACGTCCTGCTCACTTCCTTGCCCGGTTGGGAAAGCTGCCGAGCCAGCTCATCGACGTCCTCGGTCAGCCCGGCTCGCGCGTCGGCGCGGTCGAGGCCGCCGACCTCCACCAGCCTAGGACCACCCTCGCGGCGTGCGCACCGCGACCCACACCCGCCGGGGCCGGACGAACAGCGACAGGCACAGCCCCGCGACGGCGAAGCCGATGGCGCCGATCGAGATCGGCACACCGGGTGCGTCACCGATCTGCAGTTTGACCCAGCGGCTCCAGCCGTCCAACTGGATCGAGCCCTGGCCGTCGGGCAGGTTGACGCCGTCGCCGACGCTCAGCGCGTAGCGGACCGGTTCGCCGTTCTTCTCCCGCAACTGGGTCAGGCCGGTCGGATCGAGGGAGTAGACGTTCTCCGGCTGGCCGGTCTCGACCTTCGGCGGCCCCGCCCAGGCGTTGAGGAACAGCGCCGGATTCAGCGCATCGGGGAAGATCGACTGCGGTCCGCGCCGCTGGTCGATCACTGCGGTGGGATAGAAGAACGCCTCGAACGCCAGCCGGTCCGGCCGGGCGTCGGGCACCTTGATCAGCCCCGACCGAGGTGAAGTTGCCGTCCTGCGGCAGCATCACGACCGGTCCGGAGAAGGCGACGTTGCCCTGGGCGTCCTTGACGGTGACGTTCGCGGCGTACCCGTGCCCGATCAGGTGCACCGTCGTGCCGTCGATGTTCAGCGGCTTGTTGACCTCGAGCGTCTCGGCGTGCGGCTGCGCACCGGGGCGATCGGTGACCTCGACGTCGGCCTTGAACAGTCGGGCCGCGCCGCGCTGCACCGGCCCCGTCTCGAACTTCACGTCGAAGTTCTTCACCACCACGCTGAACGGATGCAGGTCCGAGTCGGCGAACTCGGCACCGGCGGAGAAGTCGTCGTACTGGGTGAGGTTGTTGGCAAAGCCCTGCCCGACGATCACCACACTGGTACCGCGGAAGCCCCAGAGCCCGCCGATCGCGGCCCCGAGCAGGACGAAGAGCAGGCTGATGTGGAAGACCAGATTGCCGGCCTCGCGCAGGTAGCCGCGTTCCGCGGCCACACTGCTCCCGTGCCGATCGACCCGATAGCGCTGGGCCTGGAGGATCTCGACGGCCCGGTCGAGCACGTCGTCGCCGTCGGCCGAGCCGGTGGGATCGGCGAGTTCGGCGGTCGCGTACGCGGGCAGTCGGGTGAGGTTCCGCGGGGTCTTGGGGGGCCGGGCCCGGACGGCGCGGCCGTAGACCGCGACCCGCGGAATGATGCAGCCGACCAGCGAGACGAACAGCAGCAGGTAGATGGCGGAGAACCACGGCGAGGTGTAGACGCCGAACATGCCGACCCGGTCATAGATCGGACCTAGCGTCGGATGAGCGGTGATGAACTCCGACACCCGAACCGGAGAGACCTTCCGCTGCGGCACCAGCGAGCCCGGGATCGCCGCCAGAGCCAGGGCGAACAGCAGCACCAGCGCGGTCCGCATCGAACTGAGCTGAGTCCACAGGAAGCGCAGACCGCCGCCGAGACCGAGCCGGGGCAGGTCGGGCCGCGGACCCTCGGGTGCCGGAGGTGCGTCCCGGGTCGGCGTCTGCGTCATCAGATCACCGTCTCGAAGGATGCGGCCCACTGGCGCAGCACGCCGGTCAGCGTGTCCCAGGCTCCGGTGACCAGGAGCAGACCGACGAGCACCATCGAGAAGCCGCCGATCCGCATGATCAACAACTGCCGCCGGCGCAGGAAGGCGACGGCCCGCGCCATCTTGGTGAAGGCCAGCCCGGCCAGCACGAAGGGAATGCCCAGCCCGAGCGCGTACACGAAGCCGAGCAGCCCGCCGCGTAGCGCGGTGCCCTCGGTGAAGCCGAGGTTGACCACCACTCCGAGAGTCGGTGACAGGCACGGCGTCCAGCCCAGGGCGAAGACGACTCCCAGCAGCGGCGCCGCCGCGACTCCGACCGCGGGCACCCGGTGCAGCCGAAGATCACGCTGGCCGATCCGGAGCACACCGGCGAAGATCAAGCCGAGAATGATCACCACGACCCCGAGGGCCCGGCTGATCAGCACCCGGTATTCGGCCAGCATGCGGCCGGCCGAACCGGCCACCACCCCGGTGATCACGAAGATCACCGCGAACCCCAGCACGAACAGGGACGCCCCCGCGAGCATCCGCCCCCGCCGGCTCGAGCCCTCGACGACCTCGGCCGCCCCCAGACCGGTGGCGTAGGAGAGATACCCGGGCAGCAGCGGCACCACGCAGGGCGAGAAGAACGACACCAATCCGGCCAGCAAGGCCACGGGCAGGGCCAGTGCCATCGAGCCGCCGACCGCGGCCTCGGCCCAGGTGGCGAGGTCCGCCGGTGTCATCTACTTGCCGTCCGCGACATCGTTGATCATGTCGACCAGAGTGATCTTGGAGACCTCGGCCAGCACCCGGACGGCCAGCCGGCCCTGGCTGTCGATGATCAACGTCGACGGGATCGCACTGGGCGGCCACTCCCCCGACAGCGGCAGCAGCACCTTGCCCGTCGGGTCGAAGATGCTCGGATAGCTGATGCCCTGGGCCCGGACGAACGCCTCGGCCTGGGCGGGCGCGTTGTCCCGGACGGTGATCCCGATGAACTGGGCCTTGTCCTTGGTCTCCTGACTGGCCGCCTGCAACGCCGGTGCTTCGGCCCGGCACGGCGGGCACCAGGATCCCCAGATGTTGAGCACGATCACCTGACCGGAGTAGTCGGCCGTGGACACCGTCTGGTCGCCACCGAGCGCCGGTCCGGAGACCACCGGTAAGGCCTTGCGGTTGGCCGGCTCGATGAGCGTCACCCGGCCGGTGCCGGTGGTGTAGCCCTGCTGTCCGGCGCTGCGGGTCGGCTCATCGGCGCCGGTACGGGAGCAGCCGGCGAGCAACAGGCCGGCGATCGCGACGACCGCCAGCGACCTCCGCAGTCGATCAGGCACCCTAGGAACCCGCGACGAACTTCTTGGTCTGGTGCGGACGCAACAGGTCGGCCGCCGGTTCGCGGTAGCTGACTGAGCTGATCCGGCCGTCGATGTAGCTGAAGGAGGTGATGCTGGCCAGTGTGCACTCCCGCTTACGCGGATCGTGCGCGAGCCGGCGACCCTCGGTGGCACAGCGGGCCGTCCAGATCGGCAGTTGGTGGGAGACGATCACCGCCTCGTGGCCGGTTGCGGCCGCTGCGGCGTCCTTCATCGCCAGCCGCATCCGGTCAGCGATGTCGCTGTACGCCTCGCCCCAGCTCGGCTTCAACACGTTCCGGAACAGCCACCAGCTCTTCGGCCCACCCTTCAACAGGTTGAGGGGAGTCACGAGCCGGCCCTCGAGCTGATTCCCCGCCTCGATCACCCGACCGTCGGTGGTCACCGGCAGGCCGAGCGCCTCGGCCAGCGGTGCGATCGTCTCCTGCGCCCGCTCCAATGGGGAGCAGCGCAGGTGCACGATGTCGTGGTCACGCAGGTCGTCGGCGACCCGCTGGGCCATCTCCCGGCCGAGGTCGGACAGGTGATACTCCGGCAGCCGGCCGTAGAGCAGCCCGGTGGGGTTGTGCACCTCACCGTGCCGCACCAGGTGCACGATCGTCCGGGTGCTCATCGTCCGCCGCCGGTCCGGGCCGCAGCATCGGCGGCCGCCGGCAACGCACTGACAATCCGATCCATGGCTCCATCATGGTGGGCCGCGGACAAGAACCAAGCCTCGAACGCACTGGGCGGCAGATAGACGCCGGAACCCAGCATCGAATGGAAGAACGCGGCGTACGCGTCGGCAGACTGGGTCGCGGCGACGGCGAAGTCCGGGACGGCAGTCACGTCAGGGCCTACGAAGAACACGCTGAACAAGTTCCCGGAGCGCTGGATGACATGGGGGACGCCGGCGGCCGACAGCGCGGCGGCGACCTCGTCGCGCAGCTGACCGGAGACCCGGTCGAGATGCTCGTAGACCGCCGGCGTGGCCAGTCGCAGGGTGGCCAGCCCGGCCGCGGTCGCGATCGGGTTCCCCGACAGCGTGCCGGCCTGGTAGACCCCCCCGACCGGCGCCAGGCTCTGCATCAGATCGGCCCGACCGCCGAACGCCGCCGCCGGAAAGCCACCGCCCATCACCTTGCCGAAGGTCATCAGATCCGGCTCGACCCCGTCCAGGCCGTACTGGCCGGACCGGCTGACCCGGAATCCCGTCATCACCTCGTCGGAGATGAACAGCGCACCGTGCTCCCGGGCGATGTCGGCCAGGAACCTGTTGAAGCCGACGCCGTCCTCGACCCCCGGCGGGATGACGCCCATGTTGCCGGCGGCGGCCTCGGTGATCACGCAGGCGATCCGGTCGCCGTGGTCGGCGAAGGCCGCGCGGACACCGGCGCGGTCGTTGTACTGGACCACGATCGTGTCGGCGGCCGTGGCCTCCGTGACGCCGGGGCTGCTGGGGATGCTGCCGGCCGAGATGCCGGATCCGGGACGGTTGGCCAACGTGGCGACACCCGAGCCGGCCGCGACCAGCAGCGCGTCGACGTGCCCGTGGTAGCAGCCGGCGAACTTGATGATCTTGTCCCGGCCGGTGATCCCCCGGGCCAGCCGGAGCACGCTCATCGTCGCCTCGGTGCCGGAGCTGACCAGCCGGACCTGCTCGACCGGTGTGCGGTCGACGATGGCCGCGGCAAGATCGACTTCGGCCACCGTCGGGGCACCGTAGGACGTGCCGCGGCCGGCCGCCTCGGTGACCGCGCCGATCACCTCGGGGTGCGCATGGCCGAGCAACATCGGCCCCCAGGAGCAGACCAGATCGACCAGCTCGTTGCCGTCCAGGTCGTAGAGGAACGGGCCCGCGGCCCGGGCGATGAAGCGGGGCGTACCGCCGACGGACAGGAACGCCCGGACCGGCGAGTTGACCCCGCCGGGCGTCAGCCGCTTGGCCCGCTCGAACGCCTGATCTGACAACACGTGCCCTGAGCCTGTCGCACGTGCCCTGAGCCTGTCGAAGGGCTCATGGGCGGCCCTTCGACAGCACCGAGGACCGATGCGCCCACTCCAGCGCCCAGTAGCTCAAGATCACGTCCGCGCCGGCCCGACGGATCGAGATCAGGGTTTCGTCGATCGCCCGCTCGCGATCGATCCAGCCCTGGGCGGCCGCGGCCTCGACCATCGCGTACTCGCCGGACACGTTGTACGCCGCGACGGGCACGTCGACCGCCTCACGGATCGCCCGCAGCACGTCGAGGTAGCCCAGGGCCGGCTTGACCATGACGATGTCGGCGCCCTCACTCAGGTCGAGGGCGACCTCGCGGAGCGCCTCCCGGACGTTGGCCGGATCCTGCTGGTAGGCCTTGCGATTGCCGCGGAGCGAGGAGGCGACCGCTTCGCGGAACGGGCCGTAGAACGCTGACGAATACTTCGCGGAGTAGGCCATGATCGCCACGTCCGTCGCGCCCGCCCGATCGAGAGCGGCGCGGATCGCTCCGACCTGGCCGTCCATCATGCCGCTGGGTCCGACCACGTGAGCCCCGGCGGCGGCGTGCATCGCGGCCATCTGCGCGTAGATCTCCACCGTGGCGTCATTGTCGACCACCCCGGACGGCGTCAGGACCCCGCAGTGGCCGTGATCGGTGAACTCGTCCAGGCAGACGTCGGACATCACCAGCAAGTCGTCGCCGACCTCGTCGCGAACAGCGCGGATCGCGAGATTGAGGATGCCACGCGGGTCGAGGGCTCCGGAGCCCTGCGCATCCTTGTGCGCCGGGATGCCGAAGATCATCACGCCGGCCAGTCCCGCAGCGGCCGCCTCGGTGGCGGACTTGCGGAGCGTGTCCAACGTGTGCTGTTCGACGCCGGGCATCGAGCCGATCGCTCTCGGCTCGCTGATCCCTTCGGCCACGAAGACGGGCAAGATCAACTGTCGCGGCGCGAGACCGGTCTCGGCGACCATGGCCCGCATCACCGGCGTCGTCCGCAACCTACGCGGCCGGTGCCTCACGGAGTTGTCAGACTCTGCGCTCGTCATAGCGCGCTCAGAGTCTGACAAGTCGGCGATCAGACACGGCGGCGGCTGGTCGGTTTCTTCTGGGAGGGACGCAGTACGGGCTCGCCGGCCCCGATGAAGCCGTCGCGACGGTCCGCGGCGAAGCTCGCCAGGGCGTCGGCGAGTTCCACCACCGAGGGCTTGGAGGCGATCACGTCGACCCGCAGGCCGTGCTCCTCGCAGGTCCGCGCGGTGGCCGGCCCGATCACCGCGATGATCGTCGACGCATGCGGCTTGCCGGCGATGCCGACCAGGTTGCGGACCGTCGAGGACGAGGTGAACACGACGGCGTCGAACTTGCCGGTCTTGATCGCCTCCCGGACCGAGGCCGGCGGCGGGGTGGCCCGGACGGTCCGGTAGGCCGTGACGTCCTCGACCTCCCAGCCGAGCTCCTTCAACCCTTCGGCGAGCGTCTCGGTGGCGATATCGGCCCGCGGCAGGAAGACCCGGTTGATCGGGTCGAGCACGTCGTCGTACGGCGGGAACTCCCCGGCCAGTCCAGCGGCGGACTGCTCGCCCTCCGGGGTCAGGTCGGGCTCGATCCCCCACGCCTTGAGGGCTTTGGCGGTCACCTCGCCGACCGCGGCGACCTTGAGGCCGGAGAACGCCCGGGCGTCCAGGCCGTAGTCCTCGAACTTCTCCCGAACCGCCCTGACCGCGTTCACCGAGGTGAAGGCCACCCACTCGTAGCGGCCCTCGACCAGACCACGGATCGCCTTGTCCATCTGCAACGGACTGCGCGGCGGCTCGACCGAGATGGTCGGCACCTCCTCGCTGTGGGCGCCGTAGGTCCGCAGCCGGGCCACCATCGGTGCAGCCTGGTCCTTGGTCCGCGGGACCAGCACCTTCCAACCGAACAGCGGCTTGGTCTCGTACCAGCTGAGTTCGTGGCGCTGCTCGGCCGCGACGCCCATGATCACGTGCACCGGATCGGCGGCGGGCGCCTTGACCGACTTCACCGACGCCAGCAGGCCGTCCAGCGTGGTGGGCAGGGTGATCTGCTCGGTGCTGCCGCCGTGCAGGGTGACGATCACATGATCATCACCGGGCCGGCCGGCGGCCTTCGCCGCCTCGACCAGGTTGCTGACCATCGACACCAGGGTGCTGACCACGATGGTCGTGGCGGAGCCCCACTGGGCCGTGTTCACCTTGGTGAACCGGCCGTCGGTGACCGAGGCGAACTGCACCCCGCCGGCGTGGATGAGGTCGATGCCGGCGTACTCGGGCACGGCGGTGAGACTGGACACTCCGGGCACGACCTCGAAGTCGATGCCACCGCGCACGCAGGCGGCAGCCTCGTCGGCCACCGCATTGTCCAGGAACGGATCCCCGGTGACCAGCCGGACCACCCGGGCGCCGGCACAAGCGGCCTTGAGCACGATCTTGGCCCGGGCCGACGGTGTCAGCGGCTTCTGGGCCTCGGTGAGCCCGATGGTGCTCACCTCGGCGCCCTCGGCCAGGGTGATCGCCGGGTGGCTCAGGATGTCGCGTTGCCGGTCGTTGTCCAAGATCACCGAGCTGGCGTCCGCCAGCGCCGCGATGGCGCCGAGGGTCAGCAGATCGGGATCACCTGGTCCGGTGCCGACGAAGATCACGCGCCCACGGGTCACCGGGGCGACAGGAGTAGCCGTTGAGGTCTGGGTCCGGGGCTTACGAGCCGAGGATGTGCTCACTGAGGTCTCACGTTCTGTGTGAAGCCTGCCGCTGGTGATCAACGGCGAGGGCCTTGTGGGTCCCGCAACTTCGACAGCACCGCAATCGCCTGGCTGGCCCCGAACTGCGCTGGATCGTCCGTCGAGCCGTGCGCCTCCCACCGGAGGACACCGCTCGGACCGACGACGAGGCCGGTTTTGGTCGGTTCTGACAAGTTGCTCAGTAACGTTCTCCCAATTACAGCGGCCAGAGTCAAATCGAGACTTGTACCACGGACAGATTTGACAATGCTTCGGGCACCCACCGGTGATGTGCAACCAGCTTCGAGGGTGCCGAGGAAGCTCCGTTCTGCTTGGGATTCAGCCCGGGCGACGGGATCGTCGAGGCGCGCGACCTGTTCTCGCAGGGCATCGGCGAGCGACGAATGAATTTCCAGGGCGAGGGCACCCTGTCCGGGCGCAGGCAGCATCACCTGATGATCAAGGATCTGTGCTTGTAGGTTACTGACAACGATGTCTGCCTCGTGACCGCCCGCATCAGTCGCCACCGGGTCGAGGTGTCCGAGCCGGCGCAGCCCGGCCGCAGCCAGCACCACGGCGTCCACCGAGCCGCCACGGGCCTGCTCGATCCGGGTGCCGACGTTCCCGCGAATCGGGACGATCCGCAGCTCGAGCCGGCGACCGGCGGTCCGCTGCCGCTCGGCCCAGTCGAGCAGCTGGATGGCCCGGCGCGGTGCCCCGGTGCCGATCGTCACCGATCCGGTGAGGTCGTCGAGCCGGCGTCCCACCAGCACGTCGCGAGGGTCCTCGCGGGCCGGGATGGCGATCACCTCGAGGTCGTCCTCGGGCGCGGTCGGCAGGTCCTTCAGCGAGTGCACCGCGACGTCGATCTCGCCGCGCCGCAGGGCATCTCGAACGGCGCCGGCGAATACCCCGGCGCCGCCGATCTCGGTGAGCTGGCGTTGATCAACATCCCCGGCGGTGGTGACGCCGACGAAGGCCGACTCGATCCCCAGCTCGGCCAGTAGTGCGGCCACCACGTCGACCTGGACCCGGGCGAGCGGGGACGTGCGAGCCCCGAGCCGGATCGGCCGGGACAACGGCGCAGTCACTAAGCACTGACCTCCGGCGACATCACCGCGGCCACGGCCTGCGGGTCGAGCGCGAACAGCTCGCGGAGGGCGGCGGCATAGTCCACGGCATCGGGATCGGCGGCCAGTTCCTGGACCCGGACAGTCGGGGCGTGCAGCAGCTTCTCGACGATCCGGTGCACGCTGTGCTGGATCTGGGCCCGTTGTTGATCATCGAGCCCAGGCAGCCGCGAGTCCAGCCGGCGCAGTTCGGCCGTCACCACGTCCGAGGCCATCGTCCGCAGCGCCACCACGGTCGGGGCGACCTGAGCGGCCCGTCGAAGTCCGATGAAACCGGCGACCTCACCGCGGACCAGGCGGCGCGCGTCCTCGACCTCGGCGGTGCTGGCCGCATCCAGCTGTCCGTCGACCAGTCGATCGAGGTTGACCAGCGTGATGCCGAGGTCGGACACCTCCGGTGCCACATCAGCGGGCAACGCCAGGTCGACGACGCCGAACACCGGCGTACCGGCCAGATCGTTCGGTTCGACGGTGAAGGAGCGGGCACCGGTGCAGGTGACCAGGATGTCGGTCTCGGCCAGCGCAGCCGGCAGGTCGGGCAACGCGACCGCACGGCCGCCGACGGCCTCGGCCAGCCGCTCGGCCCGGGCCAGGGTGCGGTTGGCGCAGCTGACCTGTGCACCGGCGGCGGCGGCGGTCCGGGCGGCCAGACCCGCCATGGCTCCGGCGCCGACGACCAGCACCCGGCGGCCGGCCAGATCACCACGCTCGGCCGTGAGCAGCTCGTACGCCGCGGTGACCAGGGAGCGTCCGGCCGATCCGATCCCGGTTTCGGTCTGCACCCGCTTACCCACCCGGATCGCCTGCTGGAACAGGGAATTCAGCACGGTGCCGACGGTGCCGTGGGTCTGGCAGAGGCTCAGCGCGTTCTTGACCTGACCGAGGATCTGGTTCTCCCCGATCACCACCGAGTCGAGGCCGCCGGCCACGGAGAACGCGTGGGCCACCGCACCTTCGTCGAAGTAGACCCCACACATCGCTCGCACCTCGGTGACGGCAAGCCCGGTGAAATCGGCGAGGGCCTCGATCGCCGCGTCCAGGGCGCCGTGAAAGCGACTGACCGACGTGTACAACTCGGTGCGGTTGCAGGTCGACAACACGACCGCCTCGTCGACGTGCTCGGAGGAAACCAGTTGATCGGCGAGCTTGGCCGAGGCGGCCGCGTCCATCGCGAGCTGGGCCAGATGGGCGACCGAGGTCGACTTGTGCGACACACTGACCACCAGGATGCTCATCTGCGGTCTCCCTTGCTCTCCACCAACTCGTTGGCCTCCGGCGGTGCCGGGACTCCGTCTTCGGTCTTGCGCTGTTCGTGATACGCGAGGATCTGCAGTTCCTGGCCGAGGTCGACCTTACGGACATTGACGCGCTCGGGCACCACGAGAACCGTCGCTGCGAAGTTGAGGATGCTGGTGACGCCCAGATACACCAATCGGTCAGCCACCCCCTGCGCCGCTTCGGCCGGGGTGGCGATCACCGCGATCGCGGCGCCGGTCCTGGCTACGACGCTCTCCAGGTCGATCAGGTCGGAGATCTCCAACCCGTGAATTCGCTTGCCCACCAGGTCTGGTGACGGATCGATCAGTCCGACCACCCGAAATCCGCGGGTGTAGAAGCCGGAGTAGTTGGCCAGCGCCGTGCCGAGGTTGCCGAGCCCGACGATGATCACCGGCCAGTCGTGCGCTGAGCCCACCTCCCGGCCGATCTGGAACCGCAGGTACTTCACGTCGTAGCCGACGCCGCGGGTGCCGTACGAGCCGAGATAGGACAGGTCCTTGCGCAGCTGGGCGGAGTTGACCCCGGCCGCCTCGGCGAGCGCGCCGCTGCTCACCGTGTCGATGTTCGAGGCGGCCAACTGGTTGAGGGCCCGGAGATAGACCGGGAGCCGAGCGACTGTCGCGTCGGGGATCCCCTTCAGGGACGCCGGAGGCCGGATCGGATTGACCGGCAGGGTGTGCGACACGCGACTCCTCGACTCTGACAGGCGCAACATTCTCACTCTAATCCCCCGCTTGTGAAGCGATGCACAAGTTCACCAGTCGTCGGGTAGGACGAGATCGGCGTCCCTCAGGCGGACTCGTGCGCGGCGAGCAGGGCCTCGCCGCGCGGTGAGAGCAGATACCCGATCTCCAGCGACTCGGTCAGGCCCAGGGCCTTCAGCCGGCGGACCCGGAGCTTGAAGTACGCGCGGTCCTGGCCGACGTCGGCCGCGAGCTCGGTGGACACCACGCCGGGATGGTCACGGATCTGCGCCAGTGTTCGCCAGGTCCAGGGCGCGTCGGCCGCCCGGTCCATCCGGTCGAGCTTGCCCGTCAGCGCGGCGATCTCGGTGTCGGTGAGCTGGTCGCTGGCTCGCAGCGCGACCCGCGGATCCGGCCCGGCCAGCACGATCCCGATCCGGTAGAGATCGTCGCCCGCACCCTTGGCACTGGTCCAGCGCAACAGCGCCTTGAGCGAGTCGAAACCGGCCTCGGCCGCGTCGGCATCGGTGAGCTCGCCCTCCAGCACCCGCTCGACCGACGTCACCTCAATCACCACCCCGCGGGTGGTGAACCGGGATCCGACCCGGGCCCGGGCGGCGTTCCAGCGGCGAAATGTGCAGTGCACCCGGCCGTTGATCAACCCGTTCACGGTCGGCGCGTTGAACATCATCGCTGTTCGAACATCATCGCTGTTGGAACATCATCGGGCCGGCGGCCTCTTTCGCAGCGCGGCGGTGAGCCGAACCGGGTCGACCCGCCAGAAGTCGTGCTGCGCCCCGTCGACGAACGTGACCGGCACCTGATCGGTGTACCGCCGGCGCAGTTCCGGGTCGCTGTCCACGTCGCGCACGGCGTACTGCTCCCCGGCCTCGGAACAGACCGCGGCCACCACCTGGAGCGCGTCCTCGCACAGGTGGCACCCGTTCCGGCTTAGCACCAGGACCCGGGGCTCGCGCGTGCTCAGATCCGGTGACATCTCAGGTTCCCAACTCGCCGAGCACATGCCGCAGGTGGCCCTTCTGCACCTTGCCCGTCGCCCCCCGCGGCAGTTCGTCGACCACCCGCACGACCGCCGGGCGCTTGAACTTGGCCAGCCGGCCCTCGCAGTGGTCCATGATCATCTCGGCGGTGACGTCGCCCGTCACGAAGGCCACCACCTGCTCACCGGTACGCGGGTCGGCCCGGCCGACCACCGCCACCGAATCGACCCCCGCAAGCTCGCCGATCGCCCCTTCGACCTCGGCCGGATAGACGTTGAAGCCGTTGACGATGATCAACTCGCGGGCCCGGTCGACCAGGAAGAGGGCACCGGCGGCGAGGTACCCGATGTCGCCGGTGGCGAACCAGCCGTCGTCAGCCGGTCCGCCGTGTCCGTCGGGCCAGTAGCCGGAGAACAGATTGTCGCCGCGGATCCAGATCTCGCCGGGCTCGGCCTCTTCGGTCCCGTCCCCGATCCGGACCTCGACGCCGGGCAGCGGGCGGCCGACGTAGCCGTGCTCGTGGTCATGATCAGCGGCGCCGAAGGTCACCGACACGCCCGGCGCGGCCTCGGTCAGCCCATACCCCTGCTCGACCGGCAATCCCGTCCGGGCAAGGAATTCGGCGCGCAACTCGGTCGACAGCGGGGCCGCCCCGGAGACCACCGTGGTCACCGTCCGGGCGAGATCCCCGCAGCGCTCGTCGTTGATGATCTTGGTGAGCACGGCCGGGGCGAGGGGCACATTGGTCACCCGCTCGGCCGCCACGACCTCGAAGAAGCCGTCCATCCCGTCCATGATCACCAACCGTGCACCCGCCAGCGCCCAGCCACCCAGCACGGCATTGAGACCGAAGACGTGAAACAGCGGCAGCATCGCCAGCACCACGGTCTCCGAGTCCACCACGCCGACCCGCGCCACCTGGGCCAGATGTCCGAGCAGCGCTCGATGGGTGAGCATCGCGGCTTTGGGTTCGCCGGACGTGCCGGCGGTGTAGAGCAGAACGGCCAGCGCTTCGCGGTCCTTCGGCGAACTGGCCGGGGTGGCGTCCGGTGCCGCCAGGGCAGCCAGGCCGTCAGCGGTCAACGGGACGTGATGAACGCCCTCGAACCGGTGATCGGCGGCGGTGAGCAGCACCCGCAGGCCGCTGTCGGCGATGATCTGCTGAATCTCGGTGCCGCTGAGCAGCGGATTGATCGGAACGGCGACGAAGCCGGCCCGCAATGCGGCGAAGTAGGCGACCACGAACTCGATGCTGTTCGGCCCGAGGATCCCGATCCGGTGCCCCGCGACCAGGCCATGGGCGGCGAAGCCGGCGGCGACCGCGTCGACCTGGCGGTCGAGTTCGCGCCAGGTCCTGGTGCGGCGTTCCGGCTTCGGCTCCACCACGGCAACGGCGTCCGGCCGTGCGTCCGCCTGGGCTGAGACCAGTTCGGCGAGATTGGTGAACCCGGCGTCGGCGGCCACGAGTGGGGGCATCGCGGCGGGCTCGGTCACGGGGGCGATTCTAATCGGGGCCACTACGCTGAACGGCGTGACTGGAGCGGAACGCCCGATGGCCGAGGCGGAAGATCCGATCCCACCCGAGCAGGTCGAGTCCCTGGCGGGCAGCGATGCGTCCGCGGTGGTCATCGACCCGCTCATTCGCGAGGACGCCCGCGCGGCCGCGTTCTTCGATCTGGACAACACCGTGGTCCAGGGTGCTTCGCTGTTCCATCTGGCCAAGGGCCTCTATCGGCGCGGCTTCTTTCCGACCCGGGTGATCATCAAGGCGCTGTGGATCCAGGTCTACTTCCGGGTGGCCGGGCGCGAGAACGCCGGCCATATCGAGGACGCCCGGCACTCCACCTTGAGCTTCATCGAGGGCCGCACGGTCGCGGAGGTGACCGAGATCGGCGAGGAGGTGTACGAGGAGTCGATTTCCCAGCGCATCTGGCCGGGCACCCGGGCGATCGCCCAGATGCATCTCGATGTCGGCCAGCAGGTCTGGCTGGTGACGGCGGCGCCGGTCGAGGTCGCCGGGATCATCGCGTCCCGCATGGGCCTGACCGGCGCCCTGGCGACGACGGCTGAACACGTCGACGGGGTCTACACCGGGCGGCTGAAGGGCGATCTGCTGCACGGCCCGGCCAAAGCCGAGGCGATCCGCGCACTGGCCCACGAACACGGTTTCGACCTTGCGCGATGCTTCGCCTACTCCGACTCCTACAACGACCTGCCGATGCTCTCCCTGGTCGGCCACCCCTGTGCGATCAACCCGGACAGCCGGCTCCAGGCCCACGCGGAGGAACATGACTGGCAGATCCGGGACTACCGCACCGGCCGCAAGGCCGCCCGGGTCGGACTGCTCGGTGCCGGTGCCGCCGGTGCGGCCGCCGGTGCCGTGGCCACCGAGCATCGCCGTTCGCCGCTACTTCAAACGGTGACTCAGCGGGACCGACGGGCCATCAGGTAGAGGGCCGCGGCTGAGGTCAGCAGGTAGAGGGCGTAGCCGAAGAATCCCAGCACAGCAAGGGCTTCCGCCCTCCCGCTGCCGGCGTCGAGGAGCCCGGTGGTGATCACGGTGACGCTCACCAGGGCGAGCACCGCGGCTCCCACGTAGACGAACCCCTTGAGCTGTTCGACATCGAGCCGGGAATTCGCGTCGTGCGCCTGGGCCGGACGCGGTCGGCGGATGACGAGCACGCTGAAGCCGGCAAAGGCCAGCATGATCACCGCCAGCGCCCAGAACACCTGCTCAGGCTACGTGCGCGCGGTCGGCTGGTCAGAAGAACGCGCTGCGGCGCTGGGTCAGCAACGCGTACAGCGTGTGCTGGATGGTCTCGCGCACCTGGTCGGTCACGTTGAAGACCACCATCGGGTCGTCGGCGGCGCCCGGCGGCAACTCGTCGGTGGTGATCGCGTCGCCGAACTCGATGATCCACTTGCTCGGCAGCGGGATCAGGCCGAGCACGCCGAACCACGGGAACAGCGGCGTCACCGGGAAGTACGGCACCCCAAGCGCCCGGGCGATTGCCGGCGCCTTGGCGATCAGTGGGTAGATCTCCTCCGAGCCGACGATCGACACCGGGATGATCGGCACCTGGGCGCGGATGGCCGCCGAGACGAAGCCGCCACGGCCGAAGCGCTGCAGCTTGTAGCGGTCCGCGTACGGCTTGCCGAGGCCTTTGAAGCCCTCCGGGAAGACCGCGACCAGTTGATCGGACGCCAGCAGCCGCTCCGCATCCTCCTGGCAGGCCAGGGTGGTGCCGGTCTTGCGAGCAAGATCATGAGAGTACGGCGTCTTGAAGATCAGGTCGGCGCCGAGCATCCGGACGTGGCGGCCGATCTCGTCGTGCACGACGGCGTGCAAGATCATTCCGTCCAGCGGCATCGTGCCGGCGTGATTGGACACCAGCATGGCCGAGCCGTCGGTCGGCAGATTCTCGACGCCGCGCACCTCGACCCGGAACCACGACTTGACCAGCGGACGGAGCAGCGGAAAAAAGATCTTGGTGGTGAACTCGGGGTCGAAGCCGAAATCGTCGATCGCGTAGTCGCCGCTCATCCGGCTCCGGATGAAGTCGAGGATCTCATCGGTCGACGCCTGCCAATCCACGCCGAGCGAGCGGGCCACTCCGACCAGGGTGCGCAACGGGTCCTCGGCCAGGCCGCGGACCTGCTCGAACGGCACCGAGCGCAGGCTGTCCAACGCCTGCCGGATCAGGTCGACGAGCTCGCGGAGCAGTGCGCCCAGCGGCAGGATCGGCGGCGGATCTTCGGTCGCATCCGGCTCGGGCTGGGGATCGGAGTCGGTGCTGGGCCGGGAACGGCGGCCGAAGTCGATGATGTCCGCGTCAGCCATCGTGCCCCGTCCGACCGCCGGCCAACCTGCTCATCGCGGCCAGCCCGGCCTCGACCCGCTCCTGGCTGACCAGGCCGGGAGAGGAAACGGCGGCAAACTCCTCGAGCGCGGCCAGGCTGCTGTAGCGCGGCACGAAGCCGGTCGCCTCACGAAATCGGGACGTGTCCATGCCACGACCGTAGGTCAACGCGTCGATCTGGTCGGTGGAGAAGTCCATCAACCGGGCCTGCCGGACCAGCGCGGCCACCACCGGCGCGGCCTGCTGCCAAATGCCGACGGAGGGCCGGCCGAGTTTGCGCAGGGCCTGGGTCAGGGTGACCACGTCGGAGGCGGCGACATTGAACGTGCCCGGCACGTCGTGCCGGGTGACCAGCAGCAGGGCCTCGATGGCATCGGTCGGGTGCAGGAACTGCAGGCGCGCGTCGAAGCCCATCACCCGGGGCACCACAGGCATCGACAGGTACCGGGTGACGTGGCTGTCCACCCCGGCGCCCATCAGGTTCGCCAGCCGCAGGGTGGTGACCACGACATCTGGCCGGCGCCGTCCGAGCCCACGCACATAGCTCTCGATCTCGACCGAGTCCTTGCCGAAGCCGGTGCGCGGCTGGACCCGCGGCGACATCTCCTCGGTGAACTTGGCCGGGTCGCGCGGGGACGCGCCGTAGACCGAGACCGAGCTCTGCACGACCAGCTTCTTGAAGCTCCCGGCTTTCTGGCACGCCGCCAGGAGTTGCATCGTGCCGATGACGTTGATCTCCTTCATCGAGGAGCGTCCGCCGGCGCTGCCCGGAGTCGCCACCATCGCCATGTGCACGACCGTGTCCACTGCCCGAGCGGCGATCACCTTGGCGATCACCGGATTGCGGATGTCGGCCCGGACGAAGCCTGCCTCACCGATGTCGTGCCGGGGTGGGGTGACGTCCACCCCGACCACCGCGAAGCCCGGCTCGGCGGCGAGCGCGCGAGCGAATCGGGCGCCGAGATCGCGTGCGACCCCGGTGACGAGGACGACCCTCTCAGCGGCCACCAAGGTGCAGGCTCGCGCTACTTGCCGGCGCGACGGCGCTGAATGCGAGTGCGCTTGAGCAGCTTGCGGTGCTTCTTCTTCGCCATCCGCTTGCGGCGCTTCTTGATGACCGAACCCACGATGTAACCCTCTCGATCCCGAGACGGCTTGGTGGTCCCGGACGTGCCTGGTGCGCCGGCGCCAGTCGCCGGACAACAGGGCATGTTACCCGTCCGACGCGGGTCGGTGCGAGTTCCAACCCCGCCTTGACCTCCCGGTTGACCCCCGGTGGCGGGTACGGGTAACCCCCCATTGAAGAGGGTGGCCTACCTCATTACGCTCGGGCCGCGTTGCGACGAGGCTGAAGCCATGCTCGGTCCCGCCCTCCATCAGCTTCTCGAAACCATCGCCATGCTGGCCGCGATGGTCCATCTGCCGACCGGCCAGTGCGCCGTCGTGCTGGGACTCGTGATCACCGTCAGCACCTTCACCGCCATCGCTTTGTCGCATCTGCACCGCCGACTGCCCCGCGCGCAATCCTGAACAACGGGCGCACACTCCTGAACAACGGGTCCGGACCGGCCGGAGCCAGGGCCTCGCGGGCGTTCACCGGGTCACCCTAGGGTGGAGAACATGCCGTCCTACCTCGTGGATCTGTCCCCCGGCGAAGGGCGCCGCAGCCCAGCCCGATCGTGGTTGACCTCCGACGCTCCCCAACTCAGCCTCAACGGTGACTGGCGATTCCGCTGGTCCCCGGGGCCGGCGGACTGGGCGACGAGCCGGCGAGCCCGGACTTCGACGACAGCGACTGGGACACGATCACGCTGCCCCAGCACTGGGTGCTCCCACCCGGCGGGCCGTACGGGCAGCCGATCTACACCAACGTGCAGTATCCGTTCCCCATCGATCCGCCGCAGGTTCCCGACGAGAATCCGACCGGCGATCATCGCCGGACGTTCGATCTGCCCGATTGGAAGTGTGAGCGGGTCCTGCTCCGCTTCGACGGCGTCGAGTCGATCTATCGCGTCTGGCTGAACGGTGACGAGGTCGGAATCGGCAAGGGCAGCCGGCTGGTCCAGGAGTTCGACGTCACCGATCTCGTCCGGCCCGGCGCCAACGTGATCATGGTCCGGGTGCACCAGTGGTCGTCGATGAGCTACCTCGAAGACCAAGATCAGTGGTGGTTGCCGGGCATCTTCCGCGACGTCACGCTGCTCGGCCGACCGGCGGGCGCGATCGACGATCTCTGGCTGCGTACCGGGTACGCGAGCGACGGCAGCGGATCGATCGATCCCGAGGTGGTCGCCACCGACAACGCCTTCCCGATCGAGATCGAGATCGGTGAACTCGGCGTGCGGCAGACCTTCACGGATCGGGTCGAAGTGGCCCGGTTCGATGTGGGAATAGTCGAACCGTGGAGCGCCGAACGTCCACGCCGGTACGAGACCCGCGTCCGGTCGGCCGGTGAGTTGATCACGCTCCAGATCGGCTTCCGTAGCGTGTCGGTCGAGGGCGACCGGCTGTTGATCAACGGCGTCCAGCCCACCTTCCGCGGGATGAACCGGCACGAGACCCATCCGGTGCGCGGCCGGGTCTTCGACGAGGCGCATGCCCGCGCAGACCTGATCATGATGAAGCGGGCGAACGTGAACGCCATCCGAACCAGCCACTACCCGCCGCACCCGCGGGTGCTCGACCTGGCCGACGAGCTCGGCTTCTGGGTGATCGACGAGTGCGATCTGGAGACCCACGGCTTCGTCTTTCTCGACTGGCTGGGTAATCCGAGCGACGATCCTCGCTGGGAGGCCGCCTACCTTGACCGGATCGAGCGCACGGTCGAGCGGGACAAGAACCATCCGTCGATCGTCATCTGGTCCCTGGGCAACGAGTCGGGAACCGGCCGAAACCTCGCCCAGATGGCCACCTGGGTCCGGGCTCGTGATCATGAACGGCCGGTGCACTACGAGGGCGACTACAGCGGCGCGTACACCGACGTCTACTCGCGGATGTACCCCAATCTGCTCGAGACCGAGGCGATCTGCGGTGAGTCGGGTCCGGTCTCCTACCTGTCGGCCCCGGCCGAGGCCGTACGCGTACGCAGCAAGCCGTTCCTGCTCTGCGAGTACGGGCACGCGATGGGTAACGGTCCGGGGGCACTGACCGAGTACGACGAACTGGCCGAGCGCTATCCGCGACTGCACGGTGGCTTCATCTGGGAGTGGCGTGATCATGGTCTGCTCACCCGGGCGGCCGACGGCACGGCCTTTTACGGCTACGGCGGCGACTTCGGTGAGGTGGTCCACGACGGCAACTTCGTGATGGACGGCATGGTGCTGCCCGACGACACCCCGATGCCCAGCCTCGCCGAATTCGCAACGGTGCAGGCGCCGGTGATCTTCACTCGCGATGCCGAGACGTTGATCATCCGCAACCGCTACCACTCGCTGTCCAGTGATCATCTTCGGTTCGTGGCGACCGTCGAGGTCGACGGCGATGCGGTCCATCAGATCGAGCTGACGGTGCCCCCGATCCCGGCCGGCGACAGCCGCTCGGTCCGGCTGCCGGCCGAGGTGCTGGCGACATCGGAATCCGGCGAGACCTGGCTGACCGTCAGCGCCGAACTAGCCGCCGATTCACCCTGGGCCGACGCCGGCCACCGAGTCGCCTGGCAGCAGTTCGAGCTCACCCCGGCCACGGGCTGAGCCTCGCCCTTCGACAGGCTCGGGGCGCGGGCAACCGCGCGCTGAGCTCCGGCAACCGCGTGCTGAGCCAGTCGAAGCGCCGGAGTCATCACCCACCTCCGAGTTCGACGAGGCCACCGGCCGCTTGACGTCGCTGTTCGGGATGCCGGTCGACGGGCCGCGGCTGGAACTCTGGCGGGCACCGACCGACAACGATCGGGGCGAGATGCGGGGCTCGTACGAGCTGGGTGCGCCGGAGGACACCCGCGGTGAAGGTGCGCCGGGTCCGTCGTCGGAGAGCCGCTGGCGGCGGCGTGGGCTGGACCGGCTGGTGCACCGGGTCACCGACGTCGCCCGGGATGGCGAGCGGCTGACCGTACGCGTCCGGACGCTCGACCGCCAACAGCGGGCAGTACGTCGATGTCGCCTATCGCTGGACCATCGGTGACGATCGGCTCGACCTCGGCGTGGAGATCGTGCCGTCCAGCGGCTGGGACTGCACCTGGCCACGGGTCGGCGTACGGTTCGACCTGCCCGCCACGGTGCAGCAGGCGACGTGGTCCGGCACCGGGCCCGACGAGTCCTATCCGGACACCCGGCGGGCCGCCCGGGTCGGCCGGTTCACCGCTGGTGTCGATGAGCTCAACGTCAGGTACTCACGTCCACAGGAGACCGGGCACCGCGCCGAACTGAGGTGGCTGGAGCTCGCCGACGACACCACGGCGCGGCTGCGGGTGGAAACCCGGACGGACCGGAGCGGACGCCGACCGGGTTTCACGCTGACCCGGCACACGCCGCAGGAGCTCGACCGGGCCAGGCATCCCCACGAGCTGCCCGACAGTAACCAGACCTATCTCTTCATCGACGACGCGGTGCACGGCGTCGGGTCACGGGCCTGCGGATTCGACGTGCTGCCGCAGCACGCGCTCTGGCCGAGCGCCCGGGCCTTCGCCTTGACGCTGTCTCAACCGGCGTCGTAGAAGGCGCTTTGCAGGTAGGCGTCGAGGGCCTTCTCCGAAACCCGGAAGCTCCGGCCGAACTGCACGGCCTCGAGCTGTCCGGAATGGATCAATCGGTAGACCGACATCTTCGACAACCGCACGGTCGCGGCCACCTCGGCGACGGTCAGGAACTTGCCGGTCGGCACGCCGCCCAAGTGAGTGACGGCCCCGGAACCCGAGCCGGTCGACGCCGGTTCGGTCGACTCTGACTTGTCGTTCATCGATCGACATCCATTCCGTACTTTTCAGCGCCGGCTTCCCCTCCGGCGTCGTGTGGTACTGGAGTGAGAGTAGTGGCAAAGGATGCAGTTGGTACAGCGATTGCCAGTTTAGTCCCCCGACACGCCGCGCAAATGATTGACGGACCGTATTTGAGCACCCAAACTACGGCGCTGCAATTCGGCGGTCAGAAGTCCGGATCGAGCCCGAGCTCGGGGAACACCGCCCGCCGGGTGGCCAGGATCGCCTGATCAATGCGGCTTTCCGGCGAGATCCCCTGCTCGAACGGCACGTAAGCGGTGTCGGCCCCGTCCGACATGGTCCGGGGCGCCCATTCGCCGAGCTCGGCCCGCCACGCCTCCGGAATCACGGTGTCGGGATCGACCGGCTGCCCGCTGACGATGCCCAGCAGATGGGTCCAGGCCCGGGGCACGACGTTGAGCAACGCGTAGCCGCCACCGCCCGTCGACACCCAGCGCCCGCCACAGAGTTCGTCGGCCAACGAGGCCAGAGCCAGATACGAGGCGCGCTGCCCGTCGAGGGACAGGTCGAGATCGGCCAGCGGGTCGTGCCGGTGCGAATCGCAGCCGTGCTGGGTGACCAGCACGGTGGGCCGGTGGGCGCGCAGCACAGCGGGCACGATGGCGTGGAACGCCCGAAGCCAGCCGGCGTCATTGGTGCCCGGCGGCAGCGCCACGTTGACCGCGGAGCCCTTCGCTCCCCGAGCGCCGGTTTCGGCGGGGAAGCCGGTGCCGGGGAACAGACAGGCCGGCGACTCGTGCATGCTGACCGTCATCACGCGCGGGTCGTCGTAGAAGATCGCCTGGACGCCATCGCCATGGTGCACGTCGACGTCGACGTAGCCGACCCGCTCGCAGCCGTTGTCCAGCAGCCAACGGATGGCCACCGCGATGTCGTTGTAGACGCAGAAACCGCTGGTGCGCTCGGGCATCGCGTGGTGCAGGCCGCCGCTCACGTTGCTGGCCCGCAGCACCTCGCCGGTCCACATCCGCCGGGCCGCCTCGACGCTGGCCATGACGACCCGAGCCGAGATCTCGTGCATGCCCGGGAAGATCGGATTGTCGCTGGTGCCCAAGCCGTGCCGGGAACTCGGCTCCCCCCGCTGCACGGCGGCGATGTAGTCGGCGGTGTGCACCGTCTCCAGCAGCGCCAGGTTTATCTCGGGCGGCGGCACCACGGTCAGCCGGTCCAACACCCCCAGCTGGCGGGCCAGCGAGATGGTGTTCTTGACCCGGCCGGGGGCCATCGGGTGCTCGGGTCCGAAGTCGTAGTGGGTCAGCTCCTCGGAGAAGACGAGCAGCCCACTCATCGGCGGCCACCCGGCCGTTGATGATCATCGTTGTCGCGGGCCGCCGCGGCCAGGTCACGGCTGCGGTCCCGGGCCGCCTCGATGGCTCCGATGAAGGCGGCGCGTACCTTGTGATCTTCGAGCTGGCGTACGGCGGCGGCGGTCGTGCCGCCCGGCGAGGTCACCCGCTCCCGCAGCACCGTGGGATGCTCACCGGTCTCGCGCAACAGCTTGGCCGAGCCGAGCATGGTCTGCACCACCAGTTCGGTGGCCGTGTCCCGGGGCAGCCCGAGGTGGACGCCGGCCTCGATCATCGCCTCGACGACGAAGAACAGGTACGCGGGCCCCGATCCGGAGATCGCCGTCACCGCGTCCTGGTAGCGCTCCGGGACGGTGAGCACCCGACCGGTCGCGGACAAGATGGCGGTCACCCGGTCGAGATGATCTTGATCACTGTGCGAGCCCGGCGAGATCGCCGCCATGCCTTCGTCGACCTGGGCGGGCGTATTGGGCATCACCCGGACCACGGCGACACCGTCGGCCAGTGCGGACTCGATGTAGGCCGTGTCCACCCCGGCGACCAGGGAGACCACCAGCTGGCCGGGCTTGATCACGTCGGCGAGCTCGACCAGCAGGTCGCGGATGTCCTGTGGCTTGACGACCAAGATCACCGTCTCGGCGTCGGCAACGGCGGCGATGTTCTCCATCATCTGGATGCCGTACTTCGCGGTGAGCTCGAGCTGCCGTTCCGGGCGGCGATCGGTGGCCACGATCTGATCGGGTTGCCAGCCGGCGCGCAGCAGGCCGGACAGCACCGTCTCGCCCATCACCCCGGCGCCGAGAATTGCCAATCGCCCACCGGCCGATGACGTCACCAGGTCAACCTACCGGCCCACGACGAGCTGATCGGCCACCAACTCCGCGATCTGCACCGCGTTGAGCGCCGCCCCCTTACGCAGGTTGTCGTTCGCGACGAACAGCACCAGACCCTTGCCGGTCGGCGCGGACTGGTCGACCCGGATCCGGCCGACGAAGCTCGGGTCCTGGCCGGCCGCATCGAGCGGGGTCGGCACGTCGAGCAGGGCGACGCCCGGTGCACCGGCCAGCAGCTCGACAGCCTGTTCCGGGCTGAGGTCCTCGGCGAACTCGGCGTGCACGGCCAGCGAGTGACCGGTGAATACCGGTACCCGGACGCACGTCCCCGACACCAGCAGCTCCGGCAGGTGGAGGATCTTGCGGGACTCGTTGCGGAGCTTCTGCTCCTCGTCGGTCTCACCGGATCCGTCGTCGACGATCGAGCCGGCCAGCGGCAGCACGTTGAAGGCAATGGGTTTCACATACTTGCCGGGCGCGGGAAACTCCACAGCCGACCCGCTGAAGGCCAGTCCCGCCGCCCGATCGGCGACGGCGCGGACCTGTCCGTCGAGCTCGGCGACACCGGCACCGCCGGAACCGGATACCGCTTGATAGGTCGCGACCACCAGGCGGCGCAGACCCGCCGCCCGATGCAACGGAGCGCAGCACCGGCATCGCCGCCATCGTGGTGCAGTTGGGATTGGCGATGATGCCCTTGGGCGGCCGGATCGCATCCTCGGGGTTGACCTCGGAGACGACCAGCGGGACCTCGGGGTCCATCCGCCAGGCCGATGAGTTGTCGACCACGACGGCGCCGGCCGCGACGACCTTCGGTGCGGTGGCCAGGGATGCGCCCTTGCCGTTGGAGAACAGCGCCAGATCGAGGCCGCTGAAGTCGGCCGTCGCGGTGTCCTCGACGGTGATCTCGCCGTCCCGCCACGGCAGCCGAGTCCCGGCCGAACGAGCCGAGGCGAAGAATCGGAGCTCGGTGACGGGGAACCCCCGCTCCGCGAGCAACGTCCGCATCACCCCGCCCACCTGTCCGGTGGCCCCGAATACTCCTACGCGCATGCGGCAAGCCTAAGTCCTCGCCGGAGGGGGCTCGACCTCCTTCCAGACCGTGGAAACTCTCGTTTGTCGCGTACGCCGACGGCCGTGGCTGGAAGTTCTGCGGTTGACGTTGTCGGGGCCACCCGGATCGACCAGGCAGGATGGTCGTCGTGACACTGCTCCGCAGCGCCGGGCCGCTGCTCGACCGGACTCGGCTCGGCCTCGAGATCGTCATCGTCCTCGGGCTGACGCTCGGCCAGTCGGCGGTGTACTCACTGCTGCGGATCATCGAGCGGCTGACCCGGGCCGAGCCGCTGTCCCAGCAGACCTCGACGCTGAACGCGTCCGCGACGCCGGATCGGCCGTGGCTCGACCTGACCTATCAACTGGTCGGGCATCGCGTTCGCCCTGGTTCCGGTGCTGCTCGCCCTCTATCTGCTCAACCTGACCAACCGCCCGGCCGGTCGGCTGATCGGGCTCGACCTCCGCCGGCCCCGCTTCGACCTCGTGCTCGGGCTGCTGATCGCCTTGTGCATCGGCATTCCCGGGCTCGGGCTCTATCTCGGCGCTCGGGAGCTCGGGCTGAACACCCAGGTCCAGGCCTCTGCTCTGGCCGACAACTGGTGGACCGTGCCGGTGTTGATCTTGTCGGCGTTCGAGAACGCGATACTGGAGGAGGTGATCATGATCGGCTATCTGTTCACCCGCTTCGCTCAGCTCGGCTGGCGGATCCCGATGATCATCATCGTCAGCGCACTGATCCGCGGCTCTTACCACCTCTACCAGGGCTTCGGCGGCTTCGCCGGCAATTTGATCATGGGCGTGATCTTCGGGCTGATCTATCTGAAGTGGAAACGAGTGACCCCGCTGATCGTCGCCCATACCCTGCTCGACATCGGCAGCTTCGTGGGCTACGCACTGGTCGCCCCCCACGTGAGCTGGCTCTGATCTGCCTGGGCGGGGGGTGTCTGATTCCCACGTATACGTGGGAAACCCGCATACCCAGGAACTTCCTAGGTGCAGCGACGAAAACTGGGTAAAGCACGGCTCCGGCATCCGGGCGTCGAGTCAGAGCGCGCTGGCCACTCCGCCGCCGTCCACCGCGTACGAGGGATGCACCGGCGCGGCCAGGTGCAGCCGGGCGAAAGCCAGCGACTCGGCCAGATCGGCTTCGCGTTGGGCACGGCTGCCGCTCTTGCGCGAGTTGATCTCCAGCACGACGTGCCCGGTGAAGTCGGTCTCGGCGAGATACTGCAGCACCCGACCCGCTTGTTGATCACCGCGGCCCGGTACCAGGTGCTCGTCCTTGACCGACCCGCGAGCCGTCGGTCAGGTGGATGTGGCGCAGCCGCGAGCCCCAGGACCGGGCCAGGTCGAGCGACTGCTGGTTGGCGGTCGAGGCATGGGAGAAGTCGAGCGTCAGGTCGGCGTAGTCCAGTTCGGTCGGGTCCCAGCCGGGCATGTACGCCTTCAGCTCCCCGCCCGGCGTGCGCCACGGATACATGTTCTCCACGCAGAACAAGATCCCGGTCTCGTCGGCCAGCCGGCGCACCCCTTCGACGAAGCCGCGGGCATAGTCGCGCTGCCACCGGAACGGTGGGTGCACGACCACGACATCGGCGTCCAGCCGCTTGGCCGCCTCGGCCGACCGCTCGAGCTTGGCCCAGGGGTCGGTGCCCCAGACCCGCTGGGTGATCAGCAGGCACGGTGAGTGGATCGCCAGCACCGGCACCTGGTGGTAGTCGCGGAGCTTCTCGACCGCGTCGATGTCGGCCGCCACCGGATCGATGCCGACCATCACCTCGACGCCGTCGTAGCCGAGCCGGCGGGCCAGTTCGAACCCGCTCGATGTCGTCTCTGGGATAGACCGAGGAGGTGGACAGGCCGACCTTGGCCTGGGCCACCTTGATCAGTTGCCCGCCCGGACCGGTGGGCGAGTCATCGTCAGGCACGGCCACAGCCTAACCCGCAACGATGCTCCGTCTCTCAGTGCCGCGGAAGGAAAGCCTCATTCCCCGTCGCGACGCCCAAGCGTCGAAGGACTTCGCTAGCACGACACTAGACTTCACAGGTGCCTGAAGTGCTGATCGGTTTTCCGCGTGCCTTCGCGGAGTTCACCGATCCGGCCGACGGCGATCAGGTCTTCCGCTGCGACCTCACCTGGCTGACCTCCCGCTGGGCCTGCATCTTCGGTGAGGGCTGCCAGGGCATCTACGCCGATCGACCCGACGACGGTTGCTGCACCCTGGGCGCCCACTTCGCCGACGAGGACGACGAGCGCCGGGTCGGCAAGGCCGTCGAACAGCTCAAATCCTCGACAGTGGCAGTACAAGAAGGACGGCAGAGCAGGCGGCTGGGTCGAGCTGGAGGAGCCCGACCATGTGGCCGAGGGCGAGCTTCCCGGCCGGAAGACGCGCACGGTCGACGGCGCCTGCATCTTCCTCAACCGCCCCGGCTTCCCCGGTGGCGCGGGCTGCGCGCTGCACGTGCTGGCGCTGAGCCAGAACCGGTCCTTCGTGGAGACCAAGCCCGACGTCTGCTGGCAGCTCCCGCTGCGTCGGCAGTTCCGCACCATCACCCGAACCGACGAGTCGACCTACACCGAGGTGAGCATCGGCGAGTACGGCCGCGACGGCTGGGGCCCGGGCGGGCACGATCTCGACTGGTACTGCACCTCCAACACCGAAGCGCACCACGGCCGGCGGCCCGTCTACCGGGAGAACCGCGACGAGTTGATCGCTCTGATGGGCGAGTCGGCGTACGTGCTGCTGACCGGCCTGTGCGAGGAGTTCGAATCGCGCCGGGGTGGCCTGCTGCCGCCATCCCGCCGACCCGGTCTGAGTGTCGCCGGGCGACAATGAGGCATGCATCTGGATCACCTGTCCTACGCGGCCGGGCCTGAGGGCCTGGATGCAACCGCGCAACGACTCGGGAAACAGCTGGGAGCGGCCTTTTCCGACGGTGGATTCCATCCACGCTTCGGCACCCGCAATCGGATCCTGCCACTGACCGACGGGCACTACCTCGAGGTCGTCGCCGTCCTCGACCATCCGGCGGCTGACAAGGCCCCGTTCGGCCAGGCTGTGCGGGCCCGTTCCCAGGCCGGCGGCGGCTGGCTGGGCTGGGTCGTCGCCACCGATGATCTTGGTCCGATTGAGGCGCGAATCGGCCGTCCCGCGGTCGAAGGCCACCGCTATCGACCCGACGGCGTGCTGCTGGAGTGGGAGCAGGTCGGCGTCAAGGATCTCCTGAACGATCGCCAGTTGCCGTTCTTCGTCTGCTGGCACAGCGATCCGTCAGTACACCCGTCAGCCGGTGGCCACGAGGTCGAACTGCTCAAGATCGAGATCGCCGGTGATCATGGTCGGGTCGACGACTGGCTCGGTGGGCTCACCGGGGCGGTACTCTCCGACGTCGACGTGGACTGGACCGAACCGGCAGGAGAGCCGGGCCTCGTGGGTGCGGTCTTCAGCACCCCGCGCGGTGAGGTGCGGATCTGATGCTCGGGCGTGACGACTAGATGGTTGTCCCGGTCCGGTCGGCCGTAGCCGGCCTGCCGGTCTACCGGCCCGGCAAGCCGGCGCCCGAAGTGCCCGGTCTGATCACGTACAAGCTGTCCAGCAACGAGAATCCCTATCCCCCGCTGCCCGGTGTGCTCGCGGCCACCGCGGAGGGCGTGGCGCAGATGAACCGCTATCCGGACCTGGCCAATGCAGCGATGACCGAAGCGGTGGCTGCCCGGCTCGGCGTGTCGGGTGATCAACTGGCCTTCGGCACCGGGTCGGTCGCGGTCCTCTACCAACTGCTCCAGGCCGTCTGCGAGCCGGGCGATGAGGTGATCTACGCCTGGCGCAGCTTCGAGGCCTACCCGATCGCGGTCCAGCTCACCGGAGCGACCAGTGTGCCGGTGCCGCTGGCCCCGGGAGCGGTTCATGATCTTGTGGCGATGCGGGAGGCAGTCACCCCGGCCACCAAGGTGATCATGCTCTGCACGCCGAACAACCCGACCGGGCCGGCGCATTGATCATGAAGGCGTGCTCGACCTGCTCGATGCCGTTCCGGATCACGTCCTGGTCATCATCGACGAGGCCTACGTGGAGTTCGTCCGCAAACCGGACGCGGTGCGCGGCCTTGAGGCGCTCGCCGGGCGGCCGAACGTCGTCGTGCTGCGGACGTTCTCCAAGGCGTACGGGCTGGCCGGATTTCGGGTGGGCTATTGCGTCGCCGATCCCCGGCTGGCCTCCGCGGTCCGTGCCGTCTCGCTGCCGTTCGGCGTCTCGGTCGCCGCACAGGCGGCCGTGATCGCGTCGCTGGCGGCCGAGGACGCCCTGTTCGAACGGGTCGAGACTCTGGTCGATGCCCGGGACCGGTTGGCGGCCGGGCTGCGGGACCGCGGTCTCGCGGTGCCGGACGCCCAGGGCAATTTCATCTGGCTGCCCGCCGGGCCGCGGACGGCTGAGTATGAGGGGGTCTTTGCCCGGGCCGGACTGATCGTCCGCGCCTACGCCGCCGGGGATTCCGGCGACGGCCTCCGGATCACCGTCGGCGAGCCCGAGGCGAATGCCCGGGTCCTCGATGTCGCCGCCGGACTCGCCCGCTGACCTGACCCTGCCCTTCCGCGAGCCGTTCGCAGAATTGTCGGTATGAGCGATTAACGTCGCCCGCATGGTGAAAGCGAGTACCCGACCCACGCACAAGTGCACCGAATGCGGCTGGACCACCGGCCGCTGGGTCGGCCGTTGCGGCGAGTGTCAGGCCTGGGGCAGTGTCGTCGAGGAGGGCGCGCCAAGACTCGCCCAGGTCAGGTCATCGACGCCGCTGAGCAAGGCGGTGCCGATCCGCCAGGTGAGTGCGGATCTCGCGGCCCGGGCCCTGACCGGGGTGGGCGAGCTGGACCGGGTGCTCGGCGACGGCCTGGTGCCCGGTGCGGTCGTCCTGCTGGCGGGCGAGCCGGGCGTCGGGAAGTCGACCCTGTTGCTTGAGGTCGCCGCGCGCTGGGCCAAGGCGGGCCGGACAACGCTCTACGTCTCCGGCGAGGAGTCCGCGGCCCAGGTGCGGCTGCGCGCCGGCCGGACCAACGCGCTCGCCGAGCGGCTCTATCTGGCCGCCGAGACCGATCTCGGCACCGTGCTCGGCCACATCGAGGAGGTACAGCCGTCGCTGATGGTGCTGGACTCGGTCCAGTCCATCGGCACCGCCGAGGCGGACGGTTCCCCCGGCGGGGTGACCCAAGTACGGGAGGTCACCGCGGCCCTGGTCCGGGTCGCCAAGCGGCGCGGCATGGCGGTGATCATCGTCGGGCACGTCACCAAGGACGGCTCGATCGCCGGACCGCGGTTGCTGGAGCACCTGGTCGACGTGGTGCTGGCGTTCGACGGGGATCGGCACTCGGGCTTCCGGATGGTGCGGGCCACGAAGAACCGGTTCGGGCCGGCCGACGAGGTCGGCTGCTTCGAGATGGCCGACAGCGGCATCGTCGAGGTGCCGGATCCGTCCGGACTGTTCACCTCCGAGCACACCGAACCGGTCCCGGGTACGTGCATCACGGTGACCATGGAGGGCCGGCGGCCGCTGCTCGCCGAGTTGCAGTCCCTGGTCGCACCCTCGGCGCTGCAGCAGCCGCGGCGGACCATGCACGGCGTCGATTCCGGTCGTCTCGCGATGGTGCTGGCGGTGCTGGAACGCCGCTGCCGGGTCCGGCTCTACAACCGCGATGTCTACGTCTCGAGCGTCGGAGGCGCCAAGATCGCCGATCCGTCGGCCGACCTGGCCGCCGCCATGTCCATCGCTTCGGCGGCCATCGGCAGCAGTGTGCCGCAGCGGCTGGTGGCGATCGGCGAGGTGGGTCTGGCCGGCGAACTGCGCCGGGTGCCCGGGATCGACCGCCGGCTGACCGAGGCGGCCAGACTCGGCTTCACCGAGGCGGTGATCCCTGCCCCGTCACGCGACGCACGTGATCAGGTGATGACAGTCCACGCCGGAATGCTGGTGCATGCGGTCGCCACCGTCCAATTGGCGCTCGGTGCCGTCGGCCTGATGCCGCCGGAGCGCCATCTGAGAGACATCGGGCTGAACGAGGAGGACCGGGAGTGGACCACTTGATACGGTCGCCGTAGGCCTTCGGGGCGTGCCGCTCCCTTGATCGCGCGTCCCGCGCTCGGGGCCCAAGGTCGTCCCACCGACGGCTGTCGGTGACGGATCGGAGAAGGATCGTGGCGCACGAACTCGACGATCGAAGCCGCCTGCTCGACTATCTCGCCGTGGTCGCCCCGGGGACGCCGTTGCGTGAAGGCTTCGAGCGGATCCTGCGCGGCCGTACGGGTGCGCTCGTCGTCCTCGGCCAGAACAGAACCATCAACCAGATCTCCACCGGCGGCTTCGCGCTCGATGTCGCCTACACCCCTACGGCGCTGCGCGAGCTCGCCAAGATGGACGGGGCGATCGTGTTGGACTGGCCGTCCGAACGGGCCGGGTCAGCGCCCCGGATCGTCCGGGCCGGGGTCCAGCTGATGCCCGATGCAAGCATCGACACCGTCGAGACGGGCACCCGTCACCGAACGGCCGACCGGGTGGCGCGGCAGTCCGGCCTACCGGTCGTCTCGATCTCGGCGTCGATGGCCACCATTGCGCTCTATCTGGACGAGTCCCGCCATCTGGTCGAGCATTCCGACCAGATCCTGTCCCGGGCCAATCAGGCCCTGCAGACTCTCGAGCGCTACCGAAACCGCCTCTGGCAGGTCACCAATCGGCTGTCGTCGCTAGAGGTTCAGGACCAGGTCACCGTCAAGGAGTTCGCGCTGGTCGCGCAACGGCTGGAGATGGTCCGGCGACTCGAGCTCGAGCTGAGCGGGTACGTGGTCGAGCTGGGCAGCGACGGCCGGTTGCTGACGTTGCAACTGCACGAGTTGGGCGTCGGGCTGAGTGATCTGCGACGGCTGCTGGAGAAGGACTATCGGCCGGCCGGGTCCGAGTCCTTCAGTCTGTTGGGCCTGGAATCACTCAGCACCGGTGAACTGCTCGACCCGCTCGCGGTGGCGCGCGCCGTCGGCTTCAACCACAACGAGCATCTCGACACCCGGATCGCCAGTCGCGGTTTCCGTCAGATGTCGTTGATCACCCGGCTGCCGGCCGCACTGGGCGAGCGTCTGATCGAGCACTTCGGCAATCTGCAGGCCCTGTTCGGCGCCAGCAGTCTCGAGCTGCAGGCGGTCGAAGGCGTCGGCGAGAGCCGGGCCCGGGTGATCCGCGACGGGCTGGTCCGGTTGGCCGAATCCGCTTATCTGGAACGGATGGAGTAGCGGTCAGCCGCGAAGGATCATCCGGAGTTGCACCGGCTTGGCGCCGTCGAGTTGCGCGGTCGCGAAGTACGTTCCCGCGCGCGGGATCTCCGGCCGATTCTTGCAGTCGTCACGGGAGCGCCGCCCGTTCCAGGCCAGCGACCATTCGACGACCCGCTCGGCGGGCAGTTTCTTGGTGATCGACTTGATCGCCGTCGAGCAGTCGTTGGTGCTCCAGATCCGGTCCGTGCCCGAGTAGATCTTCAGCTCGAAGTTCTTGGCCGTGACCGAGGCGATGCAGGTCTGGCCCGAACCGTTGATCAGCGACAACTGGAACACCGTGCGCTTCTTGACCTTCAGGTGCTGCTTGCCGTTGAGGGTCACCCGCATCTGATCGGCGGGGCAGGCCACTGGGCCAGGCTTCGCCGTCACCTTCGGCGACGGAGACGGCCTGGCCGACACCTTCCCCTTGGGCTTGCTCGACGGCTGGGCGGTCGCCGACTCCGAAGGGGCGAGTGCGGTCGGGCTCCGCAGGTCGGTGCTCATCGGGCTGGGGCTGGCGGTCTCCACCGCAACCGGTGACGGCACCGGCGGCGCGGGCTGAACGGCAGAGCCGCTGCTGGTGCTGTTCACGATCAGGGCCACGACGATCGCCAGCACCATGATCACCGACGCGAGGACGATGGTGCGGCGGACCCAATATGTCTCGGGGGGTTCCGGCCCCACCGGGTGCAGCACGCTGCTCATGACCAGAGCCTAGGCAGCGCGGCCGACGATCGACGGCCGCCACGCCGCACCCGGCAACGTTAGTCCGCGCAACAGCCGATTTACGGCCGGTCTCCCGGCGCCGGGCGACTACGGTGATCTCGTGCACCAGCGTTCCGACCTCGTCAGTCGGATCCTCCGCTGGTACGAGACCCACGCCCGCGACCTGCCCTGGCGGCAGCCGGACGCGACGCCCTGGTCGATCATGGTCAGCGAATTCATGCTGCAACAGACACCCGTCGAGCGGGTCCGCGGCCCGTGGCAGGCGTGGATCGAGCGCTGGCCGACACCGGCCTCGCTGGCCGCCGCACCGGCCGGGGAGGCGGTGCGCGCCTGGGGCCGGCTGGGCTATCCGCGGCGCGCGCTCCGACTGCACCAGGCCGCGACGATGATCACCGAACGCTTCGACGGCCAGGTGCCCAGCGACCGCCCCGCTCTGCTCAGCCTTCCCGGCGTGGGCAGTTATACGGCGGCCGCGATCGGGAGCTTCGCCTTCGGGCACCGGGAGATCGTGCTGGACACCAACGTCCGGCGGGTGCTCGCCCGCCTGGTCACCGGCGACGCCTATCCGGCGGCGGCGCCCAGTCGCGAGGAAATCGCGATCGCCGATGACCTCGCCCCGCAGAATCCGCGCCGTGCCGCGCGTTGGGCGGTCGCCTCGATGGAACTCGGTGCGCTCGTCTGCACCGCCCGCAACCCGAACTGTGCCGACTGCCCGGTGGCCGACTGCTGCACGTGGCGGCGGGCCGGATACCCGGCACGGAACGGGCCGCCTCGCCGCGGCCAGAGCTACGACGGCACTGATCGGCAGTGCCGCGGCGCGCTCCTCGCGGTGCTGCGCTCCAGCGACGAGCCGGTCGCCGCCGCCGAACTCGACACCGCCTGGACCGACCCGATCCAACGGGAGCGCTGCCTCGCCTCCCTGCTGGCCGACGGACTGACCGTCCGGGTGGACGACCGCTGGGCGCTGCCGGGGTGAATGAGAGGGTGAAGACATGGCTGACAAACTTGCCCCCACGCTCGCCCTGCGCAACGGCGCCGCCATTCCGGTCATCGGTCTCGGCACCTGGCCGTTGCGCGGAGCCGAATCGGCCGCCCAGGTGCGGACCGCCATCGAGTCCGGTTACCGGCTGATCGACACCGCAGAGAACTACCGCAACGAGGACGGGGTCGGTCAGGGCATCCGAGACTCCGGCATCGACCGGAGCGAGATCTTCCTGACCACGAAGTTCAACCGGGAGTGGCACAGCGTCGACGGGGTCCGCACCGCGTACGAGGCGAGTCTCAAGCGGCTCGGCCTCGACTACATCGACCTGCTGCTGGTGCACTGGCCCAATCCCGACCAGGATCGCTATGTCGACGCGCTGCGCGGACTGCAGGCCCTGCTGGACGACGGGAGCCTACGCGCCATCGGCACCTCCAACTTCAAGCCGGCCCATCTGCAACGGGTACTCGACGAGACCGGCATCCTAGCCCGACGTGAACCAGATCCAGTTGAGCCCGTACACCACCCGCGACGCGACCCGCGCGACGAGACAACGAACGAGAACCAGCAGCAGC
>CAVRSH010000031.1:0-41887 GCA_963723815.1 uncultured Actinomycetota bacterium | reverse complement strand
CGCCATGGATCAGCGGATCAGCTGGCCGAATATCGGATCCCTTCGAGAATTCGCATCCGCCCGTTATAGCGGCTCCGACGATGCAGATGGACCAGTGTCATGGGTCTAAGGTCCTGGGATTTGCGGATCCTCCACTGACGCAAATTAGGCCAAACATCTCGGCTGAGTAACTAAAAGGGCGCTATTCGCCGGGTAGGACTTCGACAACCCGGATTCATGTACAGTCCGGATCTCAGGCGCGCCAAGAGCGTCACAGCGAAAGATCCACTGGGGACTGCAGCATGGGTACACGTTTTTGGCTTCGGCCTGTCCACAAAAAGTCTCGAGCATTGATTCTCGCCGGGGGAATCGTTGTCGCGGGGCTCATCGGACAGCCGCTGCTGGCGCAGGCCGCCACCACTTCTACGGTGATCACCGGCTGCTACGACACCAGACCGGTGACCTTCGCGTCATCGACGCCAGCAAGAGCTGCAAGTCGGGCGAAACCAAAATCGTCTGGAACCAGACCGGTCCGGCTGGGCCGACCGGCCCCGCTGGTCCCGCTGGTCCCGCCGGCGCTACGGTGCGACCGGCGCTACAGGGCGCCACCGGCGCCACCGGCGCCACGGGCGCCGCGGTGCGACCGTCGCCACAGGTGCGACCGGCGCAGCCGGTCCTGCTGGAGCAACGGTGCGACCGGCGCCATAGGCGCGGCTGGTCCCGCTGGTCCGGCTGGCTCCGGCAGGCGCGACGGAGCGACTGGTGCGACCGGCGCAACGGGTGCGGCGGGAGCGACTGGCGCTCAGGGTCGAAAAGCGACAAAGGAGATCCGGCGCTGAAGGGCGACCACCGGCGCAGACCAGGCGCTAAGGGAGACACCGGGCTCCAGGGTCAAAAGGGCGACACTGGTGCGGCTGGCGCTGCACGGCGTCCGAATCGGAGACGCTAATGGCATCAACGGCCAAAACGGCACCAACGGCATCAATGGCGCTGACGGTGCTGCCGGCGCCGCAGGGCGCCAAGGGAGACACGGCGCTGCCGGTGCCGACGGAGCCGCAGGCGCCACGGGCGACTGGTGCGATGGGGCGCAGGCGCGAAGGGTGACAACGGCACAGCCGGCACCGACGGCACCAACGGTGCCAACGGAGCCAAGGGCGACACCGGCGCCAGCTGGTGCCGACGGAGCCACAGGGCGCCACCGGCGCGGCTGGTCCGACGGGGCCGCAGGGCGTGAAGGGTGACACCGGCGCAGCCGGCACTGCAACGGCACCAACGGTGTCGACGGCGCCAAGGGCGACACCGGCGCGACCGGCGCCACGGCGCGACGGCACCAAGGGCGACGACCAGGGCGACAACGGCGCCGCCGGCGCCACCGGCGCGGACGGCACCGACGGCACCAACGGTGTCGACGGCGCCAAGGGCGACACCGGCGCGACCGGCGCTGCAGGCGCGAGGGTGACAACGGCGCCGACGGCACCAACGGTGTCGACGGAGCCAAGGGCGACACGGGCGACACGGCGCCAAGGGCGACACCGGCGCGGCCGGCACCAACGGCACGAACGGTGTCGACGGCGCCAAGGGCGACACCGGCGCGACCGGCGCCGACGGCGCCAAGGGCGACCAGGGTGCCAGGGCGGCAGGCGCACCGGCGCTGACGGCGCCAACGGCACCAACGGCGTCGACGGAGCCAAGGGCGACAAGGGCGACACCGGCGCAGCCGGCGCCAACGGCACCAACGGCACCAACGGTGTCGACGGCGCCAAGGGCGACACCGGCGCAACCGGCGCCGCGGCACCAACGGCGCCGACGGCACCAACGGCGCCACCGGTGCGACGGAGCCAAGGGCGACACCGGCGCGACCGGCGCCGACGGCGCCAACGGTGCCAACGGCACCGACGGCGCGAACCGGCGCTGACGGCACCAAGGGCGACGACCGGTGCCGACCGGCGCCAAGGGTGACCAGGGCACCAACGGCGCGACTGGCGCCAGGGCGATCCAGGGCGTCACAGGGCGACACCGGCGCAGCCGGAGCTGCTGGCACCAACGGCACCAACGGTGCCGACGGAGCCAAGGGCGACACCGGAGCAACCGGCGCTGCCGGCACCAACGGCACCAACGGTGTCGACGGAGCCAAGGGCGAACACCGGCGCAGCCGGTGCGGTTGGCCCGGCTGGTCCGCAGGGTGTAGCGGGTGCCGTTGGCCCGCAGGGTCCGAAGGGTGACACGGCGGTGACAACCGGCGCTGACGGGCGCGACGGGTGCCGCTGGTGCCGCTGGCAGACGGAACTGGAACCGACGGAGAGCCAAGGGTGACGACAGGCGACACTGGTCCGATCGGGCCGCAGGGTCAGACCGGAGCTACCGGAGTGGCGGGTCCGCAGGGCCGAGGGAGCCAAGGGCGACACCGGCGCCAAGGGTGCAACCGGAGCCAAGCGCGTGAGTCCGACCGGCGCCAAGGGTGAGACAGGTCCTGCTGGCCCCGCCGGTCCGACGGGTGCCACGGGCGCCAAGGGTGACACCGGTGCAACCGGAGTCATTGGCAGCACCACGGTCGTGACCGGAGCATCGGCGGGAACGCGGTGGTCAACCCGACGGTGAACACCCTCACGGCGCTTCGACGGCGAACTGTGCTACTGGCAAGGTCCTCCTGGGTGGCGGCGCGACCGTGACGCAGGGATCGGGCGCCAAGGGAGCGGTGGCTGTCTCAGCACCGAACGCTGGCGGCACTGGCTGGACGGCGACGGGATCGTCACAACCGCAGGGTACCGGGAGCTTCGCGATCGTGGCCTACGCGATCTGCGGTTAATCACAGCACGGAGCATAGCAAGCGGGTCCGCCAGATTCTTGGCGGGCCCGCTTTCCGTTGTGCCAGTCGTTCGCGAGCCGTGATGATGAGTGGTGCTCTACGTCCTACAGATCTCTGACAGAGTCAGCCCGACCGGGTTCGGCGAGGCCGATGAGCCGAACGCTCGGCCACGCATCGATCGACCCGTATTCCGCTCAGACTTCGTCCCACTGGCTGCGCAGATGGTGTTGACCGGAACGAAGGGAAATCCTTGGTACCATCAAGGGTCAGACGGTCGCATCAATTTCTCACGCCGCCTGGTTTCCAGATTTTGCGAATGCGGTGCTGCGCCTCATCGTTGGCCCTTTCGGGGGGCAATTTCGTCCACTTTTCACGAGGAGCTGTACCGCATGAAGACTTTTTCGCACGAAATGCGCCCACTCAGGCGTCTCATCTGGGCCCTGGCCCTCGTTGTGGCCCTGACGCTCGGCGTCGGAGGCTGCTCGGGTGACAAAGCGAGCAGCAATTCACCCGAGGAGAACGCCAAGGCGGCATCGGCCGCGCTTGACCTCGGCCTGAAGGCGCACGCCGCCGGCGATCTGGCCACCGCGACGACCGAGTACCTCAACGTGCAGAAGTACGACCCGAGGAACAAGTTCGCCTTCTACAACCTCGCGCTGATCGACGAGTCGAACTCGAACTATGGTCTCGCGACCACGAAGTACCGGTCAGCGATCGAGACGGATGCCGGTCTACGAGCCGGCACTGTTCAACCTGGCGATCCTGCGCACTGCGGCCGACCCGGCCGAGGCCATCGCGCTCTACAAGCGTGCGGTCAAAGCCAACCCCAAGGACGCGGCCGCCATGCTCAACCTGGGCCTGCTGCTCCGGGCGAACGGCGAGAAGAAAGCCGGCGACAAGCTCGTGCTGAAGGCGATCGTCCTGAACCCCAAGCTGCAGGACCCGGCGGGCGGCGCCAAGGCGAGCGGCTCCTCCACCAAGCCCAGCTCCTAAAACCAGCAGGTGTCGCCGCGCAGCTCACTGGCCGGAGTGCGCCGACGGATGAGCTGCGGGGATCGACCTGCCGTGGTCAAAGAATTCCGCGGTCGGTGAACGCGGTCCCCACCTGTGTGCGTCGCTCGACCCATAGAGGCGTTGGGCGGAGGCCACGGTTGCGAGCGCGGCGTCATGGAAGCTCGTGTCCGGCGCAAACGCGAACTGTGCCTCCACGATCATCTTCGTGCCCCTCGTGTCGCCGAGAACGGTGCGGATGTCCCACAGTGCGCGGGACCAGATCTCGCCGTCGGCATGGACCTCGCCGACAAGGTGTGACGGATACCTCTGGGTACCGTCGAGCCGCCGGAGGCAGTGCGGAATGTCGCGCGTGTAGACCTTGTGGTCGTCAGCACCGACGGTTCGGGCGCGATCCGCGACTAGCGCCCCCCGCAGATGTCCAAAGTCCTATCTCCAGGCCTACGAGCGGCCCTTAGGTCCCATCGGGTTGAGGTCCAATGGCACCGGCGCCGGTGATGCGTGTGCCGCAGACTGTCATTGACCGCGAAAATCGCGACCACTAGGAGTTTTAGCATGGAGAAGGTACTCGTCGCCCACGCCTCGCGAATGGGTGCGCCCGATCTCGCTGAACGTCCCACGTGGCTGTTCCAGATCGGACCCTGCGGGGCGGACGCTCTCGAGCACGCCGAGTTGTCAGGAGACTTCCGAGACTGGGACGCGATCCAAACCTGGGCAGACGGCATCGCAGAGGCCCTCAAGTCAGCACAGAGGGCGGCCGCCCGGTGACCCACAACCTCGTGATAGATGCCGCACACCCAAAGCCACACGAAAGAGGATTGACATGACCGCAGTACTGCACCCTTCGAGCGCCTCGACTACGCAGGCGTCGACACTGACTCCAATCATAACGACTGCCGCCGGCCGCACGCTGGCCGTGTTGCGGATCGCTCTCGGCTTCATCTTCCTCTGGGCCTTCCTGGACAAGACGTTCGGGCTGGGCTACTCGACGCCAGCAGCGAAAGCCTGGATCAACGGCGGCTCACCAACCAGCGGCTTCCTGGGCCACGTCGAGGTCGGACCGTTCCGGGCCTTCTTCGTTTCGCTCTCCGGGTCACCGGTCGTAGACACCCTGTTCATGCTCGCCATGCTCGGCGTCGGCCTCGCACTCATCCTGGGTATGGGACTCCGGATCGCCGCCGTCTCAGCCACCATCCTCATGCTGGGGATGTGGGCAGCTGAGTGGCCGTTGGCACAACTGACCTTCGAAGGACAGCCCAGCGGATCGGTCAACCCGATCGTCGACTACCACCTCATCTACGCCCTCGTCGCCATCGTTGCGGCACTCACCTATGCCGGACGAGTCTGGGGACTCAGCAAGATGTGGGAGTCCACCTCGCTGGTCAAGCGTCTCCCCTGGCTGAAGTAACCCGGCGGGCCGCCCGTACGGCTGGTCGACCTGATGAGCCGCTGGGGCGGCTCATCAGGTCGGCCAGCGCCGTGGTGGTACACGAGAAGCGGGACCTGTCCCTTCAGCCGGCGCCGGTCCGATTGCGGCGCCAAACGGCTGACGTGAGAACGGTGGCGAAGCTGCACCAGACGGCATAGGGCGAGAGCGCGATGCCGGTCGCTCGGCTGGCCCGTCCGGCCCGGCGAGCCAGGTCGATACTGCTCGCCGCCAGGGCACCGGCCACCACGATCGCGGGCGCGAGGCGCTCCGCCTTGAAGAAGACCCAGCTCCACGAGGTGTTCAACACCAGGTTCACGGCCAGCGCGCGCTTGAAGGCGGCGGCCTCAGACGGATCGATGACCTGGAGGCGATCGATGGTGACGGCCGAACTGATCGCGATATCGGCGTACAGCAGCGTCCACACAATGGGAAACACCGTCTTGGGTGGCTGAATGACCGGTTTGTCGAGAGCCAGATACCACGGGCTGTTCGCGCCGGCACTGGCTACGGAACCGAGAACAGCCGCTGTTGCGACGGCAGCACCGGTTCCAGCCAAGGTCTTCGGGTTCATCTGAATCGATCCTCTCCTGAAGGGCAAGAAAGTCCGGCAGTCGCTCGTCTTGCTGGTTGATCGGACGGGAGGACAGGCTCAGGGCAGGTCCTCCGACAGGCTCAAGGGCACGATGCGGGCTAGCGGCTCGAGATCCCGTTCAGCATGCCCGAGATGAACCGGCGCTGCAGGAAGAAGTAGAGCAGCACGATCGGCAGCGCCACGATGGTCCCGGCCGCGGCGAGCAGCGAGTACTCGGTCACGTGCTGCCCTTGGAAGAAGGCCAGCCCGAGCGGTGCGGTCCGCAGGTTCTCCCCGGAGACCATGATCAGCGGGATCAGGAACTCGTTCCAGGTCCACATGCTCACCAGCAGGCACATGGTGATGATGGCCGGGGCGGACGGCGGCACCACGATCCGCCACAGCAGCCGCCAATCCGTCGCCCCGTCCAGCCGCCCGGCCTCCATGATCTCGCTGGGGAACGTCCGGAACTGGTTGCGCATCCAGAAGATCCCGAAGGCCAGCGACTGGGCGGTCTGCGGCAGGATCAGCGCCCAGTACGTGTCGGTCAGTCCGACCGAACGCAGGTTGTAATACAGCGGGATGATGAACGCCTCAGCCGGCAGTAGCAGGCCGGAGAGCAGCAGATAGAACAGGATGTTCCGCCCGGGGAACTCCATCCGGGCGAATGCGAAGCCCGCCAGGGTGGCGAGGACAACGGTCAAGGCCACCACGCTCACCGTGACGATCAGGCTGGAGAGCATGTAGCTGGAGAAGTGGCCCCGGCTCCAGGCCTCGGCGAAGTTGCCGAGGTGGATGGCCGACGGGATCCGGAACCCGCCCTGCGGGTCGTCGGTCGGGGTCACCGCCGACAGCACCACCCCGACCAGCGGGATGACCGCGATGACGCTGAACACGATCAGCACCGCGTAGTTGAGGCCGACTTCGCCGGCGCTCCGCTTCATCGGGCGCTCCCGATGGGACGGGCCGTCATTCGACCTCGTCCGGCTGGATCTTCTGGATCAGCACCGTGATGATCAGGATCAAGGCGGTCAGCAGGATCGCCACCGCGGCCGCCGAACCGACCTTGCCGGTGTTGAAGGCCCGGTTGTACGCCTCGAACGCCGGCAGCGTGGTGCTTGTCCCCGGCCCGCCGCGGGTGGTGATGTAGACCAGGTCGAACGTCTTCAGGGCCGCGACCACGGTCAGCGTCAGAGCCACCGCGATCTGACCGCGCAACGCCGGCAGGGTGATGGAGAAGAATTCCCCGACCGCTCCGGCACCGTCGATCCGGGCCGCCTCGAACAGCTCCGGCCGGATGTTCGCCACCCCGCTGAGGAACAGCACCAGGCAGAGCCCGGTGCCGAGCCAACTGCCGATGATCCCGACGGCGGGAAGCGCGGTGTCGAAGTCGCCCAGCCAGGCCCGGGTCAGCGAATCCAGCCCGATCAGCCGCAGCATCTGGTTGACCAGCCCGTCGGGTGAGTACATCGCGACCCAGATGGTGGCCACCACGACGGAGGCCACGACCTGGGGCAGGAACAACATGGTCCGGAACAGCGACATCCCCTTCAGGTTCGCGCCGCGGGAGATGATCGCCGTCAGGAAGAGGGCCAGCACGATCGGGATGGCCGCGTAGAAGAAGATCAGCACGCCGGCGTGCAGGAACGAACTGCGCAGCACCGGGTCGGTGAACAGCTCGGCGTAGTTCTGCAGACCGACCCAGGTGGACGGGCCGATGCCGTTCCACTTGAAGAGCGAGTACTGCGCGGTCTGCACCGCCGGCACCCCGAGGAAGACCGCGAAGAGCACGAACGCCGGCAGGATGTAGAGGTACGCCTTCCACTGCACCTTGCGCTTCTTGCCGCCTCGCCGGGCGCGCGGATCGTTCGCGCCCGACGAGTTGACGCTGGTCGCCGAGGCGACGGGAGCCGTCACGGATGCGCTACTTGCTCTTCAGGAAGGCGGCGTAGTCCTTCTGGAGTTGCTCGGCGAACTCCTGCGGTGTCAGCTTGTTTGCCGTCAACTGCTGAACCGCCGCCGACAAGGTGTCGTAGAACGTCGGGGTGGCGTAGTCCAGGTAGGGCACCAGGCCCGATCCGTGTTGACCCGCTTCCATTCGTTCGCCACGTCGGCCTGCAGCGGTGCCGGCCTTGGGCGCCCAGTCCGCCGGTGGCACGGCCGGCAGGTTCCCGTTGTCGATCAGCACCTGGGAGGCTGCGGCGTTGGTGATGAAGTCGATGTACGCCGCGGCGACGTCCGGGTGCTTGCTGCCCGTGGTGATGGCCCAGGCCAGTCCCACACCGCCGGTGGTGACCGGGGTGTCCGACCCGTCCGGTCCGAGCGCCACGAAACCGGCGTCCGCGCCGAGACCCTTGATCACCTTGGGCTGCTCCCAGGTGCCGGTGATGACAAAGGCCGACTTGCCGTCGGCGAAGGCCGCCAGAGCGTCGTCGCGGGAGATGCCGTTCGCGCCTTCGGTGATGTAGCCCTTGGTCGACCAGTCCTGAATGGTCTGCGCCGCCCGCACCGACGGCTCGTCGGTCCAGGCTCCACTCCTGCCCGTGACCAGGTCGGTCACCGCCTGCTCACCGGCGATGGCGGCCTGGGTGATGCCGTAGATGTGGATGCCGGGGCTCTTCTCCACGTCGCCGTACGCGATCGGCAGCATGCCGGACGCCTTGATGGTCGGCAGCATGGCCTGGAATTCGGTGATCGTCTGGGGCACCTCGAGGTTGAGGTCCTTCAGGATCTTGCGGTTGTAGTAGACCCCGACGATCTCTCCGGTCTGGGAGACACCGTAGAGATTGCCGCTCTGCCAGTCCTTGCCGTCGGCGCTGAACTTGTTGATGTTGAGCTGCTGCTGCGGGAAGTAGGTGTCCCAGCCGTAGAGCTTGGCGTAGTCGTCCTCCGGCCGCAGCAGACCGCCCGACACGAACGACCCCATGTCCGGGTAGCCCTGGTTCGCCTGCACCACATCCGGCGGGTTCTTCGAGGTGAGGGCCAGCTTGAGCGTCGTCTTGAGGTCCGAGAACGACCGGCTCACCCGCTCGATCTTCACGTTGGGGTACTTCTGCTGGAACTGGTTGTTGAGCTCGACCTGCGCGTCGTTGATCCCCGTGTCGGTGTTCTGGTCCCAGACCGTCAATGTGACATCGCCGGCCGCGGACACGTCCTTGGAGATCGGGCTGGCCGACCCGCTGGCGGCCGGCTCATTGGTGGTCGAGCCGCCCGGTGCGCACGCGGTCGCCGCCAGAGCCAGGGCCAAGGAGGCCCCGAGGGCCCCGATCGTCTTGATAGACCTTTTCATCTGTTCTCCTCGGTACTCATCGAAATCCGCTGACTCGGTCCAGCATGCTCAGTGTGTTCGGTGCGATCAGTGCTTGTGCGCCCGGGTCGCGGCCCAGGAACGGATGGTGGACCAGTCGCCGGGCGGCGACTGGTCGGTCAGGAACTGCGTGATGTCGCACGGATGCGGTGCACTCGCCGCTCCCCCGAGCGTACGGACCGACAATGCAGCGGCCAGTCCGGCTAATCGCAGCCGCTGCTCGATCGGCCAGTCCAGCACGCCGCTGGCCATCAGCGAGGCAACGAACACGTCGCCCGCTCCGGTCGGATCGACGGCGGGCACGCTCACCGATGGCACCTCGGTCAGCTGGTCGGTGGACCGCTCGTAGGCGATGGCCCCGCGCGCACCCCGGGTGACGACCGCCACTTCGACATAGCGACCGAGCTCGCGGGCCGCGGCGTACGGGTCGTCGGTCTGGGTGTAGCGCATGGCTTCAAGGTCGTTCGGCACGAAGACGTCGATTTGGTCGAGCCGCCGCAGCACCTCACCGGACCACAGACCGCTGGAGTCCCAGCCCACGCCGCCGTAGACGACGGTCCCCTCCTGGCGCAGTCGAGCCACCCAGTCCGGCAGGTCCTGCTGCATGCCGACGTGGGTAGCGCCGACGCTCGGTCGGCCGACCGGCCACTCGAGCGGGTCCGCCTGCTCCTGATAGGTGATGAACTCGCGTTCGTGCATGCCGGCGAGTGAGACGGTGACCGGGCTCTGGAACCCGGTCCGGCAGTGCAGCCAGCTGAGATCGAGATCGGGCTCAGCCGAGAGCAGGGCGACCAGGTGCAGTCCGAGGGCATCGTCGCCGAGTTGGGACAGCAGAGCGGTCCGCGCACCTAGCCGGGCTCCGGTCACCGCCCGATTCGCCACCCCGCCCGGCGACAGCTTGAACGACTCGGCGTAGACCTCGGACCCGGGTTCCGGCGTCGGCACGCCCGCGAAGACGAGGTCGCAGAACACCGAACCTGCGAAGAGCAGGTCCAGGTGTGACGTCTCGGTGCTGGGCACGATTCCAAGTTACGCCAGATGAGTAAAGATGTGCAGGATTAGTCAGAAATTCGAGCAGACTTGTGCAAACTCGATCATTCCGGTCGTACGCTGGGGCGGTGATCCTTCGCGAGCGCCAGAACCGCATCGTGAGCGCGCTGCGCTCCGGTGGCGCGGCTTCGGTGCGCGATCTGGCCCAGTCGCTCGCGGTCAGCGAGTCCACCATCCGCCGGGATCTGGACATCCTCGACCGCAACGGCGAGCTGACCCGGACCTACGGCGGCGCGGTGCTTCGGCCCGGCGAGACTGTCACCGACTCCGGCGACCCGCCCCGGCTGGAGCGATCCTTCAGTGCCGACGCCGGCCTCGAACTCAAGCAGCGGGTGGCGGACCGGGCCGCCGCCCTGGTGCCCGACGACGCCGTGGTGCTGCTGGATATCGGCACCACCACCCCACTGGTGGCGCGGCGGCTCCGCGGTCGTCCGGTCACGGTGATCACCTCCAACCTCGCCGTGCTGGACGAACTCCGCGACGACAGATGCGTCCGGTTGGTCATGCTGGGCGGCGTCTTCCGGCGCAACTACCGTTCGTTCGTCGGTTCGCTGACCCAGTCCGCGCTCGCCCAGGTAAGCGCCGACGTGCTGTTCCTGAGCTGCACGGGGTCCGGCCGTCCGGCCATGTCGTCGACAACATGGCCGTAGAAGCGCCGATCAAGGAGGCCATGATCGCCTGCGCGGACCGGATCGTGCTGCTCGCCACCGAGGCGAAGTTCCCGGGAACCGGCGCGCTGCGACTCTGCACGCTGTCCGATGTGGACACCGTCGTCACGACGACCGGCGCCAACCCCAAGACACTCGATTTGTGCCGGCACGCCGGCGGAGAGGTGATCATCGCATGAAGCTCTGCATCCTGGGCGGCGGAGGATTCCGCACCCCGTACGTCTACCAGGCCCTGCTCCGCGACGGCGGTTCGCCGCGGATCACCGAGGTGGCCCTGTACGACGTCGACGAGGATCGCCTGCGCTCCATGACGATGATCCTCGAGCAGTTCGCGATCGGGTTCGACGACGCCCCGAAGCTCCTGCCCACCACCTCGCTGCGGTCGGCCGTCGAGGGCAGTGACTTCGTGTTCGCCGCCATCCGGGTCGGCGGCCTCGAAGGGCGTCGCTGCGACGAGCATGTCGCCCTCGACCTCAATGTGATCGGCCAGGAGACCACCGGACCGGGCGGTCTCGCGTACGCGATCCGGACCGTGCCGGTGATGATGGAGGTCGCCCGCCTCGTCCAGGAACTGGCCCCGCAGGCGTACCTGATGAACTTCACCAACCCGGCCGGCATCATCACCGAAGCCATGCAGTCGCGTGCTGGGCGACCGGGTGCTGGGGATCTGCGACACGCCGTCGGGGCTGGGTCGTCGGGTCGCCGGGATGCTCGGGTTGGATCACACCCGGGTGCAGATGGACTACGTGGGGCTCAACCACCTGGGCTGGATGCGGCGGGTGATGTACAACGGCACCGACGTGCTGCCCCGACTGCTGGCCGACGAAGACGCTGCTGGGCCAGATGGAGGAGGCAAAGGTCTTCGGCACCGACTGGATCCATACCCTCGGCGTGATCCCCAACGAGTATCTGTACTACTACTACTTCAACCGGGACGCGGTCCGGAAGATCAACGCCTCGGGCGGGACCCGGGGCGACTTCCTGGCCAAGACCCAGACCGAGTTCTTCGACACCGCCCCGGCGGCCGGCGACCGTGCGGCCGAGTTGTGGCGGGAGACGGTGGACGAGCGGAGCGCCAGCTACATGGCCGAGGCCAAGGGCGGCGTGCAGGGCGCCCCGGCCACCCACCGCAAGCGGGAGTCCGACCCGGCCCACCAGGGCTACGCCGGCGTGGCCCTCGGAGTGATGGCCGCCATCGCCCGGAACGAGCGGGCCACCATGATCCTCAACGTCCGCAACGGCACGACCCTGCCCGGGCTGCCCGCCGACGCCGTGGTCGAGGTGCCGACGATGGTGGACGCCAACGGCGTGCACCCACTGACCACCGCTCCCCCATCGTTGGACCAGCTCGGGCTGATGCAGCAGGTCAAGGCGGTGGAGCGGCACACCATTGCCGCCGCCGTCACCGGTTCACGAGCTGAAGCGCTGCTGGCTTTCGCGCTGCATCCGCTGGTCGACTCGGTCTCGGTCGCCCGGGACCTGCTGAGGGGCTACATCGACCGCATCCCCGAGGTCGCAGAGGTACTCAAGGGCTGACCGGCTCAGCCAGACGTTCTAAGTCTGTGTTCCCAGGACCCTCGCTATGGTGGCCTGAGGAGCGCGTCTACAGTGTAAACCGGCTCGGCACTTGGGGGTGTAGAGAGCGATGTTGGTCACCGAGCATCCAGGCATTCGGGGCCTGAGCGAGTGGCGGCCGCTCGCTCGCGGGGGCCTGGCCGTCGTGTGGCAGGCCCGCCAACTGTCGTTGGACCGTCTGGTCGCGGTCAAGGTGTACCAGCGCGAGTTGGCCGAGGCCGAGCAACGCCACTTCGTGCGCGAGGCGGCCGCCGCCGGCCGACTCTCGAGCCCACCCCGGCATCGTCACCACGTACGCCGCCGGCATCCTGCCGGACGACCGGCCCTACCTCGTCATGGAACTGTGCCCGGGCGGGTCGTTGACCAAATGGCTCAAGCCCGAGAACCGGCCGAGCGAGGAGAGGGTGCGACAGGTCGGCCTCCAGATCGCCGATGCGTTGGCCGCCGCCCATGCGTCGGGCGTGCTGCACCGCGACGTCAAGCCGGCCAACATCCTGATCGACAGCCACGGCAATCCGCGACTGGCCGACTTCGGGCTGGCCGCCGTCGAGGGAGCTGAGTTGGAGGCGGCCGGGTCGCTGTGGGTGAGTCCGGCCTGGGCGCCGCCGGAGGTATTCCGGTTGCAGTCGGCGACGGAATCCGGCGACGTCTTCTCCCTCGCCGCCACGCTGTACGCCCTGTTGGCGGGGCACCCGCCTCGTACCGTCGACTTCACCCCCACCTCACTCGAGCAGCTGGTCGAGGTCGCCGGCAGACCGATCACCCCGATACCCGGGGTCAGCCGGCCCTTGATGGAGGTACTGCTGGCCGCCCTGGATGACGACCCCGCGGCCCGGCCCACCGCCGCGACGTTCTTCAGCCAGTTGGCGAAGGTGCCGCTGCGCACCCAGAAACGCGAGTCCTCGGCGGTAACACCGGAGACTCAGCAGGCTGCCGCCCAAGCAGCCGCCGCCGACTCACCACCATGGATCGACAAGCGACGCCTGGGCGTTCTGGCGCTGGTGGCCGCGTTAGTCATCGCGCTCGCCTCCGCGACGGCTTGGCTGATCAGCGAGCCGGATTCCTCGGGTGCCCCGCCTTCGATCACCCAGAGTCCGATTCCCGGCTTGCCGCCGACAAAGGCCGGTTCGTCGCCGAGCATGAACGCCGGTCCCCCGACCTCGACCGCCGGTTCCGGCAACGAAACCGGATCAGGTTCGCCGGAGGAAACGGCCATCCGGGTGGTGAATTCGGTCGACTCCGCCAAACCCTTCCAGACCGTGCGGATCGACGGCACGTACCCCGGTCGAGCCGGCACCTTTCTGCGAGTGGAGCGCTGGGAGGAAGGCAGGTGGGTGGACTTCCCGGTACCCACGACGACCGACCGGGCGGGCAAGTTCACCGCTTACGTGGAGTTCGGTCAGCCGGGTCGCTATCGGCTTCGGGTGCTGGAGCCCGACTCCGGGGTGAAGTCCGAACCCTTCGTGCTGGTGGTCAAGAACTGATCAGATCTGCCGTCAACCGCGATGCTCCTGCACAGACTCCAGCCGGGCGAAGACGACGACGTTGTCCAGGTACCGGTGGCTGGCCGCGTCGTAGGTGCCACCGCAGGTGATCAGGCGGAGTCCGGCATGGTCGATGGCGCCGTAGACCGCATGGGTCGGGAACTGCGACTTGGCGAATCTCGCCACCCGGCTGACCGTGAAGACGGCCGTCTTCCCGTCCTTTCGGGTGACGGCCACTTGATCGCCGCGCCGCAGGCTGCCCAGCCGGTGAAACACCGCCGGTCTGCCGTTCCAGGTGACGTGCCCGGCGATGACCGCCGGCCCCAGCGCACCTGGCGTGGCGCCGCCCGTGAACCAGCCTGCGAGGGCAGGGTTCTGCGGCACCTCCATCGATCCTTTCGCGTCGAGCCCGAGGTCCACCAGCGTCGATCGGACACCGATCTTCGGGATGGACACGGCCACGGGGTCGGACTCTGGCAGCGCCAGCCCGGTGATGTGGTCCCGGACCTCGGTGCGATCCGTTGACGCTGCCGATCGTTCAGGGTTGGCCGCGGGCGCGCTCGAAGTCGACGGCACGCTGTGCTCATCGGGCGCACCACCGAGGACTGAGTCGGGCGTCGCCGGCCCGTAGCGCTGTCCAGATCAGCACAACGCCGATCAGGCCCAGTCCGACGGCGATCAGCACCCGGATACGTCGGCTCGGGGACTGGCGGGAGGAACTGGTCATCAGCCTCCATCCTCCCGCGTCAGTCCAACTCGTCGAGCCAACTCGTCAGTCCAATTCGCCATGCAACCGAGTCGGGTTCGCCCGTCAGCGGCCGCTGCGCCGGCCGCGCGAACCGGCTGCGGCCGAGACCGCGAAAGACGCCGACACGAGGAGTAGCGCGGCCCCGGCTGCGGCCAGCGGGGCGTTCAGGCCAGGCACCGGAGCGCCGCCGGTCTCGACCCCTTCGCGCGCAGATCTCCCGGCGCCGGCGCCTTGCACGACCCCGCAGCTAGCCGGGTCCGTTGCCTCCTCCGGTACACCGTCCACGCCCAGGTTCTTGGCGAAGGTGGACACCCCGAGCGCGTCCACGTCGTACTTGCCGTTGTCGTTGACGTCGATGCCGTGCTGCACAACGTGAACGGAGGAGAGGTGCTCCAGCATGCCGTTGGGAACCATCTCGGCGGAGAAGGTCCGTTCGTAGTCGAGGCGGCCCTGTGAGTCGGCGACCGGCATCCGTTTGACGTCGAGCCCGTCTTCCGGCGTCGCACCACCACGGGTGGTCAGGGCCAGGAAGATGGTGCCGTACTCGCCGGTCGCCTCCTCGTTGGTGAGGACCCCGTCACCGTCGGCGTCCTGGCCCTTGATCGTGGGACAGCCGAAGTGTCCCCCGTGCGCTGATCCGTGGATGTGCTGCGGGTGCGGCTGGTCCGGCACCAGGCCCTGGGAGTGGATGACCACCTTGAGCCGGCCGTTGCCGATCGCCGTCAGCGTGGCAGTGCCGCTCGCTCCACTGCCGTTCTGTTCCACCAGTTTTGCTTTCACTGTCGTATCCGCCGCCGCGCTCGTCGGTAGGCACACCATGGCCGCGGCCGCGGCCAGGACGAGCGAATTGCGCAACTTGGTCATGGATCCCCCTACATCAGGTCGGGAGCACCCTCCCCAGGTGCTCGGTGACGATGGTGTATCCAATCATTCGACGCCCGATGTTGGTAGCGCGGTCCGGAGCCGGGCGCCGTCTCCCGCACAACGGACCGAACGCCGCAATGTAAGGCGCCACCCGGCCGTCTCCGCGCACAACGGACCAGAACGCCCGCAATCTGACCCGAATTCGGGTCGTACGCGCGCACAACGGACCAAACGGCCCAGTCGAACCCCGATGCCGACGGTTAGCGGTCCGGCGGCGTCGGAGGCGGCGTATGGACCCGACTCCACCACAGCGAGAGGCCGACGGCGATCGCAACGAGCAGTCCGCCGGCGCCGGCGAACCACGAGGCGATGTCGACGTGCTTGCGCGCCACCGTCACCTGGCTGGGCAGATCACCCAGCGCATCCTGCAACTGGTCGGCGCTCTCGGCCCGGTAGTACTGGCCACCGGTGGTCTTGGCGACCGCCTGCAGCCCCTCCTCGTCGATGACCAGCGGGCTGCGCCCCCCACCGCCGGGCCGGCCACCACCCCATCCGCCGCCGCCGGCCCAACCGCCGGCCTGTCGACCGGTGCAGGCCATCCGGGTCGGAGTGGTGGTGCCGAACCCGATGGTGAACACTCGGACGCCGCGGACGGCCGCCGCCTCGGCGGCCTTCGCCGGCTCGACGCCCTGGGTGTTCGCGCCGTCGGTCAGCACCACGATCACGTCGGCCGCGTAGCCCGAGCGCTGGGCCGACTCGGCATCGACACCGGTGGGCGCGACGGTCGGGTCGATGGCCGCGATGCCATCGATCGAGGTGAGGATCGCCGAGCCGATCGCCGTCCCGCGTGCCGTGGACAGGTTGTTGATCGCCTCGATCAGCTTGTCGGTGTCGGTGGTCGGCGGCACTTGCAGCCCGGCGACGCCGGCGAAGGCAACCAGGCCGATCTTGGTACGGCCGGCCTGAGCCTCGATGAAGGAGATCGCCGCCTTCTGGGCGACCGTGATCCGGTTGGGTTCCACGTCGGTCGAGCACATCGATCCCGACACGTCCATCGCCAGCATGATCGTGGTGGAGTTCGACGCCACCGGCACGGTTGCCTGCGGCCTGGCCGCCCCGACGCCGAGCGTGGCGAACCCCAGCATCAGCAGGCACGTGGGGAGCAGCCGGGTCCACCGCGTACGACCGGGCAGCGCGGCGCGTACCAGGGCGATCGAGGTCACCCGGACCGCCGCCCGCCGTCGACGCCGCCGAAGCAGCCAGGTGATGCCGATGAGGATCGGGATGATCAGCAGCGACGCCAGCGCCCACGGCCAGCTGAAGGTGATCACGAGACCAGCCTCCCAGTCCGTACGACGCTGAACAGCGCGCCGACGGCCAGCAGCGCGAGAGCGAGGGCGATGAACGCTCCGGCGAGCGGCACATCCTGCTTGGCCACGGTCAACCGCAGGTCGATGGTGGACGCGACGCCGTCAAGCTGTTCGGTGTCGGACGCCGGGTGGTAACCGCCGCCCGTTGCCTGCGCGATGGCGGTCAAGTTCTCCGTATCCAGCGCCGTGTGCAGCCGGAAACCGTCGATCTCCACCGTCGTCCCGGCTGCGGTGCCGACGCCGACAGTTTCGATGTGTACGCCGGCGTTCTGCGCGATCGTCGAGGCCACTGTCGCCGCGTCGGTGCCGCTGCCACCACCGGATGCTCCGCCCGAGTCCTCGCCGTCGGAGAACAGCACGATGGTGGCCGAGCCCCAGTATCCGAGGTCAGGCAGCGCGCCATCTTCGCCGATCGTGACCGCCCTGCCGGTGATCGCGCTCAGCGAACCAAGAATCGCGGCCGCCAGCGACGTCCCACCGGAGGTCCGCAGGTTCTGCACCGCCGCCTTGGACGCAGCCCGATCCGCGCTGGGCAGTGACGTCGTGAGCGCGCCTTGGTCGAAGCCGACCACGCCGATGTCGACTGTGTCGGGCTGGGCGTCGATGAACTCAGACGCCGTCTGTTGCGCGGCGGCCAGCCGGTTCGGAGCCACGTCGTCGGCCGTCATGCTGTTGGAGACGTCCATCGCCAGGATGACCGTGCCAGCACTTCGCGCGACCGGGAGGCTGGCCGTCGGTCCAGCCACGGCGACCGCCAGCAGCACGAGCCCGCCCAGGGACAACCACAGCCCGAGGTGGATGTTACGCCGACCGGCCACCAAAATCCCTGCGGTAGCGAGCGCGGCGGACCGACGCCGGGCCGCGAGCACACCACCGACGGTCAGCGCGGCGGCGACCAGCAGGCCGAGGACGAGCAGCAGCGGATAAGTAAGGCTCATCGGCGCCTCCGCTGGGTTTCGGCGATGACCGCGACTAGCTTCTCGACGAGATCGCTGCCGGTGTCGATCCGGTGTAGCGGCACCCCGGCCCGGCGCATGCCGGTCCGAAGTCCGGCCTCCCGCTCGTCGACGCCGTCGCGGAACCGGGCCCGAAACCACGGATCGCCCGAATCGACGAGGACCTGCTCGCCGGTCTCCGCGTCCTCGACCACGATCAGACCGACCTCAGGGAGCGCGTCGTCCGCGCCGTCGACCACCCGCAGCGCGACGACCTCGTTCTTGTGCGCGAGCCGGAGGAGCGGACGTTCCCACTCACCCGTGCCGATGAAGTCCGAGATCACCACGACCAGGCAGCGCCGGGCCAGTGCGGCGACGGCGTCGAGCATCGCGGCAAGGTCGGTGGTCGCCGCCGCCCGGGAGTCGGGAACGCGCTCGAGTTCGCGGCCGATCCGCAAGGCATGGCCTCGTCCGGTGCCGGGCGGGACGATGCGGGCCAAGCCGGTGTCGTAGAGCACCGCACCGACCCGGTTGCCGCCCCGGCCGAGCAGCCTGGCCAGGACGAGTGCGAGTTCGGCCAGCACGTCCTGCTTTCCGCGGTCCGGACCGCCGACCATCATGGATGCCGATCGGTCCAGGACCAGCCAGGCGGTCAGTTCGCGGTCCTCGTTGAACTCGCGTACCTGCGGTTCGTCGAGCCGGGCGGTGACATTCCAGTCGATGTGCCGGGCGTCATCGCCCTCCATGTACGGCCGCAACCCGGCGAAATCGAGGCCGCTCCCCCGCCGTGGGGTGCGATACCCGCCCTGGATGCGCCCGTCGAGCCGGCGCACGACTCGCCACTCGAGCCGGTGCAGCAGCCGATCAGTGCCGGTGATCATGCCGGCCGCGCGGCTTCAAGTCTTGTCATCCGGCACAGCGCGGCCGGGCGGGGGCTCAGGGGGGTCGTCCCCCCTGCCAGTAGGCACGCGCTTATCACGGCTGGAGCACCACATCCGGCACCGGGACGGCGCGCAGTACGCGGATGAGGATGCTGTCGGCATCGAGTTCGTCGGCCAGCGCCTCGTACGACAGCACGAGTCGGTGCCGGAGCACGTCCAGGGCGATCTCGTCGACGTCGTACGGCAGCACGTAGTCGCGGCCGCGCAGGAACGCCAGCGCCCGGCCGCCCAGGACGAGCGCGATCGTGGCCCGCGGACTCGCCCCGTAGGTCACGTACCGGTCGAGGTCGCTGAGTCCGACCGCTCCCGGCGAGCGGGTGGCCGCGACCAGCCGAACGGCGTAGTCGACGATTGCCGGGTCGACGTAGATCTGCTCGACGCTCGTCCGCATCCGGAGCAGGTCCTCCGGAGTCAGCATCATCTGCGGGAGACCGGGCGGTACGAGGGCCCGCTCGACGATCGCGTGCTCCTCCGGCGCGGCCGGATAGCCCACGACCACCTTCATCATGAAGCGGTCGACCTGCGCCTCGGGCAGCGGGTAGGTGCCGTCGGACTCGATCGGGTTCTGGGTGGCCATCACCAGGAACGGCTCCGGAACGGGGAACGTCTCCCGCCCGATGGTCACCTGGCGTTCCTGCATCACCTCCAGCAGCGCACTCTGAACCTTCGCCGGGGCTCGGTTGATCTCGTCCGCGAGCAGCAGATTGGTGAACACCGGCCCCAGCGACACCTCGAACTCGCCGGACCGCTGGTGATAGACCCGGGTTCCGACGAGGTCGGCCGGCACCAGATCCGGGGTGAACTGGATCCGCTGGAACTGCCCGCCGATCGCGCCGGCCAGCGACTTGACCGCGAGGGTTTTGGCCAGCCCCGGCACTCCCTCGACCAGCAGGTGGCCTCCCGCCAGCATGGCGATCGCCATCCGTTCGAGCAGCACGTCCTGACCGACGATCGTGCGCTTGACCTCGAACAACACCGGCTCGAGCGGGTTGGCCGTCATGGCATCCCTTCCCTCAATGATTCGACGTGGTGACGACAGGTCGGGTTCACAATTGGGGTCCGCCACCCTGCCCCGGTCCGGAGCCTCCGCCCAGTGCCGTGCCGATCGGGACGGCGAACCCGATCCCGGCGAACGCTTCGTCGTCGCCGGGGTCGGCGATCGACACCACGACTCCGACGACGACGCCGTCGGAGTTCAGCAGCGGACCACCGGAACTGCCGGGGTTCACGGCGGCGTCGAACTGGATCAGCCCGGACAAGGAACCCGCCTTGGTCTTGGTCGTCCGGTTCAGGCCAGAGACGATGCCCGTCGTCGTGGAGTCCCGGAGCCCCAGCGGGTTGCCCATGGCCACCACGTCCGATCCGACGGTCACGGCTCCGCCGAGGGTTGCCGCCACGACGACCTCGGGGAGCTTCTTCGGCGTCAGCGTGGCGATGTCGATCTTCGGGTCTGAGGACGCGACTTTCGCGGCTGCCTTGGTCCCATCGGCGAACAGGATCGAGATGCTGCCGCCACCGGAGATGACGTGATTGGCGGTGAGCACCGTGCCGGTGTCGGTGACGATCACCCCGGATCCGAGCGAGCCCTTCGAGGTGGTGATCAACACCACCGACGGTACGACCAGGCGGTACACATCGGTGGCCGGCAGCGGCGTCGCCGACGCGCGGGTCGGAGTCGGGCTGGCCGCGGCCCGGTCGGCCGACGTGGCCGAACTCGACCCGAGCCGGAAGGCCAGCGCGGTGATGATCACGATGGCGACGACAAGAACACCGGCCGCGGCCAGCACCCAACGCCAGCCGGCGCTGCGGCCGACCTGCGGAATCGGCGCCGCCGATCCGGCCGGCTCGGACTGTTCGGGAGCCGCCGCCGACTCACCGCGTACAGCCACGTCGGCACCGGGCGCGCGGAACCCACGTACCCGCCCAGCCCCGGTGGGGTCCATGCCGACAGCCTAAAGACCATTCCTAAGAACGCGCTGTGCATCGTCTGTGCTGGCGGATCTGGGCTAAAGCTCGACGAGCCGCGCTCCGAGCTTCTCAGATGGGGTCGAGGATGCGGTGCAGGAAGGTTCGCGTACGCGACTGCTGCGGATCCACCAGCACCGCCTCCGGCGCACCGTGCTCGAGGATCACCCCGCCGTCCATGAACAGCACCTGGTCGGCCTTGCTGGCGAGACCGACCTGGGTCGTCAGGCCGAGGTCGAGGCGTGGCTGGTCGCCGTCGGGACGGCCCGCCGGCGTCGCCGCGGTTCGCGAAGCAGCAGCGGTGTGGCGATCGCCGCGATCATCAGCAACACGGCACCGCTGATGGCAACCAGGCGTAGACCATCGACGAAGGCGTGCTGCGCGGTCTGAATGAGTTCGGTCGCTTCCGGCGGAAGCAATCCTGCGGCTTGCGCAAGCGCGTCACCGATGGTCTGGCTGTCGGTGCCGGTGCTTGCCGTTCCGGCGCGATAGGCAGCGCCGGCGAGACTGCCGAACAGCGCGATGCCGAGGGCGCCGCCGAGGTTCGTGATGGTCTCCAAAGTGGCGCCGGCCACGCCCGCTTGAGCGGCCGGCACGGCCGCGACCGACGACTCGGTGGTCACCTGATAGACCGGGGCCAGGGCGATGGAGTAGACGACGCTGCCCAGCGCGAAGGCGAGCAGGCCGGAGGTCGTGCCGGTGGCGGCCAGGATTCCGAAGCCTCCGGCCGAGACGGCCAGCCCGGCCGCGAGCAGCCGTCCCGAGCCCATCAGGGAACCCAACCCGGGCGCGATCAGTCCCCCGACCGCGTAGGCGATGGCGCTGGGGATCGTCCAGAGACCTGCTTGCAGCGCTGACATGCCGAGCACTGCTTGGAGGTACTGCCCGATCAGAAGTTGGGTGCCGTAGAGGACGGCGAAGGCCAACGCGTTGCCGAGCAACGGGACTGTGTAACCCCGGTTGGCGAACAGGCTCGGATCGACGATGGGATCGGTGAGGTGGGTCTGTCGACGGAAGAAGGCGACCAGGAGCACGACTCCGAAGACGCCGACCAGGATCGGTACGGGCGGTCCGACCTGGGCACTGAGCTGCTTGATGGCATAGACCGTGCTCAGCAGACCCACGATGGCCATGGTGAGCCCGAGCAGGTCGACCCGCCGCGACGTGACACTGCGGTACTCGGGCAGGAAGAACGGTCCCAGCACGAGGAGGACGACCATGGCCGGCGGGGTCACGGCGAAGACCGCCCGCCACGACACGGCCTCGATCAGGATGCCGCCGATCAGCGGACCGATGATGCCGCCGAGAGCAAAACTGGCGGTCCAGATACCCAGCGCCACCGCCCGTTGCGCTGGGATCTGGAACATCGATCGGACCAGGGAGATGGTTGACGGACCCAGCATCGCCGCGCCGACGCCGAGGAGGCCACGACAGACGATCAAGCCGGCCGTGCCGCTGGACAGCGCCGCGCCGATCGAGGCCAACGCGAAGACCGCCGCCCCGACGAGAAGCAGCCGGCGCCGGCCGAACCGGTCCGCCAGGAGCCCCATGGGGAGCAACAGACCGGCGACCAGGAACACGTAGATGTCGGAGATCCACAGCAGTTGGGTGGTGCTCGGCCGAAGGTCCGCGGCCAACGCCGGCATGGCCAGGTTCAACAGGTTGGAGTTGACCGAGATGAGCATGCAGGGCAGGGCCAGCAGGCCGAGGCCGAGCCAGTCACGGGGCCGCGCTGGTGACGCGACCGTCTCCTCCGTGTCGGTGCTGTCCATGGAACTGATCATGCCGACCCAGTTGACACCAGTCAAGTGCGTTTGATGGTGTGATCGCACCCGGTGAGCTAGAACCGGTGCCGCTCGGCATGCCCGTCGATCAGAGCTCGATCGGGAAGGTGGCCAGGATCGCCATGGCTGCGACGAGAAACGTAATCGCGGCTCCGAGCAAGATCCATTGAGCTCGAGGGCGGCCCAACCGCGTCGACGCCGCGGCGAAGAACAACACCAGCGCGTAAAGCACGGTGAGGATCGTGTAGTTGTCCGAGCGCTGGTTGAACCTGAGCGCATCAGCGAAACGGCCGTCGGCGCGCTGGTCCGCAGCCGCGGCCTCGGTCGTTCCCGGTGGGACATATTCGGTCATTTTGAACGGACCGGCCGTCGGTTCCTTCTGCGCAAGCCAGGCTTGGTAGGCCACCCGGAAGTGGTCGGTGAAGCGGTGCTCCACGTACGCCGCGAGGGCGGTGTCGCGCTGAGCACGCGCCTGTACGTACACACCCCAGATGCTGAGATCGGCTTGGCGGGCGGCATTGGCGACCCCTTGCTGTCGCGCCGCCTCGATCCGGGCGCTCGAGGCCTGGCTGAAGGCGATGGACATCTCCCCGCTCCACTTTGACGACTGGAAGCCGCACCATGCCGTGAGCACCGCCGTGACCGACAGCACGATGATCACGACCGTCTCCCGTACGTGACCAGGCGGCCGCTTTTCCGGCTCCTCCGCGGGTTCAGGGTCAGGTCCGGTCACGTGTTTCTCTGGGACTTCGGCGGTGTTTCGGTGGTGGTGCTTGCGGCTTGGGCCTGATTCAGCACGATATGCGGTACGTCCTCGCCGTGGTCGGCCCAGGCGAGCCGTTCCGGCGTTGCTGCAGTTGCCTCGATCGTGGCAGCGTGGTCGCGGTCGAAGTAGTCCCAGGCCCAGGTGAGGAAGGCATCAGTCTTGCTGTGCACGCCGCTGAGCAGCATTGCGTGTAGACCCAGCCAGGCGGCGAAAGCGATCGGGCCCTCCACCTGGTGGTGATGCTTGCCGACCTCGGCCACGGCTGCGTTGCGGCCGATCATCGCCATGATGCCCTTGTCCTTGTAGACGAAGGGTTCGGTGGGGTCTCCGTGCAGCTCACGGAGAATGTTCTGCCCGGCCCACTTCCCCGACTGCTGGGCCACCGAGCCCAGCTGGGGCAGCGCTGCCACGTCGTCACCGGATGGAATGTTCGCCACGTCTCCCACGGCGTAGGTGCCCGGGTACCCAGCAACAGTGAGGTCCGGGCGAACGTCGAGGCGACCACCGCGACCTGGGGAAGGTCCCGCACCTTGTGCCACCGCAGACGCGGACTCTCCACCTCCCCACACCACCGTCCGAGTCGAGATGGCACTACCGTCGCTGAACTGCACCCCGTCGGGGTGGACCGAGGTGACGCCGACCCCGAGCCGGACGTCCGCGCCGGACTCGGTCAGCTTCTTCAACGCGTATCCGTGGGCCTTGCCGGCGAACTGCCCCAACAGGGCGTCGCCGCGGTCGACCAGGGTGATCTGCCCCGGCGCCGCCAGCCGTCCCGACTTGTGCAGCGCCAGCATCAGCTCGGCCAACGCTCCGGTGGTCTCGACCCCGGTCGGCCCGCCGCCGACGACGACGACATCGATCGAACCCGGCTCGCGGGACGGCGCATCGTCCACCGCGGCCTGCAGGAGCCCCTGCAGATGCAGTCGCAGCCGTTCGGCGTCGGCCACCGAATACAGCGGAAAGGCGTGCTCCGCCGCGCCGGGCACTCCGAAGAAGTTCGGCCGGGCCCCCGCGGCCATCACCAAGTACGACCCCTGCAACGTCCTCCCGTCAGCGAGTACCAGGCTGCGCGCCGACATGTCCACGGCCGTCACCTGCTCAGTCACCACGTCGACTGACGCGTACTCCCTGAAGATGGTCCGGTGCGGCCGGGCGATGTCCTCGGCGGGCAGCTGCGAACTGGCCACCTGATAGAGCAAGGGCTGGAACTGGTGGTAATCGTTGCGGTCAACCAGTGTGACCTCGACCCCGGCATCACCCAGCTCTCGCGCACAGGCCACCCCAGCGAGCCCACCACCAAGAACCACCACCCGTTCGCTCATCCGAAACGTCCTCCTTCGATCTCCCAGCGCGGCACCGCAGTCAGCGGCGTGGTCATCGATTGCACTCCCAAATCCGGCGTGCAGTCAGCCAGCGTGCGTCCGCGCACCGGCAAACGAGATGCGGATGAGGAAGCGAGCCATTCATCCCCGGCAGGTAAGGGCTAATTTCACTTCTTCTTCAAGAGGCGCCGGCCAGCCTCGCCAGTCCCCTGACGCCGAGCCCCACAGGGTTACATCTCGATCAAGCTAGCCCATCAGGCAGGCCGGCCTTTCACCCGAATTGGGTGAAAGTGGAAGCGGCAATTCGATCCCGGCCGCGACGCTGGTGTCGACGCTCAGCCGGGTGAGGTCCCCCGACATCGCACCCTGAGCCAGTCGAACAAGCGCCGTCCGTCTGCGGCCCGCCGTCCTTCGACAGACGCGTTCAGGCTTCAGCGACTGGCCCAGACGGGCGTGGTGACGACTTCGGCGTCGAGGCCGACGGGCTTGGACTTGCCGCCGGAAGAATTGACCACGTAGAGACCCTGGACCTTTCCTGGATCGGTGCGGTCGGAAACCGTCAGCAGCCGTGAGCCGTCGGGTGACCAGGCGGGCTTCTCCTCGGTGGCCGGGCCGCCGACCAACCGCTCGACCTTCGATCCGTTGGCGTTCATCATGTAGACGTCGAAGCCGCTGTTCACCGTCGATCGGCGGAACGCGATCCGCTTGCCGTCCGGCGACCAGGCCGGGTCGGCGTCTCGGCCGGTCCGGTCCGCGGTCAACGAGGTCGGTTCGGCCGAGCCGTCGAGCGGCATGGTGAAGATGCCACCGCCGTTGGCCCGCTTGGTGGTGTCGGCCAACCAGAAGGCGACCAGCGTGCCGTCGGGCGAGATGGCCGGATCGTCCATCCGGACGTTGCCGATGTTCAGCTGCCGGACCAGTTCACCCCGGACCGTGACGACGAAGAGCCCCGCGCGCCCGGCTTCGTCGACACATCGCATCACCAGTTGGTTCTGGTCGGCGCGGTTCCACGAGACGTGGCCGATGGTGGCGCACCCGGGCGGACGCTTGCTGAACAGCACGCGATCGCCGGAACCGTCGGCTGCGACGGTCCGCAGCCGGTTGGCGGTCCGATCGATGTAGATGATGGTCCGCCGGTCCACCGAGAGCGTCGGACTGTTGACCCGGTGGCCCTTCGGCGTCTTCAGCCGCTTCGTGGCGGTCGGGCCGTTGAACCAGGCGACTTCGAGTTGCTGAGCCTCGGCCGGGCCGCGCGGAACGACGAATTGGGCGTCATCCAACGGTTCGCTCCGAGGCAGACCCGGCGGCGTGCCCGTCGAGGGGGTCTCGCTCGGCCCCGGACTCTTCACCGGGCTCTCGGACGGATCAGCCGGAGCCACCGACGCACTCGGCGATTGCGGGACCGAGGTCGTGCTGCTGGCCACCTGGGGGAGGCGGTGACTTCGCCGGCTTGGTGAACGACGACGCCGGTGGCCGTTCCGAGCACCAAGGCGCCGGCAACGACGGCGATCGGCAGTACGCCGACGCGGCGGCGCCGTGGGGGTAACGATCCTCGGAAGGTCATGTCAGCCCAGGTAGCAGCCGGGTTCGGCGATGTACTGGACGATGCCGTCCGGCACGAGGTATCCGGTCGGCTCCGACCAGCCGGCGCGGGCCTGGCATGCCATCGACGAGATGGCCAGAGTCGGAAACTCCATCAGATCGATCCGACCCTGCGGGAGCTGAGCTTTCGCAGCCGACTCGCCGTCGACCCCAAGGGAGGGTGATCCCGAGGAAATGCGCCAGTTCGAAAAGCACAACTGTCCGCCTTCCTGAGTTGGCTGCGGGTCGGTCGATGCTCCGCGCTGCCGGCTGAGGTCGGCGACATCGACGAATCGGGCCGAGGTGCCCTGTGGCAGGGCGAGGTTCCGGAGATGCTGCATCAGAACCATATCTTCGCGGTCCGCCCATCGGACAGCCTTGACTTCAGGTACCTCAGCGGTCAGGTCGCTGGCGTCAAGGGCGTCGGCCGACATCCGCTGTCGGCCGCTCGAAGACACTGTAGGTCGCTCTGTAGTACTCGGTGGCGCACCACGCGGTCACCGCGGCGGCCCTGTCGGTGATGACGCCGTCCACACCGTAGCGGCTGAGCGTGCGCCAGCCGTTCGCGTCATCGACGGTCCACACTTCCACCAGCAGGTTGTGCGCGTGGGCGGCGGCGACGTACTCAGCGGTGATCAGGTTGTGTCGGATCAGTACGCGGTCGGCGTACCTTCTTCACCGACTCCGGGTCGGCGGGCTCGCGGATGATGAGTCCGAGCTGGGTCGGGCCCGCCAGGGGCTTGAGCTGAGCCAACACCGAACGGTGCGCCGATGTCAGGACCGCGGTCTGCCGGAGGTGCATCGTGCTCAACACGCCGAGCGCTTCACGCACGCCGTCGGCGGAGACTCGCTCCGGTTTGAGCTCAACCTCGATGCCGACTTCTGCGCCGGCGACGGCCTGGGCAGCCTCGCTGAAGGTGGCCAGGTCGGGTTGCAGCATCCTTGAGGGTCTGGAAGGTCGTGCGGCTGATCCGGTGACCTCGGATCGTCGCGTCGTGGTTCACCACCCAGGTGGCGTGGCCGTGATCGTCGGGTGCAGTTCGGCGGATGTCCATCTCGACGACGCCGGCGCCGTCGGTGACGGCCTGCCGGAAGGCCGCCACCGTGTTGTTGCGGGCGACTCCCGCGTCGGTGCCGCGGTGACCGACAACCCGGAATGAGCACGCGGAGAGCGGACGATCGACCGGTTCGGTTGGCATCCCGACATTGCCGGCGACAAGAAGTGTGGAAACCAATGCGGTGGCGGCCTGGGCAATCAGCATTTCGAAATCCTCTGCGTGAATGAACACCATGAATTGGTGCTACTTCTGCTGAGGTTATGGATGTCAGATTGCGCCCAATAGTGGAGAGCTGAACCCGTTTTGTCATAAACCCATGACGCCCTAAACCAATGGCGGGGTGAACCCATTGAGGACTAAACCCTTGAGGGCTAAACATTGTGGGCTAAACCCCGAAGGGCTCGAATTGGGCAGGCATAAATAGATATGGGCCAAGTGGGTGAGGCCTAAACGGGCGGATGGGCCAACCCCATGCCTCTGGCATCGCAACCACACAGACCGACGGCAGCATCCAAACTTCGGCCGACCGCGTGACAACCGGTCCGCCACCGGATGGGGATGCGGTCCGGCGTTTCCTTGGGCGGCGAGAAACTAGCGCCCGGCGCAGCATGGTGCGATCATCATTTAGCCATGACCAGCCAGTCTGCGACCAGCAGCGACAGCGGATCCGACCGCCCTGTGCTGGTTCGCCACGACGGGCGCACCTGGCGCCTGGTCAGCGGCCGAGCGCTGACGTTCGGCCGCGGCCTGGACGTGGACATCAAACTGGCCCACGACCCCCCGGATCTGCGCGTGTCCCGGCACACCGGCACATTGCGGCACTTGATCGACACCGTGTTGATCATGAACGCCTCTTCTCGCGGCTTGCTCACCCTCATGGCGGATGGAGCAGTGACCCGCGAGATCTCCCCCAGCGAGGCGATCACCTGCGATCCGCACCGGAAGTTCCGGGTCGGCGTGATCGGCGAATACGGCCAGACCTACGACCTCGACGTCGACGCGACTTCACTATCCGAGCAAGAGTCGGATGACCGCCCGAACCGCGGAGCGGGGACGGTGCTGTTCACGCGATACGACCTGACACCCGGCCAACGGCGGGTGCTCAGTGCCCTGTGTGCGCCGCTACTCGCCGGGGAGGCGCGCTCCGCAACCGCCCGTGAAATCGCGGAAAATCTGGACCTGCGGCCGAATTATGTCCGCAACGTGCTCAAGGACACACGGGAAAGGCTCTCCGCCCAAGGCGTTCCCGGTCTGCTCGGTGAGGACAACCCGCAAGCAGTCGAGGCCCTACGTCATGCCCTCGCCCAGTGGGCCATCCGCAATCGCGTCGGCCTGGACTTCTGACATGTGTGGGTCGACGTCCTCACCACTCGTCGCCGACGACAGTGCCGGACCACTTCGCACAGTGGACTCCGCCAGTTTCAGGCAGGATTAGTCCCTGATTCGTTTCGCGGCCTGAATCCGGCGGTGGCACGATGACCAGGCCAGATTCGCTCAGCGATGCTCGGGTGGAGGTGCCAGATGCTCGTCACTTCGAAGATGACGACCCCACCGTCTTCTTGCCAGACGTTGGGTGATGGAAGGCCGCGGGTTCGCTGGCCAACGCGGTGAGTGCGTCCAGCTGCGCCGGTTCGAGTTCGATGTCAGCTGCGGTGGCGTTGGCGTGAAGTTCCTCGACGGTCTCGGCGCCGACGATGACGGAGGCGACGGCCGGCCGGGACAGCAGCCAGGCCAGCGACACCTGGTACGGCGCCAGGCCCCACGCGCGGCTGAGTCGCTCGACTTCGCGGGCCAGGGCGATCTCGGCCTCGGTGAACCCTGCTCCCGCGAAGCGTTGGTCGCCGGCGACCTCGCGGTCGAGAACGGCCAGGTCGGCGAGCAGGCCGCCATGCAGCGGCGCGTACGGGACGATGGACAGCCCGAACTGCTGGCAGGCGGGAGCGAGTTCTCGTTCGGCGGCCCGGTCGATCAGGTTGTACTTCACCTGGGCGGCGACGGGTGCCTGCAGACGCCGGTCGTCGGCGATCCACAGGGCATGTGCTACCTGCCAGGCGGGATGGTTAGACAAGCCGACATAGCGGAGCTTGCCCTGGCGGATCAGATCGTCGTAGGCCGCCAGGGTTTGCTCCAACGGCGTGTCCGGGTCGGGATCGTGGGCGTAGTAGAGGTCGATGTAATCGGTCTCCAGGCGGCGCAGGCTCGTCTCGACCTGACGGATGATGTGTCGACGTGACAGGCCACGGTCGTTGATGTCGAGCCCGACGACTCCATTGGACTTGGTGGCGATCACCATCTCGTCGCGGCGACCGCGGAGGGCGCGGCCGAGGATCTGCTCGGCCGGCTCACGGTCGGCGGCGGCCGGGGCGCCGGGCCGGTCGAAGACCGGCATATTGCCGTACACGTCGGCGGTGTCGACGAAGTTGATGCCGAGGTCGATAGCGGCACCGACGACCCGGTCCGCGTCCTGCGCGGTGGGGGCGACCCCGAACGTGGCGGTGCCCAGACAGATCCGGGACACCTTCACGCCGGTCGAACCGAGGACGGAGTACTGCATCAGAATTCCTGCCTTCCGTGGTGGTTGGGTGGCGGGGCTTGCTAGCGGTGTAGCTATTCAGAAGGGGCGTGCGGGCGAGGCTGAGAACGCCGTGCTTCCCACATGCACTGCTCTCGGGAACTCCCCCGGCACCAACTATGAACGGTCGTTCATTGTGTGCCCAACTGTAAACGAGTGGTAACCTTTCGTCAACCTAGGCGAGAGATGGATTGATCGATGACGAGTTCCAGCACCACTGCCCGCAGCCGTGGGCCCTACCGCACCGGCCTCCGCCGGCGTGAGCAGATCATCGACGCCGCGACCGCCGTCTTTGCCGAGTACGGCTATGCCGGCGGATCCGTCCGCGCCATCGCTGATCGCGTCGGCGTCTCGCCGGCCTCCCTGCTCCAGCACTTCGGCAGCAAGGAAGGGCTGCTCATGGCGGTCTTGGAAGACTGGGACCGTCACACCGTCGCGGCCCGCCTCACCGACGTGACCGGGCTGGACTACTTCCGCCGCCTTCCGGAGGTCATGGCTGCCCACCTGGCGAATCGGGGGCTGCTCGAGCTGTTCTCGACCATCGCCGCCGAGGCGTCCAGCCCCAGCCATCCAGCCCGCGAGTTCATCCAGCAGCGCTATACCGCCAACATCGCCACCCTCGCACGACAGTTGCAGCAGGCGGTCGACGCCGGCGATGTCGCGCCCCTCAGCCCGGGCGAGATCGACATCGAGGTGCGTCTGGTCACTGCCGTCCTTGACGGGATCGGGCTGCAATGGCTGCTCGATCCCTCCACCGACGTCGTCGCCAGCACCAGCACCTACGTCACCCGCACGATCACGAGTTGGCGCAGCGGCCAATAGTCCATCGAAGGCCAAGGGAAAAGGCTGGTTGACCAAGGGCGTTGGCAATCCGGTGGATTTGGCCGCGACTATGCGGTCGAATCCACCGGGTTGGCGGTGAGGAAGTAGTCGACTTGGCGAAGCACTGGCCCTCAAGTGGGCAGAAATTAACCTCGCCAACTATTCGGTCGAGATCCGCACGACGGCTATCCGTGTCAAAGGGCAGGGTGTCTTAATCAAGAACTCACCTAAGACGTCGTCGAGCCGGCGCACGCTCGAGCTTCCGGCCTGGTGCGTCGACATCCTTGTTCTGCGCCCACGAGCCGAATCCGGACTGGTATTCCCGGCGCCGCGCAGCGGCTTGGTGCGAGACCCGTCGAACACGATCAAGGCCATTCACCGCGGGCAGAAGCGCCTTGCCGACTGGGGAGCGCTTACGTACCCCACGACGAGGCGGGCCATGTCGGGCCTGCTTTCGATCACCTGGAGCACCTGCTCGACCTCGTCGAGGTCGGCGGGGCCGTTGGGCACGACGACCTCATACGACACTTCGGCGACAACGGCGGGATTAGCAAGATCGGATCCGGTGAAGTTGACCACCACCAACGGGGCAGCCCAGCTGTACCGCCTCGTGGACGGCGGCTTCAAGTGCGGCCTGACCTTCTTTGCTGTCGGTCACTGCGACCCAGACGCTCATGAGTGGGTGTTTCCAATCTGGTTGGAGGGAACACTGACAACTTGTTGCCACTGCTGAGCGATCCGGTCGAGGGAGTCGTGGTCGAGGCTCATGCCGTCGAAGTTCGCCAAGGTACTCATCGGCATGTTGCCGATCACCGCGAGGAACTCCTCTTCGTAGGACCGCCGCCGGCTGACCGTTCGCAATTTCGCGCTCGACAAGTTCCTTCCCGAGCGGGTCGTCCATCCACTCCTGCAAGGTCGAATCGCGATCTAGGGGTCGGGCGAGCCGTGGCGCCTCGACCGCGACGGTGTGGGTCAGCGGGAGATCTCGGGAGTTCGGGCCGACGGCGATGGTGAAGTCGCCCGCCTCCACCGCCCACCGGCCCAGCTGAGCCGACCAGAAGGAGAACGCCCGCTGGTCGAGCTCGATGGCCACCGTCTCGGAGGCCCCGGCCGGGACCGACACCTTGGCAAACCCCTTCAGCTCACGCACCGGGCGGGTCGCGGTCGACTCCACGTCCTGCACGTACACCTGGACGACCTGCGCCCCGTTGATCTTGCCGGTGTTCGACACGGTGACGGTCACGGTGGCCGCCAGGGTGCCGTCGGCCGCCGACCCCCGCACGGTGACGTTCAGGTCGGACAGCGAGAAAGTGGTGTAGGACAAGCCGAAGCCGAAGGGGAAGGCGACGTCCTGCCCGGCCTTGTCGTAGCCGCGGTACCCGATGAAGAGCCCTTCGCCGTAGCGCACGACCTGGGAGTCTCCGGGGAAGTTGAAGTAGGAGGAGTTGTCCTCCAACCGGTGCGGGATGCTCTCCGCGAGTCGGCCGGAGGGGTTGACCTTTCCGGTCAGGACGTCGGCAATCCCGCCACCGCCGGCCTGCCCGCCGAGCCATGCCTCTACCAGCGCACCCGCCCGGGGGGTGACGTCGCCCAGCAGCACGGTGGAGCCATTAACCAGGACGACGACCACATTGGGATTGGCGGCTGCGACCGCTTTCAGGGCGACGAGCTGGTTGCCCGGCAGATCCATGTGGGTGCGGTCGAAGCCCTCCGACTCGTCAGCCCCTGGCAATCCGATCATCATCACGACGGTGTCGGCCGCCCCCGCCGTCTGCTTGGCCTCGGCAAGCAGGGTCTGGTCGTCGGAGGTGTCGCCGATGCCGTAGCCGGCCGCGAACGGCACCTCGCCGTAAACGGCGCGCAGCTCGTCAAGCAGCGCGTCGACCCGGGTGGGGTTGACCTGGGAGGATCCGGCTCCTTGAAAGCGTGGCGTCCGGGCGAACTCGCCGACCACCGCGATCTTCGCGTCGGCGGGCAAGGGCAGCAGGCCGTCGTTCTTGAGCAGCACGACCGACTCGGCGGCGGCCTCTCGGGCCAGTGCGTGGTGGGCGTCGGCGTCGAAGGACTCCTCCAGCTCGAGCACGGGCATGCCTTTGGCAACCAGCTCCAGCACCGTGCGGACCCGGGCGTCGAGGACCTCGGCCGGCACCTCGCCGGATTTCACGGCCGCGATGACCTGCTCGGGACTGCGGCCGAGCGCGGGTGGCATCTCCAGGTCCGTGCCGGCCAGTAGTGCCGGGACCCGGTGGTAGACCGCGCCCCAGTCCGAGACGACCAGCCCCTGGAACCCGAACTCGTCGCGCAGCACAGTCTGCAGCAGCCACGGGTTCTCCGAGGCGGATAGGCCGTTGACCTTGTTGTAGGAACACATGATCGTCCACGGCTGTGAGGCCCGAACGACACGTTCGAACGCGGGCAGGTAGATCTCTCGGAGGGTGCGCTCGTCGATTTGAGCGTCGACGCGGAGCCGATCGGTCTCCTGGTTGTTGGCGGCGTAGTGCTTGACCGAGGTGCCGACACCGCGGGACTGGATGGCGTCGACGATGCCGACGGCGAGCTCACCGGCCAGGAACGGGTCTTCGGAGAAGTACTCGAAGTTTCTTCCGCACAGTGGCGAGCGCTTCATGTTGATGCCGGGGCCGAGGATCACCGACAGGTTGCAGGCGCGAGCCTCCTGGGCCAGGGCCTCGCCAATGCGGCGCAGCAGGTCCGGGTTCCACGCTGAGGCGACCGCCGAGGCGGTGGGGAAGCATGTCGCCGGCAGCGACCCGCCCAGCCCGACGTGGTCGCCTTCCCCGGGCTGGGCGCGGAGACCGTGCGGACCGTCGGAGACCATGATCCGCGGGATGCCGAGCCGTTCTACCGGGGCGGTGTACCAGAAGGAGGACCCGCTGGTCAGCGAGGCCTTCTCCTCCAGCGTCAGTTCGGTCAGCAGGTGGTCGATGTCGAGAGTCATTCGGTCACTTCACTTTCTTGATCGGCAGGACGACGAGCGCACCGATTAGCCCTGCGACGCCCGCGGTGTAGAGCAGCAGTGAGTAGTTCTGGTTGTTCGCGCTGTTGATGGCCAACAGCGCCGGACCGCGAACAGCACCATCGCGGCGATCGCGAACAGCGAGGGCACCACGAACAGGACCACCAGCTGATCTTAAACAGCTGGGCCAGGTAGGTGCCGCCGAGGATGCAGACGTTTCTGTGCGATGCCCAGCAGTGCCGACACCCGGCCGCGCTGGAACTTCGGCACCTGGTCGGAGATGGTTGCGATGAACGGGGCTAGCGTCGCGTTCGCACCCAGCTGCGCCAGGCACCATCCGGCCGTGATCACCGGACCGGTCTGACCAAGAGCCATCACCACGAACGCGATCGTCATCACCACCGTGCCCGCCACGATCCAGGGTCGGCGACGGCCGAACCGCGAAGTAGTGCGGTCGGACAGCCGACCGAACAGCACGTTGCCGATTACGGCGAACAGGGCACCGACACCGGCGATCACGCCGATGACCGAGGTCTGCTCCGCGAGCGGAACAACCGCCTGCACCTTGAGGCCTATCCTCCCCCATTGCAGGCCCACCGATACTGAAGCGCATCATTGAAGCGCGCCAGTTGCGCGCGTCAGTCCGGCCGTTCCGATGTGGTCTTGCTGCTAATGCCTGACTGGCCTATCGGGTCCGCCGTCGGAGAGATGCTCGAGCACCTATCCGCCGCGTTGTCCGAACAAGGGTTCACCTTTGTCGCTCATCCGCACTCGGCGGGAACGTGCGGCGTCGCAGGTCTGGAGGTCGATCACACCCGCTGCGGTCGTCACCGTTGAGGAACTCGATCCCGCCGAGACGGCCAAACTCCGAGCCGCCGGCGTTGACTTCGGCGTTCCGCTCTTCGGCGGACGCCGGGGCCCCAACGCGCTGGACTTCCCCCAGCAGCATGTGGGCCGGCTCCAGGTCGAGCACCTCCCGGTCGCTGCTGTGACGGTACCCGCCCTGACGACCCTGCAACCGGACACGGCCGCCGTCTCCCGACACGTCGCCGACACGATCATCCGCAAGCTCCATGGGCGGGCGGCGCCCCGGTGGCCCGCCTGGCAAACACACTCGGTTGTTCGCCGCGACTCCGCCTGAGGGACCAGTCACCTCAACTAGCCGTGGAAGCCTCCACTCTCAGGACCCGGAGGTCTCAGCACTCGGTCATTGGTGGTACGCGGGTTAGGTCGACGTCCGCGTGACGTGGGATCGCGTGGTCCCCCGCCGGGACATCCGACGTCCCGACACGCCGGTGCTGTAGATCCTCGACACCTGGCGCCGACGTGACCGGCGCTGCAGCTGTCGTCGTCGACCTCGGGCCGACAGGGCCATCCGGTTTGCGGACCGACGTTGAATGTCCCAGGCGTTACACCCCAGCCTTGCTTCATGGCGCACCGCGCATTGTTCCGTGTAGCTATCGACCGTCCAGTCGTTCAGCTGATGAAACCCTCAGCTGGTTAGATCGATGGCAGGGTGGCGGCGCACCGCGTGGTCCCAGGACGGGACGACGGAGGTGCCGTCGTGGAGGTCGCGCAGTAATTGGTCGTAGGTGTGGGCGACGATGAAAGCAGCACTTTGCTGGATTGGGTCGATACCCTGCACGCGCACGTAGTTGGCGGGGACGGGCAGCTCCTGGAGGACAGGGTCTTCGCCGCGCCCGCCCGAAATCTTGATGGGCTGGACCTGGACGTGGCCGGTCGGGGCGGTGACGCTGATCTCGCCTTCGGTGCCGAGGATCTCCCATATCAGATTGATGCCTCGCCACCGCCCTCCTCGGTAGTGCCCGGTGAGCACTGCACCGGCGGGGGTGCGGCCGGAGAACCAGACTTGGTCGGCTGCGGTCATCGGCACCAGCCTGTCAGTGTCGGTGTTGCGGACGGTAGCGCGTCGGGTGGTCTGCTGGACCTGCAGGTCCTGGGGTTCGCCGAAGAGGAACGAGAGCGCGTCGAGGGCGTGGCCGAAGGCGATGGATCGCATGGTGGCTCCGGTGCTCTCGTCGAGCAGGTACTCGTCGACGTTGACCGTCTCTGGCCCCCAGTAGCCGCCCGAGCCGACGAGGGAGGAGGACAGCACCTCGCCGACGTAGCCGTCGGCGATGAGGTCGCGCAGATAGGCCACGGCTGGGTTGAACCTGGCCTGCAGACCGACCGCCGTCGGAACGCCGAGCGCTGCCGCTTCCTCGGTGAGGGCTTCAGCTTCGGCCGTGTCGACGCCGAGCGGCCATTCGCTGAAGATGATCTTGCCGCTGGGCAGGACCGCCGGAAATGGCGTCGGCGTGTAGCGGCACCCGGACCGAAATCACGACGAAGTCGATGGCTTCGTGAGCAGCGAGGTCGGCCGCGCTCGCGAAGGCGAACGGCACGCCGTGACGTTCAGCCGCGACCCGGGCTGACTCGCAGGGAGCTCGCGCTGACCCCGCGCAGCTCGTAGCCGGGAACGGCACGCAGCGCGGGCAGGTGCGCCGTCTCGGCCCAGCTGTCGGGTGAGGCGCCCAGACCGACGATGCCGACGCCGATCCGATGACCCGCCCGGACCCGGTCGGCCAAGGCGTGGGTGAGGCTGTTCTGGTTGTCCATGCGGGCTCGTCGTTCAGTTGCGGAGCAGCTCGGGCTGCCAGTCGGCGTCGGGCTGGTGGTGGAGGTCGAGGTAGGCCTGAGCGAGCACCTGCGGGTCGAACCGCTCCTCGCCACCGCCGATGTAGCCGGTGATGGTGACGCTGGTGGCGTGCACACCGGTGCCGGTCGAGCTGGGCGTGGAGGGCCTGCACGTAGGCGCGGAGGGCGGCCTTGCCGACCGACAGCGACGCGTACTGCGGGGAGGGCTGAAGCGCGAGCCCGCCGCCGGTGAAGAGCAGGCTGCCGCGGCCGTCCCGTAGCGCCGGAGAGACAGTTTCGGCGGCGACTTTGGCGCCCAGGACGTTGACGGCGAGCGCGTTGGCCCAGCCGTCGTCGTCGCCGTCTGTCGGCGTGTCGGGCCGGAGGACGGCGGCGTTGTAGATGAGCACGTCGGGTGCGCCGAGGTCGGCGATCGCCGCCTGCAGGGCGCTCCGTAGCTGCGGGGTCCGCGGCGTCGGCGGTGTAGGCGCGGGCAGGCCGTCCGGGCGTGTCGAGCTCGCGCCGACGTAACGTCTCAGCTTCTCGGCGTCGCGGGCCAGCAAGGCGACCGGGTGGCCGGCGCTCGGCGAAGGTGCGCGCGAGCGCCGAGCCGAGGCCCGGTCCGACGCCGACAATCACGGCAGTTCCTAAGGTCATCGAATTCCTTCTCATCAGGGTTGGAAAGTGGAGGGTCAGCGGCGTACGGGCAGTAGCCGGAGCGTGGCCGTCGACCCAGGCGGCGCGGTTGACGTTGTAGGCGGGCCGGTGGTGGTACTTCCGTCGGTACTCGGCCTCGATCACGGTCCTGATCCAGATCCGGCGGCGTCGTGGAAGGTCACCTCGAAGACCGCGTGTCACCCGCCTGAAACTGGCCGCCGGCCTCGGTACTTGGCTGCGCGGAACCATGGCTTCTCCGGTCCATCCGTCGACCAGATGAACACCAGCCCCGTCAACCACGACGGCCCAGATGGTCTGACCCGGGACTGAACGAGCCGGTCCGACGCGACGCGAGGACACGTGCACCTCCTCGACCTCGGAGATCGCGGCCAGCTCGGCCGCGAGTCCAGTTGTGTTGTTGTTGGTGGCCATGTTGCAGGCTGCACTCTTTAGTGGTGGGCTGTTCTTGATCGGCCGAGCTTCTGCGGGCGCGGCTGTCAGGCGTGCGTGGCGTGGGTGAGGGTGCGGCGGTTCGTCGCCCAGACGGCCAGGGCGACGGTGAGGGCCGCCGCGCCGCCGAGCAGCACGGCGGGCCATCCGCCGGCCTGCCACAGCACCCCGGCCAGGGCCGAACCGAGGGCGCCGCCGATGAAGTTGCCGGTGACGAAGGCGGTGTTCATGCGGCTCCGGGTCGCGGGGTTGATGCTGAGCAGCCGGGTCTGGTTCAGGATCAGGCTGGCCTGGGTCGCGATGTCGAAGGCGAGGATCGCGATCAGCAGCACGATGATCGAGGTCTGCCCAAGGCCAGCAACGACCAGGGACACGATGCCGAGGGCGAGCGCCGCCCCGGTGACCGGTACCGAAAGGCCCCGGTCGTGGAACTTCCCGGTGCCCACATGTTCACGTCGGCTGACCCTCACCGGCGGGTCACGCACCTAACTTCCGCCGATGCCCTGCCTGCACCTCGTATTGTCGAGGTGGGCTGGTTCGATCGTGTGTCCTATCGTCCTGAGGCCTAGGCGGAGCCCGGACGGATCTTTCCAGGCGTGGCACCGATTACAGCCATTTCTTGCGTTTGAAAATGACAAAAAGAACGGCGGCAAGAACCAGGATGATCAGCGAAGAGGCGATCACACCTCTACTGGACCCAAAACCGGGGTACGGAACGTTCTGGCCGAAAAAGCCCGTGACCGCGGTAGGTACGGCAACGATAGCGACCCACGCGGTGATCCGGCGCATATCCTCATTTTGTCGGACACCGGTCGATGCCGATTTCTCAGCAGCAATGGTCATGTGTGTGGAGGTGCGGGTTTGGTAGAACTCGATCACGCCGTGAAGGAATTCCCGCTGCCCGTCCGCCATCGTTTTGATCACCTCGAACTGATCGGCGATGTCGGCGAATAACGCGGGTGCACCATCAGGCAGGAACCTGACCAGTCGCGCCATCCGCCCATACGTTGCGCTACTGTGCACGGCGATGGTGCGGATCGCGAGGAGCACGTACCACGCCTGGAACAGCTCCTCCAAGAACGCCTCCGGATCCTCCCGGTCCTGACCGAGCATGACCCGCTGCTCAAGTAGTCCCGACTCTTTCGCGAAAGTCGCAACCAAGTCTGACTCGCGTCGGATCATGGCGGAGACGATCGCATGCGACAACTCGAACGGCGACCCCAAGCGCTGATGCTTCCCTTCGATCCGGCGGAGCACTGCGTCTGTGTCCAGGAACGCCGCTTCTGGAGCCACCGCCGGGTTCAGCGGACCATGGACCGTGACCAAATAGTTCTTCCCGACGAACTGGTCGAGCTCGACGTAATGCACATGACCGTGCTTGCCAACCTTCGGCGCGTGAAGAACAGAGAACACGTAGTCGGGATAAACGTGAACCTTCGACACGTGATTCCGCTCGACGCAGTCCCGCACCGCGATCTGGTGGAATCCGAACACCCCCGACAGCACCTCAACGGCCTCCCGGTCACAGACCGAGATGTCCACCCAGACGACCGCGTCCCGACGTTCGAGTAATTGTGGGAGCTCCTCGACCTCATGTCGCTCGACACCCGCATCGCAGACAAGCCGTACATCCATACGCTCACACACCCATCCCCATCAAGCGAAGCGCATCCGGGCCGGCGGGCCAGCGATGACGTCCTAACTCAGGCATACCACCCACTGGGGCGCGTCGTGGCGCTTGCTGTGAAGGGCCGCCCGCTCAGGACCGGCGCTTTACCAAAGGGTCGACGGCGTGGGCGTTCACCCGGCCAGCGTCGTCCCACAACTCATCAGCCGATACATCGTCGGCGGCGGCGGATCCTAACTGGTCGAATTTCACCCCACTCGCCACACCTCCCGTGCCGCACAGGCCGGCCTCAACGGAACACAACATCCCGCCGCGTATGAAATGGCACCGATAGGCGCCCCCCGGGCCTGTGCTCACCTGCGAGCTCCCCAGCCAACTCCTGCTGGCTGGCTATGGGTCTTGCGAAAGCCTCCGACTCGTTCCTAGTCGATCGCGATCTACAGAGGTGGGCATGGCGATACTCGTCGGGGGGATCTAGAGCGCCACTCAGGACCCAGCGGACGTGGCTCCCGAGGCTATCGAAGTGAACGATCAACTCCCATCTATCCGTGACCACATCTAGTCACGGCGTCAATGCCGCGAGCCCAGGAGGTGACAATCCCCATGGTTGCGGCAGTTCAGGCAGGCCCCGACGACCAGGCGCCTCACTTGCATGTCGAGCGTCACGGCGGTTTGGAAGATAAGATTCCCGCGGGGCCGGTGGGGTTCCCGACCATCCGAGTGATGAGGTCAGGCCTCCCCCAAGGGCTCCTCGTCGTTCGCGACCGCCTCGATCCAATCCACGATCCTGTCGCTGAGCCGTGGACTCCCATCGGCATCTTCTGAATACCAGGTCGGATCGTCTGAGCCGCCGTTGGCGGTGACGATCTCCTCAAGCACCGCGTCACTGAGTGCCTCGCCGTTGTGGTCCATCAGCCACTCACGCGTCTCCATCGCTAGCGTCTGCCAGAGCGCGGAGAAGTGCATGAACGCATGCTCGCACGTGAGAGCGCTGAGGGCGGAATCCGGCTCGCACCTCCTAGAGCCTGGGCCATCAGAGCCTCGACGTGATTCTGCTCGTCACTCCCGACCGGATCGCCGACCGCGATACCACACGAGCGGCTGAGCGGTGCCCTGAATCAACACTGCTCATCTAGCGAGTGGGTACGGCGTCGATCCGCTGGTCTCCTTTCTCCGGCCTGCGGATTCTCTCCATGCCGCCTTGCCCGCCAAGCGCTTGCCGGGCGCAAGATTGCCCACGCCTGCTGGACCCATTCCAGATCCACTCCCAGCGCCCGAATCTCGTCAGGGAGACCCGAGACCATCGAGCTCGTCGATGGTCACCTTTGACGGACAGGAATTTGTTTCGCGTACCCCAGCGCCTTCTGACGATCCCGAATTCGACACAGGCCCGTGAATCCCCTACCACCGGGCATGCTGCGGCAGCGTCGGGACCGCTTGACTCGACGCTGGATGTGGAGCTGATGTTCAGGCGGCTGGGCTGATGGTCACGCGTGTGCCCGAGGTGTTCGAGCTGGGCGATCAGTCGTCGGGTGTGGGCTTCGTCGTTGCGTCGGCTGTGCCAGTCCGCGCCGAGGTCTTGGTAGGGCTCGTCGCGTTTCAGCATCCAGTAGGCCGACGACCAGGATCGAGTGCGCGACTGCGACCTGGGCCCGGCCCATCCCGCGCCGGTTCGCCAGCCGGGCGTGCTGGCGGCCAGGTAGTTCTTGCCGTGCATCCGCCCGACCGAGCCGGCGGCCTCGACCAGCATCGAGGTCAGCCACTTGTTGCCGTGCCGCGACCCGGCCGGCGGCGCTTGCCGGCGGACTCGTGCATCGCCGGCGCCACCCCGGCCCAGGCGGCCAGGTGCGCCGCGGTCGGGAACCGGGACATGTCCGCGCCGGTCTCGGCGATGATCACCTGCGCGACCTTCGGCCCGACCCCGGGAATGGTCTGCAGCAGCTCGATCTGGTGCGCCCACGGCTGGCAGTGCCGCAGCGATCAGCGCGTCCAGCTCGGCCAGGGCCTGCTCGACCAGGTCCAGGCGGTGCAGCATCGCCGGGCCAGCCGGGCGTGATGCTCGTTGAAGTGCCCGGTCAATGCCTCCGCCAGGTCCGGGATCTTGCGCCGCATCCGCCCTTGGCCAGCTCCGCCAGCCGCAGCGGATCCGGTTCGCCGTCGATCATCGCGGTCAGCATCGCCCGCGCCGAGACCGTGGTCAGACTCGACGCCACCGAGGACAGCTTGATCCAGGCGTCCTCCAGCATCAGCTCCAACCGGACGACGTCCCGGGTCCGGTCGCCCATCAGCTGCACCCGGTAGCGGGTCAGCATCCGCAGCTGCCGGATCTCCGGCGGCGGCACGAACGACGGTGCCAACAGCCCGTGCTCGAGCAGCTGGGCGATCCACTCCGCGTCCCGCACGTCGGTCTTGCGGCCCGGCACCGCCTTCATGTGCGCGGCGTTGAGCAGCCAGACCTCCATCACCTCCTCCAGGCAGTAGAACGGCGGCTTCCAATACGTCGAGGTCGACTCCATCGCCGCGATCGTCACCCCGCACTCGACCAGCCAGTCCCGCATCACCCCAGCGACCCGGTCGTCGTCTTGAACGTCCGCGTCTCCGCTGCGCCGCCGACCGCCGCGGGCCCGGCGTGCGCACGCACACCGTCACCGACGCCTTGCCGATGTCCAGGCCGGCGACCCGCTCGAACATACTTCCATCGCGTCGCTCCCTCCCGCAGCGAGGCGACCGCGCGACGGCGCCGCCCGGAGGGTCCTCTGCCAGGACACAGACCCACGTGCTCGCAGCAACAATCCAGCGGCACCCGAAGACCCCGCGCCATACACCTCAACGGGCTCACCCGCACCAGTGTGTGCCGACGTCGCCGGACGACCCCACCATTCTCATCCGCCAGCGCAGCGATCGAAGATCGCAACTCGATACACCTCGTGCACC
>CAVRSH010000030.1:0-117012 GCA_963723815.1 uncultured Actinomycetota bacterium | reverse complement strand
GTAGTAGGAGATGACGTCGGCCTTGGTGGTGCCGGTCTGCGGATAGAGGACCTTGTCCAGGTTGGTCAGCTTGATCGTCCGCCCGTCGACCTCGACCATCTGGTCCCGCCCCGCCTTCGCCATGGGGCCAGTATGGTCCGTGCGCCCAGCCGGGTTGGGGCGTGATCGGCGAGCAGCGTAGAAAGACCCCATGAGGGCAATCTGGAAGGGCGCGATCACCTTCGGCCTGGTCAATGTGCCGATCAAGGTCTACAGCGCGACCGAGGACCACGACATCAGCCTGCATCAGGTGCACGACGCCGACGGCGGGCGGATCCGCTACCAGCGGCGCTGCGAGATCTGCGGCAAGGTGGTCGAGTACGAGCACATCGACAAGGCGTACGCGGAGGGCAAGACCACCATCGTGCTGACCGAGGACGACCTGAAGTCGCTGCCGGAGGAGCGCAGCAAGGAGATCGAGGTCGTCGAGTTCGTGCCGTCGGAGCAGATCGACCCGATCATGTTCGACCGAAGCTACTTCCTCGAGCCGGAGAAGTCGGCCGTCAAGGCGTACGCGCTGCTGCGCCGGACGCTGGAGGAGACCGACCGGACCGCGATCGTCCAGTTCTCGCTGCGGCAGAAGACCCGGCTGGGCGCGCTCCGAGCCCCGGGACAAGGTGTTGATGTTGCAGTCGCTGCTGTGGGACGACGAGGTGCGGGAAGCCGACTTCGCGAGCTTGGACGCCGACGTCCGCGTCTCGGCGCAGGAGTTGAAGATGGCGTCCTCCCTGGTGGACAACATGTCGGGCGACTTCGAGCCCGGAGCAAGTTCAGCGACGAGTACCAAGAGCAGCTGCGGACCCTGATCGCGGCCAAGTTGGAACAGGGCGAGGCCCTGGACACGGCGGCCACCTTCGGCGAGGAGGGCGAGGAGGCCGGGGACGCGGAGGTGATCGACCTGATGGAAGCGCTGCGGCAAAGCGTGGAGCGCAACCGTGCGGGCCGGAGCGGTTCCGAGTCGGCGAAGAAGTCGCCCGGCCAAGAAGACGGCCGGCCAAGAAGACCACCGCCAAGAAGACCACCGCGAAGAAGGCTCGCGGCCAAGAAGGCTCCCGCCAAGAAGAGCGCGGCGAAGAAGAAGGCCAGTTGATGCGCTGAGGCTGCGGATCGCGAGTTTGCCGCGCTACGCATCACCGGGTCGATTCCCGTTTACTGTGTACACATGGGAATCGGCCTGGGAATTGTCCTCATCGTGATCGGCGCCATCTTGGTCTTCGCGCTGAACGTCAATCTGCCGTTCGTCTCCGACAACACGCTGGGCATCATCTTGATCGTGGCCGGCGTGATCGCGCTGATCGTCGCGCTGGTCATGCAGCAGCAGCGCGGCCGCACCAAGCACGTCCAGGAGAACCGCTACGACGGCCCTCCGCCCGCCGCCTGAGCGCAGGACACCTGACTCACACGCCGGCGCCGAAGATCGGTGGCAGCGCGAACAGCATGGCCGACGACCAGGTGATGTGGGTCAGGATCGGCGCCAGCACCCCGCCCGCCGGCGCGGCGCTGCAGGCCGACGACGGTGCCCAGCACCGCCGCGGCGAACACCAGCACCGGATTGCCGCCGGCCACGGTGGCGAGGGTGTAGATCACCGTCGAGATCAACACGGGATGCCGGACGCCGATCGCGGCGAACAGTGCGCCCCGGAAGAAGAGTTCCTCCGCGATGCCGTTCACCAGGGTGATCACGAACACGATGGCCAGGTTGTTCGCTCGCGCGTAGCCGAGCACGTCCTCGGTGAGGCTGGCGAGGGCCGGGATCATCCGGAAGATCAGGGCGCCGACCGCGAAGATCGCCGCCAGCAGCAGCCCGACGATGATCGGGGCGATGATCGGCCGGCGCAGGTCCCCGTGGAACGAGATGTGCCCGAGATGCAGCGGACCGGACGCCACGCTGCCGATGGCCCAGGTCGCCGCGAGCCCGAAGGTCAGCGGATAGAACGCGGGATCGCCTTGTCTGGTGGAGAAGGAGAGGCCGAGCAGGGTGGCGCCGACGACCAACGTCGCGGCGACCACGATCCGGCGCCGCAGGAACGCCGCATCGGACTGCCGGTGATCGCGTTCGACCTTGTCGATCAACACCGGCCGGACCAGCCCGGCCGCCCGGCCGATCAACCGCGCCCGCCGCCCGGTCGCGGTCTCGTCAGGTCGATCCGTCATCTCGCAGCGGTGGCCTGGGCACGCTGCTCAAGGGCCAGCCTCACCGCCTCGTCGTAGCTCATCGGCCGGCCGGGGACGAGATCGCGGATCGAGTCGTCTTCGGCGACCACCTCGTTGCTCATCGAGTCGACCAGGTTGCGCGCGGTCGCGGTGTCGACGTCGGTGACCAACGCCAACCAGTGCGAGGACAGCCGCGGGGTCAACAGCGGCACCGCGAGCATCGGCAGCGAGTGCCCCTTGGTGATCCGCGAGACCCGCTGCATCATCTCGGCGTAGGTCAGTACCTCCGGGCCGCCGACGTCGTAGGTTCGGCCCCTCGCCTCGGCGGGCTCCAGCACGCCGACCAGATAGCGGACGACGTCATCGAGGGCGATCGGCTGGGTCCTCGTGGTGGCCCAGTGCGGCACCACCATGGCCGGCAGGTGATCGACCAACTGGCGGGTGATCTCCCAGGAGATCCCGCCGTGCCCGATCACGATGGCCGCCCGCAGCACGGTCACCGGTACGTCCCCGGCGGCGAGCAGCCGCTCGACCTCGCGGCGGGAGCGCAGATGCGCCGAGAGCTCCTCGATCTTCCCGGCCCAGACCACCCAGGTAGATGATCCGCTCGAGCCCGGCCTGGTTGGCGGCGGCGCTGAACGCCCGGGCGGCGGCCGCGTCCTTGCGCTCGAAGTCGTCGTTGGCGAGGGAGTGCACCAGGTAGTAGGCCGCGTCCACTCCGGCCAGTGCGACGGCGAGGCTGGCCGGGTCGGACACGTCACCCCGGACCGGATCGCCGGCCCCGTCGTAGGTGTCGGGATGCCGGGTCATCGCGCGCACCCGGTGACCGCTCTCCACCAGCGCAGCGGCGAGGTGGGATCCGACGAAGCCGGACGCTCCGGTGACCAGCACGGTCAAGGACATGGGTGACGACCTCCTGCGGTCGGGCTGAGACTACCTGGGTGGACGGCAACACCCAGCCTTCGGCCGAGCGGTCCGAAAAGGTTGCAGTTCAGGAACCCGCCGTCGTGTCCGGGACGCACACCGTGAGCGCACCCGGTTGGACCTCGGCGATCAGCGTGCGGCATTCCCGACCACGTCCCCGTCCAGTTGGTAGTTGTCCGGCTGGCGCAGCCGCACCTCGACCCGCTTGCCCCGCCACTGGTCGACCTGATCATCTTTCTGGCCGCGCCTGGTGATCAGCCGGATCAGCACCCGCAACCAGTGCGTGAACCGGTGGGGGGAGGCGACGTAGACATCCAGGAGGCCGTCGTCCGGAGCAGCGCCCGGGATCAGGGTGATGTTGCCGGTCAGCTGGCTGACGTTGCCGATCGCGACGATCATGCTTCGCCGCCGGTGGGTGTGGTGATCGTCGACCTTGATCCGGACATCCATCGGCAGCCGACCGAGCGCCTTGCCGGCTGCGATGAAGTACGCGGCCGAACCGATCTTGGCCTTGAGGTCCGGGTTGGTCTCGTCCATGATCATCGCATCCACGCCCATGCCGGCCATCACCGCGAAGTGCTCGGCTTCGCGGTCGTCAACCGTGATCTTGATCAGGTCGATGGTCCGCGTGTGCTCGCCGAGTGCCACCGCGATCGCCTCGGACTTCGTTCAACGGAATGCCGAGATTGCGGGCGAGCAGGTTTCCGGTGCCCGCGGGAACCAGGCCCATCACAATGCCGGTGCCGGCGAGACCGTCGGCCACGATCCGCACGGTGCCGTCACCACCGGCGGCGATCACCCGGTCGACGCCCGCGTCGACTGCCTCGGCGGTCATGCTGCGTCCCGGATCGTCTGCGCTGGTCTCCAGCCAGAGGGTCTCCGCCCAACCGGCCGGCTCGAGACGCTCGGTCAGGGTGTCGCGGAAGCCGTCGGAGATCTTCGTGGGGTTGTAGACGACCGCACAGCGCCGTCCGGACTGTTCAGCCATTCAATCTCTCTCCGTCGAGAACCACCTGGCTCCACGCGTCATGGTGTCAGACGGATCAGGTTGCGTGGTCGGATCGGCTGGACCCGGACAATCGAAACTGATTCGGCCGACTGCCGCGTCGATGAGGGATGGCCGCGTCGAGTTGGTCAGGCTCGGGCCGCGGCGGCATCGGCGGCCGCCTGGGCCGCGGCCTGGCGAAGCTCGGTGTAGTGCTTCCGGGATGACCGCGCTTCGGCGCGCGCATCGCGCTCGGCGGCTTCGGTCTCCCGGAGTTCGCTGCGCAGAGCCTCGACCCGGTCGGCGAGTTCGTCGGCATGAGCGGTCGCCTGCTCGGCTAGCCGCTCCGCCTCCTCGGCCGCGGCCTGGGCCTCCGCAGCGGCTGCCTGGAGCCGGTCGCGCTCGGCCGCAACCGCAGGATCCTCATCCGGCTGTTGATCTTGGTCGGCTGAGCCGGGCTCGGCATCCGGTTCGACCTTCGGGCCGGCGCTGGCGGTCGATGCGGCGAGTGCGGCGGAAAGATCATCTGAACCGAAGCCGCCGTACACCATCGCCTGGGTGAGGGTGCCCTTCTTCACCAGGGTGGCGACATCATGATCACCGAGGGCGGCCTGCAAGGTCTGGCTGATCTCCTGGAACGTGCCATCCGGCGCCCGATAACCGAGCTCGTCGCCGATCTCGACCGCCTGGCGGGAGAGCCCGTCGATCAAGGTACGCCGCCGGGCCGAGAGCCGGCGAAGATCATCTCCGGCCAGCCGCCGTTGGGCGTCGGACAGCTGGGCACCGAGGTCGAGCAGCTCCGTCACCTGTTCGGGCTGGCGGTGCGCCAGCGTGTTGACCAGCCAGGCGGTCCGGGTCGGCCGCCGGAGCTGACCGATCTGCTTGGCCAGCTCACGATCACCGGCCGTCCGAGCCTCGGCGACGAGTTGCTTGCGGCGTTCGACGAAATCCTCAGGCGCGATCTGATACAGGTCAGCCGCCGCGTCGTCGAGATCCATGGTTCCATCCTGCCGCCAGTCCTCAGCAGTCGGCGACGGCCTCAACGGGAGCGAAGAGCATCGAGCGCGTTGTCGATCAGCCGCGTGCTGCCGACCCGGGCCGCGACCACGAAGAGACCGGGACCGGTGTAGTCGTCCGGCAACTCGCTGAAGGTCACCGGATTGACCAGGGCCGCGTAGTCGAGGTCGAAGGCCGTGCTCTGGGCCGCGCGGTCGAGCACCTGCATCGCGGCCGCACGCGCCGCCGGCACGCAGGAGTGGGCCGCCGCCTCGTGCAGGGCGGTGGACAATGCGGCCGCGATCTGCCGCCCGGTGACGCCGAGGAAGACGTTGCGGCTCGACACCGCGAGACCGTCAGGCTCCCGGACGGTGGGAGCACCGACAATCTCCACACCGACGTTGAGATCGATCACCATCCGCTGGATGCAGGCCAACTGCTGAGCGTCCTTCTGGCCGAAGATGGCGACATCGGGTCGCAGGATGTTGAACAGCTTCAGCACCACGGTGAGCACGCCGTCGAAATGGCCCGGCCGGGAGCGCCCTTCGAGCACGGCGCCGAGGGCCCCAGCACTCACCGTGACCTGCCGACCGGCCGGATACAGCTCGAGGACGCTCGGCATGAACACCACGTCGACGCCTTCGGCCTCGCAGGTGCGCAGGTCGTCGTCGATCTTCCGCGGGTAGCGGGCGTAGTCCTCGTCGGGACCGAACTGGAGGGGATTGACGAAGATGCTCACGACGACGACGTCACCGACGCTCCGGGCCAGTCTGAGCAACGAGCGATGGCCGGCGTGCAGGGCGCCCATCGTCGGCACGTACGCGATCCGGCGCGGACCGGCCTGATCGAGGGATCGTCGGATCTCGGCGTACTCCGCGATGGTGCGGGCGACCCTCACGCCTGCGCCTGAGGGGCCGTTGACGCGAAGGTGTGATGTTCGGTCGGGAAGGCGCCGATGCGCACGTCCTCCACATAGGCGCTCGCGGCTTCGCCGATCACCTGGGCCAGGTTGGCGTACTGCTTGACGAAGCGCGGCATCTTGCCGCGTCGGAGGCCGAGCATGTCCTGCCAGACCAGCACCTGGGCGTCGCAATCGGGGCCCGCGCCGATCCCGACCGTCGGGATGTCCAGCTCGGCGGTGACGCGCTGAGCGAGGTCACCGGGCACCATCTCCATCACGACCCCGAACGCACCGGCCTCGGCGACTGCGTACGCGTCCTCCAGCAGTCTCTTGGCCCCGTCACCGCGACCCTGGACGCGATAGCCCCCGAGCTGATGCTCGCTCTGCGGGGTGAAGCCGATATGGCCCATCACGGGAATGCCGGCGTCGGTCACCTTGCGGATCTGGTCGGCCACCCGGACGCCGCCCTCGAACTTCACCGCATGGCAGCCGCCCTCCTTCATGAAGCGGATGGAGGTCTCCAGGGCCTGGGACGGGCCGTCCTCGTACGAGCCGAACGGCAGGTCTCCGATGACGAACGCGCGCCGGGTCGACTTGACCACCGCCCGAACCAGCGGCAGCAACTCATCCACCGTGACCGGAAGGGTGCTCTCGTAGCCGTACACGTTGTTGGCGGCCGAGTCGCCGACCAGCAGTGCCCAGACGCCTGCCTCGTCGAAGAGCTGGGCGGTGTACTGGTCGTAGCTGGTCAGCATCGCCCAGCGCTGTCGCTGCCGCTTGGCCGACGCGAAATCGGTGAGACGGATCCGGCGAATCGGTTCAGCCGGTGGCTCGGTCCCCGCCGGAGCCGTCCCCGTCGGATCAGTCATGGGAGCCCCGCTCCCGTCGTCGCGCACATCTCCTTGAACCTAACGCATGCCGAGTGAGGAAAAGTTCTTCGGGCAGCGGCCGTTTGCGAGCACAACGGACCAAACGTCCCCTTCCCCGCCGGTCTCTTAGCCGTTTCAGCGCACAACGGACCAAACGGCCGCCCGGTCAGAGGCGGGACAGCACCAGGGCCGACCGGGTGCGGGTCACGCCCGGATGGTTTCGGATCAGCCCGAGAACCTTCTCGAAGTGTCCGGTGTCTGAGGCCCGGACGCGGAGGATGCCGTCGGATTCGCCGGTCACCGTATACGCCTCGACCACCTCCGGGATGGTGCGGACGAGATCCCGCATCCGGTCCGGCGGCACCCGGCCCTCGCAGTACAGCTCGACGAACGCCTCGATCGTCCAGCCGAGCGCGGCCGGCTCGATCTCGGCGATGAACCGGCGGATCACCCCGTCGTGACGCAGTCGATCCACCCGCCGCTTGGTCGCGGCCGTCGACAGTCCGATGCGCTGCCCGAGGGTGGCGAAGCTCTCACGGCCGTTCTCGGACAAGTACGCAAGAATCTTGTGATCAATGTCGTCAAGACGCAATCTACTTACCTCACTTTCGTGCCTTTGCATAGCGTCGTTGCGTCACCTCCCACCATACGCTTGAAGAGTGACGACACCTGTGATCTCCCGGCCGGGGCGCGCGGCCCGGAACGTGAGCCTGCGCCACTATCTGATGTGCCCGCCCACCTATTTCGACGTCAGCTACGCGATCAATCCCTGGATGGACCCGACCCGGGGTGTCGATCGAGGGCTCGCCCTTCGCCAGTGGTGGTCCCTGGTCGAGGCCTACCAGGCGGCCGGTCATCGGGTCGATCTGCTCGAGCCGGTCGACGGCCTGCCCGACATGGTGTACGCCGCGAACGGCGCCACCGTGTCGACGGACAGGTGCTGCAGGCCCGCTTCGCCAATCCGCAGCGGACCGCCGAAGCGGCCCTGCACACCGCCTGGCATCGGCGCAACGGCATCCTCTACGGCGGCGGCGAGGTCCGGCTACCTGAGGCCGTCAACGAGGCCGAGGGCGATTTCGCCGTGCTGTCCCAGCGGATCCTGGCCGGCTACGGTTTCCGCACGACGCCGGCGGCCCATCGGGAACTCGCCGCGCTCACCGGGCGCGAGGTGATCAGTCTCGAACTGGTCGATCCGATGTTCTACCACCTCGACGTGGCCCTGGCCGTGCTCGACGACACTCGCGATCACCTCGCGTACTACCCGGCGGCCTTCAGCGAGGACAGCCAGGCGCTGCTGGCCGAACAGTTCCCCGACGCGATCATCGCCACCGCCGCCGACGCGTACGCGCTGGGGCTGAACTGCGTCAGCGACGGGCTGAACGTGTTCGTCCCGTCCGGCGCTTCGCATCTCCGTGAAGCGATCGCCGCAGCCGGCTACTGGCCGACCTCGGTCGACCTGAGCGAGTTGCTCAAGGGTGGCGGCAGCGTCAAGTGCTGTACCCAGGAGATCCGCAATCGGCAGACCTTCACCTTCGATGCATGAGGAGACCATCATGATGATCATGGACGAGACCCCGACCCGCGACGTCGAGCTGCTGGCCGCCGAGGACGAACATGTCGCGCACAACTACCATCCGCTCGACGTGGTGGTGCATTCCGGCGCGGGAGCCGTGCTGACCGACACCCAGGGTGCTGAGTATCTCGACTTTCTCGCGGCGTACTCGGCCGCCAACTTCGGTCACGGACACCCGACCCTGCTCGCGGCCGCGCGGGAGCAGCTCGACCGGGTGACGCTCACCTCGCGGGCCTTCCACCATGATCGACTCGCGCCGTTCGCCGAGGGGTTGTCGGCCTTGATCGGCAAGGAGATGGTGCTCCCGATGAACACCGGTGCCGAGGCGGTCGAGTCCGGCATCAAGGTCGCCCGCAAGTGGGGCTATGAGGTCAAGGGCGTACCGGACGGTCAGGCGAAGATCATCGTGGCCAAAGGGAACTTCCACGGCCGCACCACGACGATCATCGGATTCTCCGACGACCCGCTTGCCCATGATCATTACGGGCCGTACACGCCCGGCTTCGTCAGCGTCCCTTACGGCGACCTCGAAGCGCTGCGCCATGCGATCACCGACGAGGTCGTCGCGGTGCTCATCGAGCCCATCCAGGGTGAGGGCGGCGTGCTCATCCCGCCGGCCGGTTACCTCGCCGGGGTTCGCGAACTCTGCACGCGCAACGGGGTGCTGTTCATCGCCGACGAGATCCAGTCCGGACTCGGGCGGACCGGCCGCACGCTGGCCTGCGAGCACGAGGGCGTCGTCGCCGACGTCTACCTGCTCGGCAAGGCACTCGGCGGCGGCATCGTGCCCGTGTCGGCGGTCGTTGCCGATCATGACGTGCTCGGGGTGCTGCGACCCGGCCAGCACGGCAGCACCTTCGGCGGCAATCCGCTCGCCTGCGCGGTCGGACTCGCGGTGGTGGAACTGCTGCAGACCGGCGAGTATCAAGAGCGGGCCACCCGACTCGGTCAGCACATGCGCCAGCGGCTCGATGCCATGATCGGCAGCGGAGTCGTCGCGGTGCGGTCCCGGGGATTGTGGGCGGGCGTCGACATCGATCCGTCCCTCGGCAGCGGCCGCGACGTGTGCGAGGCGCTGGCCCGGCGGCGCGTGCTGGCCAAGGACACCCACGGATCGACGATCCGGCTGGCCCCACCGATCGTGATCACCGAGGAGCAACTCGACCGGGGTCTCGATCAACTGGAACTGGCGCTGGCCGAACTCGCCCGCCACTGAGTCACCCCCGGCCGTCGCGGACAGGCCCGCCGGCTCTCAGGGCTGCGGATTGCGGGCGTCGTAGTCCAGGAAGCGGCGCTGTAACGCCACGACCAGGGTGAGCAGGACGACGCAGGTCAAACCGCCGATGACGGCTGTCCAGGCCTCGCCGATCCAGTGCGACTCACCGCCCAGGACCAGGTCACCGAGCCGGGGGCCACCGGCCACCACCACGATGAAGACGCCCTGGAGCCGACCGCGCAGGTGGTCGGGGGTCGCCGACTGCAGGATGGTCTGCCGGAAGACCGCGCTGATCGAGTCGGAGCCGCCGGCCAACGCGAGGAAGATCATCGCGAGCACCAGGCTGATCATGATCACCTGCGTCGGCGTACGGCCACCGGTGCCGACCAGCACCGCTCCGAACGCCGCGATCGACAGGCCGAAACAGCCGATGGCGATGACGATCACCCGAGCCTGCCGCCGGACGTGGATCAGGCCGCCGGAGAAGACCCCGGCGAGCACCGCCCCCGTGGCGAAGGCCGCGGTGAGCAGGCCGGTGGTGGTCGCCCCGCCACCCAGATAGACCACACCCACCGCCGGGAACAGCACCCGCGGCATGGCAAAGATCATCGCGATCAGATCCACCACGAAGGTCATCCGGACGTTGGGCCGGGTGGACAGGTATCGAAGTCCCTCGAGCACCGATGACAGCCCACGCATGCTGGACTGTTCTCCGTCGGTGACCAGCGGAGGAAGATCAGGAAGCCGCCACAGGGCCCAGAGCGCCGCGCTGAACAAGAAGGCATCGACGGTGTACGCCGCACCGTAGCCCCAGGTGGCGACCAGCACCGCTCCCAGCAGCGGACCGCCGGTGAAGGCGATGTTCATCTCGATGGTCTGCAGCACGTTGGCGGCGGGCAGCCGTTCCGCCTCGACGAGCCGGGGGATGATCGCCGAGCGGGCCGGATTGTTGATCGCGAAACCCGCGGACTGCACCGCGACGAGCGCGTACAGCACGGTCACCGAGTCCAGGTGCAGCCAGGCTTGGACCGCCAGCAGGATGGTCACCAGCCACAGTCCGATCGCCGAGCCGAGGGCCACCCGGCGCCGGTCGTACGCGTCCACCAGCGCGCCGCCGTACAAGCCGAGCAGGATCAGTGGGACGAGGGCGCACAGGCCGAGGATGCCCACCGACAAGGTCGAGTGGGTGATCCCGTACACCTGCAATCCGACTGCCATCACCGTGAGCTGGGTGCCGATGTTGGAGACGCCGAGGCCGATCAGCAGTCGTCGATACGGCGGATGGGTGCGCAGCAGGCTGACATCGAGGAACAAGGCCATGGTCGGGCCAATGTACGACCCGCGGGTCGGACGACCGGGTGCGGCAGACTGAGGCTGTGGAGCCGCGCGATCCGGATGAAGACGTACGCCGCATCTCAGAACCGGCGATCAGCGAGGGCGATGCGACGGGTTGGTTCGAGCAGTTGTACGCCGAGGCGGCGAAGGGCCAGGCGGTGGTGCCGTGGGACCGCGGTGCGCCCCATCCGCTGCTGGTCGAATGGCTCGAGCGCCACGATCGCGGGATCGGGAAGCGGACGCTGGTGGTGGGCAGCGGGTTCGGAGAGGATGCGGCGTACCTCGCCCGACAGGGGTTCGGAGTGATCGGTTTCGACATCTCAGCGGCAGCCGTGCGGGCTGCTCGACGACGGTTCCCGAGCGTCCCGGTGGATTTCCGTGTCGCCGACCTGTTGAACCCTCCCGGCGAATGGCATCAGCACTTCGATCTCGTGGTCGAGAGCTACACGATCCAGGCCCTTCCGGTGCGGCTGCGGCGAACCGCGGTCACCCACGAGGCCCGATTCGTTCGGCCGGGCGGCACCCTGCTGGTGCTCGCGGCGGCGCGCGATGCGGCGGAGGACGACCTTCCGGGTCCGCCGTGGCCGCTGACCCGGTCGGACATCGAGTCGTTCGCCACTGAAGGGCTGGTGACGATCGGGATCGAGGAGTTGCGCGAGCCGCCCGACGTGCATCGCTGGCGGGCCGAGTTCGGCCGTCCCGGTCACTGACACCGAAGAACCTCGGCCGAGGCTCCGGGCGGAGCCGTTAGGGTGGCGCAGAGCAGTCCCCCTCCGAATCCCAGCTCTTGAGGAGTACCCATCATGGCCGGCAAGACCGTGATCACCTTCGGCACCTTCGATGTGCTGCACGTCGGACATGTCCGGGTGCTCAACCGCTCGGCCGCGCTCGGCGACCGACTCGTGGTCGGCGTGTCCTCCGATGCGCTGAACTTCTCCAAAAAGGGCCGCAACCCCGTCTTCGACCAGAACGAACGGCTCGAGATCGTGTCGAACCTGAAGGTGGTCGACGCGGTGTTCGTCGAGGAGAGCCTGGAGCAGAAGCGGGAGTACGTGCTGGAGCACCGGGCCGACATCTTGGTGATGGGTGACGACTGGGCCGGGAAGTTCGACTACCTGAGCGACATCTGCGAGGTCGTCTACCTGCCCCGTACCCCGTCAGTCTCCACGACGGCCATCATCGAACACATCTCCACCGGGATGGGCTGACCGGGTCGGGCAGCAAAGCGGTCCGCCCGTCGAAGAGGCGGGCGGACCGTGGTTTGTGCGCTTTCCGGGCCGGCCTCGATGACCGGCGTCCAGATCAGACCCGTCGGTCGTCGTCGACGTCGTTCAGCGCATCCTTCGCGTCGCCGATGGCCTGCTTGGCCTCACCTGACGCCTGGTCGCCGACCCCCTCGGCCTGCATGCTCCGATTGTCCGTGGCGTCGCCGACCTTCTCCTTGACGTTGCCCTTGATCTCATCGGCCTTGCCTTCGAGCTTGTCTCCCAAGCCACCCATAGCAACCGTCCTCTCGGATCCGCGCGCGACCTGTTCGCGCGCTCCGGCGTAGACCTGTGATGACTGAAAGCCCCGACCTGCTCGGTCCGGATTCATCCGTCCACTATGATCGAAGAGAACTCAGTCGGTTTACGCCGTATTCCCAATGTAGGTCACCTGATTTACGTTGTAAACGACGGGTCGAAGTCCGACCGGTCCGGGGGCCGGGAGGTCGCCATCCATGATGCTCGTCTGAGGAGCGGGGCATGACAAACGATGGCGCTGCTGGCCGCCCAACGACGGGTGCGGGCCAGGTGCCAACCCCACCGTCGACTCGCAGGCTCGGTCGCGACCAGATCTTGCGAGAGGCCGTGCGGTTCATTGACACGAACGGCCGGGAACAACTGACCATGCGGCGCTTGGGCGCCGAACTCGGGGTTGAGGCGATGGCCCTGTACCGATACGTACCCGGCCGCGAGCAGCTACTCGACGGCGTCGTCGAGTACGTGATGAATGAGTTGTATGTGGCGACGATGACCGGTGAGGTAGCCGGCTCGTGGCAGGAGTATTTGCAGGCGATGGCCCACGGCGTTCGGGCCCTGGCCATCCAGCACCCGCGGATCTTCCCGCTGGTCGCGACCCGACCGCCGGCCGCGCCCTGGCTCAGACCGCCGCTTCGCAGTCTCAGGTGGGTCGAGGATTTCCTCGAGGGCCTCGCCGGGCACGGCTTCAGCCCTCACCAGAGCGTGATCATCTATCGGGCCTTCTCGACGTTCCTGCTGGGTCACCTGCTGCTCGAGGCATCCACCCAAGGAGGCGACATCGCCACCCCGGTCGAGGACGACGTGGAGTTTTTCGAGACCAATGATCTGTCGGCCTATCCGCGGTTGCTCGAACTGTCCCCGGAACTCTCGGTGGACGCGTACGACGTCGAGTTCGAGGATGCCCTCGAAGACCTGATCAACCGGATGGGTGTGCTGCGTAGCTAGCGCCCTCGCCGAGGCGTACGTTTACTTCGTAAACTCATGCGTCTCAAGGGGGTGGGATGGCCGATCAGGCGAGCACTGATGGTGCGGCCGATGCGGATCCATCCGACGGGCGCAACGAGTCGGTCAACGAGCGCATGGATCGCAACTGGAACGAGATGCTCCAGGAATTGCGGGTCACCCAGACCGGCACCCAGATCCTCACCGGATTCCTCCTGGGGATCGCCTTCCAGGCCAAGTTCGCCGAACTGACGACCTTCCAGCACCGGGTCTACCTGGTCCTGGTCATCACCGCCGTGCTGACCACGGCGATGGGGTTGGCGCCGGTCAACCTCCACCGCGGCCTCTTCCGCCAGCATGCCAAGCCCGTCCTCGTCCGAATTGCCCACATCATCTTGCGGATCACCCTGATCGGCGTCGGTCTGGTGCTGACCGGCACCGTGCTGCTGATCTTCGACGTGGTCGTCGGCCTCCGCGTGGCCGTGATCGCCGCCGGTGGCACCCTCCTGGTGCTGATCGCGATTGCCCTACTGCCAGTGATCCTTCGTATGGGCAGCCCCTCGAGCCGGCCTGATCCTCAGCCATCAAGAGCACGGCAGGAAGATCATGATCAGTCCTGAGTCACCCGCAGACGGTGGCACTCCGGCCGATCTGGAACCCACTGATCCCGACGACGCGGACGCGGACTGTAACAACCCATACCGAAAGGAGAGCAGATGCCCGGAAAGGCCAAACCCGGCCCGAGTGTGAAGGACGACAAGACCTACGAGGCGTTGCGCGACGAGGGTGCGTCGAAGGAGAAGGCCGCGCGGATCGCCAATGCGAGTGCGGCGCGTGGTCGCAAGGCCGTGGGCAAGAAGGGCGGGAAGGCGGGTTCCTATGACGACCAGACGGTTGATCAACTACGGAAACGAGCCAAGGACCTGGGTCTCAGCGGATACTCGAACAAGAAGAAGTCGGATCTGATCTCCATGCTCCGCAATCACTGAGGACTCGAACTGACCGAGATCAGGATCGGTACGTCGGGGTGGAGCTACGACCACTGGGAGTCGGTGCTCTATCGGCCCGGCCTGCCCCCGCGCGATCGGCTCGGCCGCTATGTCGAGGCCTTCGACACCGTCGAACTCAACGCGAGCTTCTACCGTTGGCCGCAGAACACCACCTTCGCCTCTTGGCGTCGTCGACTGCCGCCAGGTTTCCTGCTCACCGTCAAGGCGCCTCGCGGCCTGACCCATGCCAAGCGGTTGTACGCACCCGAGGCCTGGGTCGATCGGATCTGTGGATCCTGGCAGGAACTGGGCAGCCGGCGCGGGGTGCTGCTGGTGCAACTCCACCCTGCAACATGCCCGCGACGACGAACGGCTGCGCTACTTCCTCAGCCGGTTTCCCGAGTGGGTCAGGATCGCGGTGGAGTTCCGCCATCCGAGCTGGGTCGACGACACCGTGTTCGACCTCCTGGCTGATCATGGAGCGGCCTACACCGTGATGAGCGGGGCTGGGCTCCCGTGCGTGCTGCGGGCCACGTCTTCGTGGGTCTACGTGCGGTGGCACGGACCGGATCGTGATCATCTCTACGGCGGCTCCTACAGCGACGCGGATCTCGGTTGGTGGGCCGATCGCCTGCGGGAGTGGCGGGACGGCGGTCGCGACGTCTACGGGTATTTCAACAACGACGGCGCCGGTCATGCTGTCCGCAATGCCTGGACGCTTAGGAGCATGATCAGTTCATGAGCACGGCTCGGAGCGGCGGGTACCGGGCGGCGACACTCGTCGCCGGCCTGCTGCTCGCGCTCACCGGCTGCGGCCAACATGCCGCAACCTTGGACGACTTGATGCATGCGTTGACCGAGGCGCACAGCGCACTCGGCACGAGCATCTTGGCCCTTGATCAACTGGATCAGGGCCGCACTACGCGGGCCGCGGCGCAGACGGCTCTGCAGGACATGAGCAAGCAGGTGTCCGACGCGCAGCACGTGATCGATCCGATCAAGATCGGCAGCGATGCCGAGCAGGCCGATCGGGATGCCACCAGCGCCGCGCTGGCGGGCGCCGCGACGGCGACGCCTCAATGCCCGGGATGCGCTCGCTCTCCATGACCGCTCGGTCAACCGGGATCAGCTGATGGCGGCGGATGCGGCCGTCACCAGCCTGCTGGTTCGGCTTCGGGAGAGCGGGTGAAGAAGGTCCTGGGCTTGGCCCTCGGCGTGCTGACCGCCATCGGTGGCTTCCTCGACATCGGTGATCTGGTCACCAATGCGGTGGTCGGCTCCCGGTTCGGTCTGTCCCTGGCCTGGGTGGTCGTCGTCGGTGTGGTGGGGATCTGCATCTTCGCGCAGATGTCCGGTCGGGTGGCTGCGGTCAGCGGTCGGGCGACCTTCGAGCTGATCCGGGAGCGGCTGGGCCCGCGGGCGGCACTGGCGAACCTGGGTGCCTCATTCTTCATCAACTTGATGACCCTGACCGCTGAGGTCGGCGGCGTCGCGCTCGCCCTGCAACTGGCGAGCAGCGTGAACTACCTCCTCTGGGTGCCGGTCGCCGCCATCGCGGTCTGGTTGGTGGTCTGGCGGGTGAAATTCTCGATCATGGAGAACGTGACCGGTCTGGTCGGCCTGGCCTTGATCGGCTTCGCGGTGGGACTGTTCCTGCTCGGACCCGACTGGTCCGAGCTGGGCCGACAGGCGCTGCAGCAGACCGGGCTCGGTTCGGAGAAGGTGTCGACCTATTGGTACTACGCGATCGCCTTGTTCGGAGCGGCGATGACGCCGTACGAGGTCTTCTTCTTCTCGTCCGGAGCGGTGGAGGAGGGCTGGACGGCGAAGGACCTGGTGCAGTCCCGGGCCAACGTGCTGGTCGGCTTCCCGCTCGGCGGCGTGTTGTCAGTGGCCATCGCCGGCTGTGCCGCCGTCGTCCTGCTGCCGCAGTCGATCGCGGTCACCTCGTTGTCCCAGGTGATGTTGCCGGTGGCCGTCGCCGGCGGCAAGCTTCTGCTGGCGGTGATCATCATCGGCGTCGTCGCCGCGACTTTCGGCGCCGCGCTGGAGACCACGCTGTCGGCCGGATACACGATTGCCCAGTTCTTCGGCTGGCCCTGGGGCAAGTTCCGAGCGCCGGCGCAGGCCGCACGGTTCCATCTGCTGATGATCATCTGCCTGATCGTCGGAGTCGGTGTCCTGCTGACCGGTGTCGACCCGGTGCAGGTCACCGAGCTGTCAGTGGTGTTCTCTGCTGTCGCGCTTCCGCTGACCTACCTGCCGATCTTGATCGTCGCCAATGACCCGGAGTACATGGGCCGGTACGTGAACTCGCGGCCAATGAACGCCGCCGCCCTGGTCTATCTGGTGATCATCCTGATCGCCTCGCTGTCCGCCATTCCGCTCATGATCATCACCGGAGCCGGTCGATGAAACCACCTGATCACGAAGCGGTGGCCGGCCGGCTGCTCGATGCCCAGCTGCACCTGTTGGACCGGCAGGTGATCGACGTGCACGGCTCGCCGGTCACCGCCGTGGATGATGTCGAAATCAGTGAGATCCAGCTCGACGAAGACCTCCCGCCCGGCACCCCTGCGCCGGTGATCGTGGCTCTGCTCAGCGGACCGGTGCTCGGCACCCGGCTCTTCGGCGGTCGGCCGCCGGAATCGCGCTTGATCAGGACCCCGTGGTCCGCGGTCTACGAGATCGGGGTGGCCATCAAGCTCGCCGTGGGCGGTGAGGTGCTGGATGCGACCTGGACCGAGCGCTGGGTCCGGGACAAGATCATCGGACGCATCCCTGGCGGCCGCCACGACCCGGATGCTGGAGGTCCTTCATGATCTTGAGCGACCTGCTCGGCTCGGAGGTCTTCGGCCCACGCTTCATCGGCTACGTCAGTGACGCGCGGTTCGTGCTCGACGAGACCAGCACCGATCAGCCGACGCCGATCGCCCGCCTCTACGGCCTGGTCGTCAGTCCGCACGCCCGGTCCTCCTCGCTGGGATTCGAGCGTTCGGGGATACGCTCGCCCTGGCCGGTCGCCGCGCTGGTTCGTTGGCGACATCGGGACTCCTTCCTGGTCAGGTGGTCCGACATCCAGCGGGTCGAGTGGCGCCGCGTCCAGCTCAGGCTCGACTTCGCCCGATGGTCCCCCGAGCTGTCCGGGTCCGCGACGACCAAACGCGAGTGGAGTTAGGGACGATGGAGTCGGCTGAAAACCCATTCGACCGGGTCACCTTGGACCAGTTGCGCACCCGACGCAGTGCCAAGTGGCAGGTCTTCCCGCCTGATGTGCTGCCGCTCTGGGTGGCCGAGATGGACACGATCATCGCCGAGCCGATCACCGAGGCGGTCCATCGCGCCCTGACGGCCGGCGACACCGGCTATCCGCACGGGTCGGGGTACGCCGATGCGATGGCGGCCTTCGCCCGGCGGCGCTGGGGTTGGGAGATCGATCCCAGCCTGGTCCGCCCTGTCACCGACGTGATGAGCGGCTTGGTGGAGACGCTGCGGCTGGTCACCCGGCCCGGGGACGCGGTCGTGATCACACCCCCGGCGTATCCGCCCTTCTTCACCTTCCTCGCCCACCATGATCTGCGGCTGGTGATGGCGCCGCTGGGTCTGGACGGCAGGCTTGATCTCGGCGCTCTGGAACAGGCCTTTCGGACGGCGACGGCCGGAGGGGGACGGGCCGCGGCGGTGCTCGCCAACCCGCACAATCCGACCGGGGTGGTGCACACGGCGGCTGAACTGGCCAGCGTGGCGGGCCTGGCCGAGCAGTTCGGGGTACGGGTCGTCGCCGACGAGATCCATGCTCCACTCACCCATCCGGGCTTCGAGTTCACGCCCTATCTGAGTGTGCCGGGCGGTGATCGCGGCTTCTCGGTGATCTCCGCGTCGAAGGGCTGGAACCTCGCCGCGCTCAAGGCCGCGCTGGTGATCGGCGGTGCGGGATCGGCCGATGATCTTGCCCGAATGCCGATCGAGGTCAGCTACGGTGCGAGCGCCTTCGGGGTGCTGGCGCACACGGTCGCGCTCACCGAGGCCGTCGACTGGCTCGATGATCATCGTCGAGCTCTGGATGCGAACCGGCAGTTCCTCGGTGATCAGCTGGCCGCCCGGTTGCCCGGGGTCGGCTATCAGGTGCCCGAGGCCACCTTTCTGGCGTGGCTGGACTTCCGCGGCCTCGGGCTCGGCGATGATCCCGCCGGGGTGTTCCTGGAGCGGGGCCGGGTGGCGTTGAATCCCGGACAGAGCTTCGGACCGGGCGGCGCGGGCCACGTGCGACTGAACTTCGCGACCTCACGGGCGATCCTCACCGAGGCGGTCGATCGAATGGCCGGATCGTTGCGGTAGCGGCCGAGAAGGCTCAGCGGGCCGCGGTCAACGTGAGCAGGGTGGCCTCGGGCGGGCAGGCGAACCGCACCGGGGCATACGGTGACGTGCCGAGGCCGGCCGAGACATGCATCCACGCCGTGTGTCCGCCGGCACTGTGCCGGGACAGGCCCTTGACCCGCCGGGTGTCGAGGTCGCAGTTGGTGACCAGCGCGCCGTAGAGCGGCACGCAGACCTGGCCACCGTGGGTGTGGCCGGCCACGATCAGGTCGTGGCCGTCGTAGGCCATCGCGTCGATCACCCGGCGATACGGCGCATGGGTGACGGCAACGGCCACCTCGGCCGCGTCGCGATCCACCGGACCGGCCACCTCGGCGTACCGGTCGGCGTTGAGATGCGCGTCGTCGGTGCCGCGAAAGCCGATGTTGATCCCCTTGATCTCCAGCGAGGTCCGGCGGTGGGTCAGGTCGATCCAGCCCGAGTCCGCGAATCCGCGATCGAGGTCGCGCCAAGGCAACAGCTCCTTGCTCTCGGTGCCCACCCGGGTCGGCCGGACGAGATAACCGAGGGGGTTCTTGAAGGTCGGGGCGTAGTAGTCGTTCGAGCCCCAGACGTACACCCCGGGCACGTCGAGCAACCGCCCCAGGCTGCGCAGCACGAAAGGCACCGCTTCCACGTGGGCGAGATTGTCGCCCGTGTTGATCACGAGGTCCGGTTCCAGCCCGGCGAGCCGTGAGACCCAGCGCTGCCGCGCCGTCGCCTGCGGGGTCATGTGCAGGTCTGACACCTGCAGGACGCGCACGTCCGGCGCGCCGGACGGCAGCACCGGCACTTCGACGCGCCGCAGCCGAAACGCGTTGCGCTCGATCACCCCGGCGTACCCGAGGCAACCGGCGGCGATCGCGCCCAGGCCGAGGGCAGAGATGCCGAGCGTGTGCGCGGTGGGCCGGATCGCAGACATAGAGAGCAGGGTACAAGCGAGGTCGGATGACAAACTGGTCCCATGTCTGAGCCCACCTCGCTGAAAGCCCGCCTCCGCACCGATCTGACCGAGGCGATCAGGCAGCGGGACAAGATCCGTTCCGGCACCATCCGGATGGTGCTGTCGGCGATCAGCGAGGCTGAGGTCGCGGGTGCCGAAGCCGTAGAGCTGACCGAGCAGCAGGTGCTGGACGTCGTGATCCGCGAGGCCAAGAAGCGTCGCGAGGCCGAGGAAGCCTACGCCGTCGCCGGCCGGACCGAGCTCGCTGAGAAAGAACGCTCCGAGTCAGTCGTGCTGGCCGAGTACCTGCCGCAGCAGCTCAGCACTGAGGAGATCTCGGCGATCGTCGCCACCGCCATCGAGAAGACGGGCGCCGCCGCACTCGGCCAGCGCGGCATCGGAAAGGTGATGGGTGCCGTCACGCCGCAGACCAAGGGCAAGGCCGACGGCGCCGCGGTCGCCGCCGAGGTCCGGCGTCAACTGGCCGGAGCCGTACCGTCGAGCTAGCGACGCTAGGGGCCCTTCTTTTTCTTTTTCGCCTTGCGCGCCGCCGCAGCCTTCTTCTTGGCCTTCTTATCGGCCGCGACCGAAGCTGGATCGCGACCCTTGGAGACGGTCCAGTAGATCGTGCCGAACTGCGAGGTGTACGTGCCCGGACTCGGCGACCAGCCCAGCGCCGTCCCCCTAGGTCGATTGCTGTAGACATAGGCGTTCTCGACGGTGAATCCCGCCTTCCGGAGCTTCTTCACGGCGGCGGCGTAGCTCATGCCGTAGAGGCTCGGCACCGGCACCCGCTTGCCGTGGAGGATCGACCCGGGCGGCTGATGGAAGTTGACGTCCGGCCGGCCCTTCATCGCCGCACTCATCGCCGGCCGCCAGATCCGCGTGCCGGCATCGGTGCTGCCGTGGCCTTCGAGATAGAAGCCGGTGGACGGCACCGTGAATCCCCTGACGCTCTTGCGATGCCGCTTCCAGTACTTGTTGTTGTTCTCCACCGCGATCATCGCGGTGCCGGCGATCTCCGGGGTGAAGGCGTTGAACCAGACCGCCTTGTTGTCCTCGGTGGTGCCGGTCTTGCCGGCCTGGTTACGGATGCCGGGTAGCCGGACCCCGAAGCCGGTACCACCGGGCTGCATCACCTTGCCGAGAAGCCGGGTCATGCCGTCCGCGACCCCTTTGGAGATCACCCGCTCGCAGTTGGCATCGGGTGGATCGAGGTTCTTGCCGTTCCGGGTGATGATCTTCGCGACGATCACCGGGTCGCAGTGGATGCCGCGGGCGGCGAAGGTCGCGTACGCCTCGGCCATCGACAGCGGGGTGATCTCGGTGACGCCGAGGGTGAACGACGGAATCTGCACGCGTGGATCGTTCGTCAGGGTGGTCCCGTGCGGGACGGACTTGACCACGCCCAGCCGCTGGGCCATCTTCGACGCCGCGCAGACACCGATCGTGTGCTCCAACTGGAGGAAGTAGGTGTTGACCGACTTGGCCATGCCCTTGTACATGTCCATGCGTCCGCTGGTGGTGGAGTTCCTGGCCCGGTAGCCCGGGCTGCGAGCTCTGCCGAGACAGGTCTGGAACGCCACGTTGCTGAAGTCCATCGGTGACCGGGCGTTGTAGCGCTTGGTGAGCGGCACGCCCTTCTCCAGGGCAGCGGCCGCGGTGAACGCCTTCATGGTCGAGCCGGCTTGATAGCCTTCGGCGCCACCCATCGCGTACTCGACCGAGTAGTTGTAGTAGGTCTCGCCCTTCTTGGTGTTCTGGCCCATCACATAGCGGTTCTGCGCCATGGCGATGATCAAGCCGGTCCCGGGCTGCACCATGTTCATGGTGGAGATCAGCGGGTCCCTCGGTCCGATGATCTTGCTCACCGCACGCTGAGCGATCCGTTGGGTCTTCGGATCGATCGCGGTCTGGATCGTCAGCCCGCCGCGGTTGATCAAGTGCTCACGGTCCAACGTGCTCTTGCCGAGACTCGGGGTGTTCAGCAGGGTCCGGCGCACGTAGTCGCAGAGGAACGGGAATGTCGTGCCCACACAGCCGTTGCGGGTCGCCTTGACCTTCTTCAGGTTGAAGGTGGCCTTCTTCGCCGACTTGACCTGGGCGGGACTGATCAGCTTCAACTCGGCCAGCCGGTTGATCACCACGTCGCGACGGTCGAGCGCAGCGCTGAGGTTGCGCACCGGGTTGTTACTGTCGGGGTTCTGCACCAGGCCGGCGAGCATCGCGGCCTGCGCCAAGGTCAGCTTGGACGCCTTGGTTGAGTAATAGTGTCGGGCCGCCGCCTCGACGCCATACGCACCCTGGCCGTAGTAGGCGATGTTCAGGTACTTCTCGAGGATCTGGTCCTTGGTGAACTTCTTCTCCATGGCGATGGCATAGCGCAGTTCACGGATCTTGCGCTCCATTGTCGGCGCCTGGGCGCCCTCGACGCAGTCCTCGATCTCCTTGGTCGTGTCCTTGTTCTGGCACGCCTCGATCTGCACCATCTTGACGTACTGCTGGGTGATCGAGGATCCACCCTGGATATTGCCCTCGCTCGCCGAGTTGCGGACCAGCGCTCGAAGGGTGCCCTTGAAGTCCAGCGCGCCATGCTCGTAGAACCGGTGATCTTCGATGGCGATCTGGGCCTGCCGCATCACCGGTGAGATCTGTTTCAGGGTGACCGGGATCCGGTTCTCGTCGTAGAAGTACGCCAGCGTCTTGCCGTTCGCCATCAGGACCCGGGACCGGGTGGGCGGTGAGGGGGTCGCCAGCTCGGCCGGCAGGTTGCTCAGCTCAGACGCCGCCGCCTTGCTGCTGACCCCGGCGAGTCCCGCGAACGGGACGAAAAGTCCGGCGATCAGGACACCCGCGAGCACGCTGACGATGACGAACATCACCAGCGAGTACGCGACGGTGCCCAGGCGTCTCGGCGAAAACGGCATGGCCAACAGCGTACGTGAGGCGTCGGGCCAGCATCGAATCCGCGCGCGTATACCAGAAGTTGGCGTCAGAAGAGTGATCTGCGCGCCACCTTCGTGCGTTAGGTCACAAAACGGAGAATTTCCGGGCGTTGCACCTAGTCAGCCCACTTGGTCGTTCGTACCATTCAAGTGGCCGTGCCACCAGGGCCGGGGAAAAGCCCGGCACGGCGATTTCACGAAGGGGAGAAGTCAGCGTGACTGCCGTACAAAGTGAAGACTGGACCATGCGCGCAAAGTGCAGGGGCATGGAAGATGCCCTCTTTCCAGATGCTTCAGATCAGAAGAGGGCCCGCCTGCTGTGTTCAGGCTGCCCAGTCCGATTCGAGTGTCTCGCCGAGGCACTGGACAACCGGATCGAATGGGGCGTCTGGGGGGGTATGACCGAGCGCGAGCGACGTCTGTTGCTCCGCCAGCGAACCGACGTGGTGTCGTGGAGTTCGATTCTCGTGGGGAAACAGGGCGCTCAAGCCGACGCGCTGTCAGCCAAGAGACAACCGACCCGGCGCAGTGACCCCAGGTCGGTGACATCGGTGGGCAGCGACTGAATCCGGGCCTGGGCCACCTCCGGCCGGGTGGCGGAAAACCCTTCCAGCAAACGGATCTCGGCGTCGATGACCCGCATCAGATTGGCGTGCCGTCGGAGCGCTTCGATCTCCAGCGCCGCTGAGCTCGGATCGAGATCCTCGGCAATTGCGAGGGCGCGCTCGGGGGACAGCGGCAACGCGCTGGTGTGCACCCGGTTGATCACCATCCCCGAGAGCGGCATCCGCTCCTCGGTGAGCCGGTCGACGAAGTAGGCCGCCTCGCGGAGCGCATCGCGCTGCGCGGTGGCGATCACCAAGAAGGTCGTGTGGCTCGACGACAAGAGCTCGAAGGTTGACGTCGCGCGTTGCCGGAAGCCGCCGAAGAGCGCCTCGAACGCCGTCACGAACGTCTGCACGTCGGTGATGATCTGCGCGCCCAGCACCTTGTTCATCGCCGACGAGACCAGGTTGAAGCCCACGCTCATCAGCCGCATCGGACCTCGGGTCGGGGCCAGCAGCATTCTCAGGAATCGGCCGTCCAGCAGCGAACTGAGGTGCTCGGGCGCCTCGAGGAAGTCCAGCGCCGAACGCGCGGGCGGGGTGTCGACGACGATCAGGTCCCAGCGGTCGTCGGCCTGGGCCTCGTCGTGCAGTTGGCCAAGCTTCTCCATCGCCATGTACTCCTGGGTGCCGGAGAACGAGGAGGAAAGCGCCTCGTAGAAGGGATTCTCCAAGATCGCGGCGGCCTTCTCAGGCGTCGAGTGCGCGACCACGACGTCGTCGAAGGTTCGCTTCATGTCCAGCATCATCGCGTCCAGGCTGCCGCCGGCCCGGGAGTTGATCTTGCTGACCGGGCGCGGAGTGTTGTCCAGCTCGCCGAGACCGAGTGACTGGGCGAGCCGCCGCGCCGGATCGATGGTGAGCACCACGACCTTGCGTCCGGCCTCGGCGGCGCGTACCGCGATGGCGGCCGATGTCGTGGTCTTGCCGACGCCACCGGCACCACAGCAGATGACGATCTTGGTCTGCTGATCCTGAATGATCGCATCGATGTCCAGGAACGGCGGGGTGACGGCGCCGATCCGTGCCATCACGACCCCTCCAGCGGGAGCCGGTCGCTGAGTTGTGCGGCGATGCCGGAGATCGCCGCCTCGTCGATGCCGCCGGCGTCGAAGTCGATCTGGATCAGCGGCAGTGACAGGGCCGTCAGTCGATCATGGCGATACCGCTCCTGCAGCGTGCGGGCGGCTTCGACGGCGAACTCCGCCGTGAGAGCGGCGTTCTCCTCGGCCGCGAGCCCGGGAACGCTGATGATCACCGAGCCGCGCGGCGGCGCACTCGAGCTGTTCATGATCGAGGGGTGTCGGCGTGGCCATGTTCTCGATCACCGAGCCGACCCGGATCTGAATGGGCCGCAGTGCGGCGACCGCTTCCTCCGTCTCGGTGACCGGCATGTCCTCGAGCAACGTGACGAAGTGCAAGATCGTGGTGGCCGAGCGCAGCATTCGCATGATCGAATCCGCCTGACTGCGGATCGGGCCCATCTTGGCCAATCCGGAGACAGCCTCGTGCACGTTGAGGAACTGCGCGATGCGACCCGTCGGCGGAGCGTCCAGCACCACCGCGTCGTAGGCGTCGGGCCGTCCCTTGAGACCGCGCCGGACCGCCTCGTAGACCTTGCCGGTGAGCAGCACGTCGCGCAGGCCCGGCGCGATCGAGGTGGCGAAGTCAACGGCCCCGAAGCGGTCGAGGGCCTTGCCGGCCAGTCCGAGGTGATAGAAGGTGTCCAGGTACTCCAGCAGGGCGTCCTCGGCGTCGATGGCCAACCCGTACACCACGCCGCCGCCCGGCGCGCGGCTGATCCGCCGCTCCTCGGCGCCTTCGAGTGCCGGCACCCCGAAGATCTCAGCGATACCCTGGCGGCCCTCGACCTCACACAGCAGCACCCGGCGACCATGGGTCGCCAGGGCGGACGCCAGTCCGGCGGCGATCGTCGTCTTGCCGGTGCCACCCTTGCCACTGACGATGTGCAGGGTGTGTCGTGGGCTCACCGAAGATCCGTGATGCTGATGCCTGCGTGCGCGTGGTAACGACGATTGATGGCGATCAGGTTGGCCGTGAAGGCCTCCACCTGCCCGGCATTGCGCAGCCGGCCGGCGTAGATCCCGCGAGCGCCGGGGATGGCGGTGGCCAGGTCGCAGACAATTGCGACCGCCGCCCGATCCTCGCCGAGGACCAGCACATCACCGGCGATGGACGCGACGTCCGGGTCGTCCAGCAGTACGGCGCTGACATGATGGAAGGCGCCGATCACCGTCGAGTCGGGTAGCAGCTGCTGTGCCTCCTGAGACGCCGATCCGGCGGCCACGACCAGCGGATACGGTCCCTGGTTGTCGAAGCCGATCGGGTTCACCGAATCCACCACGATCTTGCCCGCCAGTTCGCCGGTCAGGGTGCCGAGCAGCTCCGCGTGGCCCGCATACGGGACGGTGACGATGACCAGGTCCGCCGCCGCCGCCTCGGAGTTGCCGCCGCCGGTGATCGTGCCCACGTCGGAATACTCCGCAGCGACCTGCTGGGCGCGTTCGGCGGAGCGGCTGCCGATGATCACCTCGTGTCCGGCCGCGGCGAGTCGTCGGGCCAGACCTCGGCCCTGAGGTCCGGTGCCGCCCAGGATGCCGATGTGCATGGGCTCGATAGTAGTGAGACGTCGGGCAGCGGAACTGTCAGTGCACGGGGCGAGGATGCGGGCATGACAGTTTCTACGAATTCGGGGATCGGCTTCGGCACGGTGGTGCTCGACACGGACGACCCGCCACGCCTGGCCGAGTTCTACACCGCGTTGCTGGGGTGGCAGATCGAGAGCACCGAGGATGACTGGATCACCATCGGGAACGGATCGGCGGTCAAGATCGCCTTCCAACTGGCGCTCAATCACCGGCCGCCGACCTGGCCCGACAACGCGATTCCGCAGCAGTTCCATCTCGATCTGCGCGTCGAGGATCTTGCCGCTGCTTCCGCGTACGCCGAATCAATCGGTGCCCAGCCCGTCGAAGGACCGGATTCTCACCCGACCTGGGCCGTGTTCCTCGATCCGAGTGGGCACCCGTTCTGTCTGTGCGTCTGAGGGGTCGGGCAGCCGGGCCCGCTGGGCGCCGGTTCCGCGGCCGACGGGGAGGTGGGCCTGAAATACAGTGAGCCCATGACGAAGTGGGAGTACGTGACGGTGCCGCTGCTGGTCCACGCGACGAAGCAGATCCTGGACAACTGGGGCCAGGACGGGTGGGAGCTGGTGCAGGTGGTTCCCGGGCTGAATCCGGAGAATCTGGTCGCCTACCTGAAGCGGCCGATCAGCTCTGCCGGAGCGGCGGGATGATCCTGCCGTCGGAGCGGTTGGCCGATCTCGGTCTGGTGCTCCCGCCGGTGGCGGCCCCGCTGGCCGCGTACGTACCGGCCGTCCGATTCGGCGATCTGGTCTTCACCTCCGGCCAGCTGCCCACGGTCGCGGGACAGCTGCACGCAGTGGGCAAGGTCGGCGCCGAGGTGTCGGTCGAGGTTGCCGTCGAGTGCGCCCGGATCGCCGCATTGAACGGCGTTGCCGCGGTCGCCGCCGAAGCCGGTGATGTCGACGCCATCGTGCGGATCGTCAAAGTCGTCATCTTCGTGGCCGGTGCGCCTGATTTCACGGGCCAGGCGCAGGTGGGCAACGGCGCGAGCCAGCTGCTCGGGGACATCTTCGGCAACGCCGGGAAGCATGCGCGAAGCGCTGTCGGGCTGGCCAGCCTGCCGCTTGATGCCCCGGTCGAGGTCGAGCTCGTGGTCGCGGTGGGTACCAGTCCCACCATCCACTTCGCCTAGTGCTCGCGCCCGGTTGATGTCGCACTCCCTCGACGTGCTCGCCCGGCTCTCGCTGATCGTGCCGCCGCGGCTCGTCGACCTCATCCTGGCCCGGTCAGCCGGCAGCCCCGCTGTCGACCCGGCGCCCTCGGCCAGCGTGGTCCTGCTCCGTGACGGCGAGTTCGGCCTGGAGACCTATCTGATGCAGCGGCATGCCCGAATGTCGTTCGCGGCATCCATGGTGGTCTTTCCGGGAGGACGGCTCGATCCGGTCGACGGTCTGGAGTCGGACGGTGATCCGATCCGCGCCTGTGCGCTGCGCGAGACCGCCGAGGAGACCGGTGTCCTGCTGGCTGCGGATGATCTTCACCCGTGGGCGCACTGGATCACCCCGGAGGCCGAGCCGCGCCGCTACGACACGCAGTTCTTCGTCGCCCGGATGCCGGCGGATCAGGAAGCCCGGGACATCTCGGGTGAGACCGATGACGCCGCGTGGTGGTCGCCGGACGCAGCGCTGCAGGCTGAGCGATCGGGTGCGATGGCTCTGATGCCACCCACGTTGTCGATCATGCTCGAACTGTCCGATCACACCTCGGTGGCCGAGGTGTTGGCCTCGGCGGAGAACCGGGTGATCGAGTGCGTGTTGCCCGCACTCGTGCAGACACCCGACGGCTGGCGGTTCAGCTATCCGAGCCCGGCGGAGAGGCGGTCATGACCAGCGTCGTGACCCGACTGGCTCCGTACGTGATCCTGGTCCGCGCCGCCAATCCAGGGCCGATGACCCTGGACGGCACCAACACCTGGATCCTCGGCGACCCGAGTCAGGACGCCCCGGTGGTGGTCGACCCGGGGCCGCTGATCGCCGAGCATCTGGACGTGATCATGGACCAGGCCGGGGGCCGGATCGCTGAGATCGTCCTCACTCATCGCCACCTTGATCATTCCGAGAGCACGGGCAGGCTGGCCGCACGGGCGGGATGCCGCGTACGGGCCGCTGATCGGGAGTTCCGGATCGGTGCGGCGGGACTCGATGGCCACGATCGAATCGAGTTGCCCGGCGCGATACTCGAGGTGGTGGAGACTCCGGGACACACGAGCGACTCGCGGTCGTTGATGATCATCGGGCACGACGGTGTGACCAGGCTGCTGACCGGCGACATGGTGCTCGGTCGCGGAACCACGGTGATCATGCACCCCGACGGAAACCTCGGCGCCTACCTGGATTCGCTGGCGGTGATGCAGGCGCTCGTCGCCGAGCGCGGAATCAGCGAGATCCTGCCCGGCCATGGTCCCGTGGTGAGCGACCCCACGGGCTGGCTCGGGTTCTATCGGGAGCACCGGATGGAGCGTCTGGATCAGGTCCGCGCGGCCCTGGCGGCCGGCGACCGCAGCCCCGAAGAGGTGGTGGCGCGGGTCTATGCCGATGTCGATCGCACCGTCTGGCCGGCCGCCACCCTCTCCGTACGCGCCCAACTCGACTACCTCGCCGACTTGTCAGACCCCTGACGAGCGATAGCTCGCCGAGAATCTGACTACTCAGGGAGTTCAGACGGATCGCACAGGGTGGTCACAGACTGGCGCGTCATTCTCAATGACGTGAACACAGAAGATCAGTCGGGTCTCAATACCCCACCATTCGGCAAGCAACCGCAGCAGGCACCGCATTTCCTTCCCAGTGGGGAACTTGGCGGCTATTCGGGATCAGACTTTCCCGCACCGGACGGTGTCCCGCACGTCAGCCAGACGCCGTACGCACCCGCACCTGCGCCCGAGGCGCGCTACCAGGCGACCGCCGCGCCGCAGGCGCCATATCAGTCGAGCATCGCGACGAAGCCGCCCCGCCGGCTGGGAGCGATCCTGGCCGCAGCCTCGCTGGCGGCCGTGGTCGGCGCCGGAGCGGGAGTCGGCTCGTACGCCTATCTGGTCGACGGCGGTACCGCCTCGCCGATCAGTGTGACGACGGTGCCGGCAGCCAGCAGTCCGAAACTCGACGGAACCGTTGCCGCAGCCGCGGCCAAGATCGAACCGTCGCTGGTGACGATCACCGTTCAGTCCGGGCAGAGTGGCGGCATCGGCAGTGGCGTCGTGCTCGACAAGGACGGTCACATCCTGACCAACAATCACGTGGTCGAGGCAGCCGCCCAGCAGGGCGAAATCACGGTGACGTTCCACAACGGCAGCACCGGCAAGGCGACGATCGTCGGGCGCTCGGAGAGCAATGACCTCGCCGTGATCAAGGTGGACAACGCCACCGATCTGACCCCCGCGGTGTTCGGGAAGTCGAGTTCGCTGACGGTGGGTCAGGCCGTCGTCGCCGCCGGCGCGCCGCTCGGGCTCTCCGAGTCGGTGACCAGTGGCATCGTTTCCAACACCGCTCGCCCGGTGCGCTCCGGAAGCAACAACGACGCCGTCTATCTGGCGCTGCAGACCGATGCCGCGATCAACCCCGGCAACTCCGGCGGGCCGCTGGTCGATCTCAACGGGAACGTGGTCGGCATCAACTCCTCCATCGCCAGCACCGGTTCCGGCTCGGCCGAAAGCCAGTCCGGCAACATCGGCATCGGCTTCGCGATCCCAGCCGACGTGGCGTCCCGGGTGGCCAGTGAGCTGATCGCTCATGGCGTCTCGACCAATGCCGCCCTCGGGGTGTCGCTGGCCGGTTCCGACTCGGAGCTCTCGACCGGCACCGGCGTACCCCTGGAGACCGTCACCCCCGGTAGTGCCGCCGCCAAGGCGGGCCTGCAGGCCGGTGACGTGGTGACCCGGATCGACAACTTCCCGACCACCACCGCCGACGGGCTGATCGCTGCCACGCGCTTCTATGCGCCGGGCACCGAGGTGCAACTCACCTACATCCGCGACGGCGGATCCGCCCAGACGGTGACGGTCACCCTGGGCTCACAGTAGGCATCGCCCCGAGCGCCGCGAAGGCTTCCGAGCGGCCACACCTTGATCAGTCAATCTCCGTCGCTGTGCCCAGCTAACGTCCTGGGTACAGCGACGGATTGCCTCGTATATCGGTGAATCCGACACGGGCGCGAGTACGGGCGGGTCAGCGGGCGCGGCGCTCGACGCGCTCGACGTCGAGGATGGTGACCGAGCGGGGTTCGAGGCGGATCCAGCCGCGGGCGGCGAAGTCGGCCAGCGCCTTGTTCACGGTCTCCCGCGAGGCGCCGACGAGCTGGGCGAGTTCTTCCTGGGTGAGGTCGTGGTGCACGTGCACGCCGTCGTCGCGGGTGTCGCCGAATCGCTGGGCCAGCTCGAGCAGTTGCTTGGCGACCCGGCCGGGGACGTCGGAAAAAACCAGGTCGGCCACCACGTCGTTGGCCCGGCGGAGCCGAGCAGCGAGCTGGCCGAGCAGGCCCTGTGCGACTTCTGGCCGTCCGGCCAGCCAGCCCATCAGCACGTCGTGCTCGAGGGTGCGGATCTCGCAGGAGGTGACGGCCGTCGCGGTGGTCGAACGCGGTCCGGGGTCGAACAGTGAAAGCTCGCCGAACATCTGTCCCGGGCCGAGCACGGCGAGCAGGTTCTCCCGGCCGGCCGAACCGCTGCGGCCCAGCTTCACCTTGCCGCTGACCACGACGTACAACCGGTCGCCGGTGTCGCCCTCGTGAAACAGCACCTCGCCCTTGTTGAGCCTGGCCGTTCCCATCGTCGAAGCCAGGGCGCTCGCCGCCTCGTCCTCAAGTCCGGCAAAGAGCGGTGCCTTCTTCAGGACTTCCGGATCCACGCGGAACCTCCTTGAGAACAGCCGGGGTGCTAGTCGAGGTAAGGCTACCGTCGAACTCCCTGGTTGGGCAGCACAGGTCAGGATGATCATCGTTGGCGTAACCTTCCGGCATGGCGAACACCGCGCTCGTCCGGCGCGCCCGGACGGTCAACCGCGCCCTCGCCGCGACCTATCCCACCGCCCACTGCGAGCTCGACTTCCGCAGCCCGCTCGAGTTGCTGGTGGCGACGATTCTCTCGGCCCAGAGCACCGACAAGCGGGTCAATCTCGTCACTCCGCTGGTCTTCGCACGGTACCCGGATGCGGCCGCGTACGCCGCCGCCGACCGGGCCGAACTCGAGGCGATGATCACCTCGACCGGCTTCTTCCGCGCCAAGACCGAAAGCCTGATCAAGCTGGGCGCGGCGCTCACCGAGAAGTTCGGCGGCGAGGTGCCGAACACCCTGGCCGAGATGGTCACGCTGCCCGGAGTCGGGCGCAAGACCGCGAACGTGGTCCTCGGCAATGCGTTCGGGGTGCCCGGCATCACCGTCGACACCCACTTCGGCCGGTTGGCGCGGCGTTTCGGCTGGACGGTGGAGACCGATCCGGTCAAGGTCGAGGCCGAGGTCGGCGAGTTGTTCCCGCCCAAGGACTGGACCCAGCTCTGCCACAACGTCATCTGGCACGGCCGGCGGCGGTGCCATGCCCGCAATCCGGCCTGCGGCGCCTGTCCGGTCGCCCGCTGGTGCCCGGCGTACGGGGAAGGTGAGACCGATCCGGTCAAGGCCGCCAAGCTCGTCCGTGAGCCGCGCGGATGAGGGCTCGGATCGTCCCGGTCGTCCTTGCCGTCTGGTTGCTCGTTGCGCTGGCCGCCTGCACGGAGGCGCCGACGGTGACCCGGTTGCCGGGCGTTTCGGTGAGCACCCCCGCTGCGCCGCCCACCGTGGAGACGACCGCTGATCTGCGAGCGCTCAAGCAGCGGGCCGGCATCTCGGACTGTCCCGAGTCGGATCCGACGATCTCCTCCCTCGCCGGCGGCCTGCCCGATGTCGTGGTCCCGTGCCTCGGCGGCGGGCGAGAGGTCCGGCTCGCCGGTCTCCGGGGCAAGCCGATGATGATCAACTTCTGGGCCCAGTGGTGCGGGCCGTGCCGCGAGGAGGCCCCGTACCTGGCCGAGGTGGCACAGCACAATCAGTCGGACCTGATGATCATGGGGGTCAACTTCCACGATCCGTATCCGGATCTCGCGATCGAGTTCGCCCAGCAGGCCGGCTGGCGATACCCCCAGCTGCAGGATGCGGATGCGGGGTTCAGCGCCCTGCAGGTCACGGCGCCGCCCGTGACGGTCTTCGTGAGAGCCGACGGCAGCATCGCCGGGTGGCATCGCTCGCGCTTCACCTCGACCGAGCAGGTCAAGTCCCTGGTCCAGCAGAACCTGGGAATCAGCCTGTGACCCGTCCACCATGGCTCGACACGCTGACTGCGGCGTTGACCGAGCCTTCCCGGGTCGATCGGATCGTCGCCATCCGCCCGGGTGTCGGCGGCCGAGCCGCCGCAGTGTTGATCTTGATCGGTGAGGGCCCCGAGGGCCCGGAGATCTTGTTCGTGGAACGCGCCGCCACGATGCGGACGCACGCCGGACAGATCGCCTTCCCTGGTGGTGCGGCCGATCCGGGCGATGTCGATCTCGCGGACACCGCACTTCGGGAGGCCGAGGAGGAGACCGGCGTCATCCGGTCCGGCATCGAGGTCCTCGGGATGCTGCCGCCGGCCCACGTCGATGTCAGCGGGTTCGACGTGACTGCGGTGATCGCCTGGTGGCGCGAGCCGGGCGCGGTGGTCGCGGTCGATCCACGGGAGGCGGCCTCAGCGCCGATCGTTCCCGTGTCGCGGCTGACCGACCCGGCGAACCGTGCCCGGGTGCACCACCCGTCGGGCTACACGGGTCCCGCTTTCGAAGTCGATGGTCATCTGATCTGGGGACTGACCGCACACCTGCTCGACGGGGTACTCGACCTGGCCGGCTGGCAGGTCCCGTGGGATGACAGCCGGATGCTGCCCATACCTGACCGATATCTCACATCAAGGCCCGACCGTGGAGGACCCGATGCCCACTGATGATCAAGACCTGCTCGATCGCTGGGCGGCCACGCTGCCGAACCAACCCGAGATGGGTGAGCGACTGCTGCAGCGTTACCAAGAACCGCATCGCCGCTACCACAACGTTGATCATCTTCGGCAGGTGCTGACCATGGTCGACTCACTCGCCGACAACCAGGATCTCTTCCTGGTCCGCCTGGCGGCCTGGTTCCACGACGCCGTCTACGACATCCCCCCGCGGGAGTTGACCAATGAGGAGGCCTCGGCGCGGCTCGCCATCCGCGAACTCGGCCGCGCCGGATTGGAACAGGAGGACCTCACCCAGGTCGCCCGACTCGTCCGGCTGACGGCAGGCCACGTACCGGGTGCGCGCGACCCCGAGGGCGAGTTGCTCTGCGACGCAGATCTCGCGGTGCTCGCGGCTCCGCCGGAGGACTACGCCCGCTATGTCGAGGCCGTCCGCGACGAGTACGCCCAGGTGCCCGAGGAGTCGTTCCTCGCCGGCCGGCTGGCCGTCTTGATCGACCTGGCCAAGAAGCCGCTGTTCCGGACCGGTAAGGGTCAGCGACTGCTGGCGGCCGCCAACCAGAATCTTGAGGACGAGATCCGTTCGCTCTCCGATCGCCTCGGAATCCCTGTGGAAGGATCCCAGGTATGACCTCCACGCCAACCCGGAATGCTGTTACGCCGCACGATCGTCCGGCCGACTGGTGGAAATCGGCGGTCGTGTACCAGATCTATCCGCGGTCGTTCGCCGACAGCAACGGCGACGGCATGGGCGACATCCCGGGCATCACCTCCCGGGTCGACTATCTGGCCGAGCTCGGGGTCGACGTCGTCTGGCTGTCGCCGGTCTACGCCTCGCCGATGGACGACAACGGCTACGACATCAGCGACTACCAAGACATCGACCCGCTGTTCGGCACGCTGGATGATCTTGATCAACTGATCGCGGCGCTGCACGAGCGCGGCATCAAGCTGGTGATGGACCTGGTCGTCAATCACACTTCCGACGAGCACCAATGGTTCGTCGAGTCGCGCGATCCGCGTTCGGAGAAGCGCGACTGGTACTGGTGGCGGCCGGCGCGCGAGGGCTTCGAGCCCGGCACCGAGGGTGCCGAGCCCAACAACTGGGAGTCGGCGTTCTCTGGACCGGCATGGCACTTCGACGAGCGCAGCGGCGAGTACTACCTGCATCTGTTCAGCCCGAAGCAGCCCGACCTCAACTGGGAGAATCCCCAGGTCCGGCGGGCCGTCTACGACATGATGAACTGGTGGGTCGATCGCGGCGTCGACGGGTTCCGGATGGACGTGATCAACCTGATCTCCAAGCGGAATCTTGACGACGGCGTACCCCCGCCGGGACGCAAGTACGCGCCCAATTTCTTCTACACCGCGAACGGTCCGCGCCTCGACGAGTTTCTGGCCGAGATGAACGCAGCCGTTGGTCTGTCCGCCCGCAACCTCCTCACCGTCGGTGAGATGCCCGGTTCGTCGATCGAGACGGCCCGGGCGGTGACCGACCCGGCCAACAACGAGCTCAACATGGTGTTCACCTTCGAGCACGTCGGACTGGACAGCCAGCCCGGCGGCCGGAAGTGGGATCTGCACGAGCTCAGGTTGCCCGTGCTCAAACAGAATCTGAACGCGTGGCAGGTCGGACTGGCCGACGCCGGCTGGAACTCGCTCTATTGGGACAACCATGATCAACCGCGGGCCGTCTCGCGGTTCGGCGACGACAGCGCCGAGCACCGGGTGAACTCCGCCAAGACGCTGGCCTCCGTGCAGCATGCGCACAAGGGCACACCGTACGTCTACCAGGGTGAAGAGCTCGGCATGACCAACACGTACTACAGCTCGATCGAGCAGTACCAGGACATCGAGTCGGTGAACTACCACGCCGACGCGATGAGTCTCGGACTCGAGGTCGAGACGGTGCTGCATTCGCTGTCGGTGAAGAGCCGCGACAACGCCCGGTCGCCGATGCAGTGGGACGCCACCTCGCAGGCCGGCTTCTCCGAAGGCATTCCCTGGCTGTCGGTGAATCCGAACTACGTCAACATCAACGCGGCCGACGCGCTCGCCGATCCGAACTCGGTGTTTCGCCACTTCCAGAAGTTGATCAAGCTCCGCCATGATCATCAGGTGCTCGTCGAGGGACGGTTCGAGCTGCTGCTACCCGACCATGAGCAGATCTGGGCGGTCACCCGGACGCTCGATGATCAACTTCTGCTGATGGTCGCCAACTGCTCGTCCGCGCCGACGACGATCCCGGCCGGCTCGCTGCCGGACGTCTCCGCCGCCCAGTTGCTGCTGGCCACCCACGCGAACTCCTCCGGCGCCGACCTCCAGCCCTGGGAATCGCGGATCCATCTGACGAAGCGCTGAGCCGCGCAATAACGGGCAGCGCGGGCGTGCAGACGCTGGGGTCAGACGCTCGGCACTCGGTCGGGGCGACCTCGGTGTCAGCGGGAACCGCGAGCCGGCGGGCCCGGAGCACGAAGGGCAACGCAAGGGCCGATCCGGCCGCCGACAGGAGATAGGACGCCTGGTAGCTCCAGACGTCGGCACTCTTGCCCAGCAGCGGCTGCGCGACGATCCCGCCGGCGCTGGTCATCAGCGAGTCGAACGACAGGATCGTGGCGCGCTGCGGCGACGGGATCATCGCGTTCAGGTACGCCTGGCGGATGGGGCGGATGGCCGAGCCACTGAGGGCCCAGACCACCACCAGCACCACGACCATCCAGAAACTGTCGACCAGTCCGATGAGTGCGAGCAGTCCGACGCCGACCGCCTGGAGCAACAACAGCGCGGAGGTCCGCCGGCGGAACAGCGACCTGATCTTCGGGGTCAACAGGCCGCCGGCGATCTGAGCGCCGGCGACGATCGCGGCCACCAGGCCGGCGATCCCGTAGGCCGTCGGGTCGCCCCAGAGGTTGAGCAGATAAGGCTGCAGGGCATAGAACACATAGATGCCGACGCCGCCGGTGAAGACCCCGGCCAGCATGGTCGCCCGGATCGCCGGGACCTTCAGGCCGTTGTCCACCGAGCTGCGCATGATCACCCTCATCTCCGCCAACGGCCGCTGACTGCGGTCAGGGGTGAAGCCGAGGTCGTGCATGATGACCATGGCCACGGCGAACATCACCATCAGCACGCCGGCCCGGACCAGATACGGCACGCCGAGATTGGTCAGCTGGGCCAGATAGCCACCGGCCACCGACCCGATCAGCATCATCGTTCCGGCGACCACCTGGCCACGGGAGAAGACGGTCTCCAGTTGGCCGGTGAATCCGGTCGCGGTCAGCGCGTCGACCAGCCAGGCCTCCGTGGCGCCGGAGAAGAAGGTGAATCCGAGCCCGAGCAGGGCGGAGACGATGGCCCACCAGACGAAGGCCGCATGCTGCTGCCAGAGCAGGACATAGAGCACCGTGGTCACCGCCAGCGTGACCGTGCCACAGAGGAATGAGGCCCGGCGGCCCCAGGAGTCAGCCACGATCCCGGTGGGAATCTCGAAGAGCACCATGCCCGCGGTGTAGAAGGCGTTCGCGGCGAACGCCTCGAAATTCGACAGGCCCGCGTCCAGCAGGAAGATCGTGTTGATGCCCCAGATCAGCGACGCGGCCAAGGTGTTGCCGGCCGTGAGCACGTAGTAGGCGCGGCGTACCGTCTCGGGCGTCTCCTTCACGTGGGCAGGCTAATCCCTGCCACCGTCATCGGTCGGTGGCCAGGCCAGGATGGCGGCGGTGACCGCGTCCGGTGCCTCCTCGTGCGGGAGGTGCCCGACGCCGGGCAGGCGCACCAGATCGTGGCGCGCGCGCACCCACTCCTCGGCGGCCTTCATCGCGGTCAACGGCACCTGTCGATCAAGCTCGCCGTGGATGGACAGCAGCGGGACGGATACCCCGCGCCGGAGGGCTCGCCGGTAGTCCCTCCCGGCATCGCGAAACTGATCGCGTACGAACATCCGTTGGTATTCCATCGCGCAGTGCGGGCTGGGCCAGAGCATCAGGGCGTCCCGGTAGTGCCGGGCCTCCGCGGCGGTGAAGATCATGTCGCCGTCGGCCGCCCGGCTGCGCAACAGTTGCTCGATGAACAGGCCGTCGTCGGCCATGATCCGGCGCTCGGGGAACAGCGGTAGCTGGAAGAAGGCCAGCGTGCGCAGGTTCGGCCGCCACGGGAAGGCCAGTGGATGCGGAGCGGAGACGGCGATCAGGGCCCGCACCGGAGCGGGGGCGTACGCGGTGGTCGCCCAGGCCGCCATCCCGCCCCAGTCGTGGCCGACGACGGCCGCGGAGGAGAACCCCAGGCTCTTGATCACGCCGCTGACGTCGTACGCCGTGGTGTGCGGGTCGTAGCCGCGGGGAGTCTTGTCGCTCGCTCCGTAACCGCGCAGGTCCATCGCGGCGACGCTGAATCCCGCCCCGTCCAGTGCGGGAATCTGGCTCCGCCAGGCCCACCAGAACTCGCCGAATCCGTGCAGCAGCAGGATCAGCGGCCGGGCCGGTGAGAAGTGCTCGCCGACGGCGACGTGGAACCGGACGCCGTTCGCGGCGATGTCGCGGTGGCGCCACGGGCCGTCGAGCAGGATGTCGCGTACGCCGGCGCCCGCCACCTCAGCGCGAACGGTCGTCGAGTGCGGTCAGCGAATCGCCCGATTGGGCACGACCGTGCCCTCGATCTGGGGTGCGTTGGCTGCGGCGACGGCCCGCTGAGCCGCGTCCTTGACCTCGGTCACCGTCTTGTTGGCCTGTGCGATGGTGCGCTCGGGAGCCCTGACCTTCTTGATCATCATGTAGCCGACGCCGGCGCAGACGCCGGCGATCAGCAGCAGCGCGACGCCGACGATCAGAAAGGCCAACGGATACGACAGACCCAGCGCGACCAAGCCGAAGGCGGCCGCGAAATAGAGGATCGACAGTGCGCAGATGCCGAAGTATCCGGCCGCACCGAAGAGTCCACCGCCGATGCCGCCGTTCTTCGCGGCCGGCATGAGCTCGGACTTGGCCAGCTCCATCTCGTCACGCACCAGCAACTTCACGTCTTCAGTGATGCTCTTGATGATGTCGCCGACAGCCTGCTCAGCCATGTTCAGCCCCTTTCCTCAGTCGCGAGCCTATACACCTCGGCGGTCGGCGGGGAGACCGCGTACACATGTTCGCCGACATCAGTCGGGCGCAGCCGGCTTCCTCAGCCGAGCGGCGACAGTGGCCAGGACTGCCCCGAGCAGCGAGGCAACCAGAACGGCGGTCTTGGCCAGATCCGGCCGGGATGGCCATGCCGCTGACCGCCGCGACGATCTGGATCAGCTCCTCGGCCGGCTTGGACAGCGAGCCGACGGTGAGTTCGGTGCCGCTGGTCCGTCCGAACAGCACGATCCGTCGTCGCGGCGCCCGCATCAGCGGTGCACCTCATGGTCGGGAGATGCTCCACGTCCTCGGCCGACCGAGCTAGTCCTCGCTTGCTGTGCTCCCAGCAAGATTCTCCTTGATCAGGTTCATCACCGATGAGTCGGTCAGCGTCGTCACGTCGCCGAGCTCGCGGTTCTCGGCGATATCCCGCAGCAACCGGCGCATGATCTTGCCGGACCGGGTCTTGGGCAGTTCCTCGACGATCATGATCTGCCGCGGCTTGGCGATGGCTCCGATCTCCTTGGCCACATGGGACCTCAGCTCCTGCACGACGTCGGCGCCACCATCACCGGCATCGCCGCGCAAGATCACGAAAGCCACGATCGCCTGGCCGGTCGTCTCGTCGGTCGCCCCCACCACCGCCGCCTCGGCCACCTTCGGATGTGACACCAGGGCCGACTCGATCTCGGTGGTCGACATCCGGTGACCGGAGATGTTCATCACGTCGTCGACCCGACCGAGGAGCCAGAGGTCGCCGTCCTCGTCCTTCTTGGCGCCGTCGCCCGCGAAGTAGACCCCCTCGAAGCGCGACCAGTACGTGTCGACGTAGCGCTGGTCGTCGCCCCACAGCGTGCGGAGCATGGCCGGCCACGGCTTGGTGATCACCAGATAGCCCCCGGATCCGTCCGGCACGGACTGGGCTTCGTCGTTGACCACATCGACGGAGACGCCGGGAACGGCCTTCATCGCCGCACCTGGCTTGCCCTCGGTGACGCCGGGCATCGGGGAGATCATGTGCATGCCCGTCTCGGTCTGCCACCAGGTGTCCACCACCGGCGTCCGATCACCGCCGATGTAGTGCCGGTACCAGACGTAGGCCTCCGGATTGATCGGTTCACCCACCGATCCGAGTATCCGCAACGAGGAGAGGTCGAAGTTCTCGGTGATGTCGGCGCCCCACTTCATGAACGTGCGGATCGCCGTCGGCGCGCAGTAGAGGATCGTCACCCGGTACTTCTCGATGATCTCCCACCACCGCCCCTTGTGCGGCGTGTCCGGCGTGCCCTCGTACATGATCGACGTGGCCCCGTTGGCGAGCGGGCCGTAGACCAGGTACGAGTGGCCGGTGACCCAGCCGATGTCCGCGGCGGTCCAGAAGATGTCGGTCTCGGGCTTGAGGTCGAAGGTCGCCCAGTGCGTGTACGCCGTGCCGACCAGATAGCCGCCGGTGGTGTGCAGGATGCCTTTCGGCTTACCCGTGCTGCCCGAGGTGTACATGATGTAGAGCGGGTGCTCGGCCGGGAACGACTCGCATTCATGATCATCAGACTGCTTGCCGACGAACTCGTGCCACCACAGGTCGCGGCCATCCGTCATGGCAATCTCCTGCTTGGTTCGCCGGATGACCAGCACGTGCCGGACGTCAGGGCACCGCTCGAGGGCGGCGTCGACGGCCGGCTTCAGCGCCGACGGCGCACCGCGGCGATAGCCGCCGTCAGCGGTGATCACGACCTCCACCCCGCAGTCGGCGATGCGGGTCGACAGCGCGTCGGCGGAGAAGCCGCCGAAGACCACGGTGTGCGGCGCGCCGATCCGCGCGCAGGCGAGGATGGCGACCACGGCCTCGGGGATCATCGGCAGATAGATCGCCACCCGGTCGCCGGCCTTGACCCCGAGCTCGATCAGCGCATTGGCCGCCCGCTTGACCTCGGCGGTCAGCTCCGCGTAGGTGATCTCCCGGGTGTCACCGGGTTCTCCCTCGAAGTAGAACGCCACCCGGTCACCGTTGCCGGCCTCGACGTGGCGGTCCAGACAGTTGTACGCGGCGTTCAGAGTGCCGTCGGCATACCACTTGGCGAACGGCGGATTGCTCCAGTCCAAGGTCTCGGTCGGCTTGGTGTCCCAGCTGAGCCGTTCGGCCTGGGTGGCCCAGAACGCCTCGAAGTCGGCCTCGGCCTCGGCGTAGGTGTCGGCGGTGACGTTGGCACTCGCGGCAAGGTCGTCCGGTGGAGGAAAGCGGCGATCCTCGTGCATGAGGTTGGAGAGGGCCTCGCCGGACTGAGCTCCATCACTCGATTCATCACTCATGGGGCGCATCTCCTCGCAAGCGTCGACTGCTGTGTCCCGGTCAGCCTACAGAGGCCGTCCGGCGGTGCATCCAGGCAGCGGCCGGCACAGAATGCTCCCCGTGGGCACCGACTCCGAAGCCCACCGAAAGGAGCCCGACATGCCCGAAAGCACCGACGCGGCCAAGCTCAGCAAGCTGGCCGCCGACATCAAGATCGCCATGCTGACCACGTTGGATGACAGCGGCCACTTCGTCAGCCGGCCGATGGGCCAGCAGCAGGTGGAGCCTGACGGCACCCTGTGGTTCTTCAGCGAGCGGGACTCCAGCGTGATCGCGCAGATCGAGGCCAACCCACACGTCGGCATCACGCTCAGCTCTTCGGACACCTGGATCTCGATCAGTGGATCGGCCGAGGTCGTGGTGGACACCGCGAAGGCTTGAGGAGCTGTGGAACCCCTTCGTCGAGGCCTGGCTGCCGCAGGGCCCGAAGGACCCCAGTGTGGTGTTGATCAAGGTCGACGGCCACACCGGGGAGTACTGGGACACGCCGGGAAGCAAGGTGGCGTCCTTGATCAGCTTCGCCAAGGCGAAGTTGACCGGTGAGCGCTACGACGGTGGCGAGAACGAGACCGTCGCGCTCTAGTGTGGCTGCCCTTCGACGGGCTCAGGGCGCGACCTTACGTCTGTTCGCAGCGGTCTTTCAGCCCGGCCGACTCCATCGCGAGGTAGCGGCGGGTGAGGCCGGCATAGACCGTGCCCAGGACCAGGCCCAGCGGGCCGTGCTGTTCCAGGATCGATCTCGCTGTGGAGCCGGACTTCCGCGGTTCGACCTCGTGCCGGCCGACGCTACGGACACCGGGACCGCGCGCCTCCCAGGTGAAGGAGCGACCGGGCACCAGTTCGGTGACCGTCCAGGTCGCCGGAGGCAGCTTGGGCTGCCGGACCTTCGCCTGTGAACCCACGCGCAGCGGACCGTCGGTCAGTAGCTCCACCGAGGTGATCGACTCCGTCCACGACGGCCAGGCGGCGACATCGGAGAAGACGGCGAACACCGCCTCCGCCGGGCGATCGATGTCGACCGACGACTCGAAGATCCGGCGCACGGACATGATCACATCCTGGCGTGAGGTCGGGGCTAGTGGACGACGGCCTTCTCCGCACCGGCGCCGGTGAGGGAGCGCACCTCGAGTTCGTCGTAGCGATCCTGACTCGACGTGTCCTTGCTGATCAAGGTTCCGAGGAAGCCGCAGAGGAAACCGAACGGGATGGAGACGATGCCGGGGTTGCGGAGGGGGAACCAGGCGAAATCGGCGTTCGGGGCCAGTGAGGTGGGCGTCCCGGACACCACCGGCGAGAAGATCACCAAGAGCACCGCGCAGACCAGACCGCCGTAGATGCTGAGGGTTGCCCCCATCGTGTTGAAACGGCGCCAGAACAGGTTGTAGAGAAGGGCCGGCAGGTTCGCCGAAGCCGCGACCGCGAACGCCAGCGCCACCAGGAAAGCGATGTTCAGGCGCTGCGCGGGAATGGCGAGCAGGATGGCGATGGTGCCGATGCCGAACGCGGCGATCCGGACGACGCGCAGTTCGGACTGCTCCGAGACCTTGCCCTTCTTGATGACGCTGGCGTAGAGGTCGTGCGCCACCGAAGAAGCAGAGGTCAGGGTCAGCCCGGCCACTACGGCGAGGATGGTCGCGAAAGCGACGGCCGAGATCAAGGCGAGCAGCACCGCGCCACCGAGAGTCCCCTCCCCGCCGCCCACCGCTTGGGCCAGCAGCGGGGAGGCCAGATTGCCGGAGGACTTGGCGATCTGGCTGTCCTTGCCCGTGTCGACCAGCGCCGCGGCGCCGAACCCGAGGACCAGCGTCATCAGGTAGAAGCCGCCGATCAGACCGATCGCCCACAGCACGGACTTGCGGGCCGCGTGGGCCGTCGGGGTGGTGTAGAACCTGATCAAGATGTGCGGCAGGCCGGCGGTGCCGAGCACCAGGGCCAGGCCGAGGGACAGGAAGTCGATCTTGCCGACCAGGTCCTTGCCGTAGAGCAGGCCTGGCTCCAGGAACGCCTGGCCCTTGCCCGACCTCTCGGCCGCCGCACCGAGCAGATCCGACAGATTGAAGCCGAAGTCGGCCAGCACCAGCACAGTGATCAACAAGCTGCCGATGATCAACAACACGGCCTTGACGATCTGCACCCAGGTCGTGCCCCGCATGCCGCCGAAAGTGACGTAGATGATCATCAAGACGCCCACGCCGATGATCACCGCGTTCTTGACCTCGGGGCTGGTGACTCCGAGCAGCAGGCCGACCAAGCTGCCCGCGCCGACCATCTGGGCGAGCAGGTAGAAGATCGACACCACGATGGTCGACGTCGCCGCGGCCGTGCGCACCGGCGTCTGGCGCATCCGATAGGCGAGTTGGTCGGCCATGGTGTAGCGGCCCGAGTTGCGCAGCAGTTCAGCGACGAGCAGCAGCGCGACCAGCCAGGCCACCAGGAATCCGATGGAATAGAGGAATCCGTCATATCCGTAGAGCGCGATGGAGCCGGAGATGCCCAGGAAGGAGGCCGCCGACATGTAGTCACCGCCGATGGCCAGACCGTTCTGGAAACCGCTGAAGTTACGGCCACCGGCGTAGTAGTCGGTCGTTGTCTTGTTCTGCCGGGAGGCCCAGAAGGTGATCGCCAGGGTGAGCAGCACCACGGCCGAGAACAGACCGATGGTGAGCGCCCGATCCGCGGTGACCATCGGGATCAGCGCGAGGGCGCTCATCGCTTGATCTCCGATTCGAACTCCTCGCGCAACTTGGTGGCCCGCGGGTCGAGCGTCTTGGTCGAGTACCGGGAGTAGAAGAACGCGATCAAGAAGGTCGAGACGAACTGCAGCAGGCCGAAGATCAGGGCGACGTTGATGTTGCCGACAACCTGGGTGTTCATGAAGTCACGGGCCCAGTTGTTGCAGACGATGTAGGTGATGTACCAGGCCATGAACCCGATGGTCGCCGGAAAGGCGAAGCGCCGATAACGACGGCGAAGCTCCTTGAAGTCGCTCTCGCCGGAGATCCGCAGATAGACCTCGTGCTCGCTCGGCCCGGAGCGCCGGGATTGTGACCGTCGAGCGCCGCGCTTTGCCATGCCGCCTCCAAAGCTCGATCTGTGTGAGCAGACCATAACCCCCGACTGGTCTGGTCGGGGAAGGCGCCCTGTGGTGCGGCGGCGCGATCAGAGCCTGATCTGCAGCACGTCGTTGACGTCGTCGTCGACGACGAGCCCGGAATGATCAACAACGGCCCGCCAGCACGACGTCTGGAAGGGCAGCATCAGCGGTTCGGGGGGGCGTGCGGACGTGTCGTAGAGCTGGCCGACCTCGGTCAGCAGCCGAGCGCGCGCGTCACTCTCGAGCTTCGCCACCGAGGGCCGGCGCTCAACCATGGCGATCAGCCCAGATCTGGTGATCGGTACCCAGTTCCGGAAATTCTTCCGTTGCACATCGGCGAAGTACGGGCTGTCGACCAACGCCTGGACCGACTCGACCCCGAAATCGCCGCGCATAGATTCCGGATCGGACCGGTGCATCAAACCGATCAGCCGCTTGACCCACGGGACGGTGTCGTCGCGGGTGTTGTAGGCGACGGCAAGGTGTCCGCCCGGCTTGAGCACGCGGGCGATCTCGGTCAAGGCGAGCCCGGGCGCGAAATGGTGCAAGGTCTGAGATGCGGTCACCACGTCGAAATGGCAGGACAGATAAGGCATCGCCTCGACCCGCGCGACGACGTGCAGCCGGGTGCCGAGGCGTTCTGGCAGGCCGGCGACCTGTTCCACCGCGCGATCAAGACAGAACACCTCGTGGCCGGCCGTCTGCAGCATCGCCGCGAAGGCGCCACTGCCCGAGCCCACATCGAGCACTCGAGCCGGGGCGTCGCCGACCATCCAGGCCGGCACGACCTCGGGATAGGGAGTCCGCCGCGTACCGCTCACAGCTTCGACCTTAGTTCCCGGCCTGAACCCGGCGAACTATCGTCGACCGCGTGTTCAGCGATCGGCGCGCAGGCCAGGACACGTGGCGATGACCGACCCCTTGGCCGAGTTGGCGCGGGTGGAAGGGGTGCCGTCAGCGCTCGCCGCCGCGCGCGATGCGGTCGATGCCGTGCTGCGGGATCGTGGGATGCGGACGATCAGCACCGACCAGCGCGGCCGCGCGCTGCTGGCCGGCGCTCGGGCCAATGCCGCGCTCAGTGAGGATCCGTCGCGGTGGCTGGCGGGCGCGGTGCGGCTGTCCGGCGAGCTCGTCGAACTGGCCGGCACGATCAGAATCGCCCCGGCCCAGGCACTCGCCCGCGCGCACGTCGTGATCGCCCGGGGGATCGTTCCCGACGACGAACTCGGCCGAGTGTCCGGCGGCGCCGCGGTGCAGCAGCGAATAGCCGGCCTCGTCGATCTGCTGACCGGACCGCAGACGGCGTCGGCCATCGTGCTCGGAGCGATCGCTCACGCCGAGATCGCCACCGCAGCACCGTTCGGCCCGTCGAGCGGGCTGATCGCCCGCGCAGCCGAGCATCTGGTGCTCATCTCGTCCGGACTCGACCCGGCCGCGGTGATCGTCGTCGAGGCCGGGCATGCGGAGGACGCCGCCGGTTATCGGGCCGGATTGGCTGGTTACCGGGCGGGCAGCGTGGCTGGGGTGCGGGACTGGATCGTTCGGTGTGCGGCGGCCGTGAGCCGGGGCGCGGAACTGTCACCGGTCAATCCGCGGGCGGCGGGCACGCTTGCCAAGTGAACCCGCGCCGGACGTGACGCGGCGCCCACCAGTGGTGGGCGCCGTGCCTGGCACGCCATTACCGAGCGACCATGCGTGCTGTGTCAACGTGTTGGCCCCGGCAAGCCGAGGACTCAACTGCCCGTCGTGGATGGGTGATCGCCGCGTGGGTACTTGGATGTCGTGCGAGGTTTACCGACTCGGTCGAAAACGACTGCGCGCTACCAAATTGCTCGGTGCCTAGGAGGATCCTAGACGCGCACTCCTTAACGACGACTCGGCTTTCCTTGAAGTCATTTGTACCCCGTTACCGCGCCGTTGGAAACCCCCCCGAGCCTAAGAATTCTCGACCATGATCAGGTGGGTCGGCCGTCGATGCGAACCGGCCGGTTGCCACCCGAAGATCATCTTCCCGTTGTTTCTTGATCAACAACTGCTCCGGATGCGCCGGTTGTCCACAGCTGCAGGATCTCCGTCCGGCGCTGTCCACAGCTCTGGGCGCGGGCGGCACGACTCGTGGTCGGGTACGCACACTGCAGCCATGGATACCGGCAGCGTGCTTCCCTCGGTCATCGTGGTCGCCACGAACGACCCCGAACTGCTCGACCGGATTCTGTCGATCACCGCGGCAGTAGGCATCGAGCCGCTCGTGGTCAACGACGCTCAGCTGTTGCGGCCGGTGTGGGCGACCGCGGCGATGGTCCTGGTCGGCGCCGACCAGGCCCCGCGGGTGGCCGCACTCGGACTGCGGCGCCGGGCCGAGGTCTATCTGCTGTGTGACCAGTCCGCGCCCGGGGCGGCAAATCAGTGGTCGATGTCGTTGGGCGCCGCCGTGGTCACGTTTCCCGACGGCGCCGGGTGGCTCGCGAGCGCGATTGCCGAGCGTGGGGCGCCACGGAACGGCACCGGCGAGGTGATCTGCGTTGTCGGGGCGTCCGGAGGCGTGGGGGCCTCCACGTTCGCCGCCGGCCTGGCGTTCGTCGCGGCACGGGTCATGCAGCGGGCATTGCTCATCGATGCCGATTCGCACGGCGGAGGCCTGGATCTGCTGCTGGGCGCGGAACGGGTCGAGGGGCTGCGCTGGCCGCGACTGGCCAAGGCGCGCGGGCAGATCGGGGATCTGACCGGGCAACTGCCGCGGGTGGATGGCGTAGACGTGCTCGCCATGGCCCGTGGCGAGGCGCCGCCGGGCTGGATCCTGGCCGCGGAACAGCTCGAATCTGTGCTCGACTCGGCGGTCCGAAGCCATGACGTGACCATCGTGGACCTGCCGCGATCCGGTGGCGACACGGTAGGGCGCGCGATCGACATCGCGGATTTGATCATGCTCGTGGTTCAGGGCGACGTGCGCGGCGTGGCCGCGGCACGCGAAGTGAGCCGGCTGATCGAGGTGGATGGTGACAAGATCGGCGTGGTCGTCCGCCGGGGGCGCACCAGGCTGTTGTCGCCCGACACCGTCGCCGACGGCTTGGGAATGAGGCTGCTCGGCACCATCCCCGACGATGCCTCCCTGGCCCTGGCCGCAGAGCGGGGTGAACCGCCGGCCCGATCACCGCGTACGCCGCTGGCGGTGGCATGTCGCGAGGTGCTCGACCGGCTGGCCGATCCCGCGGAGCCGTCATGGGCGTGATCGACTTCGACAAGAGAGCGACCACGGCTCACGGCTCTGCGCCGGCCGAGTTCGACGGTGCCGATCTGGAACCCATTCGCGAGCGGCTGGCGACCCTCGGACGGCCCCATACTCCCGCCGATGTCGCCGACGCGATGCGCGCCGAGGGCCTGGTCGTCAGCGATTCCTCGGTGATCGAGACGGTGGAGTCGTTGCGCCGGAACAGCATCGGCGCGGGAGCAGCTGGACGGGCTGCTGCGGTTGCCGGGCGTCACCGACGTGCTGGTCAACGGGCCGGATCAGGTATTCGTCGATCGCGGCGCCGGGCTCGAGCTGACCGACGTACGGTTCGGCTCGGACGCGGAGGTGCGCCGCCTCGCCCAGCGACTGGCTGCCTCGGTGGGCCGTCGGCTGGACGATTCCTCGCCGTTCGTCGACGCGCGGCTCGCCGATGGCTGTCGAGTCCACGCGGTACTGGATGCGGTTGCGGCGCCCGGCACCTGCATCTCGCTCCGGGTGCCGGCCACCCGCACCTTCTCCCTCGATGACTGCGTCCGCACCGGCTCCATGACCGCGGGTGCCGCACAGTTGCTGAAGCGCCTGGTCGATGCCCGGCTGGCGTTCCTGGTCAGCGGCGGGACGGGGTCGGGGAAGACGACGCTGCTCGCGGCTCTCCTTGCCCTGGTGCCGCCGGACGAGCGGATCGTCGTGGTGGAGGATTCCCGCGAACTGGCTCCCGATCATCCACACGTCCTGCGGATGGAGGGCCGGCCGGCCAACGCCGAACACGCCGGGGCGATCAGCCTGACCGATCTCGTGCGGCAGTCGTTGCGGATGCGCCCGGACCGACTCGTCGTCGGCGAGGTCCGCGGCGCCGAGATCTGTGACCTGCTGACCGCCATGAACACCGGCCACGAGGGCGGCTGCGGCACGGTGCACGCCAATTCGGCCGCCGACGTGCCGGCCCGGCTCGAGGCGCTGGCCGCACTCGGTGGACTCGGCCGAACCGCACTTCATGCCCAACTGGCCTCGGCATTGCACGCGGTCGTGCACGTCCTCCGAGATGACCGCGGTCGTCGGCGGGTCGGCGAGATCGCGGTCTTCGTCCGCGACGAGCTCGAGCGGACTCGTGCGCACCGAGCGGGCCGTGCAGTTCACCGCCGACGGCCGGACCGTACTGGGGCCGGGCAGTGGGCGGCTGGAAGCGGTGCTCGATCGATGATGCTCGCACTCTGTCTGGCCCTGGTGGTCATCGCGGTCGGCTGGGGCGTCCCGCGGCCCGCTGCTCGTGACCTGGACCGGCGACTGGTGGTCGGCCGGGTGGAGCCGGTACGGCGCCGAACGCGTCGGACCGGGCGGCTCGTCGCTTTCCTGATCAGCTCGGTCGCGATGATCTTGGTCGCGATCGCGCTGGACGGCCGACGCGGGGCGGTGCTGGCCGCGAGCGCACTGATGGTCTTGCTGACTCTGGTCCGCCTGGTGGGGCAACAGCACCGATTGCGTCTGACCCTCCGAACGCAGGTCGCGGTGTCGAGAGCATGCATCGCGTTGGCGGCTCAACTGCGCATCGGTCAGGTGCCAGCCGACGCGCTGGCGTCGGCGGCCCGCGACCACCCGATCCTCCTCGAATCTCAACGCGTGTCCGCGATCGGCGGCGACGTACCGCGCACCTGGCGAACTCAGGCCCATCGCGACGAGGGCTGCGCCGGACTGGGCGAGCTGGCCCGCGCCTGGCGGGTCTCGGTCGACACCGGTGCACCGATGTCGACGACGCTGGAGCAGGTCGCGGCCGGCCTATCCGCCGACCGCAGCCTGCAGTCGGTGATCGCCGGTGAACTCGCGGCGCCGCGCGCCACCAGCAAGGTGATGGCCGTCCTACCCGCCTGTGGGATCGGCCTGGGTTACCTGCTCGGCGGCGACCCGGTGGGCTGGCTGTTGGCCGGCCCGCTCGGGTGGGGCTGCTTGTTTGTCGGGGCCTTGCTGGCGTGCCTTGGCGTGCTGTGGATCGAAGCTCTTGCCCATCAGGCGGCGGCGTAGGAAGGGTTACTCGGTGATCGAGGTCCTCGTCCGGCTGCGGGAGATGGCGTCGCCGGCCGCACTGATCTGCGCTGGTCTGGCAACAGTCGCGGCGTACCTGCTCGTTCAACATCCGGGTGATCGGTTGATCGGCCGGTCCGCGCAACAAACCGGTGGAGGAGCGCCCAGTACCGGGCCACCATCGAGGGCGGCGCTGCTGATTCGCGGCCGAGCCGACGCCATGCCCGCGACGCGACGGCTGTTGCTGAGCGGCTGTGGCGCCGTCGGCCTCTGCACCGCCTTGTCGAACGCGGCTCTGGGGCCGGAATGGCTGCTCTGGCTGGGCGGGTCGGTGACTGCGGCACTGGGCGCCGTCGGTCTCGGCTGGCTGACGCCGCGGTCCGCTGCTCGGCGCCAACAGCAGTTGATCTTGCAGGCGCCGCAGGCGCTCGAGCTGATGGGCTCCTGTCTGGATGCGGGGATGCCGGTTCGCCTGGCGTGCCGGGCGATCGTCGACGCCTTCGAAGGGCCGATCGCCGATGATCTTGGTCGGGTGGTGGCACTGGTCGAGCTGGGCGCCTCCGACGCCGCCGCGTGGCGCAGCCTGCATGATCATCCGCAACTGGGCCCGGCGGCCGATGATCTTGCTCGGTCGGTGGAGTCGGGCACGATGCTGGTCGAGGGTCTTCGGCGTCACGCAGCCGACGCCCGTCAGGCCCGCCAGGGCGCCCTCCAGGTGCGTGCACGAGCCGTCGGTGTCCGTACGGTGCTGCCGTTGATGGTGTGCTTCATCCCGTCGTTCCTGCTGTTGGGTGTGGTGCCGACGGTCGTCTCGGCTCTCAGCCGTGCATTCGGCTGATCCTCCGGCGCCGATATCCACAACTCGAGAGTGACTCGAAGCGTTGTCCACAGATTTGTCGAGGCACGGTCGATTTGCTCGTGTGTAACGAAACTCCAGATGCATCCGAACCGATGCCGCTCCTGGTCAAGGGGTGCAACAAGCAAGGAGAATCTCATGATCAACAACGTCACCCTGACGGCCATCGACCCGGCGGTTCCGGCGGCGACCAGCTCAGACCTGGACCCGGCCGAGCTCGACGTGGCCGAAGCGCCGGTGCGGCCGCCCGCCCGACGGACTGACCGGGGCATGGTGAGCGCCGAGTGGGCCGTGGGCATCATCGCCGCCATCGCCATCGCCGGCGTGCTGCTCGCCGTCGTCACCAGCGGGCCGGTGAAGGCCGCGCTGATGCAGTTCATCCTGCTGGTGATCCATTCGTTCTCCGGCTTCTTGGGCAAGTGACGACGAGTTCGGGGCGAGCGGCGGAGCGGTGAGCAGGGGCGGACTGGCTAGGCAGCGAGGTGGCGGTGCACCCGGCGCTGCGACGACCAGCGGCGCCAGGCCACCGGCGGCGCGGCGCTCGGGGCATGGTGACGGCCGAACTGGCCGTCACCACCCTGGCCGCTTTCGCGTTGCTGGTCGCCATGTGCTGGGGGATCTATCTGATCGTCACCCAGGTGCGCCTGCGGCGACACGGCGGCGGCGGTGGCCCGCCAGGCTGCGCGCGATGACCGCGCGGCCACCGCCAAGGCCAGGGCGGCCGCACCACCCGGTGCCGTGGTGACGCGTCGAACGGCGGTCGGAGTTGGTCACCGTGACCGTCCGGGTGGTCGCCCGACCCCTGGCGACCTGGCTCGCCGCGGTGCCGTTGACCGCACGAGCCGAGGTTGTGGCCGAGCCGGAGGGGAGCCGGTGACGGTGGCGGTCGCGGAGACTGATCCAGGACGAGCGTGGTGGCGCCTCGCTCCTGATGGCCGGGGTGATGGGTGTCGTGGTCACCATGAGCTGCGTCGCCATGGTGATCTGCGGCTATCTCCTCGGCTACCACCGGGCTCGGGCTGCGGCCGATCTCGCCGCCCTCAGTGGGGCGGTCGCCTATCAGCAAGGTCGCGACGGGTGCGCCGAGGCACGTCGCCTGGCATCGGTCAACGGAGCCGGGCTCGCCGCTTGCGAGGACGTCGGCGACCAGGTCGACTTCGTGATCACCGTTCGGGTCACCGTCGGGGTGGGGCTGAAAGTGCCGGGCCTGCCCAGGACGATCGCGGCCGAAGCCCACGCCGGGCCGGTGGCCCAGTCGCGGTCCACCAATGGCGGTACCGGCCCGTCACCATGAGAGGTCAGGTTCCACGCGCGTCGCCACCCATGCGTCCCCAAAGCAGCAAGGCGCTAGTCCGACGCGGGTGGATCCTCCCCTTCATCCGTCGGCGGGCTCATCGCGACCGGCTCGCCGGGCGAGTTCTTCGGCTCTTCCTTCGGTGCCGGCGCGGCCCGGGCGATGGAGATCTTGGCTGTCCCACCGTCGAGGTCGATGCCCAGCGGAGCGCCGCCGCCATGCGTTGGTTTGCTGACCAGCATCTTCTGCCTGTCCTTTTCCTCGCGTAAGTACTTCAGGCCGGGTTGGAATATCTCGAAAAAGCTCACTTCGTCGGATCGTCGCGGGTCAGCTCTTCGGTTTCGTCCAGCATCGCCCGCCGTTCGGCTTCGGTCGTCGAGCTCTGCGCGTCGAGATCGAGGCTCGAGGCGCGAGCCGTCGGCGCTGCCGATCCTGCTCCGGCCGCTTCCGCCGCTTTCGGTTCGGCGGGCCTCGACTGGTCGGCCTTGGCATCAGCCTTCGCCGTGCTGCTCGCCGAGCCGCCGGGGACCGGGCCGGCCACGAGTTCCTTCCGTTCCCTGCGCCGGGCACGGGCCCGCCGAAGGCCGACTCGGATCAGGATGACGGCCAGCACGGCCACGACGGTTGCGCCGACGCCGGAGAAGAAAATCCCGCCGTACGTGACCGGGACGAGCACTCGGAAGAGCGACAGTTCGTGCACGCCGGGGTTGCTCACCACCACCGCGACTCCGAAGACCGCGACGATGACGAGCAGGATCAGACCGAGTATGATCACCTCGCCATTATTGCTCTGCTGAGCCCGTCGCCACGTGTCCGCGGAAGCGCTGCAATGAGCAAACCAGTGCCACATGTGGTTAGACTTCGCGCGGTTGAGGCGTCTCTACTGATTTCTGGTCGCGGGTTGCGGTGAGGATTGGGCAGGCAGGCCTGAACTCGTAGCCACACCAAAAGCAGCCTTTTCAGGAGGACGTTGTATGTCCGTACTTCCAGTTCTGGAAGTCACCCCCATTACCTTGTCGGGATCAAACCTCACGCTCGTCGCGATCGTGGGAGTCATCGCCCTGATCGCGCTCGTGATGGCTATGGTCTTCCGTCGCGAGGTGCTGGCCGCGGGTGACGGCACGCCCAACATGCAGGCGATCGCCCTCGGTGTCCAGGAAGGCGCCAGCGCGTATCTCGCGCGGCAGTTCCGGACCCTCAGCGTCTTCGTGGCGGCCGCCTTCTTCCTTCTCTTACTTCTCCCGACCCACGAAAGTGCGGCGTTCGGCACCTGGGCCCTCAAGATCTCCCGCTCGGTCGCCTTCATCGCCGGAGCCTTCTTCTCGGCCCTGATCGGCTACATGGGCATGTGGCTGGCCGTACGCGCCAATGTCCGGGTGGCTTCGGCGGCCCGGAGCGACGGCCGGAACACGGCGATGAAGATCGCCTTCCGCACCGGAGCGCACGTCGGCATGGCCACTGTCGGCCTGGGCCTGCTCGGCGCGTCGATCGTCGTGTTCATCTTCCGCAGCGATGCCCCGACCATCCTCGAGGGCTTCGGCTTCGGTGCGGCCATGCTCGCCATGTTCATGCGTGTCGGCGGTGGCATCTTCACCAAGGCGGCCGACGTAGGCGCCGACCTGGTCGGCAAGGTCGAGCAGAACATCCCCGAAGACGATCCGCGCAATGCGGCCACCATCGCCGACAACGTGGGCGACAACGTGGGCGACTGCGCCGGCATGGCCGCCGACCTGTTCGAGTCCTACGCCGTGACCCTGGTCGCCTCGCTGATTCTCGGCCGGGCCGCCTTCGGTGAGGCCGGTCTGGTCTTCCCGCTGATCGTGCCGGCCATCGGTGTGATCACCGCGATCATCGGCGTCTTCTTGACCAGGCCACGCTCAAGTGAAGGCGGCCTGAAGACGATCAATCGCTCCTTCTATATCTCAGCGGGCATCTCGGCCGTGCTCTGCGCAATCGCCTCGTTCGCCTACCTGCCGTCCTCCTTCGCGGCGATGGGCGTCGACCACACCGGCGGCATCTCCGATCCGCGGATCGTGGCCATCGGCGCGGTCGTCATCGGCATCGTGCTCGCGGTGGTCATCCTCTCGCTCACCGGCTACTACACCGGCACCGAGGACCGCCCGGTCAGGGACGTCGCCAAGACCTCGCTCACCGGAGCTGCCACGGTGGTGCTGTCCGGCATCTCGGTGGGCCTCGAATCGGCCGTCTACACCGCTGTGGTCATCGCCGGTGCCGTGTTCGGTGCCTTCCTGCTGGGCGGGTCCGGGGTCGTCGGGCTCTTCGCGGTCGCGCTCGCCGGCTGCGGCCTGCTGACCACGGTCGGTGTGATCGTGGCCATGGACACCTTCGGGCCGGTCTCGGACAACGCTCAGGGCATCGCCGAGATGTCGGGCGACGTGCACGGCGAGGGCTCCAAGATCCTCACCGAGCTCGACGCCGTCGGCAACACCACCAAGGCGATCACCAAGGGCATCGCCATCGCGACCGCTGTGCTCGCGGCGACGGCGCTGTTCGGTTCCTACACCGACGGGATCCGCGAGGTGCTCGGCGACGCGTACGGCACGTTCATCGAACAGGCTGTGGTCTTCGCGCCGCTGACCCTGGTCGGGCTGATTCTCGGTGCCGCAGTGGTCTTCCTGTTCTCCGGCCTCGCTATCAGCGCCGTCGGACGGGCCGCCGGCGCCGTGGTCTTCGAGGTACGCCGCCAGTTCCGTGAGATCAAGGGCATCATGGACGGCAGCGGGAAGCCCGAGTACGGCAAGGTCGTCGACATCTGCACCCGGGACTCGCTGCGCGAACTCGCCACCCCGGGTCTGCTGGCCCTGATGGCGCCGATCGCGGTCGGATTCGGCCTGGGCGCCTCGGCCCTGGCCGGCTATCTCGCCGGGGCCATCGCGACCGGCACCCTGATGGCGGTCTTCCTGGCCAACTCCGGCGGTGCGTGGGACAACGCTAAGAAGCTGGTCGAGGACGGCCATCACGGCGGCAAGGGTTCTCTCGCCCACGAGGCCACGGTGATCGGCGATACGGTCGGCGACCCGTTCAAGGACACCGCCGGCCCGGCCATCAACCCCCTGATCAAGGTGATGAACCTGGTCGCGGTGCTGATCGCGCCGGCCGTTGTGGCGATGTCGCCGCTCAGCGAGACACCGAGCGCGCTGCGGTTCCTGATCGCCCTAGTCGCGGTGGCCGTGATCGTCGTCTCGGTGACGATCAGTACCCGCCGTCCGGTCGCGATCGCCGAGACCCCGACCACGCCGGAGGTCACCGGGCCGGCCGCGACGGCCGAGGAGACCGTCGAGCGCCAGCCGGAGACCAAATCGACCAACTGAATGTCGTAGGAGCCTCGGTGCCACCGGATCTGCTCGATCCGGTGGCACACTGGCTTTCCGATGACCAGCACCCCGTACGGCCCTCCTGACCAGCGCCCGCCTGAGCATCCGGACCCGGATCCGGCATTGGCCGGGTATCCTCCGCCGATCCCGCAGTACTCAGCCGCCGCGCTGTCGCCGTACGCCTATCACCCGGTCGAGCCGGTGAGGAGGAGTGCGCTGCCGGACGGACCTCGGCTCTATCAGCAGATGCTGCGCGGTCCACGGCGACACTGGTGGCGGCCGATCGTCGCGCTCCTGCTGATCGTTCCGTTGGCGGTGCCGCTGATGTTCGCTGCCGTCCTTCCGGTCGTGCTGCTTGGAGTGATCGAGGGCGTCCCGGATGTGGGCCGCTATGTCGCGAACGCCATGAATCTCGACAATCTCGGACCCGCCGGCTTCCTGTATCTCAATCTCGCGCTCGCGGCCCTGATCCCGACGGCCGGGCTGTCCATCTGGATCGCCCATCGGATCCGGCCCCGCTATCTCTCCTCGGTGGCCGGCGGTCTGCGCTGGAAGTGGCTGCTTCGCTGCGTGCTGGTCACCCTCCCCGTGTGGCTGGTCTACACCGGACTGGGCTTCCTGGCCCAGCCGCCGGCGGCATCGGCACCGGCCCGATCACTGGGTGCTGCTGCTGATCCTCGTGGTGGTCCTGACGCCGCTCCAGTCCGCCGGCGAGGAGTACCTCTTCCGCGGCTGGATCATCCAGAACGTCGGCTCCTACTTCGCCCGGCCAGTGGTCGGACTGATCGTGTCGCTCACGGTGTCCACGGTCGCATTCTCCGCCGCGCACCTGAGCCCCGATCCGTGGGTCCTCGGCACCCTCGGTTGCCTCGCGGTCGCCTCGGGCGTTGCGGCCTGGCGCACCGGCGGCCTGGAGGCCGGAATCGTGATGCATGCGGTGAACAACCTGCTGGTGTTCTTCGTGGTCATCATCTTCGGCGGCTTCGAGGAGTCCTTCGTGGATACCGAGACCACGGGTACGCCGATGATGCTGGTCACCGCCGTCGTCGCGCACGGGATCGTTCTCGCCCTCATCCTCTGGCAGGCGAAGCGGCAGGGCATCGACCGTACTTCCGGCCGACGCCACCTCCCGGACCGGCGTACCGAGCCGCCCATCGACGCGACCTGGAACCCGATCCCCGCGCTGAACCGCACCGCCCCGTAATCACTCAGGACACGGTTCGTGATCTCAGACGGCGTCGCCGCCCGCCAGGCCCCAGCGGATCACCGAGAGCCCTGACCGGGCGATCGGGCGCGCCACCAGCCGACCGGTCCCTAATGGGTCCGGAAGCGCCAGTTCGGTCAGCGCCCAGCCCGGCAGGATCGAACACGCACCGGCGGCCAGTACGCGATATCCGAGTCGGGCCGGACCCGTCAACGGCGGATCCCGGAGCAGCAGGTCCGCGGCCTCCCTGGCGGCTGAGCTGATTCTCAGCTCCGGCCGGAACCGGCTCAGGCAGTCCTCGAGCTCGGCCACGGTCTGGGGTGGGTCGAGCACGCCGAGCTTCTCGGCCACCCAGCCGGACTGGCGCACGTAGTCGTCAGCCTCGTCACGGTCGAGCCGAGCCACGCCGAACGTCTGGTAGCTGACCAGGAAGCTGTCGACCTCGGCGGCGTGGATCCAGGCCAGCAGGTGCGGATCGTCGGCTCGGTAAGGCACACCGCTGGGCGTGGTCCCGCGTACCCGCCCGTGCACGGCCCGCACGATGGCGATGCTCCGCTCCGCGTCGGCCTCATTGCCGTAGGTCGTCGTCGCGATGAAGCGGCTGGTTCGCTGGAGCCGCCCCCACGGATCGCTGCGGAAACCGGAATGCTCGCTGACACCGAGCATGGCCACCGGGTGGAGCGACTGGAGCAGCAGGGCACGGATGCCGCCGATGAACATCGACGTGTCCGCGTGCACCCGCCAGATGGCGTCGTCCTCGGTGAACCACCGGGGCCGGGAGAGTTCCAGATCCGGTCGTGCACCGCATGAAACTGCGGTCCGGCGATGCGGTCCCGAACCGCCTTGGCCAGTGCCGCCCGTGCCTGATCCACCAGCCGTCTCGACATGGCCGTGAGCCTACGCTTCGATCCATGGGCCACTATCTCGACGACTATCAGCGCAGCATCAGCGATCCGGCCGGATTCTGGGCCGAGCAGGCCGCGGCCATCGACTGGGAACGGCGACCGAGAAACCATTCTCGATTCCAGCCAGCAGCCGATCTACCGATGGTTCAGCGACGGGATCCTGAACACCTGCTTCAACGCGCTCGACCGGCACGTGGTCCGCGGCCGCGGCGAGCAGCCGGCGTTGATCTTCCACTCCGCCTACACCGGCGCCCGGCGGATCTTCACCTACGCCGACGTCCTGCAACGCGTCGCCCAACTCGCGGGCGGGCTGCGCGAACTCGGCGTCGGCAAGGGCGATCGGGTGGTGATCTATCTGCCGATGGTCCCGGAGGCGGCGTTCGCGATGCTTGCCTGCGCCCGGATCGGCGCCGTGCACTCGGTGGTCTTCGGCGGTTTCGCACCCGGCGAGCTCGCGATGCGGATCGACGATGCCCAACCCAAGATCATCATCTCAGCCTCCTGCGGACTCGAGGCGGGACGAGTGATCGAATACAAGCCGTTGCTCGACGCCGCCCTGGCCCGGGCCACGCACCAGCCCGACTACTGCGTGATCCTCCAGCGCGAACAGGTCAAGGCCGAGCTGGACGAGCCACGCGATATCGATCTTGCTCAGCTGATGCGGCCGGGGTTGTTCCCGCCGGCGGTCTGCACCGACGTGGCCGCCACCGACCCGCTCTACATCCTCTACACCTCCGGCACCACGGGAAAGCCCAAGGGGATCGTCCGTGATCATGGTGGGCACGCGGTCGCGCTCAGCTACTCGATGCGCACGGTCTACGACATCGGCCCCGGTGAGGTGATGTTCACCGCCAGCGATGTCGGCTGGGTGGTCGGGCATTCCTACATCGTCTACGCGCCGCTTCTGGTCGGCGCGACCACGGTGCTGTACGAGGGCAAGCCGGTCGGCACGCCGGACGCCGGCGCGTTCTGGCGGGTGGTGGCCGAGCATCGGGTCAAGGCGATGTTCACCGCGCCCACCGCGATCCGGGCCATCCGCAAGTCCGATCCCGAGGCCACGCTGCTGGCCGACTGCGACCTCTCGTCGCTGCAGACCCTGTTCCTGGCCGGCGAGCGCCTGGACCCGGACACGTACGCGTGGGCCAGCGACAAACTCGGCGTACCGGTCGTCGACCACTGGTGGCAGACCGAGACCGGCTGGCCGATCACGGCCAATCCGCGCGGTCTGGAGCCGATGCCCATCAAGCCCGGCTCGTCGACAGTGCCGATGCCCGGCTACGACATCGAGATCCTCGACGGTGCCGGGAATCGGTTGACGGCGGGCGAAGAAGGGGCGATCGCCATCCGGCTGCCGCTGCCGCCCGGCACCCTGCCGACAGTCTGGGGTGACGATGCGCGCTTCGTCGACGGCTATCTCTCGACCTATCCTGGCTACTACCTGACCGGCGACGGTGGATATCGCGACGACGACGGCTACCTGTTCGTCATGGGTCGGACCGACGACGTGATCAACGTCGCCGGGCACCGGTTGTCGACCGGCGCCATCGAGGCGGTGCTCGCGTCGCATCCGGCGGTCGCTGAGTGCGCGGTGATCGGGGTGGCCGATGCGCTGAAGGGTCAACTGCCTCGCGGTCTGGTCGTGGTGAAGCAGGGCTACGACGTCGCACCGGAGGCCCTTCAGGCGGAACTGGTGGCCCTGGTCCGCGCCGAGATCGGTGCTGTCGTTTCGCTGCGGCAGGTCGATGTCGTCGCCGCCCTGCCCAAGACGCGCTCGGGCAAGGTCTTGCGCAAGACGATGCGGGAGATCGCCGACGGCCGGCCCGGCACCATCCCGTCCACCATCGAGGATCCAGCGGTGATCGAGGACCTCCGGACCGTGCTGAGACCTTGAGACGAGGGGTCGCCGGGGACTCTGACTCAGGTTCGGCTTCCCTTATGGGGTCGTCGAGTTGCCCTCCGGCGCCTCAACCCGTATGCCAGCAAGAGTCGGCCGTCCCGCGTGTCGCAGATCTGGTGAGGAAGTCTGACTTCACCAAGGTCGCCTCTTCGCTACCGGTGAGCCCGGGTGGACAGTCGCCGCGGGTGTACTGTCGTCGGAACCTCTGGCTGGTGCCGTGGTGAAGGAGCTGTCATGATCACTCGATGCGTGGGCTGAGGTGGTCGTCATCGACAGGTCTGACTGGGCCCGACTACGCACGATCTTCGAGCGCATCGACTACACCGTCGACGCGGTCGTCGAGCTGATCGGCGAGTCGGCGCACCGCGCCCTCGGGCGCAACAACACGGTGCCGGCGATCAGGGCGCTCGGTGATCATGATGAGGGCTCGCCACCCTGACCGACTCTGGCTGCTGCAGCGTCCCGTGCCGCGCCCGGCGTTGGAACGTGGGCTCCCCGGTCTGGTGTCGATCTTGGTCCAGGGGGGCATCGTCGAGCAGGACGGCGACCAGATCCGTGCGCTGATTGACATCCGGCCCTACGCCAGTGATGACGGGGCCAGCGGCTGGATCGTCTCCGATCTCACCCCGAACCTGGACACCGAGTCGACCCCGGTGCGTCCGGACTTCGTCCTCGGCGTGTCCTCGGCATCGTCAACCCTCGCTCAGCTGACCGTGCGAGCGCCGGTCGGTCGAGCACTTGATCTTGGCACCGGCTGCGGCGTGCAGAGCCTGCACCTCGCCCGTCACGCCGAACAGGTGGTCGCCACCGATCTCAATCCTCGGGCGCTGGCGCTGGCCGAGATGACCGCCATGATCAACTCCGTCGACATCGACCTCAGGCAGGGAAACCTGTACGAGCCGGTCGCCGGTGAACGGTTCGACCTGATCACGTCCAACCCGCCCTACGTGATGTCGCCGCCGACCGCGAGTGGCGATCCGCTCACCTACCGCGAGGGCACACTCCCGGCGGATGGACTCGTCCAGCGGGTGATCGTGGAAGGCGCCGACCATCTCGCCGACGGCGGTCTGCTCCAGGTGCTGGGCAACTGGGCCCACGTGCGCGGCCAGGACTGGACCGAGCGGCTGGACGGGTGGATCAGCGCCACCGGCTGCGACGCCCACGTCGTGCAGCGCGAGGTGATGGAGCCGTCGGAGTACATCGAGCTCTGGTTGGCCGACGCGGGCCTTTCCGGGTCACCGGCCTACCGCGACCGGTACGCGACCTGGCTGGACTACTTCGATCGGCTGCGGATCGAGGCGGTCGGCATGGGCTGGCTGGTCCTCCACAAGGCCGGGCGCAGCCGCCCGAATGTGCGGATCGAGCACTGGCCCCATCCGATCGAGCAGCCGATCGGTCCGCGCGCTGGCGGCCTCCCTGACGGCGAGTCGATCGGGCGGCCCGGCTCACCGACCGCGACCTGCTGGCCACCCGCTGGACCATCGCCGACGACGTGATCGAGGAATCCCAGGGCCTGCCCGGAGCCGCTGATCCGCAACACCTCGTCTTCCGCCAGCAGCGGGGCTTCCGCCGGGCGATCGAGCTCGACACCGCGATGGCCGGCGTTCTCGGCGCCTGCGACGGCGACCTGACCCTCGGTCAACTGGTCGATTCCGTCGCGCAACTGCTGGGGGTCGACCTCGACGCCCTGGTGCCGCAGGTTCTGGCGCAGACCCGCACGCTCGTTCTCGACGGCTATCTTCGGTGAAAGGGAGCACGGAATAGATATCGGTAGCCGTCCGTTTCTCGCCGAAGGTGGACTCTGGCCGTAGAGTAAGCGCGGCCAGCACGGGTGGGCTGGATGCTCATGGCGAACGATTGGTTCTGGAAAAGGCGGAATTCAGTGGCAGTGCGAGCAGGTGGCAGACGACTCGTGATCGTCGAGTCGCCCACCAAGGCGACCAAGATCGCGAGCTTCCTCGGCGATGGATACATCGTCGAGTCGAGCCGCGGTCATGTTCGCGACCTGCCGACCGGGGCCTCGGAGGTGCCGGCCAAGTACAAAGGTGAGAAGTGGGCGCGCACCGGCGTCGACGTCGACAACGGCTTCGAGGCCCTCTACGTCGTCAATCCCGACAAGCGGGCCACGATCCGGCTGCTCAAGGACGCGCTCGCCGATGCCGACGAGCTGCTGCTGGCCACCGACGGTGACCGCGAGGGCGAGGCCATCGCCTGGCACCTGCTGCAGGAGCTGAAGCCCAAGGTGCCGGCCCGGCGGATGGTCTTCCACGAGATCACCCCGCACGCGATCGCCGAAGCGGTCGCCAATCCTCGTGATCTCGACGAGGACCTGGTCGACGCGCAGGAGACCCGCCGCATCCTGGATCGGCTGTACGGCTACGAGGTCTCCCCGGTGCTGTGGAAGAAGGTCATGCCGCGGCTGTCGGCCGGCCGCGTCCAGTCGGTGGCGACCCGGCTGGTCGTCGATCGCGAGCGGGAGCGGATCGCCTTCCGGTCCGCGTCCTACTGGGATCTCGACGCGGTCCTCGACGCCGGCGCCGGTGCCGAGCCGCCGCTGTTCCCGCGCCCGGCTGACCCGGGTCGGCGAGCGCCGGGTCGCGCAGGGTCGCGACTTCGACAGCCGCGGTCAGTTGATCATCAAGGGTCAAGATCATCTGATCAAGCTGGACCAGACCCAGGCGCGAGGCGCTGGCGACCTCGCTGCGATCGGCGGAGTTCGCTGTCGGCGGCGTCGAGTCCAAGCCCTACACGCCGCCGCCCGTACGCCCCGTTCCGCACCACGACCATGCAGCAGGAGGCCGGCCGCAAGCTCGGCTTCACCGCGCAGCGGGCGATGTCGGTCGCCCAGGACCTCGTACGAGGCCGGCTTCATCACCTACATGCGAACCGACTCGGTGACGCTGTCGGAGACGGCGATCAACGCCGCGCGCAATCAGGTCCGGCAACTGTTCGGCGCCGACTACCTGCCCGACAAGCCGCGGGTCTACACCTCCAAGGTGAAGAACGCCCAGGAGGCGCACGAGGCGATCCGCCCGGCCGGGGAGACCTTCCTGCACGCCCGCCCAGACCAGGCTGACCGGTGACCAGTTCCGGCTCTACGAACTGATCTGGATGCGGACCATCGCGTCCCAGATGAAGGACGCCGAGGGGCTGTCGATCACGGTCCGGATCAACGCGAGCCAGCTGCCCTTCGACAGGCTCAGGGCACGGATGGACAGGCTCAGGGCGCCGATGGCTGAACTGCTCGACGACTGCACGTTCGTCGCCTCCGGTCGGACGATCACGTTCTACGGCTTCCTCAAGGCCTATGTGGAATCGGTCGAGGATGCCGACGGCACCTCCGACGACGCCCAGACCCGGCTGCCCAACCTGGCCGCCGGCCAGTCGCTGCGACCGGAATCGGTCACCGCGTCCGGTCACGAGACCCGTCCGCCGGCCCGCTACACCGAGCCCTCGCTGGTCGCCAAGCTCGAGGAACTGGAGATCGGCCGGCCGTCGACGTACGCCTCGATCCTGCGCACCATCACCTCCCGGGACTACGTCTTCAAGAAGGGCACGGCCCTGATCCCGACCTGGCTGGCCTTCGCCGTCACCCGGCTGCTGGAGGAGCACTTCCCCAAGCTGGTCGACTACGCGTTCACCGCCGAGATGGAGGAGATCCTCGACCAGATCGCCAACGGCAACGCCGCCCGGCTCCAGGTGCTGACCGACTTCTACTTCGGTTCGACGGCGAACGGTTCGGCCGGTTCGGTCGACCGGGTCGGCCTGCACCGGCTGGTGTCCGAGCTCGGCGACATCGACGCGCGCAAGCTCTCCACCTTCCCGATCGGTGATCTTGAGGACGCTTCGACGGGCTCGGGGATCGTGGTGCGGGTCGGCCGCTACGGCACCTACGTCGAGGACGGGGACAATCGCCGGGCCGAACGTCGCCGATGATCTTCCTCCGGACGAACTCACTGTTGATCTTGCTCGGGAGCTGCTGTCCAAGCCGATGGGTGAGGAACGCGAGCTCGGTCTCGACCCGGAGACGCACCGGATGATCGTGGCCAAGAACGGTCGCTTCGGTCCGTACGTGACCGAGATCCTCGAAGAGGATGCGCCCAAGAACGCCAAGCCCCGAACGGGTTCGCTGTTCGCGTCGATGACGGTCGAGGACGTCACCCTCGAACAGGCGCTGCAGTTGATGAGCCTGCCCAGGGTGGTCGGCCTAGACGCCGACGGCGTGGAGATCACCGCGCAGAACGGCCGCTACGGGCCGTACCTGAAGAAGGGCACCGACTCGCGCTCGCTGGAGGATGAGCAGCAGATCTTCGCGATCACCCTCGACCAGGCGTTGGCGATCTACGCCCAGCCCAAGCAACGGGGCCGGGCCGCAGCCAAGCCGCCGCTCAAGGAACTCGGTCCCGATCCGGTGTCGGGCCGTCCCATGATCATCAAGGACGGCCGGTTCGGCGCGTACGTCACCGACGGCGAACTGAACGCGACGCTGCGCCGTGGCGACGAGGTCGAGTCGATCACGCCGGAGCGCGCGCGCCGAGTTGCTGGCCGAGAAGCGCGCCAAGGGGCCCGGCGCCGAAGAAGCGGGCCGCCAAGAGCCCGGCGAAGAAGGCTCCGGCGAAGAAGGCCGCGACCTCGACGACGGCCAAGAAGGCCGCAGCCAAGCGTCCGGCGGCCAAGAAGGCAGCGGCGAACGCCGGTTAGTGTCCAACACCGAGATCGCGGCAGGATCGACATCGTGGGTAAGAGCAAGCGGCACAAGAAGAAGAGGAAGTCGGCCGTGACGAAGTCGAGCCCGAAGAATGCGGCCAGGAAGAGATCGACGCTGAAGAAGTCGGCGCGGCAGGACTCGACCCGCAGAGATTCGGCCGGGACGTGGCTTCGGCGAGCCGACCTCCGTCCGCCCTCACCTCCGGCAACTCGAGCACCCGGCCACCCGGTCAGCGGTTCTACGATCTGCCCTACAGCGCGCCGGCGCCGCGGATGGTCAATCCGGAGCTCGGGCTGCACAACCTGGTCGCCCGCGCCGGTCACAACGCCGCGTACGAGATCGACGTGACGCTGCTGGACGCCCCCGATCACCGGCTGATCAGGTCGGGCGTGCTGCTGGCCCATCGCGTGCTGGAGGGCCGCGGCGAGTGGTTCATGACCGCACCCGACTGGCAGCCGCTGTTGCCGAAGGATCGGATCGAGCTGATGGGGCACTCCGATCTGCCCGCAGGAGTTGGCGGACCTGATCCGGCCGCTGCGCCGCCGCGCGACCCTTGGCCCGGTCGCGGCGCTGAACTGCGACCGGCGGGAGTTCGCCCTGCGCGATGATCGTGGCGCCACCATGGCTCTGCTGCGCGACGACAAGGTGACCGTGCGCCGCGGCGGGCTGACCACCGCGCGCTATCGCGAGGTGATGATCACCCCGATCGGCGAGGGTCTCAACGACGAGCAGGTCACCTGGCTCGACCGGGCCCTGGTCCAGGCCGGGGCGACCCAGGTGCCACGGTTCCCGCGGCTGGTCACCCGACTCGGGGCGCCCGCGACCGGACCCACCGACCTACCCGAGCCGATTCCGTTCGACCCCGGCGCACCCTTCAAACGGTTCGTCTCCCAACTGATGGCCCGGCGGCTGAGGGAGATCGTCAAGGCCGACCTGGCCATCCGCGGCGGCGACCTCAGCGCGGTGTCGGCCCTGGCCGATCAGGCCGACGGACTGCGAGTCGAGCTCAAGGGGTTGTCCTCACTGCTGGATCCGGAGTGGGTCGAGGATCTCTATGACGAGCTCGGCTGGATCACGGTCGGCAACGGCATCGGCGGGTCCGACGATCGCGACCGGCTGTCGGGCCGGCTGCGCAGCGAGCGCTATCTCACCCTGCTGGAGCGGTTGGTGAGCGCCGTGCGCACACCGAAGATCGCCGAAGGGCGGTCGGCGTCGGCGGGGGACGTGCTCACCGAACTGGTCGCCGCGGCCGTGGCGCGGCTGCGACGCACCGCGGACGGCATCGCCATCGACTCGCCGGACCATGAATGGGAAGAGGCCTGGCAGGAGATCGGCAGACTGCAGTGGGTCCTCGAGGTCGCCCGCCCCGCCCGGCCCGATCCGGACGAACTGGTCGAACAGCTCGCCGAGCCGGTCCGGCTGCTGGCTCAGGTCCGTCAGGACCTTCTCGCCGAGTCGGAGACCGCGAAGCAGATCGCGGACCTGACGGCTGCCGAGGCTTTCGAGTCGGGACGCGAGTTCGAGCGCGAGGCCGGCAAGGCCCGGCGGACGCGTCGGGACTTCGTGAAGACCTGGGCCAAGCTGACGAAGAAGCTGGACGCGTGAAGCCGGGCGCCCCATCGGAGTCCCCAGGCATCTTCATCGTCTTCGAGGGCGGCGACAGCGTCGGCAAGAGCACGCAGGTCGATCTGCTCTGCCGCCGGTTGGCCGCCCTCGGCCTCGAGGTCGTCGGCACGTTCGAGCCGGGAGACACCGAGGCCGGCGCACTGATCCGGCGCATCGTCCTCGATCCGTCGACCGGGGATCTGTCGCCGCGGGCCGAGGCGCTGCTCTATGCGGCGGACAAGGCCCATCACCTGTACGCGGTGGTCCGGCCGGCCCTGGCCCGCGGCGCGGTGGTGGTGTGCGATCGCTACGTCGACTCGATGCTGGCCTACCAGGGCGCCGGCCGGGTCCTGGAACTGGCCGAGGTGGAGCTCATCGCCCGCTGGGCGACGGAGGATCTCCGGCCCGATCTGACGGTGTTGCTGGATGTCGAGCCCGGCCACGCCGTCGGCGCGAAGGCCGACAAGGATCGGCTCGAGGATGCCGGCGACGTCTTCCACCAGCGGGTCCGCGAGCTACTTCCTCGGGTCTCGCCGCGCGCGACCCGGAGCACTACCTGGTGCTGGACGCCCGCGGCACCCGAGAGGACATCGCCGAGGCGATTGCGGCGCGGGTGAGCCAACTGCTGGCCGCCGCCGAACTGTCGGAGCCGGCTGGCACGGTGGGCGGATGACGAATCGCGCCCTGAGCCCGCCGACGGGCGGGGGTGAGCACCCGATGGGAACACTGGCGATCACCGACGGCGGGGTCTGGGCCGAGTTGATCGGTCAGGAGGCCGCGGTCTCGGTGCTGCAGCGGGCGGTGGCCGGCGAGGCGCACGCGATGAGCCATGCCTGGCTGATCACCGGCCCTCCCGGCTCCGGCCGGTCCAACGCGGCTCGGGCCTTTGCCGCCGCGCTGCAGTGCGAGCGCGGCGGATGTGGGGAGTGCAACGTCTGCCGCACGGCGTTGTCGGGTGCTCATCCCGACGTGACGCTGGTCCGGACCGAACAGCTGTCCATCGGCGTCGACGAGGTGCGGGACCTGGTCCGACGGGCGGCGATGAGCCCGACCCTGCGCGGCTGGCAGATCATCGTGGTCGAGGACGCCGACCGGGTCACCGAGCGGGGGGCCGACGCCCTGCTGAAGAGCATCGAGGAACCGGCGCCGCGTACGGTGTGGATGCTCTGCGCGCCGAACGCCGACGACGTGGTGGCCACCATCCGCTCCCGGTGCCGGCTGCTCACCCTGTCCACGCCGAGCGTTCGGGCCGTAGCCCGGCTGCTGGAGACCAGGGACGGCATCGAACCGGACCTCGCGGCGTACGCGGCTCGGGTATCGCAGGGCCACGTCGGGCGGGCCCGAGTCCTCGCCCGCGACGAATCGGCCCGGGATCGGCGTCGCGAGGTGCTGCAGATTCCGTTGCAACTCCAGGGACTGGGCGCCTGCCTCAGCGCAGCGGCCAAGCTGGTGGAGGCGTGCGCGGAGGAGGCAGCGATGGCGACCGGCGACCTCGATACGCGTGAGCGGAGCGCCTTGGAGGAGGCCCTGGGGTTCGGCACCCGGGGGGCCAAGCCGAGGCAGGCCCAGGCGGCGATCAAGGAACTGGAAGATCAGCAGAAGGCGCGGGCCAAACGCTTCCAGCGCGATGCCATCGATCGGGCCCTCACCGAACTCACCGGCTTCTATCGCGATGTGCTCAGCATCCAGACCGCGTCGGGCGCCGCGTTGGTGAACGAGGACCTGGCCCCTCAGATTGCCGTGCTGGCTCGGAAGTCGACGCCGGAGTCGACCCTGCGGCGCATCGATGCGTTGCTTGGTTGCCGCACGGCTCTGGAAGGCAATGTGGCGCCGTTGCTCGCCGTCGAAGCGACCCTGATCGCGCTCGTCGAGGGCTGAGTAGTCTGACCGGTCTGGTTCCACGTGGTCATTCTTACCAGGGTTTATTTTCGGCGGAATCTTTAGTACCGTTTGAAGCAGGTTGTCGGAGGGAACGAACCCCCGAGCGTCCTCTCCGACAACTTCCATTTGGACCTGGCGCAGCGCGCCGGGTCCATTTCTTTTCGTCCCTTATGACAGCGCATCGGGGCGCGATCTCCGTGCCGACCGCGAGCCGTTCCGAGCGCACTGGCGCGCGACGAACTGCGTCGAAGTTCTGGGTGTCCTCAGGTTGCATTCAGCCGGTATTTAGTTCTACGGTAGGCCTCGGTCCCGTATCCGAATCGTTATGAAACGCCGAGGTCCGGTGCCGATAGGGGTTGTGCTCAGCAGCATCCGATGTGTTTGCTGGGGTTGCGCGTCCGCATGCCGAGCTTCGTTGGGCGGGCGCCATGCCGGGATCGTCCTGGGCATCAGCGAAGGTGGAGGAACCATCGGGTCTCTCGCGTCAGCGAGGATCCTGGGGTGAAGTGCTGGCTGTTCGACCATGATCAACCAGCGCCGGGGACCTGACCCCCCGAACCCGTCAGCTAACTTCACAGGCTGCAGGCAGGAAGGAACGTCCATGTCCGTGATATCCAAGATCACGACGCGCACGCTCGGGATAATCGCCGGCTTGACGCTGGTACTGGGCATCGGATTGCCACCAGCGTGCCGGCCGAAGCGGCCAAGACCACGGTGTGGGACAAGGTTGCGCTCTGCGAGAGCGGTGGCAACTGGAAGATCAACACCGGCAACGGCTACTACGGTGGGCTGCAGTTCTCCTCCCGCACCTGGTCGGGTTTCGGCGGCAAGACCTACGCCAGCAAAGCCCACAGGGCCAAGAAAGTCCGAGCAGATCGCGATTGCCCGCCGGGTACTCGCTGTTCAGGGGCGCGGCGCCTGGCCGACGTGTGGCCGGCGTGCCGGACTGACCAAGCAGAACGGCAAGGCCGACCGTTATGCGACTCCCGCCACCAACCCCGGGGCCGTACCCGCCCACAAGACGATCATCGTGAAGCGCGGCGACACCATCCGCAAGCTCGCCAAGCGCCACCATGTGGAGGGCGGCTGGAAGGGGCTGTGGAAGCTCAACAAGAAGACCGTCAAGGATCCGAACCGGATCGAGGTCGGGCAGGTTCTGAAGATCAACTAGACGTCATGGCGAGGGTGGGACCCTGCCCCCCAGTATGCCCACCCTCGGGAGCCCGGCGGACCCGCATCCGCCGGGCTTCCGCTTTTTGTCGACCGGCGGAAATGAGCGCGACTCTAGGTTGAACGCGCGCGCTGTGCCTATTCTTTGCTCATGGCCCGGGTCATGGCTGTGTCTTTCGAGCGTTACGGCCGGCTGTACTACCTCAGCCCGGGAGATCACGACTACACGGTCGGGGACCGGGTGCTGGTGCCGACCGACTCCGGACCCGAGGTCGCCGAATGCGTCTGGGCGCCCGAATGGATCGATGACGACGGATTCGGCGAGCTGCCCGTCTGCGCCGGCCTCGCGACCCCCGACCAGTTGGCCCGAGACACCGCCAACCGCCGGCGGCGGGCCGAGGCCCGGCTGGCCGCCAAGAAGTTGATCAAGCGGAACGATCTGCCGATGAAGGTGGTCGGCGTGGACTATCTGGACTCCGGGGACGACTTCGACGAGTTGGTGGTGATCTATTTCAGCGCCCCCCATCGGGTCGACTTCCGGGCCTTGGTGGGCGAGTTGGCCCGGACGCTCCGGGCACGGATCGATTTGCGCCAGGTCGGATCCCGGGACGCGGCGCGGCTGATCGGCGGCCTGGGCAACTGTGGCCGGGATCTGTGCTGTGCCACGTTCCTGAAGGACTTCGAGCCGGTGAGCCTGCGGATGGCCAAGGTGCAGGACCTGCCCCCCAATCCCCTGAAGATCTCCGGCGCCTGCGGCCGGCTGATGTGCTGCCTGAAGTACGAGCACCCGCTCTATGCCGAGTTCGCCCGCGAGGTGCCCGCGGTGGGGGAGACGGTCGCGCTGGAGGAGGGCGACGGGGTCGTGGTCGCGCATCAGGTGCCGGCTGACTCGGTGGTGGTCCGGATGAACGCGACCGGCAACGTGACCAACTGCTCCCGCGCGGCGGTGTGTGGGGCCCGGAAGATCTACGAGGCCCGCGAACCGCTGGAACCGGTGACCTCGACGCCGCGGAAGCCTCGACTCAGGCGGCGACGCGACGAGGACTCCGCCGGCTAGAAGGCTCGAACTCGCTGGACCGACGCCTGGCGCCGGCCGCGTACCCTCGGCTCATGCCAGTCGGTCGGAGTGCGGCGGTCCGCCGCACTGCCGGCGTGATGCTGATCTGCGCCCTGCTGCTCACCGCCTGCTCGCCGCAATCGGCGCCCCAACCGACGTCAACCGATTCCCGACCAGCGCCGACCGTGACGACGACGGCACTGCCCGACGACGGCCGACCGCTGCTGCCGATCCCCGACGTGCGGCCGGCGGGATTCACCGATCCACCGCCGGGGTCGGGGTTGTCGCGGTACGAGCAGCAGCCGTTGACCTGGAAGGCCTGTCACAACGGGCTCCAGTGCGCGACGGTGCTGGCGCCGCTGGACTACGAGCATCCCGACGACACGGCGATCAGCCTGGCCCTGGCCAAGCGGCCGGCGGTCGGTAGTCGGCGGCTGGGCAGCCTGTTCATCAATCCTGGCGGCCCTGGCGGGTCGGGGGTCGAGTACGCCGGCGGCTTCGATCGCGCCGGCCTCGAGGCCTACGACATCGTCGGCTGGGACCCGCGCGGAGTGGGCGGGTCGACGCCGGTGAAGTGCTTCGCCGGCGCCGATCTTGATCACTACTACTCGATCGACACCTCACCCGATGACGCGGCGGAGTTGCAGCAGTTGATCGAGGACCGGAAGGCGTTCGGCCGGTCGTGCCTGGGGCGGTCTGGGAAGCTGTTGGAGCACATTTCGACGGCGGACACGGTTCGTGATCTTGATCTGCTCCGTGGGTTGGTGGGTGACAACAAGATCAACTACTTCGGTTCGTCGTACGGGACGCGGATCGGTTCGCTCTACGCGCAGCTCTTCCCCGATCATGTGGGTCGAATGGTGCTGGACGGTGCGGTCAGCCTCGATCCCAGCCCGGAGGTGACTCAACTGCAAGGCTTCGAGCGCGCTCTTGATCATTTCGCCGACTGGTGCGTCGCGGAGAGGTGCCGGCTCGGCGCGAACCATGACGAGGTGTTGTCGATGATCAAGAACTATCTTGATCAACTCGATCAACATCCGGCTGCGGTCGAAGGCGGACGGGCGCTCTCCCAGCAGCAGGGCGTCGAGGCGGTGTTCTTCACCCTGTACGGCGGCCAGCAGGGCTGGCAGGCGCTGCGGGACGCGTTGACGCCGGCCATTCTCGACGGCAATGCCCAGGGGCTGCTGCGCCTCTCCGATATCTCCAATCGCCGAGCCCGTGACGGGTCGTACGACCAGCTCAGCTACGCGTTCCCGGCGATCCGGTGTCTGGACAGCCAGGACGACAGCGTGCGCAAGGCGCAGAAGGATCTGGCTGAGGCGAGCCGGAAGGCACCCGTGCTCGGTCGACTGAGTGGTGCGGATCTGCTCTGCCCGCTGTGGCCTGTTGAATCCGCCCCGCGGCCGCCACGGATCACCGCCGACGGTGCGGCTCCGATTCTGGTCATCGGCACGACCGGAGATCCGGCGACCCCCTACGAGAACGCACCGGCCATGGCCGACCAACTGAAGTCGGGCGTGCTGGTGACCTTCAACGGCGAGGGGCACCTGGCCTACGGCAAGAGCGAATGCGTGACCCGGCTCGTCCACGCGTACCTGGTGGACGATGTGGTGCCGCCGGATCGCTCGACCTGCTGAGAGGCTCGATGGTGGCGCCTTATCGAGGAAGTTGTCCCGGCTCTCGTGGAAGTTGAGGTGGCGGTCCCCCGCCTGACACCGCCCTTGCGGTAGGTGTTGGGCGACCGCCAAGTCGACCCAGAGACAGGGGACCGCTGTGAAGAAGAATTACCAGAAGAACGCTGCGACCGCGAGGACGCCGGTGCTGCCCGAGACGGTGACGGTTGCGATGGCCGAGTTGGCCGGCGATGTGCAGGAAGGTCTGCTCGCGATGGCGGTGGGGACCGGGCTGCAGGTGATGGCCGCGATGATGAACGCCGACGTCGAGGCGGTGTGTGGGCCGAAGGGCCGCCATGATGCGAACCGGGACGCCGTGCGGCACGGCAGCGGGGATGGCTCGGTCACTCTCGGCGGTCGGCGGCTGCCGGTGGCCCGGCCGCGGGTGCGTGCCGCTGACGGTAGCGGTGAGCTGCCGGTGCCGTCTTATGAGCTGTTCAGCCAGACCGAGGTGCTGGGCCGGATGGCGATGCAGCGCATGTTGGCCGGCCTGTCGACGCGCCGGTATCCGGTCGGGCTCGAACCCGTCGGGCGGCGGGTGGAACAGTCCGCGCGGGCGACGAGCAAGTCCGCGGTGAGCCGCCGGTTCGTCGCGGCCACTGAGACCGCACTGGCCGATCTGCTCGCCGCGGACGTGTCCGGGCTGGACCTGGTCGCGTTGATGATCGACGGGGTGCACTTCGGTGATCACCTCTGCGTGGTGGCGCTCGGGATCGGGATCGATGGCACCAAGCATCCGCTCGGGCTGACGGAGGGCAGCACCGAGAACACCAGCGTGGTCACCGACCTGCTGACCGGGCTGCGGGATCGCGGTCTGGACACGACCCGGCCGATCTTCGTCGGCATCGACGGTGGCAAAGCGCTCCGCGCCGCAGTGCTGCGGGTGTTCGAGCATCCGGTGATCGGTCGCTGCCAGCTGCACAAGATCAGAAATGTCGCCGACAAGCTCCCCGATCACCTGGCCTCCACGGTCGGGAAACGGATGCGGGCGGCCTACCGCGCCGAATCGGCGATCGTGGCCGAGGCGCAACTCGAAGCCCTCGCCCACGAGCTGGACCGGACCCACCCTGGAGCGGCCGGCAGTGTGCGTGAGGGCCTGGCCGAAACGCTGACCGTGCTGCGGCTGGGTGTGTCGCCGACGCTGGCCCGAACGCTGCGCAGCACCAATTGCATCGAGTCGATGATCTCCATCGCCCGTACCCACTCCAGCAATGTGAAGAACTGGCAGAACGGCACGATGGCACTGCGCTGGTGCGCCGCCGGCATGATCGAGGCCGGCAAGCAGTTCCGCCGTGTCAACGGCCACCTGCACCTGCCCGCCCTCCGCACCGCCCTCGATGCGCATATTGCCGCGCAGACTGCCGGCAGCATCCGTCATGATGAACCCGTGATCGCCGCCTGACGATCATGCTGACCGCCACCAAAGTTCAACGCGAAGCGGGACAACCTCTCGATGACGCGCCAGCTTCTTTCGGTTCGGGTTCCGATCCTCTGGCGTCGGACCGGTTTTGAGCGATCCCTCTATGCCGTGCGCCTTCAAGTTGGACGGCTTGGACGGAGGTAGGTCGATCGCCGCGGTAGGTCGATCTCGCCGCCGTTGTCGAATCGTTCAGCCCGTGACGCGGCGCATTCCGGCGGGCAGGTTGTCAATGAGCTTGACGGCAACGCGTCTTCGGGCAGCTTGACGGCGAGCACCGGGACCGGGCTGTTGAGCAGTAGTCGCGGCCGAGGCTGCCGAGGATCGCCTTACCGACCGGCGTCCGGCGCTTGACGCCGATGACGAGGCGAGTGGCCTTGCGCGTGGCGATTTCGTCGAGCACGGCATCGGTGAGTTCCCCTTGTCCTTGCCTCTGCGGTCGACGACGGCGACGGTGACGCCGTCGGTGTCGAGATTCGTCACGTCCAACTCGGTGTTGCCGAGGTTGATGGCGACGAGATCGCTGCCTAGTTGCTTGGCTTCCGCGACGGCCTCGACCAGTGCGTGGTGGCCTCCCTGCTGTCGGTGACCGCGGCAATGATGGTCATGGTTCTCGGCTTGCGATGGTTGTTGAGTTTGTCGAGTTCCTGGCTTGGGTTGAGCGTGTAGGGCGGCTTGGACACCGCCCGGACCGGCTTCATGACTCAACATCACGTCTGGGGCTGATCGGGGGCGTGCCGAAAACCTTGCTCACGAACTCATTCGGAGAGACTGCCCTGGTCGGCACGAAGCCACCGCCCCACCCACATCAGCCGAGCCATGACCAAGCTCAGCGCCCGCGATCGCGCTCAGCTAGTCGTCATCGCCTACCAGTCCGGCCTCGTCACCGAGCTGTCCTCACCATTCAATCAACGGTCCAACGACGGCCGCCCGAGCTGCCGACCCCCCCGTCGACACCAACCACGGCATCAACGCAACCGCGGGCCATGACCGGGGTGACGTTTCTTTGACACCGCTCAGGCTGACGGCTCGGACGAACGAGACCGGAATGCGCGGGATGGAGCCGATCCGTGACGAGGTGGTCATGGTCACCAAGTTCCCGCTTCGAGTTCGACTCCTCCCGACCGAAGAGTCTGATCGGACCATCGGCATGGCGTCGATTATGTGCTGCAGCGCCTCTGCATCGACCACATCGACTGCTTCACACGCACCGTGCCAGACGTTCCGATCGGGACGTCGATGGGACCGTCCGTAAACCTGACGCCGAGAGACGAAGTGAAGCATTTCGGACTCTCGGAGGCCAGCGCAGATACGATCCGCCAGGCCCACGCCGTCCGCCCAGTTGCTGCGCTGCAGACGATGATTCTATCGGTCCTCCTGCTTGGGGACGGGTCCTCTACCGGCTCGGGCCTGGTGGCTGCGGCCCGCGGTGGCTCTCTGAGTGATGGGGCCGGTGGTCTTGATTGTCGTGCTGGCGACTTCGCCAGGTTCTGGCTGCAGCCTGCCGCCTGGGGGCATCCGAGATCGGCCGGGTCGGCGCTGGCCTGGGCGATGCTTTGGTCGAGGCGTTGTCGCCATTCGATCGACGCGGTCTGCAGTTGTGCCGGTCCGGTGGGTCGCTGGTCGTGGGGGTCGATGCCGTTAGCGGCCCGCCACACCGCGATGTCACCGATGAGGGCGGCGCTCAACTGTCGGCCCGGCGGTGCCCATGCGGGTTGGGTGCCGTCGTGGAGGGCGTGGTGGCGGACGTCATGGGCGAGGTTGGTGATCAGCTGGGACCGTTGGGCGAGGTAGTCACCCCAGTCGGGGTGAGCCTGGATGGCTTGGGGGATTCCGGGTAGCCAGGGCAGTGGTGGTGTGCACGTGGGTGGGTGCGGGTTCGGGGAGGCGCCAGTCGAGGACGGCGGCCATGTCTCCGGCGGTGCTGAGGTCCCGCCCGAGCGTGGCTTGGTGGAGGTGGGCCAGGGGATGGTCGCCGGTTTCGGCGGCGAGGGCGATCAGGTCGGTGCGCAGGGTCGGCCAGGCTGGCTCGTCGGTGACGCCGGGCACGATCTGGTCGGCTCGGCGGTCGAGCGCGTCCACGATGCGGGGTCCGACGAGTTGTTCGGCGGCGGCGTGCAGCCCGTCGGTGTAGCGCTGGACCGCCTGATGGAGCCGGACGGCGGGGTCGCTGAGTTGCCGCAGTTGGGTGGTGGCGGAGGTGGGGGCGTCGTCGCGGGCCAGGATCTGTTCGAGGAGTTCGGTGGGGGTGCGGGGGTTGACGGTGTCGGGCCGGATGACGGTGTGGGGGTCGCCGTCGCCGACGACCTGCAGGTAGAGGTGGTTGGCGGTCCGGCCGCGGGTGAGCATGGTGTACAGCTGCTGCCGGGACTCCTGACCGGTGACGAGGCCGTGCATGGTGTCGGCGGTGACCCCTTGGGCGGCATGGATGGTGGTCGCATAGCCCAGCTCGGCGGATCTCGTGGACGTATCGGGCGGGAAGCCGGGCGGTGAGGTGGCTGCGGGTGTGCCGGACCGTCAGGTCGCCGTGGCGGCTGATGTGGGTGATGGTCCACCGGTCGCCGTTCTTCACCCAATCACTCGCCGAAACGCGGAGTCGGCGGTCGTTGCTGCGGGTGATGATCACATCCCCGACGCTGGCCAGGTTCCCGTCGGCCAGCTGGACTTCTCGGCCGGGCGGTGTGCCGTCGAGGCGGTGGGTGCGGGCGCGGTGGTTGAGGTCGGCGACCAGTTCGCGGGTGGGGGCGAGCATGATCGCGTCCAGCCCGGCCGCCCGGTCAGCCGCCCACGCGTGTGAAGGCGTCCTGGGTGGTGGTGGCCAGGTCGCCGACATGCACCCGTCCGTGGTTGAGGTAGAAGTCGAGCGAGGCGGGGTCGCCGTCGCGGAGGGCCAGGGAGGCGGCGGCTTCGGCGGGGTGGGTGAAGCGGTGCAGCTCGGTCAGCTGCAGGGCGCCGTGGGCATGTCGAATGTCGCGGAGGATGCCGCCGGCGCCGATGGCGGCCGAGTTGCTGGTCGTCCCCGATCAGCCGGACACTGCCACCCAGCGCGGTGACGTAGCTGGACGACGCGGTCGAGGGTGAGGGTGTCGGCCATCCCGGCCTCGTCGATGATCACCAGGGTCTGCGGGCCGATCCGGGCCGCCCAGTCGGGCAGCTGATCGTGCTGCAGCGACCAGGTGAGCTTGGCCAGGGTGTCGGCGTGGATGCCGGTCTGTTCGCCAAGGACAGCCGCGGCGGCGGCGGACGGGGCGAGTCCGATGACCTGACCGCCGTCCTGGGTCCAGGCCGAGGTGAGAGCGCGCATGGCGGTGGTCTTCCCGGCCCCGGCCGGCGCGATCGCCAGCTGCAACCGGGCCCCGGAGCTGCACATCGGACCGGACCAGCGCCGCCTGGCCGGCATCCAGCGGGGTGCCGTTGGCGGCCATCTCGAGCAGCGCCAGATCCACCGCCGACTCGTCGACGACGGCGCCGTCGTAGCGTCCGGCGGTGGCGATCAGGCGCTGCTCGGCGTCGAGGATGCGTTGGGAGGTGTACAGGTCGGCGCCGGCGACGGTGTACACCGAGGAGCCGTCGACCCGCCGCAACACCTCCGGCTCCTGGATGCCGTCATCCGGCGGCGCCAGCCGCACCGATCGGCTGTGCAGCACCTCATCGACCAGCAGATCGACCGAGGGCATCGGTGCTGCTCGAGTTCGTACGTCGGTGGTGCGGACATGGCGTTGGGCTTCGGCGCGGACGTGCCACATCTGCCAGGTCGAGCGGTGTTCCTCCACCGCCGCCAGCACCCGATCGGCCGTCTCGGCGACCCAGGCGGCGTCCACGGTCACGCCGGCCGCGGGCCTCGGCGACAGCGCCCAGCGGATCATGGCTTTGACCGCGCCGGCGGCCGCCCAACACCTCTTCGGCTTCGGCCCGCCAGGTGGCCCGTTGCTCAGCCAGGGAGCGCGGTTCGTGCTTCGCCTGCCGGGTCTCCAAGGTCGCCTGTTGGGCCAGCTGCAGCGCTTCGACCGGGGTCGGGTGGCCGGCCGTGGTCGCGCTGGAAGGTGACGGCCAGTTCGCCTTGGCGGACCTTGATGTGGGCGCGGCGGGTGGACCAGCGCTGGTTCAAGTCGGGGGTCGACGCCGACGATCTCCCGGATCGGCCGTTTGGTCGGGTCGCTGTCGAGGCGTTCGGCGAACCGGACACCCAAAGTGGTGCGGAGGTGCTGCTCCAACGCGGTGTTGTAGGTCTCCGACGCCGCCACCTTCGCCTTGAACAGCACCCGCCCATCAATCGACAACCAGCGCCCGTCGAGGGTTTGCACCTTGTTCGCCACCGCCACATGGGTGTGCAGATCCGGATCCCCGGCCCGACTGTCCCGATGGGTGAACGCCGCCGCCACCAGGCCGCGGACGTTGACCTGCCGGATCCCCTGCGGACCGGTGCGGGTGAACAGGGCATGCTCCTCAATGAACCGCAACGCATCCTGCACCGCGGCCTGATGGGCCTGTTCGATGACCGCCGCGACGGTGGGGGGAGCGACCGCCCACAGCGTCGACACGGACTTGACGGGGGAGAAGGTCAGGTCGTAGCCGGCCACCGTCTGGGTCCGCGGCCGGGAGTCTTTGGCGATCTGCCCGGCCAACTCCCGCGCATCCACCGGCTCCCGGCCATGCTCGGCGGCGAAGAACTCGCGTGCCACCTCGGTGCGGACCCGGGCCCGGTCCGCGGCCGGCACCGGCCAATCCCCGGGCAGCCCGGCCGCCTCGTTGATGGCGGCGATCCGTTTCGCCACCTCGACCCGAAACGGACTCACGTCATGCTCGAGGACTCTGTACGGTGCCCCCAGCCGGGTCACCGCCAGCAAGTCGGCTTCGGTCAGATCCGGCCCCTCGAGCTGCTGCAATCGCAGCTCGGCCAGCGGGTGCATACCGGCGCCGAACAGCGCCCGCATCTGCTCCGCGGTCACCGGGTCGCCGGCGTTGAGGCCGTCGATGCCGGCCATCCCCGAGCCGATCCACACCCCGGGTTTCTCGCCGCGTTCGGCTGTAGTAGGCGGCCAGGCCGGTGTGGCCCTTCTCGGTCGAATCCAACGCCGCCACCTGCCGGGTCAGATAGTCATACCCCGACCCGGCGGTCAACTTGTGCATGCTCATCGTCACACCTACATAAGCCAATTTCGAGCCTCTCGGCGGTCACTTCGGACGGGGGTACTGCTGGTGGGAGTGCTCTATTGGTTCTGGGTATTAAAGGGGTGTGGGGTTGGCCCGTTGGGCGGTGTATTGGCTCCAGTCGCGTGAGGCGAGGGCGGCCCAGCGGGCGGCGGTGTTGGCTGCGAGGCCGAGGACGTCGGCGAGGATCGGGGTGGGGATCTCGGCGGCGAGTTGGAACATGGCGGCGTTGCGGGCGGTGAGGGGTTGGATTCCTCGTTCGACGAGCTGTCGGCGGATGTTCTCGGTGGCGAGGTGTTTGCCGGGGGTTCCGCCGGGGAAGAGCCAGTGGTCGGGCCGGCTGGCGTAGGAGGCCTGGCCGCGGCGGGTGAGGTGTTCGCGGACGAGCTGGTCGAGGGGTTCGGGCAGTTCGACGGGGAAGGTGTCGAAGGTGACGGTGAGCCGCCCGTCGGCCTGTTCGCTGACCTGCGCGGCGCGCATCCGGCAGATCCGGGCCAGGGGTTGGGCGAACAGCAGCAGGAACAGGCCGGCGACGCGGCAGTAGAGCCGGATCGTGTCGTCGTGGATGAGCAGTTCCACCTGGGCCCACCGGTCGTGGTCGGACAGGGTGACCGCCGGTTGGCCGGTGGCCCGGGCGGGCAGGGTCAGCCCGTCGGTGAGGGTGCCGGCGGTTGCGGCCCAGGCCAGGAACGGGGCCAAGGCGAGGGCTCGGCCGCGGTGGGCTTGGGAGTAGCGGTCGAGGTCGTCTTGGGTGGTGGTGTGGATCGGTCGTCCGCGACTGGTCTGCCAGTGCATGAATCGGGTGGTGGCCACGATGGTGCCGCGGGCGGCGGAGATGGCGCCGTGGGTCAACGTGCCGGCTTGCTCGTGGTGCCGGAGCCGGCGGATCACCTGCCAGCGGGCGAACCGGGTGAGGATGTCGGCCTGGTCGCCGGGTAGGGCGGTGAGGAGGGTGTTCAGCCAGCGGGTGACTCGTTCGAGCTCGGCGTGGAAGGGTGGCAGCACGCCGACCGCGGCGAGCAGGTCACGCAGGTAGGTGTTCGTCTGGTTGAGGGGCATGGCCTCGAAGGCGGCGTGGGAGATTTCGACCTCGCCGCGGGCCATCGCGGCGAGGGTGGCGGGGCCGGTGGAGCGGTCGAACCAGTACAGAGTGGTTTGGGGGCGTGGGCCGCAGATCAGCACGTCGAACAGCGGCTGCAGACGGGGGTGGATACCGGCCCCCGGCGCGGACAGCAGCGCGGTGAGCCGTTCGGTCAAGACACAGGGCGCGCAGCGGCGGCCCCACTGGCTGTCCTCCCGGCCGCACTGATCGCAGCCGTAGACCGCCCGGTGACCGGTGCAGCCGGCGCAGGCCGGCCGGCGCCGGGCGTCGTAGAACGCCAACACCTTGATGCCCCCACAGCCGGGGCAGGGTCGGGCGTCGCGGGCGAACCGCAGCTGACAGGGCTGGCAGACCGACTGCTCGAGAATGATCCGCGAACACTGCTTCAGCAGTCCGCAATGCCCACAGGAGACCGGCTCCCGGCGTCGACTCATCCAGGGCGGCGGATATTGGCCCGGATCGGACGGAGGTCGCCGATGCCCGGACCCGGTTCCCCGGTGCCGGTCTTGGCCTGCTCGGGATGCTGCACACTCGGTTGGAGCAGGTCGTTGGGTTCGCAGTCGAGGATGTCGCACAAGGCGGCCAGGACATCCATGTTCAGCCGTTGCGGCGTCTTGGTGACCAGCCGGTAGACGTGTTCGCGGGACAACTGCACCCCCCGTTCAGCCAGCAGCGGCACCAGCTCGGAGGTTTGGAAGATGGACCTGGTGGCCATCACCTGGCGCAGATTCCAACCCATCACGATCCGTCGAGACATCACGGTTCCTCCTGGTCCTGAGGTGCCTGGTCATGGGGTGCGTAGACCCGGCTGAGCGCGGCCTGCAAGGTCTTGTTCTTGAAGTCGTTGCTGACCGAGGCGTAGATCGCCGTGGTCGAGGCGTAGGCATGGCCGACCTGTTCTTGGACGAACCGTTCCGGATAGCCGTACTCGACCAGGTGGGTGACATAGGAGTGCCGCAGACAATGCAACGACAGCGCCGGGTCCAGGCCGATCTCGGCCCGGACGGCGGCGAAGCGCTGGTCGAAGGAGCGCAGCGAAACCCTGGTCAGGCGTTCGGTGACCCACAGCGCGGGATGGTCGGCGGCCGCGAACAGGGGCCGGGCCTGCTCCACCCACTGCCGCAGCCCGTCGATGGCCCAATCGAACTCGGGCACCGCCAACACGGTCCGCCGGCGCGGCACACCGCCCCGGACGGCCTTGCCGTATCGGACGTGCACCGACCCGTAGCTGCCCCATCGGGGCACGTGCGGGTTGGGCCGCAGATCGGCCACGTCCAGCCGGCACAACTCGTTGCGGCGCAGCCCGAACGCGTACGCGGTCTTGAAGACCTGCGCATCCCGCAGCGCCGCCAGGGCTCCCTTGCGGCCCGACCCGGCGGCCCGTTCGACCCGCTCATCGAGAAAGTCGAAGAAGGTCTGCAACTCTGCATAGGTCAGCGGCCGGCGGGCCGGGCGGCCCTCGTAGGCGTTCAGATGCGCAACCGTGTTCCACTCATGGCACACCTGCGAGGGCACCGAGTCGAACCGGTCCCGGCACTGTCTCGGCCACTCATAGCGGGCGTCGGTGACGTAATCGCAGAACATCCGCAACGACAGGTGATACCCGCGAATCGTCGCCGGGGAACGCCGATCGCTGCCGCTGGTCAACGACACGGTGAAGTCCTCCACATCCCCGGGGCCCCACGACCACGGATAGCACTCGGCGAACTCCGTGAACCGTCGCACCAGCCGGATCCGGTCCGCGATCGTCTTCTCACCCAGCAGCCGAGATCCCTGCTGGCGACCCCAGCCGGTCAGCATCCCCTCGAAGACCGCCGCCTCCTCGTCCAGATGCGCCACCCCCGCGACCAGGACCAGCCCCGCCGAGCCCGGCATGTCGACCACTACCGCACCACCCAACGCCGTTACCTCAAAGGCCATAATGTTGCGTTTAACGTAACAGCCTGGTTGCGGCGCAGGTCAACCAACACGCCGAAATACCGACACCACCTATAAAGCACCAGATCACGCCAGCCCGTGTTGCATCCGCCGCGATAATGCCCGCTCGTTCCGACGGTGCACAGGTGTGTCGGCCTTTAGAATCGTCAGAACCCGGTGGGGGTACGTGAAAACAGTTCCTCGCCCGTCAGGGTGACGGCCCAGAACTTCGCCGCGCCCTAAATCAGTGACGGCGTGCAACCGGAGTAAGGGGTGAAGACGGGTGAGCGGTCGGTGCTGCAGAGGGCTCAGCATGCGGCGTTTGGATGCTCAGGCCGTGCAGCGCTGGAACGTCAGAAGCGGACCGCCGGATCGACGCGTCGGCGGTCGATGTGCTGGTCGCGCTCGCTCAACGCGGCACCGCGGAGCGCCGTGCCGGGGAAGTTGCTGCAGACGATGGTCAAACCGCGAACAGCTTTCACTGCCGCGATCAGATGCTCCGGGGGTTCATCTGATCGCCGCTCGTCTAAACTATGGGCCCCGTCCGGCCTCACCTGAGAACCGCCCGCGAGCGTCCAGTATGGACCTGTCCAAGAGTGGACAATCCCTCGCAGCGGTCACCCGGTTGACCGTCGCTACGTATCGTCTCAATGACGCCACGTGACGTTTGACGATCGGGGGATCGAGTACGCACGTCGAGCGAACGAGGCTGGGATGGTCCTCCCCGGCGACCCAGCCTCGTCATGCATCGCTGCAGCCCCACCCTGAACCGTCATCACGATCGAGGACAGTCCAGCCTCACTTCGCTGGTGGCCGCTTATCGATCCTCCGACCGTCGGAACTCTCCACTGACGAACCCCGCCCATTCAGACTAGGACCGCCCGGAAGCGAAGCCAGGGCACCAACGTCCCGCCCGTCAGCGCTCGGATCGTCGGACGGCAGCGACCTAGTTTCCAGTGGCGCTAGTCCGGTGTTGACTCGACTCGGCTAAGAACCTGCCCATTTGCGATCGGTAATTTCATTTCGAAGCGGTCCGGGTCCGCTCGGTCCGGGCAGCTTCGCGGGCGGGCTCACATCCGCCCGAAGGGGGTGCCGGTGGGCAAAGCCGGTGAGTCCTGAGGTGAGGGGTCACGTCATGGCTTGGCCTGTCGGGCGTCTCCAGGGTTGTCCGTTGTATCGAGAGCCGACAGCTGATCCGTGAAACGTCGTCGATGTTTTCCCTGACCGGGTCTGCCTGGTGTGGGGGCGCGCCGCGACACCTTGGGGAGATCCATCAAGGCGAACAGATTCACGGCCGCGCTCGGCTCGGTGCTGCTTGCCGGGCTGCTGGCGGCGTGCGCGGCCGAGCCGCAGAAGCCGTGCGATGGCTGCGGCGATCAGCGCGAGCCGAATCTCACCTTCGCGGTGTCGGGTGACTTCCCTGACAGCCGCGAGCAGCAGCGGCAGCTTCCTCAGCTGGTGGATCAACTCAACGCCGACCCCGACATCGAACTCGTCTTCCACCTCGGCGACATCAAGGCCTCCGGGACAGCGTGCAGCACCGCCCACTACCGCCAGGTCAAAGCCGCGTTCGACCGGTTCCAAGACCCGCTGATCTACACCTTCGGCGACAACGAATGGGCTGACTGCTCCTGGCGCGAGAACGGTGGTTACGACCCGTTGGAACGCCTGGCCGCGCTGCGGACCACCTTCAAGTCGAACCCTGGGCCGGCCATGGCCGGCAGCGTTGCGATGACCTCCCAAGCCGACACCGGTTTTCCCGAGAACGTCACCGCCGTCCGGTCCGGTGTGTCCTTCGCCGTCTTCCACGCGGTCGGCTCCGACAACGGGCTGATGCCTTGGGGTGGCCATCAGCGGCCCACAGCGGCCCAGCGGGCCGAGGTGGCGAAACGGTCCGCCGCGGCGGTGAAGATCATCAAGCAGGCGTTCGCGGTCGCCCGCCAGCAAGGGCTGGTGACGGTGGTGCTGATGACCCACGCCAACATGTTCCCGGCCAGCCCCGACGCGATGACCGCCGGCCCGTACCGCTCCATCGTCGGCACCATCGCCCAGGAGACCGCGACCTTCCCCGGTCTGGTCTACCTGTTCAACGGGGACAGCTATGACTCGGCCACCGATCAGCCGTTGAGCGCCGAGTCGACATGGCCGAGGTTCTACGGCGTGTCATCCGTGGAAAACCTGACCCGCGGCACCTTCAACAGCAGCACCAACGAGGCCAGCTACCTCAAGGTTTTGATCCGCCCCACCGCCACCCCCGCCATCTCGTGGACCGATGTTCCGTGGAAACTCGGAACCGGAGCGCGGCAATGATGTCTGACTTCGGCGGCCTGAATACGCCGGCCTGTTCGGTGTGCGGCCGTACCGACAGCCTGAGATTCTTCAGCTGGACCCGATCGAAGGTCCAGCCCCTGAGCTCCGATCCCCGAGATGTGCTCCGGACCTCGAGAAGCCCGGCCGCAGTGATCTTCATCTGCACCGCCGACAGCTCGAGCACCTCGGTGAACGTCGCCGACACCTGGCGGCCACCTCCCGGATGGGTGTCACGCTGAAGACTGCACGAACAAACGCCTGCGGCGGCAGACAACCCTGTCTAGAGTGGAAATGGTGAAGTCTGTGGCCCGGATCCCCCCGAGGCAGGACTTCGCTTCGGGGCGGCCAGGGCCCAGCCGCCCAGGATGTTCGGGGGACGCCCGATCCTTGCGAACACCAAGCGCCCCCGGTTCGCCGGGGGCGTTCTTAATGTGCCCGATCGCCGGGTTGGCTAGGGTCGCAGACGAACAGCGATCCATGGCTCCGCTCCCAGCCGACCCGCACCCAATGCTCGAGCATCCCGGGTGCGATCAGTTCATGGCCGAAGCGAATGGCTGGTTGGGCGGACAGGGTCGCCTCGGTCAGCTCGCGGCCCCTCCTTGTCTGCAGAGAAGACCGATGCCTTCTGTGTCGTCCGTGAGGTTGGCTCCAGGTGGCTCAGCAGCATCAGTAAGGCGGCGATCGCACCGAAGATCGCTGCCGTGAACGCGAGGAAGCTTGGCAGATTGTTCATGACGCCTCTCCACTTCGCTATGACGACGTGACTCACCGCAGTGAACCCGGTGACCGCAGAGCCCATTCGGGGAGCACCCTGCGGTCACCGGGCCCTACCTTCCAGGCCCGGGGGGCGAGTCCGGGAACCCCCCACAATCAGCCCTTGTGCAAATAGACACCTCCCGTGCCTGACCATGACGCGATCCGCTGCGGCGTAAACAGCGTCCGACTTTCAGCGGTCATGTGCCGTGCTCCTCGTGAGTTGGCCCGTTATCGTCGCGATGACCTCCGGACGGAATGTGCCGGCACCCTCGCCGGGTCATGGTTCGCAAGTCCAGCCTCGAGCTACGCCGAGGAACTCGTTGCCGCCGGGCTGCTGCTGCTCGCCGGACCGGTCGACGGCCACCAGATCACCGAGCGGGTCCGCGAAGGCTTCGAGCGGCACCGGCATGCGTCCGCCTCGTACGACCCAGCCGTCCCTGATTCTTGGCCGCTCATGGCCCGGGTCGTCCACTATGCCCACTCGGGAACGCGTCCTCCGCCCGGTCGTTCTCCGGCGCACGCTTGGCGGCCAGACAGCGGCGAGCAGATGGAGCCCCCGCACGTCTCCCCGCCGCTGCGCTTTCTCGCCGGGAATCGCCGGCGAAAACAAAGCGCCCCCGTCCACAAAGTCGGGGGCGCTTCGGTCTTCGCTCCGGGCTCTGTGGGTGCCCCGAGCACCATGGGCGGATCTGTCAGGTAGCCGCCCAAGCGAAGCCCTGCCTGCTCACAGGGGAGGAATCAGGGGATCAGGCGGGCTTCATGTTCGACAGTAGTGGTGGGGCCGTGGGATTTGCCCCGGTCGGAGTGTCCAGTAGTGGACGTGACCGCTAGTGGACATCTGCTTCCCGTGGAGGAAGCGGCGCGCGTACCGCATAGTTGGCGTTGAGCGGCGATCTGATGATCCCCCGAGCATTTCTTCGCCGCTCCCCTTGGGTCTGGAGCTGCTTGATGTGAGCCTGCCTGGCCTGGGCCATGGCCCCGTCAGCCGTCAGGACTGGCGGCGGGGCTCGGCCCCAGCTCTTGATGGCATCGATTGCCCTGGCGAGCACCCGACGGACCTCGCCCATTCCTGTTGTGCAACACTGACCCCCAATAGCCTCGGGGGCAACGAGAGGCGTACCCGATGGCAACCGACACATACCCTTACTTCTTCCTTCGTAAGCCGAGAAGCGGTCGTACCCGGTTCTAGATAACGCCGGTACGGGCTCGGGGGCTTATCCGCATTCCGCTCACAATCGCTCTCATGGTTTGCCGGATCGGCTCTGGGGGGCTGTACGTCCTCAACTTCTCCAACTACGACGCCGTCTCCGGGCCTCCGGCCGGAGTCATGGGCTTCTTGGTGTGGCTCTGGGTCACTAACACCGCACTCCTGCTGGGCGCTGCCCTCGACGCCGACCACTGAGACCCAACTCTGGCGATCTGAGCTCGACTGCACCTCCGAGAGAGCGGCCTACCCGGAACCAGACCTGCGCTTCGAAACCTCTCCGTCCTGCATCCGTGGCGGGAACTTTGTGGGAATCATGCTTCGACTACGTGACCACGGGGTCACTGGCTCAATCAAGGGGGATCATCATGGGAATTCGTCGTCTCGTCGCCGCGGGTGCTGCTGTGCTGCTGTCGGGCACACTCGCCGTGACCACGGTCGGGCCTGCCCAGGCCGACTCTTCTCGCTGGGGACTCGCAGCCTGGCCGAGGTGCTGGCCAAGGACGGAAGCGGCTTCGACCACAACTGGCGTGACTACGACATTGTCGACAACGCCGTCGGGGCGGTGTTGGCCGCTAAGCCCGGCAGCGCAGTCGGCGTGCTGGCCGACGGCAAGACGCCGGTGACGGCGTTCTTGCCCGATGATCGGGCCTTCCGGATCTTGGTCACGGACCTGACGGGCAAGAAGCCGCGAACAGAGAAGCAGACGTTCCAAGCAGTCGCGGCGCTCGGCATCGATACCGTCGAAACCGTGCTGCTCTACCACGTCGTGCCCGGCACCAGGATCAACTACCGCCAGGCGCTCAAGGCCGATGGCGTCCGGCTCACCATGGCCTCTGGGGGCATCGTCAGGGTTGATGTTCGCAAGGGGAATCGAGTGAAGCTACTCGATGCCGATCGCAACGACGCCAATCCTCGCATCGTGCGCAAGAACATCAACAAGGGCAACCGGCAGATCGCCCACGGAATCAACCGGGTGCTGCGGCCGGTAAACCTCTGAGTTCAAGCGCGCCGTCCAGACCTGAGTGACTTGCTCGACCACGGACGGCGCGCTATCGACGGCGAACCCGGCGCGCAGCTCACGGTGGGCTGAGCTGGTCGAAGGCTCGGCGGATGATGCCGAAGGCATTCACGAGGCGGCGGCGTGCAGGTTGTCGCGGTCGACGATTCGCGTGCGGGCGACGCCCGCCCCGGTCCTTGACTGCGGAGGCTGAGTGCGTCATCGCGAAAAGATGCAGGAGCTCCCAGGTTCTCCGCCGATACTGCAACGCTCGAAACCCGGCCCGTATTCAGCCGTGCGGCGCGCGGTGCGGAGACGTCTCCACTTGGCACCGCTTGCGGTCGCCCGTCTGGGTAGCCGTCGGCGCAGGGCCATGCGTTCGGAGAGATTGAACGAGAACCTGGCTGGGGTAGGCGATGATCATGGCGTGTATTTGCTGCGGATTTCGCTGCCAGACCGGCCTGGGTCTTTGGGTGCGGTGGCCACGGCACTTGGTGAGGCGGGCGCGAACATTCATGCGATTGAGATTGTCGAGCGTGTCGGCGGCATTATTGTCAACGACTTTCTGATTCGGTCAGCTCCCGATCGGCTGATCGACTCGATTGTGGCGGCATGTCACCGGATTCCCGGTGTTTCGGTGGAGTGGGTCTCTCGCTATCCCAGCGGCGGCAATTTGCAGTCCGATTTGGAGACGCTCGAGAGCATGACCAGGGATCCCCGGCATGCAGCGGAAATACTGGTGAGTGCTTCACCTATTGTTTTCCGCGCCCACTGGGCGCTGCTGATCAGCGTGTCACCGGCGGCGATGGTGTCTCTGCGGACAGCGTTGGCGCCAGAACTCGACGGTCAGGGACTCGCCCGATTCGGATCGTTCGACACGATCCACCGGGTCGAGCTGCACGATGGCTGGCTACCGGGGTGGGGTGGCGCCACGGCGGTGGTGGCACCCCTTGCTGGAGACCATGCCCTGGTGGTCGGACGCCAGGGTGGTCCCCCTTTTCTCGACTCCGAACTCGCACGAATAGGTCACATCGCGACGCTGGCGTGAACCAGATTCGGCACGCCCAGCCGAACGAGGCGATCGAGCACGCAGCCTGAACCAGACGCGTCTAACAACCACCGACCAGCCTGGGACGGGTCGCCGGGCCCTGGGCGGCTTCAGCGACCGGGAAGTGCGAGCCCACCCGGTCGACGGTTCGCCGACGACACACCAAAGCGCGTCGCGGTGCCCCCCGCGCCGCTGACCACGAACCGGCCAACAACGGAGCCCGCGTCAGCCGGGCGCTGGGGGCCTGCCAGCTGGCAGAATCAACGGCTGCGGCAGCAGTCGGAGAAGGAGCACTCGCTCCCCGTCGAGTGCCGAAACGGATGCCGCAGCGCCGGCGGCTGAATGACCCTCTACACGGTCTCTCCAGCGAATCAGGGTGCCCGGCCCAAACCGACTGAGCCGGCTGCTCGGGCGCGTCGGGCAGCTCCCAACCCGCGGACGATGGTACCTGGTCAGGCTGCAGGCTCAGCTGGCAGCCCACCCACTACGTGGCGGGCCATGAGCTGGGTGTGTGGCAGGGCCGGTCCTGCGCGATGAGGGCGGTGCCGTCGGGCCATCTCTGAACTGAAGGGGTGGGGTCCAGCGCACGCGGGCTGGATTTCCGTTCTGGACCAGTGGTGCCCGCCAGTCTGGTCACGATCATCTGTTCCCGATCATGGCGATGTACGGCTTCTGGGGGTAAGGGCCGCCAAAGGGGCCAGCACCTTCCGTCGGCGACCCATGCTGAAGGAGATGAATCGCAGACAGCGTTCGTTTGACCTTCAATCATTGAAATTTGGAGCTACGATATTCCCGTCAGGAACTCTCGGGAAAGAGGAAGCTCAGCAATGCAGAAAGTCATCACCGAACTCGTCGACGACATCGACGGCAGCAAGGCAGAGGAGACCGTCAGCTTCGCACTCGACGGTGTTGAGTACGAGATCGACTTGTCGAAGCAGAACGCAGGTAATCTGCGCAAGGGCCTCGACGAGTACGTCTCCAAAGGTCGCAGGATCGGCGGGCGGGCCAAGCGCGCCCCCGCCAACGGCCGTCCAGGTGCGGGCAAGGCCGACACGGGAGCCATCCGAGAATGGGCCCAGGCACATGGTCTGAAGGTCTCCGGACGCGGACGGATCCCAGCGGACGTTGCGCAGGCCTACCGGAGTGCGCACAAGAACTGAACGCTCACACGAAGAGAGCCCACCGTTTGGTGGGCTCTCTTTTTGTGTCTGCGGATCGATTGAGGACAGTTCGCTTCATTGAACCCTCGACAGCCCGCACCCGAGACGAGGATATTGGGACCCAGCGGGGCAGAGCGGCTCAGCGCGGACGGAGCCCTGACTCGCGGGAGCCGAATGGGGGTAAGCCATGTCGCTTGAGACGACGACGCAGACGATGAACTCTTACTTGGACAAGTTGCGCGAGCGTGGCGACTTCGCCCAGTTCTTCACCGAAGACGTGCTGTGGACGACGATGGAGTCGGGTCAGGAGATCCGCGGCCGGGAAGCCGTTCGTGACTTCATTATCGCCATGCACGCACAGATGTTCGATGCTCACCCCGAGCTCCGGAGCATCGCCATCGCCGACGGCGCCGCCGCCCTCGAGGCCGACTTTGTCGGAGTTCATACTGGCGAGTTCGCTGGCATACCTCCCACGAGCGCCCACGTGCGGGTCGGGTACAGCGTCTTCTACGACGTCGGCGAAGCCGGCATTAGCGCTTTGAGGGCGTACATGCCGATTAGGCAGATTGTGGAGGAGCTCCAGGCCGCGGCTGGTAGCCTCGTAGGGCTGTCAGCTGCTACCGATTCTTCCCGCATGCCAACGGGTCTGCTGCACGGCCGTTACCGCCGAGTTGTCCGGCCCCGCGCCCATTTCCCCTCCGATGTTTCCGACGGCCACGAACGGGGCACCTCCGCGGAGGTTCGGGTGATCCAGAGTGCGATCAGGAGGTTCGGCACCCAGCAGAGCCAGGCGGTCGCTGCGTAGATCGTGGAGAAGGGCAACCAGGAATGGATCGAATCCTCCACTGCGCTGTAGATGCCGAGCATCAGACGTAACGTCACGCCACCGAGGACGAGGGAGATGCTCCGGATCATCCATCGGCGGTGGTCGGCGACCCGCCCGCGCATGATGAGTCCGAAACCAACCCACGTGCACGCGAGCCAGGAGATCGCCATGGCTGCGAAGCCGAGGGAGGCGACGGTGCCCGTGTACGCCGTGGTGGCCATCCCGAGACCGGCCAGACCACCTACCGTGGCAGCTGTCAGGTAGGTGAAGCCGAGAACGCGATGCACGCGTGCGCGACGGCGCCGGAGTCGCGGGAGGAGCTGAAACGGCGCGATGGCCAGGGCGACCATGGATCCGCAGATGTGCAGGCCGAGAGTCACCTCCCGCCGCAGGTACACCGCGCGCTGTTCTTCGAAATAGCTGGTGGGGTTGAACTGCAGGTAGGGCGCGACCAGGGCCAGGGTCGCGAAGCACAGGACCGTCATCACCACCCAGCCAGTTCTGCCGATCCGTCTCCGGAGCACCCGACGCCGAGAAGGGCCTGTGCTTCGGGTGACGATCGCGTTTTGAGTCATCAGATCTCCTTGTCAGCAGTTGTGGGATCCCGGGGACCGCGAGGTGGAGGCACCGCACGGGATGAGGCAGGGCTCCGAAGGTCCCGACGGGATCGAGGGCCCGGTACCGACGGCGATTCAGTGGGTCGCGCGGCGGCGCCACATCAGGATGAAGGTGCCGATCAGGAATACGGCGAGAAGTACGGTCGCCGGCAAGAGGATGAGGCCCGCCTGCTGGGAGAATCCGGTGTGCGCGGTGGTCGTGCCCCCCGCGATCATCGACACCCCGGCGAGCCCAGCGACCCATCCGAGCCACTTCGGGTAGCGGGCGCCGAGCGCGATCGACAGGCCGAGCACCAACAAGGTGGCACCCTCCAGCATCTGGAAGAACCCGCCCAGGCCCTTCTCGGTCCAGCGGACACTCTCGGCCACCTGGAAGGCGACCGATTTGTCTCCTGCTGGGGCCCCCACCCAGGCGCCGATCGCCGCCTTCAGGGCCACTCCGTCGACAGCCATCTGCACCGTGAAGACGGCCGCCACCAGGACGCTGGTGACAGCGCCGAAGACGCCGAGGGCGCCGGCCGTTCCGCCTTGCCGCGTCAAGGAGCGCGCCAAGGCGAAGAGCCCGATGACGATGAAGAGCGTCCCGGCGAACTGTCCGATGTGCACCCAGGTCCAGTCGTGAGATTCGGCGTACTCGCGAAACACGGCGACTGAGTCGTTCGGGTCCACCCGGTGTGGATGGAGGCGGTCCATCACCACCTGCAGTGCGATGCCGACGATTCCGACAGCTGCCGCGAGCCGCAGCAACGGTCCTTCCTCGCGGTCGCCTGGTGCTCGGACTTCGGTGCTGCGCGTCGCCGGGTCGCCGGCCCCTGTGTCGGTGCGTGACGGCGGACGTTGCGTTGGCCTTTGAGACATTTCCGGTCCTTTCGGGTTGGTGGAAAGGCGATGGGCGTGAGTGTCCCTGTCGGGAGCTGGTGTGCGCGGGCTGCCTAGGTGTGAAGGCAGCGCAGCTGGCGTCATCGCATGACCAGGGCGAGGACGAGGGCGGTGAAGTACACCGACTGGGCGCTGTGCACGGCGATGCCGATCAGCGCGCTCTGGTAGCGACGCGAGGCGCCCGCCACCACGAAGGTGTCGACGAGCAGGGTCTGGGGAATGACCCAGGGGACGTGTAGGTGGTAGATCGCGAACAGGAAGCCGTTGGCGACCCAGTCCCAGCGACCGAAGGCGCCCCGCATGCGAGGGAGCAGTAGGCCCCGGAAGAGCAGTTCCTCGCCGAGCACGGTGTTGAAGACGAACATGCCGACGAGCAAGGCAAACCACCCCCAGTTCCCGGCCATGAAGCTCTGTCCGGCGGGGGATCCCAAGACCAGGCCGAGGTCTCGGGTAGCCGGTGTGGACAGGGTCGGAAGCGCCTCCTCCGCCGCAATGGCCAGCACCAGGGGCAACAGGACCAGCCAGAGCCGTCCGCCGCGTCGTCCGGTGCGTGGGCTGCGGGGGGCTCGCAGCCACAGCGCGTCCTTGATCATCGACCAACGCAGCGAACCCTGTTCACGGCGCAGCAGGATCACGACCATCACGAACTGCCAGACCAGGCCGGCGGTCAGGCAGAGCGTCAAGGCGCGGAACTGGGCACTCCCACCCTCGAAGATGCCGACGCCGACGAGCCAGGGGGCGATGACCCAGGACAAGGTGGCCATCGGTAGAGCAGCAGCCGCCCAGGTGCCGAGGATTCGTCGGAGCGACCACTGGGGCAGCTGCCCCGGACGCTGGCTCGATCGATCGAGCCGGGATCGTGCTGTTGTGCTGACGGGGTGGCTCACGGCGACACTCCTTCGAAGAAGTTGGTGGACAACCGGGCGAGGGCGAATGCGCCTCGTCCATACGACGGGACCTCAGGTGAGCAGCCGGTGCACAAGGGCGGTGTCCACGCGGGCCAGGGTTCGGACGACGGCGGGCATCAGCAGCAGCAGCGCCAGGCCTGCCCCTACCGACGCGGCCGCGGCGACCGGCCCGTCCAGGTTGATGCCGGTCAGGTAGGGGACTGAACCGACCCGTCCGGCGTGCAGGGGCGAGGTGAGCAAGCCCACGGCGGTCGCCCAGCCGGCGAGCGTCAGGGTTCCCGTGACTATTCCCACGGGGAACAGCAGGATCGCGTAGAGCACAGCTCGCCAGTCGGCCCGATCACGCAGGCGATCGCGAACGCGAGCCCGGGGCTGGGATGCCGGTACCGTATGCCGGTGAACCAGGCCGGCGTGAGCGCGTTTGCGTTCCACGATGCCGATGTAGCGGGCGACGAGCAGGGTGGCGAGCAGCAGGGGGATGCCGGCGAGGGTGATCATCAGGCCGGCAGACAGCGCCAGCAGGGTCACCATGATGGTGAAGGTGACCGTACCGATGATCAGATCAGCGGTCAGGTGGAGGCTGGTGCGGTAGGTCGCGGGATCGAGCAGCCCGGGCCGGGTTCGGGCCGGTGCGGGAGCTTCGGTGGTGCTGGTCATCTCACATTCTCCTGTAGGTAGTCGGTAGGGCGGGTAGGCGTTGACGGGCGGGGCGTGGCGAGAACTAGCGGCGGAAGGCTTGTGCAAAGCAGGTCCAGGCGGCCAGGGCGCCGGCGTACGCCGCAGGGCTCAGCCGGTAGGTCACCGGCAGGTTCACCCCTGTTGTTCCGAGCAGCGGGTGCCGGCCGGACCAGAGGAGCCAGGAGATCGTGAGTGCGGTCGCCAGCACCCCGGCCAGGGCCCACAGGAGCCTGCCGATCCTCGTCCTCACCGACGCTCGACGCTGCCGGAGTGGGCGAGGTGGCATGGGTGACTCCGGGCTTCCTGCCGTGTCGGGCGCTCCGGCACCCTGGTACGGGATCGGCCGCTCGGCCGTCACTGCTCCGGATGGTGTTGCTACGAGATCCCTCACGACGACACTCCTTGGATAGCTGAGTCACCGGTGCGAAGGTGCGCGATCACCTTGCGGCTATGACGCTAAGTCGGCGGGTCACTCGGTCGCGTCGTCGAAAAGCGCGCGATCGCGTTGATGCCTACGTACGAGGTGGGTCCTTCTTTGGTAGGACGCCTGGAGTCGGTGGCTCACGTACGTTGGCCAGATGAGCCGAGTGTGGCTGGTCTGTTCGAGGTACGGGCTCGATCTGCTGATCGTGGTTGCGGCAGCCGCGAGCGCAGCTGGGACGTTGCTCAGCCAGGACCCGTTGCGTCCGGCGGGCGCGAGGGTGGGGTTGGAAACGGCCGCGCTGGCCCTGGTTGTCCTCAGCCTGCTCCTGCGTCGTCGCTTCCCCTTCGCCGCTCCGGCCGCCGTGTGGGTGTTGAGCGCGGCCCTGTCGTTCCTGGACGGCCGGCTGATCGTGGCGCAGCCCGGGGTGTTCCTCGCCGGGATGGGCGCTGCTTTTCTACTGGGGAACTTGAGCGACCACAACCGCGCGCGAGGGGGGCTCATCCTGCTGCTCACCGCAGCGGCCATCATCGTGTTCAACGACCCCGAACGCACCGTCGGAGAGCTGACCTTCACCCCAGCGCTGTTCGTGATCTGCTGGCTCGTTGGCTTCACCCTGCACAGTCGGGCTCAGCAAACCGTGGCCGCCGTCGAGCGGGCTGACCGCGCCGAGCGAGAACGAGAGGCGGCGGCACGCGTCGCGGTGGCCGAGGAGCGGGCCGCATCGCTCGCGAACTGCACGATGTCGTGGCGCATGCCGTCAGTGTGATGGTTCTTCAGGTGGGAGCTGTTCGCCACCGGATGCCGGAGTCGAACGCGGCAGACCGCGCGGCGTTGGCAAGTGCCGAAGAGGCCGGCCGGGCCGCCCTCACCGAGATGCGCCGGCTGCTGTCGGCCATGCGACGAGAGGGCGACGAGCTCGAGCTGCTGCCACATCCAGGATTGAACGACCTGGGGGCTCTGGTTGACGGTGTTCGCGCCGCCGGGCTGGACGTCGAGCTGGAGATTTGCGGCGAGCCGTCTTCCCTCCCCGCCGGCCTCGACCTGTCGGCCTACCGGGTGCTGCAGGAGGGGCTCACCAATGCGCTCAAGCACGCGCACGCTCGGCACGCTTACGTGAAGGTTTGCTACGGCGCGGGGGCTCTGCAGCTCGAGGTACGCGATGACGGCCAGGGCCCCTCGACCCACGATGGCCTCGGCCATGGTCTGGTGGGCATCCGCGAGCGGGTCAAGATCTTCGGTGGGGAGATGTCAGCGGGTGCCTCGGATTCCGGTGGGTTCGTGCTGCACGTCCGGCTTCCCTTTGATCGGGGTGACGTCGGGAGAGGCGTGCAGGACCGCAGCGACTTCCAGCCCCTTCGGCGAGGACTGTGATGAACGACCTGCCTGAGCCGAGCCACGTCCCGGCTGTCCGGGGGAGTCTCGTATGAGCATTCGAGTTCTCCTGGTCGACGACCAGTCGATGGTTCGCGCCGGATTCCGGCTGCTGCTCGCCAACGAAGCCGACATCGATGTTGTGGCCGAGGCGGCCGACGGGTTCGAAGCGCTGTCACAGGCGCGCCGGTTCCACCCCGACGTCATCCTGATGGATATTCGGATGCCCCGCCTCGACGGCTTGGAGGCTACGCGGCGGCTGCTGGCCGAGGAGGGCGAGGCGCGAGTTCTGATCCTCACCACCTTCGACCTCGACGAGTACGTCTACGAAGCCCTCAAGGCGGGAGCGAGCGGCTTCGTCCTCAAGGACGACCCGCCCGACCAGCTGATAGCCGCAGTGCGGACCGTTGCCGCCGGAGACGCTCTTCTTTCCCCGACCGTGACCAAACGCGTGATCCGGCAGTTCACCCACCTGCACCGGCAGGCACCCCCGACCGCCGTGCACACCCTCACCGCTCGAGAGATGGATGTCTTCCGGCTGATCACCCAAGGCCTGTCCAACGCCGAAATCGGGGCGCAGCTGTTCATCAGCGACACAACCGTCAAGACCCACGTCACTCGACTGCTGCTGAAGCTCGGCCTGCGGGACCGGGCCCAGGCAATCGTCCTCGCTTTCCAGACCGGTCTTTTCGACACATGAGCAACGACACCACCCGCCAGCACCCGTAACGGCGGTGTGGCAGCTTTCTCAGCTGCTCGGTCGAGACGTGGACAAAGCCAAGCTGGCGCGGCTCATGTTTAACGGGACGTAACAGCTGCACACCAATCGCAAGCAGGGCAGCCCGGCGGCCGCGGCCGGGCTCGTCGGCGGCAGCAGGTGGACTGATACCCATCCAGCTGCCGTGGCCCGGCTACGGTGGGCGGCGCAATCGCCCTCGTGGCCGTACCGGCCCACCCCAGCGGCCCGGCACGTGTAGTCGAAGGTCACCGGGTTCTCGCCGAGGGTGCTTAGCTGCAAGGTGACCGATGAGACTTTGATCGAGAGCAGCGCAGCGGAGCTTCCCGTCGGGCAGTCCGGTGTCGGTCCGTTGTCGAACTCGTGAAAGACCTGACCCGTGATGCTGCTCTGCCCCGGTGCTCGGGAGAGCGGCATGCCGCGACCGGTGTGAAGCACGTTGTCCTGCTCGACGACCACATCGCGGTCACGCAGCCGGGTCCCGTCGGGGGCCACGCAGCCGAAGATCCTTCCGATGGCCAGCTCGGGGAGGTGCGCCACGCCCTGCCCCTCCACGTCGCCATGTCCGCAGACGAACGCGCTGCAGGACCGGTAGGCGAACGGACCTCTGGCGGCCAGGCGCCGCAGGAGCGACGACCGTCTCGGAGCCGGCCATTCGAACCACGCTGAGATGCGATGTCCGCGGTGGCCGGTCGGGTCGTGCCTGTTGGCTGCCACGGCTGGGCGGCCGCTCTTAGTCGGAAAAGACGGCTCTGGAGACTGAGTCCAGCTGGGTGTACGTTTACAACGTAAACCGACATGGTGGAGGAGTCGGAGAGTCCGGCTCGCGCTGCGGATCTCGAAGGGGAGACAAAATGACGACGAAGGTGGAGAAGTCGATTCTGGTCAACGTTCCGGTGGGCACGGCGTACAACCAGTGGACGCAGTTCGAGGACTTCCCGCAGTTCATGGGCGGGGTGAAGAGTGTGACTCAGCTGGACGACGACCGCCTGGAGTGGGTGGCCGAGATTGCGGGCGTCCGCCGTCAGTGGACGGCCCGGATCTTGGAGCAGGTTCCCGACCAGAGGGTGGCGTGGGCGGCGACCGAAGGCGCGACCAACGCGGGAGCGGTCACCTTCGAAGACGTCGGAGGCGGCCAGACCTCGGTGCACCTTTCACTGGAGTACGAGCCGGAGGGCCTGCTGGAGAAGGTCGGAGACAAGCTCAATATCGTCGAGAACCAGGCCGAGGCCGACCTCGACCGATTCAAGGCGTTCATCGAGGCCGAAGGGTACGCGACCGGCGCTTGGCGCGGATCGGTCAACGAGGGAGCCGCCGTCGGCACCCCGGGCGTGGCCGAGGCCGGCAGCTCGCACGGCGACAGCGGCAAGGCGGGCGTGTCGGGCAAGGCCGTCGCCGCTGGACTGGGCGCCGCCGCCGCAGTCACCGTTGGCGCCGCGGCAGCGGCAGGAAAAAGGCTGCCACGGCCGATGACACCGATGATGACAGCGGTGATGGATGTGGGAGTGCCGTTGGCAGCTACGCCTACCGAGACGGCGCCGGCGGGAACCGAATCCGCTATTCGAGAGGATGCTCACCTACGGCGGCGGCGCGACCGCCACCAACGTCTACACCGATCGCGTCGGGCAACGTCGCCTCTCCGCCCAACAACGCGCTTGGTCAGCCCACTGACCCGGATCGAACCTGACCGGTTGACGCCGAGCGCGTCTAATCGAGCAGGTCAGAACCATCCTTGGGCAGTTTCCGGCACCGTGTGCACTCTTAATGGGAGACAGCCCGTAAATGTCGATGAATAGTTCGGGTCGGGCATTGTCGCCATCTTAGGCAAATTGCCTCGGGAGGGAATTCACGTCCTCTGGGACAGGTAACAGCAGCGGGCTACGGCAGTGCCCTACTCGATCGAGCTGATGAGTGGAAGGGGGGATCGTGGTGCGCGTGGCCATTGTGTCGACGTACCTTCCGCGGCCGTGCGGGATTGCTATGTTCTCGTCGGACCTGCGGAACGCTCTGGTGGGGGCGTCTCCGGCTGTGGAGGTCGGGATTGGGTCGATTGTTCGAGATGTGACGGGGGAGCATCCGCCGGAGGTGATGACCGTCATCCGGCAGGATGTGTTGGGCGATTACGCGGCGGCGGCGGAGGAGTTGTCGTCTCGGGTTGATGTGGTGTTGATCGAGCACGAGTTCGGGATCTTCGGTGGTGATGCCGGCGAGTTCGTGTTGACCCTGGCCCAGAAATTGACGGTGCCGATGGTGGTCACGTTGCATACCGTTTTGTCAGCGCCGTCGGTCGAGCAGGCGTCGGTGCTGCGTGCTTTGTGCAGGCTGGCGGCGATGGTCACGGTGTTCACCGAGACGGCACGGCGGATGGTCATCGAAGCGGAACTGGTCGATCCGGACCGGGTCTGCGTGGTGCCGCATGGTGCCCCGGATTTGCTGGCTGGTGTACCGCGATCTAACGGTGTGGATGTTCTCCCGGGCGATGTTGTTGCGGGGTTGGCTGAGCAGCCGCGAGTCGTTATTGACCGGCTGGAACGGCGTACGGTGTTGGCGACGTTCGGCCTGATTTCGGCGTCGAAGGGGCTGGAGCTGGCGGTGGAGGCCCTGCCGTCGATCGTCGCCGTGCACCCGGAGGTGTGCTATCTGATCGCCGGTCAGACCCATCCGGAGGTGGTCAAGCACGACGGGGAGCGGTATCGCCTCGGACTGGAGCGGCTGGTCCGCGATCTGGGGTTGACTGATCACGTCATCTTCCTCGACCGGTTCTTGACCGTTGAAGAACTGGCCGTGCTGCTGGCCGGCACCGATCTCTATCTGACGCCCTACCGGTCGCGTGAGCAGATCGTCTCGGGTGCGCTGACGTTTGCGGTGGCCGCCGGCTGTGCGGTGGTGTCGACACCGTACTTCTACGCCGAGGACCTGCTCAGGTCCGGCGCCGGCGTGCTGGTGCCGTTCGGCGATTCGGCTGCGCTGGCCGCGGCGGTCAACGATCTGCTCGGCTCGCCGGCCAGATTGGCGGCGGCCCGGGCGGAGGCGCGCCGGGTCGGCACTGGGCTCTGCTGGTCCAGCGTCGGCCAAGCCACCGCCCAAGTGCTGACCTGCGCCGCCCGCGAGGCCACTCGGTTCACGCCCGGCTCAGCGGCGGTCGCAATCTTCCCGGGAACACGCTCGGATGAACCGCTAACCCCGCCCAACGCCAAAGTAGATCCGACCAACGCGCCAACCGGAAATCAAACGAAAGTCCAGTTCGCCCGAACACGGGGGGACCATCTCTCCAGCCACGGCCGCCCTCGGTGATGTCTCACTCGCGGACGTGCAGCTCAGGCACGGCGTCGGGACTAGTTGTGGAGTCTCGCTGGAGGTAAGGTGCGGCTCGCAAACCCCCGTATTCCAACCTCTAGCGGGCACCGCAAGCCGACGGTCGTGCGGGACGGACGCACTGGCCGACGGTCGTGCGGGACGCACGCAGAGGCCGACCGTCAACCGGCACGCGCAACCGGGACTTCTGGACGGGGTGCCGTTCAGCTGTTGCTGGTCGCAGCACGGCTATCTGGTTTCTGGTTCGACGAGGGTGTGGACGTCGGTGTTCGCGCCGCAGATGACGACGGCGACGCGTTCATCGGAGTCTGGCTGGTAGGCGCCGGAGGTGAGGGCGGCGAGGGCGGCTGCGGCGCCGTACTCGGCGGCGATGCGGTAGTCGCGCCACAGCTGGTACCGGGCGGCGATGATGGCGTCCTCGTCGACCAGAACCGAGGCTGGCAGGGTGCGTGAGGCGATGCCGAAGGCGATGTCCCCGATGCGGCGGGCGCCGAGGGAGTCTGCGGTAACACCGGACACGGCCACATCGACGGGGTGGCCGGCCTCGAGGGCGGCGTGCAGGGTCGGGATGGCCGACGGTTCAACGGCAACGATGCGAGCACGGCCTTCGGCGGCGGCCGCGACGCCGGCGTAGAGTCCGCCGCCGCCGACCGCGACCACGATGGTGTTGATGCCGGGTTCGTCCTCCAGGATCTCCTCCGCGAGTGTGCCGGCACCGGCGGCGATCTCGGGCTGGTCGTAGGCGTGGCAGAACAGGGCTCCGCGGGTGGTGGCGTAGTCGATCGCCGCCTCGTTCGCCTCGGCGTACTCGGTGCCGGTCTGGCGGACTTCGGCGCCGTACTCGCGGATCCGTTGGATCTTGACCGGCGGCGCCGTTTCGGGGACGAACACGGTGGCGCGGACGCCGAGGGTTCCCGCCGTGTAGGCGTGAGCCAGACCTGCGTTACCACCGGACGCGATGACCACCCCAACCGATGGATGGAGCTCCCCTCGTTCTAGGGCCGCAAGCTGACGGTTGAAGGCACCCCTGATCTTGAAAACCCCGGTGTACTGCAGAAACTCACACTTCAGCCACACACCGGTTCCCGCGGGGGGAAGCAGTGGGGTGCGCCGCACATAACCTCGGGTACGGGCGAGGGCGGCGAGGACATCGTTTCGGCTGATCACCAGTCCACCTGCTTCTGTCACGGATCGTTGTCACCATCCTTGCCGCCCGTCGTGGCATCCCGCGCGAGGGCTCGTTCACCCGCAACACCACCGGCTCACCGCGTACCCAAACCGACGACCTCGAACCGCTCGACGATGCGCCGTTCCAGATCCGGAGAATGTCTATACCGGCCAAGAGGACACAGCGCACTTTCGACTCGAGCGCGAGCCGCCCTGCAATCGTCCGGCGGCAGCTCAAGCAGCGTTGGGGCTGTCGACCGCCGACAACGCGGTCGCTTGGTTCGGGCTACTGTACGAGCTGACCCATCCGAGCAGCATCAGCGAGGCGGCGCGCATCTCATCGTCGCCTGCCGTTGATCAGGAAGGAGCGGACATGCGCCGCACACTGTTGACCGTCGTGCTCTTCTCACTCACTGCTCTGGGGGCTGTCTTCGCTGCGCCGCCAGCATCGGCCATCACCGATGGGATGCCGGATGGCAACCAGCATCCGGCCGTGGGAGGCCTGGTGTCGGCCACGCAGTATTCCGATGGCACGTGGATCTACTGCTCGGGCACGCTCATCTCACCGACCGTCTTCCTCACCGCAGCTCATTGCGGCACTGATGGTGAGCAGGTGATCGTCACCTTCGATACGGACTACCAGGCAGGTGACAAGGTTTACAGCGGAACCTTTCAAGCCGATCCGCTGTATCCGGGCAACCAAAGCGACGCCCACGACATTGCCGTTGTGGTGCTCGACAAGGCGATCCGAGAGATCACTCCAGCGCTGCTACCGGAAGCCGATTCCCTGTCTGGTCTGCCAAGGGATCAGCGGTTCACCTCAGTTGGCTACGGCGCGTACGAGGTGACCAATGGGCCTGGCGGACACCAGTATCTGTACGACGACCGCCGGATGGTGGCGATGGGAACGCTGAACGCCACCAACCCGACCTGGCTGCGAATCTCGATGAATGCCAGCACCGGCAACGGCGGAACTTGTTACGGCGACTCCGGCGGGCCGAACTTCCTCGGGGCCACGAACATCGTTGCCGCCATCACGATCACCGGTGATGCAGTCTGCCGCTCCACCAACGTCGACTACAGACTGGACACGGCCTCGGCCCGGGCATTCCTGGCGGAGTACGTCGCACTGCCCTGACCTCAGGAGCACCTTGGCCCGGGACCGTTGAACCCCACTGTCAGGAGGACGATCGCCACTGGGCGCAAGTCGTGGAGTGGAGGCCCGCATCACTCAGCTGCTCGAGGAGGGTCTTCGTTGACCGCTCATCGCCGCAACCCTGCCAGCTGAGCAGGGCAGCCCTTGGCCGTCCCGGGCCAGGCACTCAACCGGCCACTCGGTAGAGGTGCGGCCCCAACCACGAACCGAGCGCGCAGTCGTCAACTGTGGACCTTGCCCTCCTTGGCGAGCACGCGATCAGCCCGACCACCTCGGATCTCACGTCAGACGGCTGAGCTTCCTCGGCGGTCTTGGCGACAGATTGCAGCTGCTGTCTCCGAACAGCGACCGGTCGATTGGGCACGCCCCGGACTCACGCTGTCCCGAAGCGCCCTTGCCCTCGTGTGGGGATGAGCCGACGGAGCAGTGTCGTGCGTGTGGCCGGGGTTCGCCGGGCGGACGTGGCGGCTTCGGCCACCTGCAGCATGAAGTAGTGCTCTTCGGCGGCGCGATTGTGGTCGCGGTCCTCGAACGGTACAGCCCACAGGCTGGTGGTGGTGAACATCAGGTTTCCTCTCGTCTCGTGGCCGGAAGTCGGCCATGAACGACTCTGCTCTTCGGTCGGCGCGCGAACTTGGTGATGGCGTGGAGGACTTGTGGATATCGCCGGTCTGACGTCTAAACCTGCTGGGTGAATCTCCACAACTCCACCAGCCTTGCGCCAAGGACGGGCGCCCCTGATCGACCAGAGTCGTGCTCACTGGTCCAGCTGAGGGCCAGCACCCAAGGAGGGATCAACCTGACCAGCCCCACACCTACGACGTCGGTCGGAGGATGGTTGTGCCATGGCATACGAGCCTGATGTTGACGCTGATATCGCGCTGGGGGACGGCCGGAGGATTGCGTACTGCGAGTGGGGAGACCGTCCTCGCCGCTTGGCTCGGGAGCAGGCGTCCCGTAATTAGTCAATATCTATTGACTGTCAGCATCAGTTGACTTTATCGTGGGTTCATGAACATCATCACTGCACAGGCCGCTCCGCCGTACGCGGCGGGCGGCACCACCATCACCGGCTACGCGGCCCCATCGCGAGGAGCCACCGCAGTCAGCCTCTGGCGCATCGAGCTCGCCCCGACCAGCAGCAGTCCGCTCCATCAGATGGACGTTGAGGAGGTGTTCTTGTGCCTGGAGGGCCGGGCCGTTGCGGTGGTCGACAACGTCGAGACCACGGTCGGCGCCGGAGACTGTCTGATTCTGCCCGCGGCAACCCCGTTCACTTTGACGGCGGGCACCGATGAACCCTTTCGGGCGGTGGCGTGTATGACGGCCGGTGGCCGGGCCACGATGTTGCCGGACGGCGCGACCTTCGTGCCGCCGTGGGCGGTATGAACGAGCCCGATTTCGCCATCTTGTTGACCGCGGCCAATCGGTGTGTGGCCGACCGTCTGGTGGCGGCCGTGGCCACGGTGGGGGGCAGCGCGATGCGACCTTCGTTCGGGTTCGTGCTGCGCGCGGTCGCCGCCGAGGAGCCGACCGTGTCACGGTTGGCTGAACTGCTGGACGTCACCAAGCAGGCGGCCAGTCGGCTCGCCGACGACATGGTGGCGGCAGGATTCCTCCAACGAGGGGCTGATCCGACCGACCGCCGGCGCACCCCGCTGCAGCTGACCGAACTGGGACAAGCCGTCCGGGCAACGGCGCTGACCGAAAGTCGCGCCGGATGGAAGATGAGCTGCGGGGCCGGTTCGGCGACGGCCCGGTTGACCAGCTTCGCGCAGTGCTGTCCGACTTCGTCGTACGCCACGGTGGCGGCGACGAGCTGGCCGCCCTGCGATCCCGGGCCCCCTCCGGGACAGGGTAGACAGCCGCCTAGGCAGTGACCGGCCTCACCGGCCACAGCGAGCCGGCGACGCCGGCCCGTGACCGCCGCCGCTCTCGCAGCGGACAGCCGTCAACGCACTCACTGACCGTCGCCTATCCGGTCGATCGGGCTCGCCCAGGACAGACCGGAGGTGGCCGAGCCTCCACAACCTCGCTGCTAGAAGGAGCAACTCAATGCGCGATATCAGCCAGCACGACTTCGCCGCCGCCCGGCGCCTCGGCGACGCCCAGGTCATCGATGTACGTGAAGTCGAGGAGTTCATCTCCGGGCACGTGCCCGGTGCCGCGTCCATACCGATGGGCCAGCTGATGACCCGGCTGGGTGAGGTCGATAGGTCCCGGCCCGTCTACCTGATCTGTGCCACCGGCCGTCGCAGCGCCGTCGTGACCGACATGCTGACCCGCCAGGGGTTCCACGCGCAATCTGTCTCCGGTGGCACGCGCGCCTGGCTCGCCGCCGGCCGAGCGGTCGATCGCGGCCCCGCCCAACCGAGCCAGCGAGACGCCGATGAACTCGCAAGTTCAACAACGGGCGAAGCCATGAATCATCTGGGCGACACCCCGCGCAGACCAGCACGGCAACCCTGACCGCCTCGGCAAGATGATCCCCTCGGCATCGGTCCAGGTCACACGCGGCAGCCACTCATGACACCCGTGGTCCTCCTGATGGTCGTCCTCGGGCTGGTCATCGGTTTGCTGCTCGGACTACTCGGCAGCGGGGGCTCCATCCTGGCCGTGCCCGCGCTCGTCTACGGCGCCGGACTGCCACTCGAAACCGCGGTGCCGACCTCGTTGCTGGTGGTCGGAATCTCCTCCGCCTCCGCCCTGACCAGACGACTGAAGGACATCCAGTGGCGGCTCGCCGGGATACTCAGCCTCACCGGGGCGATCGCCGCCATCGGGGGTGCAGCCATCAACCGGCAACTCGACCCGTCGATCCTGCTCCTCGGCTTCTCCGCGATCATGGCAGCAGCCGGGCTACGGATAATTCGTGACCACAGCGTCAGGCACGGCCCAGACACCTCCCAAGCTCGGGCGAGTCGGACCCGATACCTACCCAAAGCTGCCGCGACTGGACTCCTCGTCGGCTTCCTCACCGGCCTGTTCGGCGTCGGGGGCGGATTCTTGATCCTTCCCGCGCTCGCACTCCTGCTCGACGTACCCATGATCACGGCGGTTCCCACTTCCCTGGTCATCATCGTGCTCAACTCCGCCGCAGGGTTACTCGCCCGCATCGACGACCTCTCCATCAACAAAGGCATTGCCATCACCGTCGCCACTGCCGCGACTTCCGGCTCTCTGGTCGCCGGGCGGCTGGCCAAACGAGTACCCGCACGCCAACTGAGCCGCTGGTTCGGCTATCTCCTCATCACCGGCGCCGCCTACATCGTCGTCCACACGCTCTGGACAGTCGCGCGCCCTGCGTGAAATTTGCGAATCGTCCGAACCTGACATTTCACGCGAGCAGGGTGCGTCCGACTCACCGACCACTGCCTCCCACTGGAAGCGGTGGCTGCCTCCCACTGGAAGCGGTGGCAACGATCGCTCCGGTCTGCTGCGGCACCTCGAGGAGAAATAGGGAACCGTTCCCGATGTCGTTGGATCGGTAGCCGACGAGGCTGGTGATCGCCGCCGGCACACGGTCAGCGGCACCACACAGAAGGAGTACTCAGTGCAACGCTTCCTCATCGAGCGTCAGATCGATGGCGCCAGCGAACTGACCGAGGCCCAGTTGGCGGCCATCGCCGAGACGTCAAATCAGGCCGTCGCCTCGTTGGGCGTCCCCTACACCTGGGTGACCACGTACGTTGCGGGCGACAAGCTCTACTGCCTGCACGAGACCGACGACGCCGAGACGGTCCTCGAACATGCCCGCCGGGGCGGATTTCCCGCCGACCTGGTGTCGGTGGTGGCGAACGAATTCGGACCGCAAACCGCCGAGAGGGTCCAGTCGGCTGACCAAGGGCGCTGTCAATCGGGGTGGTGGCTACGCCCGCCACCCCTTCGCCCGCCGGAACCCGCCTCTTCCTCGATAGGACGGGCCGGTTTACAGTCATCCCGTGCTGCTCCTCGAGCGTGAGGACGAGTTGGCGATCCTCCGCGGCCGCCTCGCCGCCGCTTCCGCCGGCCAGGGCGGCGCGATCGCGGTCTGCGGTGAACCGGGGGCGGGCAAGTCGGCGCTGGTCGAGGCCGCGTACGCGCAGGCTCCTGATCTGCGCGTGCTGCGTGGCGGGTGCGATCCGCTGACGACTCCCCGTCCGCTCGGCCCGTTCCGCGACATCGGCCGGGCCGCCGGCATCGCGGCGCTGCTGACCGGTGACGACCTCAGCCGGGCCCACGTATGTGAGGTCGTCTACGACGCGATGGCCACCGAGCCGACCGTGCTGGTGATCGAGGATCTGCACTGGGCCGATGCCGCCTCCGTCGAGGTCCTCCGGTTCCTGATCCGCCGCGTCGGTGCCCTGCCGCTCGTCATGGTGATCACCTACCGGGACGAGATCGGTCCGCAGCATTCGGCGCGGCCGCTCCTCGGGGACTTCGCCGCCATCGACGGGGCTACGACCTTCGGCTGCCGCCCCTCTCGGTCGACGGCATCGCCCAGTTGCTCGCCGGGACGTCGATGGACGCCGTGCGAGTGCACGCGCTGACTGGCGGGAACGCGTTCTTCGCCACCGAGATCGCCAAGGACCCCGATCGGCCGCTCCCGGCGTCGGTGCGGGACGCCGTTCTCGCCCGGACCGTGACGTCGTACCCGAAGACTTCGAAGTGCTCCAGTTGGTCGCGGCCGCCCCGGACCGGCTGGACGACCGGCTGCTGCCGGCGCTTGGTGTCGACCTGCCGACCCTGTGGCGGCTGACGAGACCGGCCTGTTGCTGCGCAGTCGCGGTGGGCTGGTCTTCCGCCACGAACTGGCGCGGCTGGCCCTGGAGAGCACGGTTCCGCCCGGAGGGTCCCCACGACTGCACGCCCGGCTGCTCGACGCGCTGGAACGGATCGAGCCGCAGGACCTTGCCGCCCTCACCCACCATGCCGTCGCCGCCGGCGATACCCACCGCGCGGGGCAATACGCCGAGGCCGCCGCCCGGGAGGCCGCCCGGACCGGTGCGCACACCGAGGCCGTGGCCTTCCTGCAGACCGCACTGGCCAACCTCGGCGGCGGTCGCCCGGCGGAGCGCGCGGGATTACTGACTCGGCTCGGGCTACGAGCAGTACATGACCAACCAGCTCGGTGCCGCGATCGAGAACGTGACCTCGACGTTCCCGCTGTGGCGCGAGGCCGGCGACGCCGCCGGGCTCTCCGCCGCCCACGATTCGGTGCGCGGTCTTCGAGTACTACAACGCCCACCGTCCGACGGCCGAGGCACACGCCGACCGGGCGGCGACATCGCGGGTTCCGTCCGCGAGCTCGCGTACGGCGAGGCGCAGGTGACCCGCGCCTATCTGGCGATCCAGCGCAGCGACTACCAGTTCGCTTGCAGTGTGCGGTTGAGGGGCATCAGGATCGCCGAGAGGCACGACAGCGCGTCGCTCGCCCTCCGGAGCGAGATGATGTCCGCGTCGATGTCACTGGCCCTCCAGGAGGCCGGTGCGCGCGAGGCCCTGGTGAGCCGGATCGAAGCGGCACGCGGGCTGGTCTCGACGAGCTGGCCTCGACCGGCTACTCCAGCCTCGCCTACCTCGACGTCGAGCAGCGCCGACTGCGCGCCGCCGAGCACGTGCTGGAGGAGTCGCTGAGGTTCACCGTCGAGCGCGATATCCCGATCTGCAACCACTGGCAGACCGGCATTCGCTCGCGGCTGCACCTGCTCCAGGGGCGGTGGCGCGCCTCCCTCGAGGATGCGGCCTCGGTGCTCGAACGGTCGGGCATGCCGCTGGCGCTGCTGTGGCCCCATCTGGTCAACGGTCTGCTGGCGTTGCGCCGGGACGGCTCGGGTCACGATCATCTCGAGGCCGCCTGGGCGCTCGCCGAGCAGCTGGACGAGCCACTCCGCCGGCTGCCCGTGCTGTCGGCGCTGGCGGAGCGGATGTGGCTTACCGGCGTCGCCGACGACCGGGTGTGACGCTGGGCGTGGATGCGATGTCCGACCTGGTCCGAGTCCCAGGCGGCGACGTGGGGGCTCGGCGACCTTGCCGTCTGGCTCCGTCGGCTGGGACTGCTCACCGAACTCCGGCGGCGTGTCGCGACCGTTCCGGTTCTCCCTCTCCGAGGAGCATGACGAGGCGGCCAGCTGGTGGCGCCAGGCCGGCGCGGTCTTCGACGAAGCCATGGCGTGCGCCGACGCCGCCGATCCGGCGCTTCGTGCGCAGGGCGTCGAGCGTCTGGACCTGCTCGGTGCGACGGCCACCGCCGACCGCATTCGCCGGCAGATGCGACTGCAGGGGCTCACTAACGTGCCGCAGCGACCGCGGGTCAGCACCCGCGCCAATCCGGCGGGCCTGACCAACCGGCAGCTCGATGTCGCCAAGCTCGTCGCCCGCGGGTTCAGCAACGTCGAGATCGCGGCGCGGCTCTACATCTCGCCCGAAGACCGCCGACCACCACGTCTCCGCGGTGCTTGCGAAGCTCGGCGTTCCCAGCCGACGCGCCATCATCGTCCAGGCTGAGGAGCTCGGCTTGTGAGGCCGTTGCCCGTCAGCCGATCAAGGGATCCCAGCCCGATCACCGTAGAGATCTCCGAAGGTTACGGCTCCGAGGACGGCTGCCGGCGCCCAGTCGGCGAGCTCGACGTCGGATGCAGCCCCCAGCGCGTCGTTGACCGTCGAGAACGCCAGGCGTAGGGCTACGAACAGCGCGAGCGCGAAGATCAGCTGGTCGTCGTTGCCAACCGAACGCGGTCGGTCGACCTCAGTAGGTCAGTGGTGTGATGGCATTGGGCTCACGAACTACCCGCCGAGCCCAGTCCGCAAGCAGCTGATTGCCCGCAGGGAGGGCGGGAGTCCGTCTCCCACGCAGCGCACCGGCACGCAGCTTGTCTCCGACCTTCGCGCCGCTTGGAGCCCAGTGACGCCTCCTGATCATCGATGGGCGCTCGAGGCGTAGACCATTCGCTCCAGCGGGCGATTGCCACGAGGCGTTCGTTCCGACAGGCTGATCGGCCGTGCAAATCAGGGTGGGCTGGCTCGTGTCCGGCTGGCCGCATGATCCTCAACGGGGGATTGACACTTCGAGGCGGGACGAAAGCCTCTGGTAGCAGACCGGCAGATGGCGGCTGAGATCGAATATCGACACGAATCGGCTTTCGTTGTTGGAGGGCGGGCATGAACGAGAACCCTTGGGTACAGATTTCTGGTCGGCGTGCGCGGCGTGAGTGCGGATGATGGCGTCGATGTCGCGGTCGAGAATGGCCAGTCGCCGAGCGTTCCACTCCAGCACGAACCGCTCGTGCGAGTGTCGCGACGGCCAAAGCTCGTCTGCGGTGGGCCGCGGCCCCAGGTCAGCCTGGATATCGGAAAGTCGGGCTCGATAGGTCGCCATCCCGGACTTGCCCAGCGCCGAAGCGTAGGCAACCGGGTCGATCTCGAAGTAGTCGACGTCACCGTCGAACTGGAACCCCAGCATCCAGTCGACCAGATTGCCCGCCGGCACCTGGCTGCCGCCGCGACCATGGAATGGAGCTGGAGCAGGCGACGACAAGCGTCACCGATGATCCCGCTGGAGTCGTCGGCCCTGGCGATGACCTTAATCGCGCTGGCGAGGGCCTTGTGCGTGACGGTGTAAACCTCAGCTGGATCCGTCGTCGGGATCGCGGCCTCCAGGTTGTTGACGGCCTCATGCATCTGCCGACCGTGCGCATTCGACGCGCTCCACTGGGAGAGGTCCGCGCGAGTCCGGATCAGCGGGAGGACGGCGTCGGCAAGCTTGGTCACGCAACAGATTCTCTGCCAGTCGCTCACTGACACCAGTCCTGCCCACGCCCCGACGGGTCACGCGGATCGGTAATCGAGACAGCATGTGCCAAGGGACCGTCGTGCGGGACGCCCGCAAGCCGAACGACTTACAGTGCGGGGAAGCGAACCCGGGGACCGTCGTGCGGGACGCACATAGTAGCCGACCCCGTATGGACATTCGAATCAGGCGACCACTACGGGGCACGTCCTGACAGGTCGTCCGTTCGCCGATGAACTCCGCTTTCGCGCCTACCCAAATGGCGCCGATGGAGAGCATGCTGATGACATGACCGACCGCGACGACTTCCTCGAGTGGGTCAGGACCAGGTTGTACGAGGCCGAGTTCGCCTTGCACAACGGTGACGCGGCTCCACGCCGGGCGCTGTGGTCTCGCAATGAGCCGGTGAGCGTCTTGGGTGCGTGGCGGAATGCCTATGGCCAAGATGAGCTGGATGAACTCTTCACAGCCCTCGGAAGGAGTTTCTCCGCCTGCACGTCGTACGCGTTCGAGCTCCACGCGTATGACGTGGCGGGGGACATGGCCTATACGGCTGGCCTCGAGCACACCTCGGCCTCGGTCGACGGTCAGCCACGCAGTTACACGCTGCGGGCAACCCAGGTGTATCGCCGCGAGGACGGCATGTGGAAGGTAGCGCATCGGCATGGAGACACAGTGGCTGAATGACCCACGGAGACTCAGCTGCAGACAAGCCCGTCGGGCTGAGGCCACCCCAAGCTGCAAGGCGGCATCCACATGGCCAAGAGCCGAAGGTCATACGGACTACCAGTCGTCCTGCAATTCCTCAGCGCTACGGCTGATGGGTGCTTGCTCCACTAACAGCAGGCGATCTCCGTCGACCGTGCCCGATTCACACGGCGGTGGACGCCCAGCCTGAGGAGTCAGCCGTAGCGGTGGCTCCTCTCGGAGTGCGCCGCATCGCGGGTGCACGCCCGGCCGTTCATGGACTTGTGCCCGCAGCGCTCACCCTCGGCGGCGGTCGGAGCGGTTGCATCAGCTTGAGCCGCCTTGTTACTTGGCGTCTGAGCGGCCGGGGCCACCGGTATTCCACCGACTGCGGCTGCCTCACGGCGGCTGGGGCCGCTGGCGCGGTTACGGGCGTACTTGGCTTCACGCATCGCCCTCTGGGCCTCGAGCTTGCTCATCGTCGGTTCACGACCGTGAGCCTACGAGGTTCACGCCAATGAGCGTACGACGCGTCACCGTTCCGTACCCGGGGACCGTTGTGCGGGACAGCTCGCGGGATCGCGGGCGGCGGGTGTGGCGGGCGGCGAAGTACGCGAGATCGCGAAGCATGACGGCGTACTCACCGCCGGCAAGCGTTTCATCCTGGCGTTCCAAGGGCTTCAGTCAGCCAGGCGTACCTGCCCGGTTGATCTGGCCGTGAAGCGGAGCGGAGTGCAGCATTGGCTGATCAAGGTGTCGTCGGCGTCGACGTGGCTGTTGCTCGGGAGCTACTCCGGCGATAGAACTTCCCCGCCTATCCCAGTCTCGTTCCCATCGGAGTCGTGGAAGACGTACTTCCACACTCGGTCGTGCTTTTCGACGTCGACCGGTTCTAAGCCCTGATCGGCGATCCTGGCGACTTCTGAGATGGGGTCGTCGACCCAGATCATGCTGACTGCGCCGCCTGCTCGGTCGGCATCTTGGATGATGTACACGTAACGATCCTCGGCCAATTGCCAGACGGCCTCGGTGTCGTGGGGAAAGAACGCCGGCTCGGCCCCGAGCAGTCGCTTGTACCACTGCAAGGCCCTCGGGAAGTCGTTGACCGGGATGCCAGCGAAGATGCCTATCGCCATCTGTGATCTCCTCTCTACCGTTCCATGCTCACGCAACCCTCTACAGGAAGACCTGATCCACAGCGAAGACTCACCGGCCTGGGGCAGCCTAGTCACGGCCATGTGCGTGACGGCAGCACCAAAAGCCCAGCCATCAACGCACTACTGCGTGCGGTCCGGAGGCCTCCGTCCTGCGGGCGTCGGCCGTCGCCGGAAACGGACCGTCGTGCGGGACGCACGCAGTAGCCGACCGTCGTGCGCGACGGTGCCGGTGGCACGGATGCGTTGCTGCTGGTGGCTGGCCTTAGCCGATGCGGAGCACGTTCGATGAGGTGGGGGCTAGTTCGGAGGCGTTGATGATGTGTGCTTGCACTTCGTACCGGACCCGTTCGTCGCGGATCTTTCTTCTCTTTGGGTCGCTCGAGTTGGTCGATGATGAACTGTGCGTCGAAGGTGCCGCGCAGTCCGGTGGTGACGATCACGCTGCCTTGGCTGCGGTCTGATCCGCGCAGGTCGACGCGCAGATCTTGGCCGTTCGTCCGCGGGGTCACCGCGCCCTGCACGGTGACCTCCTTGCGGTCCTTGTTGTCGCCCTTGTCCTTGGTGGTCAGCTTGATGTCGGCGAGCCGCTTCGGTTCGACCCGGGCGGCGATTCCGCCGATCGGGAAGAACCACGACCCGGGGACGTCGGTGCCGTCGATCTTGTTGGTGTAGCCGCGACCGATCTCGCCGCGGATGCGGATCCGGGGGGCCGGATCGACCCGGCCTTCGCCCTGTTTGCGGACGCGTTCCATGGTGGCCCGTAGCTGCTTCAGCTCGGCGGTCGGGACGATCAGCAGATCCATCCGCTGCTCGCTGCGCGGGCCGAGCTGGACCCACCGGTACGGCAGGTACACCAGATAGCCTTCCGGCACTCCCCAGACTCGGAGCTCGACCCGGGCGTCGGTGTCGCGCGGGTTGCGGACGGCTACCGGCATCACGATCGGCTCGGGCACCGAGGCGGCGGCCGGCTGGAAGTTGAAGACGTTCTCCTGCGCCGAGTTGTTGCCGACCGACACCTCGCCCTGCTGCGGCTCGGCGATGATCTTGAGGCAGGTGTGCTCGCCGACGATCGGCACCCAGTTGACGAACTCGTCGGTGCTGCCGTTGGCCGGCACGCTCGGCAGCACTTTGGTTTGCAGCGGCGTCCAGGTTCCGTTGTCGCCCACCCCTGGCGGGGTGACCGAGTAGTAGGTCAGCCGCACACTGGTCGCCGCTAGTCCAGAGTTGTGCACCCGGGCCCAGAACCGGTTGATCTCCAGCGGCCGGGGCTCGTCGCCGTTGCCGGTCGGGTTGCCAGACGGATCGGTGAAGTCGTAGGACCCGAACGGATTCCGGTCGATCCAGACGTCGACCGTCTCGTAGCCCGGTCCCCACGGCGTGACCGACAGGTCGAAGTCACCGCCCGGTGTGTCGCCGATCGCCTGGGCCCATTCCACCCGGACCCGGCAGACCAGCGGATTGGTGGACACCTGGTCGTCGAGCACGGTGACCTTGAGGGTGCGCAGCGGATCGGTCGCGACGTCGCCGGTCAGCAGCACGGTGGGATCGTGCAGCAGCGTCACCAGCCGGGTCTGTTGGTTGTTGTCCAGCTCGTCGGTGATCGCCTTGGTGACGATGACGCCGCCGTCGCGGCCCGACCCGGACGGAATGGGGATGTTGGTGTCGTAGACCTGGGCGGATCCGCCCGGGGGCCGCTGCCGCACCTCGACGTAGTAGTCGAGGCCGGGCGAGACCTTGATCCGGATCAGGTTGTAGCGGTTCGCCGCGCCGTCGACCGACGCACCGTGGGCCACCACGTCGAACTCCTGGGAGAACGGGTTGCGATCCCACTGCACCGGGTGGATGTTGGCCGGACTGTAGTAGTGCAGCTGCTGCATGAACAGGCCACTGAACATCGGGTGGTTGTCGTGGGACCCCATCAGCTCGAACTGCTCCGCCGTCGCCTGGGTTCCGTCCACCAGATCGGAGGAATAGACGTCCTCGCCCAGGACCAGGCCGCCGTCGACCAGGTTGTGGCCGAACTCATGCGCCGCCCGGCCCCAGTCGGCGTCGTGCCGGGCCAAGATCATGCTGAGCGGGTTGGCCGCGACGAGGTTGATCGCCAGGCCGGAGCCGTTGAAGGCGAAGTTCTGCTGCGCCCAACCGCCCCAGGCGCGGACCGACAGACCCGGCAGGTACGCGAGCACGGCCATCACGCTGTAGTCGTCGAGGTCGAAGCCCTGATCCACCGCACCCTGGGCCGCCTCGGCGGTGAACTGGTCGAACACCGCCTCGTCGATGTTGGGATAGCCCGGCGCGCCGTTGGGGCGGTGGTAGTGATCGGCGTTGTCGACCAGCGCGATGAAGTCGGTGACATCGACCTGCACATCGAGGGTGCCGTAGCTGACCTGGTCGTAGAACGTGTGCACGTTGGTGAACGTGTTAACCACCGTCGTCCGCGCGGCGGCCGGATCCGGCGGCACCGAATCGGTCGGATTGACCAGCACCACAAGCACTCGAGCGGTCCCCGTCGGCGGGATGGAACCCGGAGCGGACCCACCGGGTAGCGGGTTGCCGCCCGGACCGGAACCGGGAAGCCCGCGGCCGAAGAAGGAGTACGGCGGCGCCGGGTCGACGCTGCCCGGACCCGGCCACGGCTTGGCCAAGAACTCATGCGGCGCCGCGACCGTGTCGGCGCCGACGGTGACCTTGATCGGGCCTGAGCTGCAGGTGACGTCGGTGATCACGAACAGCCGGTTGATCGAGGACTCGACCACGAAGGCCGGTTTCCCGCCGACCTCGACGATGTTGTCGAACCGGGCCGCCGAGAAGTTGTTCCCGGTGATGATCATGGCCGTGCCCGGGTACGCCTCGGCCGGTTCGGCGTCGGCGACCGCCAGCGCGTCGGGATCGAGCTTGAGCCGATCGACGAGCCGTTTGATCAGGGTTTCGTCCAGCAGTTGCGGCTTCACGTTGTCGAAAGGATGCGTGAGCGTGAGTCGTCGTTCCCAGCCGTCCATGAAAGTGCCCCCTGCACCAGACCAACTGATCTCCATCCGGCCACAGCCACCGCCGCAGCCACTGAAGGCTCATTCGACGCTACTCCTCCAGAGCCCCCGTTAATAGGCTCGCGCTGAGACCTTCGGCGTCTGGTGGGGAACCCCGGAAAATAAGGAGATGCTGGTCTGCGTGACGGTGGAGACTGCTTGGAGGTAGACCAATGATCTTGTTGGAGTTGCCACGAATTCGGCCCAAGTGATCGAGGAGCACGAGCGGTCGGGCCGTTACTTCACCGTCGGTCGCCGAGTTGACAGCTTCGTGCTCGACCACGGCAGTGGGGAGCCCGTGGTCTGTCTTCATGGCGTTCCGGCGTCGTCATTCCTGTACCGCAAGGTCATTGATGAGCTGGCTGCCCGGGGTCTGAGGTCCGCGGGGAACAGGCCCGCAAGGCCGCCGAACTCGACACGATCCACCGACTCCCGGGCATGGGGTTCTGCAAGGGCCCAGGCTCCGGCCCGACTATGAATTTCACCCCTCGAGAAGCCGATGACGGACCCTCGTGCGGGACGCACGCAGTAGCCGACCCGCCTACGGAACACCGTCCCAACTCAAGGTTGATGCTCGGCTGTTGCGCCGATCTATGGTGATCGACTTCGTCGTAATTCCTGCCGCCTCCGCGATCGAGGTCAGCGGCCGTCGCCGGGAACGGCGCCGACGTGATCCTCGGGGTCAATGCCGGTGTCGACGCGAAACTGCAAGATCCTGCCAGTCGGCGCCGTTTTCGGCGACGGCATCGAGCAGACCTTCGATCTCGATGAGGTCACTGGGGGGTACGCGGCGGATCAGCCCGACCGCTGGGCTTCACTCGGCTGACTCGATGGTCACGGCCGGGATTTACGCCTGAGTGGCGAGGCGGTGGCGCATTTATCGAAGCCCGACATGATGTGCGCTACCTTCTCGGGTTGGCGGTGCGACCGATGCACCCTCGACCACCGGACAGAGGAAGCAGTAGCGCTGCGCCTCTGGCGCGCTGCGCGACCCCAACCGCTCGATCAGCCGCTCGGCGGCGTGTGATGCCATCAGGTCGTCCGGTCGCTCCACCAGGGTGATCTCTGGGGTGAGTTGGCTACTCAGCTGCTCACGGTCGTCCAGGCTGACCACCGACAGATCATGCGGCACGCAACGGCGTAGCTGGGACGCCGCGAGCAGGGCGCCCACCGTGAGCCGCTCGTTGGTGCAGACCAGGGCGGTGGGTGGGTGATCTTGGGTGAGCAGGGTGGTAGCCGCCACGCACCCGGCGTCGATCCGAACCTCGGCGGTCTGCAGCTGGGCGGGCGGCAGACCGGCGGTGGCCAGGGCGCGCTGCACGCCACGAGCACGCAGCCCGGTCTGAAAGTGGCTGAGGGGCCCACTCAGCAGTCCGACATCGCGGTGACCCTGGTCCAGCAGCAGCTGAGCGGCCCGAACACCGGCACCTTCCTCGTCGGGGGCGACGCAGGTCAGCAGCTCGGCGGGATCGAGACAGTTGAGCAACACCACCGGGAACATCGACAGGGCCTCCACCGCCTCGTACTCGCACAGGTCGGGTGCCACCACCAATATGCCGTCGACCCGCCAGTTGCCCAAGATCGAGAGGGCTCGGTGCTGGTCGATTCCCGTTGGCTCGGCGTACGTCTTGATCAGCATGTATCCCCGGTTCAGCGAGGTCTGCAGAGCCGAGGCGATCAGATGTAGCGGCAACCCGCCCACCCCCCGCCAGGTGAGCACGCCCAAGATGCGCGTTCTCGAGGTCCGCAGGCCCTGAGCGGCCACGTTCGGGGTGTAATCAAGCCGGCGCGCCGCATCCAACACCGCCTGCTGTTTGGCGGCAGAGACACTGCCCTGCGCTCGTCCGTTCAGCACCAGCGAAACCGAACTACGGGACACACCCGCAAGGTCGGCGACATCCTGTGCGGTTGCTCTGCGATTCATCGGGCCCTCCGGGACGTGTTCGCACACCCAACACGGCGCAGCATCCCCCGATACGCTTCGTGACCGTCACTGTACCGCCGCCGGCCGGGCTCAACCGGGACGGTGTTGTCCTTTTGATCTCTGCCCATCGGAACGCAGACGAGCGGCACTCCGGCCACCAGTGCCTTCAGGACGGGTGCCACGAGTGACGCGGGTGAGCACCTGGCGGTGCGGCGCCGGCTGGACGACCTCGAGGTTGGGCGGAGCTTAGATCTGCTGCGGATCTACGGCCAGACCGGTGATCGAGCCACCGGCAGGGTTCGAGGCCCTGGGCTATCCGCTGCAGCAGGCCGGTTTGATGTTGGAAGATGGAGCTTGTCGCCACGAGGACGAGCGGTTCACTGCCGGGGCGTCGCCACGTCTGCTCGGCCGCCCAGACCGGGTCGTCGAGTTGGAATCCGACGTCGCGGACATTGTCTGGTCGTCGAGCGAGTGGGAAGTCGAAGGATGGGCTCGTCATCACCAACAGCCGGCTGCATCTGTCCAGCACTTCGAATAAGTCCCGGATCGGGGGCTGCCCGTAGCCGGTCAGCACCGGGTTGATGCGGGGGAGGGGCGAGCAGCCACTGCGCCGCCTGCGGTGCCAGCCGGTCCCTGGCCCGCCGCAACTTGGAATGGTCGAGCAATGCGCCCTCCAAACGGCGGAGGGCCCAAGATCCAATGGCGCCGGTCTGCAGCGACAGCACCTGCCGCCGACAGCCGGCGGCGCGTCAGGTTGACGTCATAAGCTGAACTCAGGAGAGAGGCGCACCGATGACCGGAACCGAGAACAGCCCGCCAGGGACCCTGGAGGAGCATCTGCGCCTGGGCGCCGGCTTCGCCGCAGCCGACCGGCCGCACATTCTTGAAGTCCTGTCCGCACTCGGGCCGCACCTGTCTGGATGGGAACACGACCAGGTTGACCTCGAGGTGTCCTTGAAAGACGCCGGGGGCCCGGACCAGAAGGTCACCCTGCAAGCCTGGTTGGCGGGACGGGCGCACCTCGTGGCCACCTCCCATGAGCGCGACCTTGATCATGCCCTCGCCGAGGTCCGTAGAGAACTGATCCGCCGGATCGAGGACGAGAGGTCGCGGCGCGAACCCCGCGAGCGCCGCAAGACGCGATATCGCACGACCTGACCCGCCCGGGGATCCGGTGCCGCCGGGGCATCGCGGCCCCGTAGTCGACCGTCGGGCGGGACGCACGCTGTAGCCCGACCATGATTGACACGTATATGATCCTCCGATATCGTTTTGCAATCGATCTCAGCAACCGATCTCAGTGGGGAGTCCATGATCACTTGCCCTAGCGATCTACGTGCCGGCCGCATTCGGCGCGACGCGCTGCCCCAGGTGTCGCATGGAGGCCTTGATGACGTAGCTCGTGGTGCTCTCGATGGCGCCGGTGATCGTGCGTCGGTCGGGGCCTGCCAAGCCCTGCGGGCCAGCGACCTTGCCGATGGGATACTCGGCCGCAGTGGTGCGCAGGCATGAAGGCCAAGACAATTATCCTCGGTGCGTCACACTGGCATGTGCCCCTGTACGCAGGCCGGATCGCCGAGCAGCACGACGTTGTGGGGGTCAGCGACCCCGACCCATCGCGTACGCAGCACCTTGCCGGGTCTGTGGGACGCGCCCCTCTACCAGTCCTGGGAGGAAGTGCTCGCGGCCCACGGGGACGCCGACCTGGCGTACGTCTTCGTCCCGCACGACGTGATGCGCGAGGTCTGCCTCGCTCTCGTCGCCCGGCGCATCCCGCTCGTCGTGGAGAAGCCGGCCGGGATGTCGTTGCCGGAGCTGGTCGACGTCCGGGCGGCCGCGGACGCTGCCGGGGTACCGATCGCCGTGCCTCTCGTGCAGCGAGGGGGTCCCACCGACCGCTGGCTGGCGAGGGCCGGCCGCTGGTGTACGAGAGCGTCCAGTTCATCGCGGGCCCGCCCGACCGCTACCTCGTCAACGGCAGCCCGTGGATGCTCGACGTCGAGCGCGCCGGCGGCGGGTGCATGGTCAACCTCGCTCCGCACTTCGTGGATCTCTTCCTCCGCTCGGCCGGTGTGCAGGAGGTAGCGGTGACGGCAGCCCTGTCGTCGATGCTGCACCGCCGGCAGCGTCGAGGACTACGCCTCGATGACGCTGACCACCGCCGACGGACGGATCGCCACCATCGAGGTGGGATATGCGTTCCCCGTGTCGCCGCTCAAGCGGCACTGCTCCTTCATGCGGATCGGCGCGGCGGGGACCGCGACCATCTGGTCTGACGGGAATGCGTCGTTCACCTCGGTCGACGGTGTCACGGAGACCGCACTCATCGACGTTGACAGCGACCCGTTGTACGGACTGTTCGTCGACCAGGTGGCCCAGCAGCTGGGCCGTGGTTTCGTGGAGCTCCCCCGGATCAGCGACCTCGAGACCACGATGGCCGTCATCTGGGACGCGTACGCGCACGACCGACAGGAGAAAACCGGTGTCCACACCCAGTATCGATGAGGTAGCGGCGGCAGCCGGGGTCCACAAGTCAACAATCTCGCGGGCGTTCTCCCGCCCCGAGGCCGTCAAGCGGCAGACCCGGGACCACGTTCTTCGGTGGCGGCCTCCATGGGGTACACGATGAGCCCGCTCGCCCAGGCCCTCCGAACCAAGGTCAGCACCCTCGTGCCTCTGGTCGTCCCCGACATCACCAACCCGTACTTCGCCGAGCTCGCGAAGGCCATGACGGCCGCCGCGGGGGAGCGTGGCTACCAGCTGGTGCTGTGCGTGACGGAGAACGACGCCGACGCGACAGCCCGGTACCTCGACGCCATGCAGGCGATGTACGCGCCTTTCGCGGTGATCACGCCCTGCGCCCGGGTCTTTCCCGCCGAGTTCGAGTCCCCGGGCTTTCGTAGGGCGGCTGGTCGTCATCGACCGGGTCGAGTCCGGCGACCAGACACCCACGGTGACCGTCGACAGCGCGACAGGGATCGCGCTGGCGTTGGACCACTTGTTCGAGCTCGGGCACACCTC
>CAVRSH010000029.1:0-177388 GCA_963723815.1 uncultured Actinomycetota bacterium | reverse complement strand
GCGGCGTGGAGGTTGTCAACCAGTGCGGAAACGCTTAAACCGCTCAGGAAGAAGTTCGCCGAGCTGGTACCCAGCTACCCGTACGGAAGCGGCGGGAAGGGATCGTGTTCGTCGGGATGGCTGGCCTTTCGCCTGGTGAGCAATGCGAAGGTCACGTCGATCACCTACCAGAATCGACTTGGTGAACGGTCGTATGGGTGATTGCCAAGACGCCCACCCCCACCGCCAACCCCACCCCCACACCCTCGAGGGGGACCGGGACTGGGACCGGGCCAGGGCAGGAGCGGCCGTACACCCACCGACACGACCAAACCGACAACGCCAAACCGAACCGCCGTCGCAAAACCCTACGCCCCTCCGCTACGCCGAGATAGACGACTCGGGCGAACCACAAGCCGAGCCGGACACCCGACTGACCGGGACGACCCGTTCGGGGATCAGCCTGGGTTCTCCGCGACGATCCCTTCGAGGGTCCGTTCGACGACGCGGGATGCGAGCTGGATCCGCCGGCTGGACAGGGGATGTTCCGCCGTCCGGCGCCACTGTGCCAGCGCCAAGAGCGCAGCCGCCCGGATCTCTTCCGGCGTCGCCCCGTCAGGCAGTCCGAGACGGGAAGCGGCATCGTGCCCGCGCCCTCCCAGAAGTCGGTCGAGTTCAGCGCGCTGTTCGTCCCTCAATTCGCTCTGTCCACCGCGGATGTCGCCCAGTACCCGGATCTCCTCGAAGGCGTGGGTCGTCATGGTGAGCCGTTCGACCGCGGAGGTGAGCCCGTCGGTGTCTCGGCAGCCGCCGGACCGCAGCACCTCGGTGAGGATGGCCATCGCGGACCGCGCTTTGAGCACCCGGCTGCGGGAGTAGAACTGGGTGGTGAGCACGCTCGTCAGCCGGTTGAGCCCGCTGATCTCGGCGAGCTCGGTGACCAGCCGGGTAGCGCTCGGCGTGACGCCGCGCCGGATCAGCTCGACGCAGAGCCGCAGTCCGAAGAGCCCGAGGCGGTCGATCAGGTGCTTCCGTTCCATCTCGAGCAGGTCGGGGTGCGGGCGGTCCAGGAAGCGGCGCGCCGTGAGCAACCGGCTGTCGACCTCGGCCTCAGGCTCCTGGGCCAGCTGGGCCAAGAGGCGGAACTCGCCCTCCCGGAGCGTCGTTGCCGCGTGTGCCAGCAGGCCGTCGACCGGGACGATGACCGGGCACAGCCGGCGGATCCGAGGGTCGTCCTCGTAGCGACGGGCGATCCGGTCGGCGACCACCATCGCGTCGAGTCGGCAGGAGCCGATCTCGTCGGCCCGGGAGATCACGCCGACCGAGTTCATCGGGGTCCCGTGGGCGAGCTCGTCGTCGTGGAAGGCCTCCAGGAACCGCACATCGCTGGCGTGGATGTGCCGCATCAGGTAGAGGACGGCATCGGCCACCGGTACCCGGCCGTCCTCGGCGGCCGAGCACTCGATGGGTGCGTTGCCGAGATGTCGGCGGAGATCGACCCGATGCCCGGGGTGTCGAGGATGGTCAGCTCGCTGCAGCCGGCTGGTCGGCCAGGAGACCGTGATCCGCTCGACGTCGGCCGGCGTCCAGTCGGCCCGAGCTCCATCTCCAACGCCCCGCCCCGGCGCGTCCACGACCGGCGGATCGGGTCGCCGCTCCCGCGGGTGGACGAACACCCGCGGCGTGTTCCCGGCCTCGTACCAGGTGACGATCTTCGTGCACTCGCCGGCGTCGGTCGGTGCCAGCTCCTCGCCGAGCAGCGCGTTCAGCAGGGTGGACTTGCCCGCGTTGACCAGCCCGGCGATCGCCAGCCGCAGCGGTCCCTGCAGGCGGTCCCGGGCCTCGGTCAACCGGTCGGCGACGTCCGGCGTACGCGCAGCTCGACGCCCTGCTCCAGCAGAGCCGTCAGGCTGTCGACCAGGTCCTCGGTCACGCCGCGTCCCGGGTGACGTCCATGACCGTCTGACGGAGCTGGCCGAGTCGGCCACGCTGGCGGGTGAGCTCGTGGTGATGCTCCCGGCGGGCGGACGGCCCGAGCTCGCTGACGCGCCGGGCCGACTCCGACGCAGCGTTGGCCGAGCGGGCGAGCAGCACCGCCCGACCCTGAAACTCGTCGCGCAGCTGCCGCTGTGTGCTGCGCAACTCGTCCTGGCTCTGCTTGTTCAGGACGAAGGACACCTCCTCGATGTACTTGCGAAGGCTGGCCTTCGCCTGTTGCTGCCGGAAGGTCCGTTGCCGGGTCCGTTCATCCTTGAAGATCTTCTGGCCGATGCCGGTCCCCAACAGCGCCGCGATGCCGGTGATGGCGAGGTGTTCGATCCCTTGCAGACCCATGACGCCGGCGACCACCGAGCCGGCCATCATCGGGCAGGTAGTAGCTGCTGCGGGCCGCCATCAGGAGCGAGCTCAGCCTCCCGCCCGGTGCGACCAGCGATGAGGCCGGGGCGAGAGCAACGTCGTCGGCGGCGTGCTCGGCGGCGCCGAGCCGCAGCGTGAAGCCCGTCCCGGTCGGGAGGTCGAAGTCGTCGGCTACCGACTCCGTCAGCTGCCGAGCGCGGTCCTCGAGCAGATCCCGGTTGGCCAAGGCGACTTTCGCGACCTCGCGGCTCAACCAGACCTGCGTCTCCTCCCACGTCTCCTTGGGATCACCGGCGTCGATGATCTCCTCCGCGTGATGCATCACCTCACGAAACCGCTGTTGGAGATCGTGCTGGACGTCGGAGAACAGATCCTGGATGCCGTCGCCCAGCGTCTGTTGCCAGGTCGCGGACGGGGCCGCCAGCCGACGGGCCTGCTGCTGCACCACCTCCAGCTCCGCGACGACCTTCGACCCCAACTCGGGGGCCTCGATGATCGCGCGCTCGGCCGTGGTCTGCTGCTCGAGCTGGGCCGCGACGAAGTCCACCTCGGCGGCGGCCGACTGGGCGGCGCCCTCCCGGCACGCCGCCACCACGTCGCGGGCGAGGAACTCCACCAGCTCGGCGAAGCCCGACTCCTCGTTGAGTTCGGGATCTCGCTTCGCTTCCATCCGCAACAGCGACGAGACCTCGATGACCGGTAGCTCGCCGAGCCCGGCGTCCTCCAGGTGGCCACGGGTCAGATCGGCGATCTTGTCCGCTTCCGGATACAGGTCGACCTTGGTGACGACGACGGCGACCCGCGAACATCGGCCGACCGCCGTACGGAGGAAGTCCAGCTCGGCGCCCGTCAGCTCCTGCGCGGCACTGGTGACAAAGCACACCCCTTGGGCCCGCCGGAGGGCACCGAGGGCGAGAAAGCCGTGCGCCGAGTCGAGCCCCCCGACACCCAGGGGTATCGACCAGGACCATCCCGGAGCGGAGCATCCGGTGCGGGAGGCCCACCTCCGCGTAGCGCTGACGCCGCTGGTCTGCCGGGTCGGCCCGCTCGGTGACGAGCTGCGGCAGCGATCCGAGCGGCAGCTCGCGCTCCTCCACCCGCTCACCGTCGTCGGTCAGTGTGTAGGACTTCAGCGACGGCTTGTCGGCGTACCGAACGCTGGTCGGCACGGCGGTGACGAGGTCGGCGTCGACCGGGCAGATCTCCCGTTGCAGCAGCGCGTTGACCAGGCTGCTCTTGCCGTTCTTGAACGCGCCGAGGATGACCACCTCGACCGGCTGGGCGCTCAGCCGCTTGCGAGCCTCGCCCAGATGCTGGTCGAGGTCGGGCCGACCTCGCTCGGTGGCCAGCTGCCGACCGGAGTCGATCGCCCCGATGATGTCCTGCACCACCTTGGGGGCCGGCGGAGCGGGGGGCGGAGGGGGCGGCGGTGTGCGCGTGAACGACGGACGGCCGCGCGGGATCGCTGGGTGCTGTCGGAACGACGCGCGGCCTGACGGCGGCGCCGCGCCGGACGACGCACGCCCGGATCCGAGAACTGGGCGTCGGGTCGCTCCAGGAGAGGAAGTGGCCGCACTCGCGGCAGAAGAACGTGTCCGGCTCGTTTTCCGTCCCGCACTTCGCGCACCGGCTCATTCGTCAATCTTGCCTTGCGCCATGGTCAGATGCCCACTGGCTTTGCGACAATGTTTTTGGCCGCCGACGAATATGGGGTGCAGACTATGGACGTCATTTGCGGTCAGTGCGGCGCGCGGAACCGGAGCACGAATGACTTCTGCTCCTTCTGTTCGGCCTATCTGGCGTGGACGGAGTCCACGACCGCGTCGGAGGATCGGGCCCCCCGCTCGCCGCTCCGCGCCCCCAGGGTCCTCAGCCGGCATCCCGGCTCGGCGCCCCAGGCGCCTTCGCCGACGGCCGCGCCGCCCCCCGCCGCGGGGCGTCCGTCATCCACTGTGATCCGATGCCACCCAGTCACGCAACCAGATGCGCCGACCGGCTACGCGCCACCGCCGACGCCCGGTGAGACGGCATGTCCCAGTTGTGGGCGATTCAACGAGTCGGGACGTCGGTTCTGTGCTCGCTGCGGACTCCAGCTGGTGACCTCAGGGGGACCGATCGTGCCGGCGGCGAGCCGCGAACCCCTCAGCTGGTGGGGGAGACTATGGGACGTCGAGGACCGGAACGCGCGTCGCGCGTACCGTCGCAGCCTGCCGGCCAAGTACCACTGGCGACGCGGCATCGTCGCGGTCTGCCTTGCCGCCCTCATCGGAACCGGCCTTGTTGTGACGCACGGCCACCCTGTCGCCGCCGCCGTGGACCAGTGGTGGTCGGTCCGCAACCGCCAGAAGCTCGTCCAGGTCGACCGACATCGCCGTGCGGGTCTCGCCGGCCGAGGCCACAGTGCCCCCGACCACCGCCGCTGCACTGGCCGACAACTCGCAGGACGCCTGGACCACGCGTGGCCCGGAACGACCGGCGCGGGCTGCAAGCGGGCTCCGGGTTCTCCGAACATTGAGCTCACCTTCCCGCAGACCCGGATCCGACAGCTGGACATCTACGCCGGGCTCTCGCCCAAGCTGAGCGACAGCGCGAAGCAGTATCGGCCGAAGGTCGTCGTCGTCAGCTTCGACGACGGAGCGTCGTGTACGGTCCTCCCGCTGAAGAACACCTACGTCAACCCCGGCCTGGTTGCGGACAGCAAGCAGCCGGTGAGCAAGATGACCATCGGCATTCAGGACGCCTGATCCGCCGGAGGAGAAGGGCCCGACCACCTGCTTCAGCATCGGGGACGTGGCATTGAAGACTCCGACCTCTCCGCTAGCTCACTAGGCGGCTTGGGCTGTCCGATGTGACATCACTCGCTGCCGCCGATGACCTTCAACACGCCGTCACAGGCGGCCTCCGCCGCAGCCTTGCCGGCATAGGGTCCGGCGTACACGACCCAGCCACCTGCCTAGCACCGTGTTCCATCCATCCGGGTCTCCGGGTATTCCCCGTGACGTCGTAAATCCGGCCGGGATCTTCGTTGTCTTTGAGCTTCTTGCTGCAGTTTGACGAAGTCCGGGGGCGGCTGGCCGTCGGCGGTCGTCGTAGGCAGGCGGCGAGGATGATCCAGTCCGCCTGGGTGAAGTTCCCGTGCCGGCGTCGGACTCGGTGTCGAACTCGTGGACTCCGGCGGAGTCGGAGTAGCGCTCGTCGGCGACGTCGTCGTCGGCGGCGGCTCGACCGTTGACGCCGGAGGTGAAGTCGTCGCCGCGCCGGGATCGGCTGGCATGTGACGCACTTCTCGTTGGAGTCGGCGCTGGCGAGGCCGTTCACCTCCGAGACGACCCGGATGCACACCTTCTTGCCCGCGGGCAGGCCTTGTGCGACGGCCTTGTTCTGTTGGGCGTCGACCGGCTGGATGCCGAACCTGGCACCGCTGACCGGGTCGATGAGCTTCACCTTGTAACCCCCGACGTCGGACACCGGCTCCCAGGTCACGTCTGCGGTCGTCGGCCCTGTCGGCTCAACGGCGACGAGATTGGGCGTACCCGGCTTGCTGACGTCCTGGTACGCGCTCTCGTTCCACTTCGGTCCCGTTCAGCGTGTAGACCGCGCCGGCCACCAAGCCGATCAGCAGGAGTGCGCCGATGAGCATCACGCCACGGTCGAGGATCGGCTGCTGATTGAGCGCCGCCTGGATCACGGGCCGCTGCGGGGTCGAGACGGGCGGCGGCGGGCCGGGTGGCGGCGGGACGTCGGCGCGTTCGACGGTCACCGTGAAAGGCAACCGGGTCGGGCTGCCGCGCAGCACCGGACGGCGGGTCCGCGCCCACAACTGGGCGTGACCGGAACCGCCGTTCGGAATCACCAGATTCTGAGGCCGGAGGAGGAACCCGAGCGCATCGTCGGGGTCGCTCGCCACCAACGCCACGTGCGCCGTGGTGTTGCCGTAGTTGACGATGGTGATCTTATGGCGACCGCGCCAGCGGCCGGTCGACATGACCGGGACCGGGGTCGCTTGGAGGGAGTACTCCTCGCCGACCTCGACGTCGCCCTCCGCCGATGCGGAGGCGTCGTCGACGGTCGATCGGGCGAGCACGCCGAACGGCCAGAGACCGCTGGGCGTCGTGGTCCCGGCCGGGGGCGAGAACGTGACCTCGGCGGCTGCCCTCGTCGTTGGTGTAGACGCTCAACTCGGCCGGCGCCACCTGTGTCCAGTCGCTGGCGCGGTCGCCGAGGACGCTCAACCGATACCCCTGTACGCGGTGCTGCGGTTGGCGACGGTCACCTTCACCTTGGCCTGCAGCCCGGGCGCGACGGAGACCCGGGTGGGGTCCAGCGTGATGACGGGGTCGTCGCCCATGAGCGTCAGCATAGGGGCGCCGACCAGGTGGGCGGAAGGCGAAAAAGTGCGGCTCGCAGTCCGTCTCAGCTCACGTCAGGGCCGCCGTCGGCGGGGTACCCGCCCGTCGCTGCAGGTTCCGCGAGAGCAGCCGCCGTGGCTGGGTCGGGTTCGTCGGCCGGCATGATCCCTCCGAGTGCGCCAGTTCCGGTGCCGGAGGCGAGGGGGTTGAGGTGGTAGTGGACCTGCAACCAGTCGCTGAGCCCATCGCCGTTGGTGTCGATGTTGTTGGCGTCGGTACCCAGCGCCAGTTCTTCGCCGTCGGTGAGCTTGTCGCCGTCAGAGTCGCGATTCTTCGCATCGGTGTGGAGGGTGCGTTCCGCCTTGTCGGAGACGCCGTCGTGGTCCTTGTCCTGTCGCCGTGCTGATCTTCTCGGCCAGGCTGCCGGTGCCGCGAACTCCCGCCATGCCGGCCACCTGGCCCGCGTCGGTCCCAGCCTTCCCTTCGTCGGGGTCGCTGACGCCATGTCACCATCGGTGTCGGACGACAGCGGGTCGGTGTGGGTCTTCATCGCCTCTTTGCCGTCGGACCACCCATCGCCGTCGGTGTCATTCCTCCCGGGATCGGTGCCGGCCAGGACCTCAAAGGCCTTGGTCAGGCCGTCGTCGTCCAGGTCGGACTGGTCGTCACCCTCCCGGCTCAACAGCGGGAAGCCTTCGAGCCCCGCCACCTTGGGCATGTCCCATTTGGTGCCCTTGGCCGTCAACGCCACGGCCGCGTCCTGGTCCAGTCCTCCCGAGGCGGCGAGGAATGCGGCCTGGCTCTTCGGATCGGACAGGCCCGGGACGATGGCCGCCCGGTTGAACTTGTGGAAGCGCTCGGTCGCCGACCATTCGCCGACCCCGTAATCCGACCCCCGAGCCTCGATGGTGCGGCCATCGCCGAGGCTGATCGCCACGTGCGCCTGGCCCGCGGGCAAGGCACCCTGCGGCTCTTTGGAGAAGTAGAACAACAAGGCCCCAGGCGTGCGCAACGCCTCGTCGACCGACGTCTTGTTTTCGTCCCGCAGCTTCATGTACTGATATTCGGCGGTCCGAGGAAGCTCGACCCCAGCATTGTGGGCAGCCCACTGGACGAGCGATGAGCAGTCGAATCTCGTGGGATTGGGATCGTCCGGCCTGGGGGTGGAGCTGTAGTTGTAGACGTCTCCCTTCTGGGCGCGGGCGTCGCTCAGGAAGACCCCGAGCGCTGGCTTCTTCCCGGTGCTGGAGACGCCGAACCCGTCCCCGTCGCCGGCGGTGCTCTTCGTCCCGGCGGTGGTCGTCCCAGCGGCGGAGGTCGTCGCGGTGGTGCGTTCGCGGTGGTGCCGTGTCTGCGGTGCTGCCGGTGTCGGGGTTGGGCTCGGTGTACCCGGTTGAGCGTTTCGAGCCTTGAGGCCTCGACCGTCCACGGTGTCACGGTCACCAAACGGCCGTTGGCGTCGTAGTAGGTCCCGAGGGGGTTGGCGTGGTACTTGACCTCCGCGCCGTCGAGAACGCCGTTGAAGTTCGAATCCGGATTCAGCAGGTCCGTTCCGAGCGCCACCTCAGTACCATCGCTGCAGACCGTCGTCATCGGAGTCGTCGTTGTCCGACGACCCGCCGATCTGCTCCTCTGTGCTGTCACTCAGCCCGTCGTGGTCCTTGTCGGGGCCAACGGGAGCTGGCCGGAGATGGGTCTACCTGCGACACCGGTCCCGGCGACCCGGCCGGGTCGGTGTGCTGGGCGATCTCGACTCCGTCCGGTGTGCTGTCGCCGTCCGTGTCGGCTTTGGTGGGGTCGGTGTGGCTGACGAGGACCTCGTATTCGTCGGTCAGGTGGTCCCGGTCGGAGTCCCTCTCGTGTGGATCGGTGCCGATCAGCAGCTCGAAGTAGTCGAGCAGACCGTCGCCGTCAGAGTCCAGGCCCGAGGACTCGGCGTCGGTGCTGCTCTGCGCGCCCATTCCGCCGGACTGGGCTGTCGTGTTGGCCAACCCGGACGGGTCGCGAAGTAGCGCTCGTAATCGGCGTCGATGAGCTGGCGGTGCAGAGGGGTGCCGTAACCATCGGTTCCGCGCGGATCACCGGCCAGCCCAATCTCTTTCTGGACCTCGGGAAGGTAGGTCCGATAGTCGGCACCCGTGCCCTTGTTGTGCGGATGCGTGGTCGTCCACGGACGCATGTCTTTTCCGTGATTGCTGATCTCGTACGCGGCTTTGGCGTTGTTGAGTGCGTTGTGGAGGTCTCCGTACTTGTCCTTGTGTGCATTCAGGTTGATCTGCCAAAGGCCGACCGAATATTCGTGATTGGAGTTCAAGGCAGTGGTTCGACCTCCGACTCGGCGCGGGCGATAGCCGTCCACGTCACCGCTTGATGGGGAGAGAATCCGGCCTCGATCGCGACGTCGTAGATCTGCTTGGTGCTGAGTCGTGGCATGCCGTGCTCCCGAACTGAATGGCGGAAATCGGTGATTGAGGGTACAGAAAAGTGTACGCCGGGGCGGATTCGCGTCCTGCACAATTTTGAGCGACGATGCTCAGCATTCATGGTCGAGGGCAGCGGCATCCTCCCTGGCGGCATCGAGGCGGGGCGGGCATTGGCTGGCTGCCCTTTCGGGCAAGTGGGCGTGCCCGCAGTGTCGACCTCGTTGTTCTGCCGTGGCAGTAAGTCGGCCGAGGATGTGATGGCCCGGCATTTCTTATCGACCCATGGGAGTTCTGTGTGGCTCCGTCTGGCCTGCGATGAAGTCGGCCGCTGAGTGTCTTGGCAGCGCACACGACCCGGATACGGCAAACAGCCGGCGGCGGCGCGACGCACAGAACCGTCTGTTCGGCGTTCGGCTGCGCTGATGGACCCGCGCTCCTTGGCGCTTCTGCAGCGTCATGTCGGCAATGGGGCGGTGGCGGGTCTCGTCGGTGGAGCACTCGCCGCTGGTAAGCGAGTTGACCGGTCGGAGACCGGCCAGGCTGACGACGCACCGGGTCCGGCGCCGGCCGTCCAGCGGGATGGGAATCCGGCGATGGATGCGTTGGTGGCTGGTCGGATGCGGTTCCCGGGCAAGCAGGCGGTCACCGACATCGACGGGGCGCTGCGGGAGCTGCGGCGCGACGAACCGGCCTCGAGACGGTGGAGAAGGGGCTGAAGGCGGCCAAGGCGGCCGGTGTTCCGGTCGAGCTGGAAGGGTCCGAGCCGCCGGCGTCGGCGCTGGCGGTGACGACGACGGGTTTCGGGCCGGGGGTCGCGCCGAAGAAGCCCGTGCCGCCGCCGAAGCCGGTGCCGGTCAGCCCGCTCGGCAAGGCCGCGGCGGCGCGCGAAGAAGGCGGCGCCGGGCGGCCCAGGGCGCGGCGCCGCGCGAAGCCGGCGCCCGGCGGCGGCGGCGCGGCCGCGGCCCAGCCGCCGCGCCGCTGGCGGCGGATCAACTGTTGCAGCCGCCGGTCCCGCCCAGCGGCGTACGCCCCGAGGACGATCCCGCGTTCACCCAGGTGACCGGAAGTCAAGGCTTTCGCCAAGGACAAGCGCGCGCATCCGCCGGCCGCGTCGAAGGCCAAGGAGGCCCAGGACGCCGCGCTCGCGCCGTCCGATGATGCGGGCGCAGGCCAAGGCGGCCAAGGCCGACACGATGGACGCCCAGCAGCCGGGCACGTTCGACAAGAAGGCCTTCATCGCGGCGGTGAAGGCCGCCATCGAGGCGAAGTCGCCGAAGACCCTGAAGGAGGCCGACGACTACAAGGAGTCGGGCAAGGCCGGTGAGGTCAAGGGCGAGGTCAAGGGCCTGGTCACCCAGGGCAAGGAGGGCCAGGCCAAGGACATCGAGGCCGCCACCGACGCGCCGCCCGACAAGTCCAAGGCGGTGCCGAAGCCGGTCACCGCCGATGGGCCCGGAGCAGCCCGGGCAGCCGCGTGCCGATCCCCGCGGCCGGTGCGGTGCCCAAACCGGCGCCGCCCGAGCAGCTCAACCTGGAGGCCGGCAAGCACGAGGCCAACCAGCGAGATGGCCGACGCCGAGGTCACCGAGACGCAGCTCGCCGAGTCCAACGAGCCGGAGTTCCAGCAGGGCGCTGGCCGACAAGAAGGCCGCGGCCGCGCATGCCGACACCGCGCCGGGGGAGTTCCGCACAGCAGGAGCAGGAGGTCATCGCCCAGGGCAAGACCGAGGCGGCCGCGGAGACCACGGACGGCGTGGCCGGCATGCAGGGCGCCAAGGGGGCGGCGCTGGCCAAGCTGGTCGCCGACAAGGGCAAGACCAAGTCGAAGGACGAGGCCAAGCGCGCCGAGGTCACGACGAAGTCCAGGCGATCTTCAACGCCACCGAGACAGACGTGAAGAAGATCCTCGACGGCATCGACCCGAAGGTCGAGAAGGAGTTCGAGGACGGGCGAGGAGAGCGCCGCGCGGTCTTCGAGTCCTACGTCTCGGCGAAGATGTCGGCCTACAAGAAGGACCGCTACAGCGGCTGGCTCGGCGGATATCGTTGGGTCAGGGACAAGCTGGCCGGCATGCCTTCGAAGGTCAACGAATTCTACGAGGCCGGCCGGGAGTTCTACCTCAAGCAGATGGACGGCGTCATCACCCGGGTTGCCGACATCGTCGGCGCCGACCTGACCGCGGCGAAGCAGCGGATCGCCGACCGGGCAAGACCGAGATCGCCACGTACGTGAAGAGCCTGCCCACAGGACCTGAAGAAGGTCGGCGCGGAGGCGTCGAAGGAGATCGGCGACAAGTTCGAGCAGCTGGAGAGCGACGTCAACGCCAAGCAGGACTCGGTCGTCGACACCCTGGCCACGAAGTATGTCGAGGCGCGCAAGGGTCTCGACGAGCGGATCGAGGAGCTGCAGGCCGAGAACAAGGGCCTGGTCGACAAGGCCATCGGCGCGATCAAGGCCATCATCAACACGATCCGCGAGCTCGCGGCGATGCTGAAGAACGTGCTCGCGCGGGTGGCCGGCGTGGTCGGCGACATCATCAAGGCACCCGGTCGCGCTTCCTCGGCAACCTGATCGACGGCGTCAAGGGCGGCATCCTCAAGTTCAAGGACAACATCCTCGACCATCTGCGCAAGGGCCTGATGAGTTGGCTGTTCGGCGCGCTGGCCGAAGGCGGAATCGAGCTGCCCGACAAGTTCGACCTGAAGGGCATCATCAAGCTGCTCGCGTCGCTGTTCGGGCTGACCTGGCGAAACATCCGCAACCGGCTCGTCAAGCAGATCGGCGAGAAGGCGATGGCCGCGGTCGAGAAGGGCGTGGAGATCTTCCAAGTCATCTCCGGCCCCGCCGGCATCGGCGGCCTGTGGGACATGCTGATGGAGAAGCTCGGCGACATCAAGGAGATGATCCTCGAGCAGGTCAAGGACTTCGTCATCACCAGGATCATCACCGCCGGCATCACCTGGCTGATCGGGCTGCTCAACCCGGCAGCCGCGTTCATCAAGGCCTGCAAGCTGATCTACGACGTCATCATGTTCTTCGTCAACAACGCCGACCGGATCACGAAGTTCGTCAACACGGTGATCGACTCGGTCGCCGACATCGTGCGCGGCAACATCGGCGGCGTGGTCGACAAGATCGAGGACGTGCTCGGCCAGATGGTGCCGATCCTCATCGGCTTCCTCGCCAGCGTGATCGGCCTCGGCGGCATCGGCGCAGAAGATCCGCGAGATCATCGAGAAGCTGCAGAAGCCGGTCAACAAGGCGATCGACTTCGTGATCAAGACCGGGCTGAAGCTCGCCGGACCGATCATCCGCGGCCTCAAGGGCATCGGCAAGAAGGTGAAGGCCAAGGTCGCGGCCGGCAAGGCCTGGGTGAAGGGCAAGATCCTGGGTGGGGACGACAGCCCGGAAGGCAGCGGAAAAGACGCGAACGTGGTCTGTCCGCGGCACAGGGCGCCGTCAACCACCTCCCTGGCAAGCCATCGCGGCTTGATGGCGAGGCCCGTCCGGGCCGCTGTCAAGCTACGTTTCGGCATGCACTTCCCTCGCTCTTCGTCGCGCGCGGCGAGCGCTGGATGAAGGGGGCTGGTCAATCCCGGAGGAGAGGCCGAAACGGAGAAGGAAACCGGCACTCCGACCCCGCCTGCCGAGGCCGGGACTACCGCAGCTTGCAGGGGGCGCGGAGATCAAGCTCGCCGAGCAGGTGGCCAAGGAGAGCATCGACGCCACTGGGCGTTCCTTCCTGTTCAGGGGTGACACCCCTATCTTCCGGTACATGTCGGTCGGCCCCTAGACAGCGAAGAGGCGCAAGAAGCAAGGATCCTATTGACGTAGTGGGAACAGTCCGGGAGAAGGGAGGCTGATGTGGGCGAGCCGCATGTTTCGTTCGCCGAGATCATTGGCTGGTCCGAAGTGGTCGTGCCGCCCAGTTCGCCAAGTAGGATCCGAGCTATAGGGGGGCCGGGACCCTCAGAGCGTTGGCGAAGGCGGGACAGATCCGAATACTTACGCCAGCCGACGTCGATTCGACGATTTTGGAGGAAATCCTAAGACAAGAAGCTGGCAGGGGAATTGCGAAGGATGACGGAGAAGAACCATGAGGTCCTGATCGAAGGACAAGTACCAGGCGTGTACATCCTGAGGACAAAATGATGACGACGCTGGCCGCCCAGCGATAGAACGAGTCCAGCCGATGATCGGAATCCTGGCTCGACGAAGCGATCGCGCGCCGCGAGCCAGACCTCTTCGCCGATCCTTGAGGAATTTCTCCGACACGACAACCCGGGTTTCCCTGATCATAGCTGCCTTCGGACGCGGCGAGCTCGGGCCAGTTCTGGCGATGAGCCTTTGATCCGCCTCGTCGGACTACGCATGAGATGAACATGTGCGTGACGAGGCGCTCCGAGCTCTGGTTTCGTATCGCGACCCGCGAATTCTCGATTGCCTCATTCGAGGTTGCCCTGTAGAAGCGACGAGAGCCTCGACAGGTGTGGCCCGCCAATTGCGCGACAACAAACACTTCCCGGGCAGTTACAGCCTTGACCGAGCTACTCGACTACCTTTACCAGTTCGCTTGCAGCGACGCTCGCGGAATCATTGGAGAGGTGCGCTCCGAGCTGTGAACTGACGAGTCGAAGATGCGCATGATGCGGATCACTTTGTCAGGCCGGATGCGGAGGGCTTTGGAACTCTGTGGGTCCGGGCATTCCGAACGAACCGAGACCAAGGGCTTCTCGGCGGAGCGCATCGAGATCCTCCGAGATCTCTACCGGACAGGTGCAACGGGCTGATCGAGTCGCATCGGGTACGGTTTTACGGGGGCAGTCGTAAGTCGGTCCGGGCCCGCAGACGTGATCAGCAACAGGTCGGGATACCCCTGGACCAAACAAGCCCGGATCGTAGCCCGCTTGTCGTGACGTCGACGCCAATCGGCGAGCAAGGTCAGGCTCACAGAATTGAGTGCGGACAGGTCGAGCGGCGGCCCACGCGCACCGGCGGCCAGCCGAGCACGGTGGTCGGCTGCAGCCGACATCGTGCTCAATCACCGACGCCGTATCCTGAGCCACATTGCGGTCATCTGACCGCAGACATCCGCATCACGAACGGGGGACACCCTCGCTCGCGTCTCAGGGGGTTAACTCGAGGAGTTTCGTTGGGCTATCGCCTGGGGATTGACCTGGGGACGACCTGGACGGCGGCAGCGGTCAACGACGGGTCGCATACGACGATGGTCGGTCTCGGGAACCGCGCCCTGCAGATCCCGTCGGTGGTCTTCGTTCCACCCACAGGCAGCGTCTTGATCGGCGAGGCGGCGGAACGCCGTGCGGCAGATGATCCAACGCGCGCCATTCGGGAGTTCAAACGGCGGATCGGAGATCCGGTGCCGTTGTACGTCGACGGACTTCCGTACTCCCCGCGACTGTTGACGAGCAAGTTGCTGGAATGGGTCGTCGAGCGGGTGACGGAGCGCGCCGGCGAGCCGCCGGAGGCGTTCACACTCACCTACCCCGCCAACTGGGGGGACTACCGGAGAGGTCTGCTCGACGAGGTATGCGAACTGGCTCGCCTGGACAGCTCCGCAGTCACCTATTGCACTGAGCCAGAAGCTGCCGCACTGCAGTACGCGGCGCGGGCTCCGGCTCGCGTGGACGGACCCCTTCTGGTCTACGACCTTGGTGGCGGCACCTTCGATGTGTGCGTCCTGGCTCCCGACAACGAACGATTCCGGATCGTCGGGAAACCGGCTGGGTTGGACTACCTAGGTGGAGTGGATTTCGATGCACTGATCTTCCAGTGGGTACTCGAGCGACTCGGCGAAAGCATGAACAGCGCCGACCCTTCGGATCCACCGTTCATCGGCGCGCTGAATCGGCTACGACGGGAATGCGTCGACGCAAAGGAGGCGCTGTCCTCTGACGTCGACGTTCAGATTCCCGTCATCCTGCCGGGCATTGATGTCAGCTACCGCCTCATGCGCAGCGAGTTCGAGGAGATGATTCGACCGTCGATTTCCGAACCGTCGATGGGGTGAGAACAGCCCTCATCCGTGGCGGCACCAGCGTGACGGCACTGAAAGCGATTGTCCTCGTCGGCGGATCGTCCCGCATTCCGTTGGTCTCCGAGCTGCTTTCCAGTGAACTCGGAGTCTCTGTGAGCGTGGACACGCATCCCAAGCACGATGTGGCGATGGGTGCCGCACTCTGGCAACAGCCGTCCAAGGTCGTGGCGGATGCGGGGCCGGAGCGAGGCAGTGTCCGCCCAGTCACATCGCGCGTCGAGCCCGCTGAGTCGTCGAATGCCGAGGTTCGCACGGCGATCGATGCGGGCGCTCAGCGGACGGTCTCCCCGAGAAGCGAGGAACCCCGTCGCAGGCCCCGGGTGGTTTCAGCGGGCGTCCGGGGACTACTCCACAGAATCAGGTCACCTCGTTGGTTGCTGGTCGCACTGATCTCTTTGGCGGCAGTCGGCGGTGCCATCGTCACAGCGCGAAGTCTGAGTGTCGAGGGCCCGGATAGGCCACCTCAGTCAACCGCAGGAGGTTCGGCCTCAACGCCAGGGAGTTCGAGTACCAGCCCCGGAGATCAAGCCGTGCCACGCTCTGCAACCCCGCTCGGCGCGGAATCGCTCGTGTGGCCACGGATGCGAGAGAATGTCTGGGGGATCGGCATTGCCAGTTTGACGGGCCAGCAATCGGTATTGGCCACGGATGCATCGGCGAACAGTAGTTTTCCCGTGATTTCGCCTGACCGGAGAAGCGTGATCTACCTGGGCGGCAATGGGTGGACTGCGCGGATTGTCGGTACCGACGGCGGGGGCGATCGACAGCTCTTCGCTCCGCCCCCGGATTGTCCTCGGATACAGGCTCCGGCGTGGGGACCGGATGGGCTGCTGGTGCTGCCCTGTCAGAAGGCGCCAGGCACGCCGAGTTTCCTTCAGGTTGTCACCCTCGACGGCGAGGTCCGGAGAACTCTCGACAGCGGCGTGCTTGGGGATCCGACGTTTACGCGTGACGGTCGCTCGGTCATCTACTGGCGGAACTCGGTCGGCTCTCTCGATGGTGGTTCGCTCTACCGAATCTCAATACAGGGCGGCGCACGTCATCGCCTGACGGCGGGGGGCGACGGAGACGACAACGATCCCGTGTGTTCGCCGGACGGAAAGACCGTTGCTTATCGGACGGTATCGAACGGGCGCTTCGTCGTGGCCAAAATTTCACTTGACCCGTCGGCGTCAAGCAAGGCGCTGGCAACCCCAGTCGTCCTCACCAAAGGTGCCTCGATCGAGCAGGAGCCCTCATGGTCCCCGGATGGCCGACAGATAGCCTTCATCCGCGGTACTGGGAACGATCGTGATCTATATGTCATGAATTCCGACGGCAGTGCACCGAGGGCGTTGGTGAAGGACGACGAACCCGACGCGGCGCCCGCCTGGACGTCACGTTGAGCGCTGCACGCGGGCCTCGCATCGAGGCTCGACGCTCGCGAAAGTTCCGCGAGCTCGCGGGCCCGGCTCGGGGTCGCGACTCTCCTCGATCAGCCGGATCGCCCTGTCGATCAGTGTCGACGGCGTGCCGCCTCGCCGTCGTGGACCCGGAACCCGAGGGTCATTGATACTCGCTGCCCGTATGGGCAGAAAGTGCTGCCCTCCGGCGCGTCCGCGAGGCCGTACCGGCCGGACGCGCGCGCGGAGCACGCTACTGCGCAGGCACTCAGGCGAGTGCTGACCAATTCCAGTCCGGTCTGTTCGATCACCGTCTCACCATCAGGAGCCAGGATGCCGACCTACCAGTCGCCAGGGGTGTACGTCGAGGAAGTCGCCGCGGGAGCACGCCCGCTGTCCGGGGCGGGCACCGCCATCGCCGCGTTCGTTGGTCTGGCCGAAGCGGGGCCGTTCAACCGGCCGACCCTGGTCAGCAACTGGACCCAGTTCACCAACACCTTCGGCGGCTTCGTCGCCGGCAGCTACCTGGCCCAGTCGGTGTACGGCTACTTCATGAACGGCGGCGGCAACTGCTACATCGTCCGGATCGGCCAGGATGGCGGACCGAGCGGTCCGGCGCCGCGCAGTTCACGGGCCAAGGAACTCGCCGCCGCCCCGACCGCGCAGATCGGCCGGCTCAAGGCGACGGTGATCGACCCGGCCGTCCAGCCGGGAGAAGTCAGCCTGGAGGTCACCGACCCGGGCGGGGACAGCCCCGGCCCCGAGATGTTCAAGCTGCTGGTCAAGCGCGGCGGCCAGGTGGCCGAGGAGTTCGACAATGCGAGCTTCGCCAAGGGCAAGCAGAACGTGGTCACCATGGTCAACGCCGTCCTCGAAGTTGGTCAACCTCGAGGAGACCAGCAGCGGTGCCGTCGAGCGGCTGCCCAACAGTGAGACCGCCCTGGCCGCGCCGCCCGCTGCCGCCGCGCTGCCCTCGACCCGGCTGAGTGCCGACGACTACGTCGGCGACGTCGCCGAGCGGACCGGGTTCGCCGGCCTCGAGGCGGTCGAGGAGGTCACCATGCTCTGCGTGCCCGACCTGATGAGCGCCTACCAGCAGGGGGCCATCGACCTGGACACGGTCCAGGCCGTGCAGACCTCGATGATCGCGCACTGCGAACTGATGGGCGATCGAGTCGCCATCCTGGACGCGCCGCCCGGCTTCAACGCCCAGCAGATCAAGGAATGGCGGGTCGACAAGGCGCGCTACGACTCGATGTACGCGACCCTCTACTGGCCGTGGATCCAGACCATGAACCCGATGACCGGGCTGCTGTCCTTCATGCCGCCGTCGGGTCACATGGCCGGGCATCTGGGGCCGCAACGACGACACCCGCGGCGTCCACAAGGCACCCGCCAACGAGGTGGTTCGGGGCGCAGTTGACCTTGAGATCAACATCACCCGCAACGAGCACGACCTGCTCAACCCCGAAGGCATCAACTGCATCCGGGCCTTCCCGGGCCGCGGCATCCGGGTCTGGGGCGCGCGTACCCTCTCCTCCGATCCGGCCTGGCGCTACCTGAACGTGCGGCGGCTCTTCAACTACCTCGAGGAGTCGATCCTCAACGGCACCAACTGGGTCGTCTTCGAGCCCAACGACGAGGCGCTGTGGGCGAAGATCCGGCGGACCATCGCGGCCTTCTTGGTGATGGAGTGGCGGGCCGGAGCGCTGTTCGGCAGCACGCCGGACGAGGCCTTCTACGTCAAGTGCGACTCCGAGACCAACCCGTCCGAAGGCATCGACGCCGGCCAGGTGGTCTGCGAGATCGGCGTCGCCCCGGTCAAGCCGGCGGAGTTCGTGATCTTCCGACTCGCGCAGTACTCCGGCGGAACGAGTCTGGTCAGCGAGTAGACCCCAAGCCGCCACACCGGGCGGCCGCCAGCAACATCGAGAAAGGCAGCAGAAGCATGGCACTACCTGAAGGCGACAGCAGCGTCGGCCACTCCTTTGGTCTGGAGTTCGACGGCATCACGATCAAGGCGATCACCGAGGTCGCGGGGCTCAAGATGGAGCAGGACGTCGTCGAGTACAAGGAGAACGGCCCCGACGGCAAGTACCAGATCCGCCGGCTGCCCGGCCGACCGAAGGCGCCCGACATCACCCTGACCCGCGGCCTGACCGAGGACAAAGCTTCGAGAAGTGGGTCAAGGACAGCCGGTTCGGCAAGATGGCCGACGTCCGCAAGGGCGGGGCGATCATCGTCTTCGACTTCGAGGGCAACGCGGTCAAGCGCTACAAGCTGACCAACGCCTGGCCGAAGAGCCTGGAGATCGGCAGCCTGAAGGCCGGCGACACGTCGTACCTGTCGGAGAAGCTGGTGCTCACCTGCGAGAGCATCGAGGTCGAGTAATGCGCCGCGGGTCGCTCGGCCGAGATGGTCCCGGAGTCTGTCGACGGGCCGGCGGCCGGCTCGGAGTCGTCGTCGGGTCCGATCCGCTGATCACCGAGTTCACCTTCGTGCTGCCGCGGGCTATGTCGACGCGGTCCGGGGCCGTGCATCGCGACGGGGTGATGCGGCTCGCCACGGCCCGGGACGAGCTGGTCCCGCTGCGGGACGATCGGGTCCGCGAGAACTCGGCCTACCTGACCGTCGTCCTGCTGGCCCGGGTGATCACCCGGATCGGGACCATCACCGACATCCACGCGGGCATCGTGGAGAACCTGTTCGCCGCCGACCTGGCCTTCCTCCAGGACCTCTACCGCCGGGTCAACACCGAAGGCCACACCCGGGCAGCAGTCACCTGCCCGTCCTGCTCGCACCGGTTCGCCGTCGACGTCTCGGGTGGGCGCCTGGGGGAATCGAGACGTACGCGACCGATCGGCTCTACGAGGAGGTCGCGTACGTCGCCTACTACCTGCACTGGTCGCGGGAGGACATTCTCGATCTCGATCACCCCGAACGCCAGCGGTTCGTGGCCCAGATCGCCGCCCTGAACACCCGGATCCAGCAGAGCTGAGAGGACAGCGATGGCATGGTCGTGGTTTCGGCGGGGAGGACCCCTCGCTCGTCGGGGGTGTCCCCCCGAGAACTGACACAGCCCGGCGCCGGCCGTACCCGGCGGCGTTCTCCGGCCCCTCCCGCCCGCCGGCGGGTGGCAGGACGTCCCCCGGCTCCAGCGAACCCTGCCGAGCCGCTGACGACCGCGCTCCCGGTCGCCTCGATGCTTCACCCTGGCCTGGCCGCCACCGAACCGAGCTTCCTCGCTCCGCTCGGCCACCGGGTCGACCCGTCGGCCGGCGGACTGGTCAACGGCCTAGCCTCGGTCCGGCCCGCCCCCAGCATCCCCTACGCCGCCGCAACCGCACTGGCCGTGCCGAGCCGAGCGAGCCGCGCCAACGTGCAGCGGCACTCGCCTGGTGACCCCAGCCGCAGCTACGCCGGCCCGTCGCCCCGTGGCGCACAGGACATGCGGCACTCGTCGAGGAGACCCGTCATCCAGCCCTGTGCCGGCCCCGGCGATCCCGCCGCACCGACGTAAGCGATCGGGTTGCGACGCACCTGCCCGGCGGACTGCGGAACCGCCTCCCCTCGCCCCTGCCCGGAGCCACTGCGGGGGGCGCTCAGGGTCACCGATGATGTGTCAGGGGTCCCGCCTCAGCGTCGAATCGAGGTCGTGACTCCGGAGCCGGCACCGACGACCTCAACCGAGGGCCAGGTCGTGCCTCTGCGGAGAGCCGACGTCGTATGCGACCGCTGACGGCAGGGCCGGCCGGACGGCCGAGCCGCCGAGGGCCAGCTCTGCGGTCAGCGACTCCCCGAAGGAACCGGCACCGTACAGCGACCGGGCGACCCGTGACCGCAGCCCGCCGGCCGTCGCGGCCGGCCGGCAGGCCGGAGTTCGCCGCCGCCACTCGTCGGCGGCGACTCGGTGCCGACCTCAACGACGGCTGGCCCTCGTTCCAACGGCCCCGGACCGGTTCTGCCGCCCCTTCACGTCGACTCCGGTGGTCGCGAGCCCTGTGGTCGAGCGCGCCGGAGCAGGGTCCCCGTCTGACGGCCTGTTGGGAGGGGCCCCGAGACGGAGCCGGCACCGACCGTCGGGCTGACGACGCCCGTTCCGACTACCGCCCGTCCATCGAGTCAGCAGCCGACTCCGGACTCCGGCCACCGATCCTCGACCTCCGACCGCACCCACCGCCGGCCGGAGCCGCTCGCCGCAGCGAAGCGCCGATCTGCCGATCGCGCGCATCGCCTCGAGCCCTGAGCCGGTGTTGACCGCGGTCCAGAATCCGGCCGCCGTCGACCCGAGCCGGAAGCCGCTGGTTCCGACCAGCTGAATTGACCGCGCCACTGAGCGGGTTTGCCGCACACATCGCGAGCCTCACCAACCCACCCGCGGCCGCTCCACCCGTGGACGCTTCCACCCGCCGACGCTCCACCCGCCGACGTCACCAACGGTCGCGCCCGGCCCACTGGCGCCGCCGATCATCCAGCGCCTGGCGGGCCCAGCCCTCTCGCACAACGGGCCCGCACACTCACCGGAGCCGCCTGTGGTCCCTCCGTGAACATGAGCACACCTCTGGTGCAGCGGAGCGCCGACCACACCGCCGACGCCGAGGCCGACCACGCTCCGGTGGCGTCGACCCTGCCCACCGCGTCGTCCGGTCCGATGGGCACCGGCGGCAGCCATGGCTACGACCGGCCGTTGCCGTAACCCTGTGGCCCCTGTGGTCAGCGCCCCGAGGGCTGATCATGGTGAAGGGCCGGACTCCGCAACCGGCGAATCGGTGTCCGCGCCTGGCTCCGCAATCGGCGGGCCCATCTCGGCGCCGAGCACGGCCCATGTCCGTGGTTGCCCGACTGATCGCCGACGAGCCTCATCGCTGGCCACTCCCGCACCGACCCCGCGGATGTCGACCGAGACGGCTGCCCTGGTGCCGCACCGGCCGCCGCTGGCGGTGCGGTGGGCCTCAGCTCGGCGGTTGCGCCTCCGCCACCCGTGCAGCGGTTGTCCTTTCCCGACCCGGTCGATGCGACGCCCGGTCCGCGAAGCGATGCGCCGGCAGCCGTCCAGCGGATGGCGGCAACACCCGGCGCGGCCGTCCCTAATCGACTCGCCGAGAGCCCGGTCACCCACTCGAGCTCGCTGCGGACGGTGTTCGATCGAACGTCCGATGGGCCCAGGTCTGGTTCCGACCGGCGGTGCCACGCGTCAAATGGACCCGATCCCGGTGCAGCGCCGGGCAACCGGCCAACTGGCCGTGCCCGCAGCGAACCCGCAGACAATCCTGGCCGGTCGCTCCGGCGAGCACGCATCCGCAACGTCGCAGACTATTGGCCAGGCGCAGTCGTTCGCAACGATGTTCGCCAGTCGCCTCGGGGCCGGCCGCCGCGGAGCCCGAGGCCAATCCCGGCTACACCACCGTCCAGCTGCAGACCGCCGCAGAGCCGTCCGGCGACACACCACCAGCGGACGAACCGACCGCTGGTCCGACGCGCAGCGGCAGGTGGAGACCGCCGCTCCGCGCCGTCGCCTGCCGCCCCTGCCGCCAGCCCGCCCCGCGCCCCCCGCCGGCGGGCACTAGTGCCGCCGAGCTGGACGAGATGGCCCGACGGCTGTTCGAGCCGCTGTCGGCCCGGCTGCGGGCCGAGCTGTGGCTGGATCGCGAACGAGCGGGGGTCCCGAGCCCGTCACTGAGCGTCGTGTTCACGAGTCAAGGAAGGAGCTAGCCAATGCCCGAGAGGCCGGAGCCCGCGCTGAGCGTCTGCTTCTGCGTGAAGATCGACGACGAGGAGCTCGGGCTGGTTCAACACCTGCGACGGCCTCGGGCTCGAGGTAGTGATCGAGCAGCGGGAAGAGGGCGGAAACAACGGCTTCGTCTGGCAGCTGCCGACCCGGATCAAATACGGCAACGTCAAGCTCACCCGCCCGGTCGGCAAGGACAGTGCCAAGCTCACCGCCTGGCTGGCAGCTTCGCCACCGGCGTGAACGGCACACCGCGACGATCTCGGCTAGGGCCTCCGCGACCAGGATCCGTCGCCACCTGGCACCTCGACGGTGTCATCCCGGTCCGCTGGACGGGCCCCAGCCTCAATCCGGACAGCCCCGAAGGTGGCCATCGAGACCGTTGAGTTGGCCCACCATGGATTCCTGCCCGGGCCGCGCCGGACCGCCCCGCTGGAGGACAGAACTGAGATGAGCACGCGATCGCCTTGATGACCTCGGCCACCCAGGCCGACCTCGACCAGCCCTGGCCAGCCGGTGGACCGGCCGGCGCGGCGGCGGTCAAGAGTCGGCCGAAGATGGACAAGGCCTAGCTCACCTTGTACGACCCGTCATCGGTCAACGCGGCGGTGCCGGCCGGCAGCCAAGCGCGGGGCGATCGCCGTTCCAGTTCAACCCCAAAGAAGTGACGATCGCCAAGTCCGCCAAGTGGGAACGGAAGCCGACCAAGGGTCCGAAGAAAGCCCGGCCGCCTGAGTTCACCGGCGCCGAGCCTGCGAAGCTGACCCTGGAGATGTTCTTCGACGCGACCAGCACCCAGGACGGCTCGGTGGTCAAGGCGGTCGAGACCTGTTAGCTGCTGCGTGCCGACCGAGGAGAGCGCCGGGCAGAAGAAGCCGTCGCCGCCGCTGGTGGTCCTGCACTGGGGTCGATCTCCCAGCTTCCCGGCGTTCGTCACCTCGGTCAGCGCGAAGTTCACCCTGTTCAGCTCCGACGGCATCCCGATCCGCGCCGTATGCAGCGTGAGCATGGAGGAGATGCCGGGCGAGGAGTTCCGCAAGCAGAACCCGACCTCCGGCAGCCACGAGGTCCGCCGGGTGCACCGCACCGTCGCCGGCGACACCCTGGCCTCGGTCGCGTTCGCCGAGTACGGTGACCCGACCGCGTGGCGGGCGCTGGCCGCGTTCAACGACATCGATGACCCGCTGCGGGTGCCGACCGGGACGGTGCTGCTGCTGCCCACCCCCGAAGAACTGGGGCCGCCCGAGCGTCGGCCGGTGCGCCGATGAGCATCACCAGCACCCGCTTGGTCGAGATCGACGGCAAGCCGCTGCCCGCCGACATCGTGCCGCTGCTGGTGGCCGGCGTACGTGGACGACAGCCAGCAACTGCCCGACATGTTCGTGCTGCGCTTCCGCGACCCCAAGCGGATGGTGCTGTCGCAAGGCCGAGATCAAGATCGGCCGATGGTCAAGATCAGCGTGCAGGTCGCCGAGGCGGCCGCAGCCCGAGCCGCTGATCAACGGCGAGATCACCGCCCTGGAGGCCGAGTACGACACCGGCGGGACGTTCACGGTGATCCGCGGCTACGACCAGACCCACCGGTTCTTCCGCGGCCGGCGGACGGCCAGCTACCAGCAGATGACCGCCTCCGACATCGCCACCAAGATCGCCCAGCGGGCCAGCCTGCAGATCGGCGAGGTGACGTCGACGCGACCGTCTTCGACCACTACAGCCAGGCCGGCCAGACGGACTGGGAGCTGCTGGGCCCTGGCCCGGGCCAACACCTCGAGGTCGCCGTACGCGACGGCAAGTTCTCCTTCGCCGCGCCGGCGGCGCCAGCCGGCCCCGGCGCCGAGCGGCACGGCCAACACCGACCCGCTGGTGCTGCGAGCTGGGCAAGGACCTGCTGCGCTTCCGCTCGGTCCTGACGTCGGCCCAGCAGGTTGGCAAGGTCGAGGTCCGCGGCTGGGACGTGGCGACCAAGACCGCGCTCACCGCGACCGAGCATGCGACGACCAAGCGGATCGAGCTGCCGACGGTGACCCCGCAGAAGCTGGCCAAGGTCTTCGGCAACCCGACCTACGTGGCCACCGACATCCCGTACCGGAGCCAGGCCGAGGTCGACGAGGCGGCCAAGGCGCTGGCCGACGAGTTGGCCAGTTCGTTCGCCGAGTTCGAAGGCATCGCGCGGGGCAACCCGAAACTGCGGGCCGGCGCATCGGTGAGCATCGACGGGCTGGGTGAGCCGTTCGACGGGAAGTACACGATCACCACCTCCCGGCACCGCTTCGACCCGATCACCGGCTACTCCACGTCCTTCTCGGTGACCGGCCGCCGGAACCGGACGCTGCTGGGCCTGGCCTCGGGTGGCGGACGCGGCGAAGGCGCCGGCCGGCATCGTGATCGGCCAGGTCAGCGACGTGGCCGATCCCGAGAAGGCGGGCCGGGTCAAGCTGACGTTCCCGTGGCTGTCGGACGACTACGTCAGCGACTGGGCGCGGACGGTGCAGCCGGGAGCGGGCAAGGACCGCGGCTGGCAGGTGTTGCCCGAGGTCGGCGACGAGGTGCTGGTGGCGTTCGAGCAGGGGACTTCGGCCGCCCCACCGTGGTCGGCGGCCTCTTCAACGGGGTGGACACCATGCCCAGGGCCCGGTGGATCTGGTCGACGGCGGCACCGGCGCGGATCAACCGCCGCTCGATGGTCTCCCGCCTGGGGCACCGGATCGACCTGGTCGACGCGTCGGGCAAGGAGGCCGTACGCGTCGCCACCACCGGCGAGAAGCTGAAGTTGATCATGGATCACACCGGGACCACGATCACCCTGCACGCCGACGGCAAGGTGAGCATCGAAGGCACCCAGGGCATCACCATCGACTCCGCCAGCGCGAACATCGATCTCAAGGGCAACCAGATCTCGCTCAAGGCGACCTCCGGGGTCACCGTCGACGGCGGCAGTGGTGCGGTCGACGTGAAGTCCGGCAGCCAGCTCAGCCTCACCGGAGTCAGCGCGAAGCTCGAAGGCAGTGGCACCACCGAGGTGAAGGGAGGTGCGATGTGCTCGATCCAAGCCGCCATGGTGAAGATCAATTGATGACGGCCCGGGTGACCAGACGAACTTGCCAGCGGGTGAGCGTCGGCAAGGGAGGGCGACGGGTCCTGTCTGGACGACTAAGCGAGCGCGACACGCTTTCCGTCGTGCGAGCGCGGGAGGAAGACAGGATCTGTGGAGCCCGACCGGGCGCGACACGCAGCCCAGAAGGGCAGCGAGGGGTGATCTCATGCCGCCAGCAGCACGGGTTGGTGACCCGACCGGCCACCCGGGGGTGATCGGACCACCGGGGGTACCGACGGTCCTCATCGGGGGGATGCCGGCGGCCACGGTCGGTACGCCGCACATCTGCTCGTTCCCGCCACCGGCGGTGCATCCGCCGACGGCGATCGTGCCGCCCGGGTTGCCCGACCGTGCTGATCGGCGGGATGCCGGCGGCCCGGATGGGCGACATGTCCGGCTGCGGCGCCCCGATCATCATGGGCGCCCCGACCGTCTGATCGGCGGCTGAGATGCCCGCGAACCAGCGCTCGGCCCACGCATCGACTTCATCGGCGCCGGCTGGTCCTATCCGCTCGGCACCGACGCCACCGGCGGTGTCGCCCTGGTCAACCGGGACCGCGAACTCGAGCAGGCGATCCGGCTCATCCTCGGCACCGCCTGCGGCGAGCGGCCGATGCGGCCCGAGTTCGGCTGCCGGATCCACGACCACGTGTTCAACACCGCGACCTCCGCCACCGCCGGGCAGATCGCGTACGACGTCCGCCAGGCCCTGGAGCGCTGGGAGCCGCGGATCGAGGTCCGCGATGTCGGAGTCAGCTTCGACGCCATGGAGTCCGGCGCGCTCTACGTCGACATCAGCTACCAGGTCCGCGGGCTGAACGACCCGCGCAACCTGGTCTTCCCGTTCTACGTCATCCCCAGCAACGACGAGCCGACCGGAGCGCTCCCGGCCGGGCTCCCCGTGCCGGCGCTCTCGGCTACTCCGCCCAACCCGACCGGCCGGTTCTCCCCGGAGGGAACTCCTGACATGCTGCCCGCACCCAATCTCGACGACCGGCACTTCCAAGACCTCGTCGACGACGCCAAGCGGCTGGTCCAGCAGCGCTGCCCGAGCTGGACCGACCACAACGTCTCCGACCCCGGCGTGACGCTGATCGAGGCCGTGGCCCAGATGGTCGACCAGCTGATCTACCGCCTCAACCGGGTCCCGGACCTCAACTACATCAAGTTCCTCGAACTGATCGGGGTCGAGCTCCGGTCGCCCGCGGCCGCGCACGGGCACGTGACCTTCTGGCTGTCCGCCGCCGCAGCCGCAGACCGTGCTGGTCCGCAACGAGAGCCAGGTCGCCACCCCGCGGACCGACATCTCCGACCCGGTCGTGTTCAGCACCACCCGCGAGCTGTCCATCATCCCGTGCGAGTTCGCCCATGCGGCGTCGCCAGCCGAACCACTCCACCGCCGATCGACACCACGATGACGCTCGGCCGCGGCGGGTTCCGGGCCTTCAGCGCCTCGCCGGTGGTCGGCGACGCCCTGCTGATCGGGTTGTCGGAGGCCGTCCCGTCCTGCGCGGTGCTGCTCCGGCTGGACTGCCCGGTGTCCGGCCAGGGCGTCGACCCGCGCCGCCCGCCGGTGATCTGGGAGGCCTGGACCGACGAGGGCTGGGCCGCCTGCGACCTGGTTCGGACGACACCGGCGGCCTCAACAAGCCGGGTGACGTGATCGTGCACGTACCCGACAACCATCAGACCTCGGTCATCGCCCGGGAGCGCGCCGGCTGGTTGCGCTGCCGGTTGATCCAGGCCGTCGAGGGCCAGCCGACCTATCGCGAGTCGCCGACGGTGATCGGGATCGAGGCGCACACGATCGGCGGCACGGCGCCGACGATCAACGCCGAGGTGGTGCACGGGGAGATCCTGGGCCGATCGGACGGCACGCCGGCCCAGCGCTTCGCCCTGCAGCGGCGGCCGGTGGTCGCCTCGGACGCGCCGCTCACCCTGACCGTGCTCGCCGGGGAGGAGCAGCAGACCTGGACCGAGGTGCCGCACTTCGCGCTGTCGGGCCCGAACGACCGGCACTTCCGGATCGACGCGTACGCGGGCGAGCTCCAGTTCGGGCCGGCGATCCGGGCCATCGGCGGCGGGCTGCTGAGCCACGGCGCGGTCCCGCCGACCGGGGCGGTGCTGCGGCTCGAGGCGTACCGCACCGGCGGTGGTCAGGCCGGCAACGTGGCCCGCGGCCAGGTGCGGGTGCTCAAGACGAGCATCCCGTACGTCTCCCGGGTGGAGAACCGGTCGCCGGCGATCGGTGGCGCCGAGGCCGAGACGCTGGCCGACGCCAAGGCGCGCGGACCGTTGCTGCTCCGCTCGCGCGGCCGGGCGGTGACCGAGGAGGACTTCGAGGAACTGGCCCGCGACGTCGCGCCGGACGCCGCGCGGGTCCGCTGCGTGCCGGAGGAGGGGGCGACCTCGGGCGTCCGGGTGCTCGTCGTACCGCACGTGGCCAGTGACGAGGTCGGCCGGATCGAACGGGCCGACCTCGACCCGCCATGGCAGATCCTGGAGCGGATCAGCAACAGCCTCGACGAGCGCCGGCTGGTCGGCACCCGGCTGCTGGTCCAGCCGCCGGACTACCTGTGGCTGACCGCGGTGGTGAGCCTGAGCTCGCGGCCGCGGTTCGATCCGGGCGAGGTGCGGACCGAGGTGCTCCGGGCGCTGTACCGGCTCTACCACCCGCTGTACGGCGGGCCGGACGGTACGGGTTGGCCGTTCGGCCGGTCGGTGCAGTCGCACGAGGTGCACGCGGCGCTGGCCCGGATCCCGGGCGTGGACATGTCCCGCGAGGTGCGGGTCGCGCTCTTCCCCGCCGAGGCCGACACCGGCCGCCGCGGGGCCGTGGTGGAGCGGATGGATCTGCCCGACACCGGACTGGTCTACTCCTTCGACCACCAGGTCCGGGTCACCCGATGAGTTCGGGGCATGCGGGTTCGCGACTCCGGCATGGTCCTGTTTCCCGGCACGTGCTGGCAAACGCTCCCTCGTACGCGCCAGACATCGGGCCCGTCTCCCTCGCACGTGCCGGGAAACGTCCCCCCGAGCCGAGAGCAGAGGCCGTCATGAGAGGCCTGGTCGCGGAGCTGGCCAGTCCGCACCCGCTGTCCGAGACGCTGCCGTCGATGCTGCGGGAGGATCCGTTCGCCCGCAGCCTGTGCGAGAGCTTCGACGACGTGCTGGCGCCGGTGCTGCTGACCCTGGACACGTTCGGCAGCTATCTCGATCCGCCACGACGCCGGAGGACATGATTCCCTGGCTGGCCCAGTGGCTGGGGCTCGGCGTTGACCTCAACGTCGAGCAGGCCCGGCAGCGGCACGAGTTGCAGATCGCCGGCTCGCTCAACGTCACCCGCGGCACCCGGCGGAGCATCGAACTGGTCCTGGAGAACGCCCTCGGCATGCGGGTCGCGGTCTCCGAGTCCGGCGGCGCCCGCTGGTCGCCGAGCCCGGGCGGCTCGCTGCCGGGCGACCCGGATGCGACGCTCAGCGTCGTCGTCCACCCCGATCCCGGGGTCGAGGTCGACGTGGACCGGCTCGACGCCCTCGTCCGCTCGGTGAAGCCGGCCCACGTACGCCACGTCGTCTCGGTGCAGCCGGCTTGAGGCCCCACCCCTTCCACGTTTCCCGTCTCTGGACGGGAAACGTGGGTCGATCCGGCGACGGCGACCCCGGTTTGCCGTCTCTGGACGGGAAACGCGGATCGAGGAGGGCGCCAAAGGCCGACCACGTGCAGGAAGGAACACACGTATCTCTCTGGTCACGATCAGCCTCATCCCGGCATGCGGGTTCTACGATGAGGCCGGGCTGGTGCTGACCCTGAGCAGGCTGGCCCCGAGAAGGCAGGTATGGCATATCGGCTAGGGATCGACCTCGGTACGACGAACACCGTCGCGACCGTCGCGGTCGACGGTGCCCCGGTGGAGATGGTCGGCCTGGGCGTGAACACCCCGCAGATGAGGTCGATGCTGTACCTCAACGGAGATGACCGGATGCTGGTGGGCGATTCCGCGGCGTCCCGGGGTAGCGCCGATCCGTCGCGGCTGATCATCGACCCGCGGCGTGAGCTCGGAGCCGACGTGCCCCTGGTGGTCGGCGGCCGTGAGGTGACCGCCGAGGAGGCGACCGCGGCCGTTCTCGGTTTCGTCCGGGATCGCGCCACCGCGCAGCAGGGCGGCGCGCCCACCGAGACGGTGGTCAGCTATCCGGCCCGATGGAGCGAGTACCAACTGGAGTGCTTCGACCGGGCGATCGCGGCCGCCGACCTCGGCCCGGTACGCCGCTGCACCGAGGCCGAAGCGGCCGCCGCCACCTACGCGGCCCGCAACCCGTTGGCCGACGGCGCCCGGATCGCCGTGTACGACCTCGGTGGCGGGTCCTGCGAGGTGACCGTGCTGGAGCGGACGCCGACCGGGGTCAAGACCGTCGGCCAAGCCGAAGGCGCCGAACACCCGTCCGGGGCCGACTTCGACGAGGCGATCTTCCGGCTGGTGCTGGGCGGGCTCGGTGATCGCGGCCGCGATCTGAAAGCCGACGATCCGGAGACCCGGGCCCGGCTGGCCGAGGTACGCCGCGGGTGCACCCAGGCCAAGGAGGACCTGTCGACCGAATCGGAGACGGCGGTCACCGTGTCGCTGCCGGGCTATTCGACGAAGGTTCGGCTGAGTCGGGCTGAGTTCGAGTCGCTGGTCCGGCCCGCCGTCCGGGAGAGCATCGCCATGGCGAGCCGGGTGTTGCGAGGTGCCGGAGTCGGGGCGACCGACCTCGCGGCGATCGTGCTGGTCGGTGGCTGCTGCCGGATGCCGATCGTCCGGGACCTGTTGCAGAAGGAATTCGAGCGGCCGCCGGCCCTGGGCACGCACCCGGAGTACGACGTGGCCATCGGCCTGTTGTTGACGCCGCAACCGGGTGGGGTGATGTCCGGGGTGGCCGCCCTGCCGGTGGCCGCCGGGCATCCCGCGGACAAGGTGCCGCCTGCACCGGTCGAGGCCGAACCGGTGGAGACGCCGGCCCCGGTGGTCGGAGTGCCGCCGATCGTCGCGGCCGCGCCGGTGGTCGGGCCAGCCACGGAACCCACCTCGGCCCCCGAGCCGACCGCGGAACCTGTGCCGGCCGCCGAGCCGGCGCCGACGTTCGAGGAGGCGGCGCCGGTTCAGGAGGAACCGCCCGCGGATTCGACGGTGATCTCGGCCGCCCCGATCATCTGGACACCCGCGGTCGAGAGCGAGCAGCCGACCGAACCATCCGCCCCCAGCCCGGAACAGACGATGCCCGATCACTTGATCTTCGACTACTTCACCCCGGCCGACGACACCGAGACGGAGCAGACCATGCCTGATCAGCGTGCCGGGGGCTACCCGCCCGTGCCGGTCGGAGCCGGCGGTCCGCCGCCGACCCTGCCGCCGTGGGCCCAGGCTTCGGGATCCGTGCCGACCGGTCCCGCTTCGGCTGGATCCGGGCGCGCCGCCACAGGCCGCCCCGGGGTACGGCTTCGCGGCAGCCGCGAATCCTCATGCCCAGGACCAACGCCCGCCGCAACGGCCGGGGCCGCCCGGTCAGTACCCACCCGGCCAGTACCCGCCGGGCAGTACCCGCCAGGCCAGTACCCACCAGGACAGCGTCCGCCGGGTCAGCAGGGTCAGCCGGGAGGGGGCCGGCGGGCCGCTCCGCCCGGCTACCCGCCCGGACCGCAGACCCAGCCGTACGGGACCCGCGGCCCGGGTGGTCCGGGCGGCTACCCGCCCGGTCCGGGCGGCAACGGGTCGGGACCGTTCGGTTCCCGGCGCCGGCTGATCCTGATCATCGTCGGGATCGTGGTGCTGGTCGCCGCGGCGGTCGGCGTCGGTGTGCTGATCACCAGGCCGTCGGGGGAGGTGGCCAACCCTTCGCCGAGCATCGTGGTGCCGCAGGCATCGACCCCGGCAACGCCGGGAACGCCGGCGACGCCGGCGCAGACGGGGGCGCCCAGTGCCAGTCCGGCCGGGACGCCGAGCGGGGCCGCGAGTCCGAGCGGCACCTCAGCGTCCTCGCCCACAACGCAGCCCCTGCCGTCCGCCGGGGCGATCCCGGAGAGCATCGTCGTGGTGCCCATGCGGCGCGGTGGTGGGAGCGACCGGCCGCTCTATCTGGTCGACTCCGAAGGCCAGATCAACCGGGTCAAGCTGCCGACGCCACCGGGCGGCAACTCCAACCCGATGATGCAGAACAGCCGCAACACCATCATCTACCTCAACTCCGGCGTCCTCCGGGTGATGGGCACCGACGGGTCCGGCGACCGCAAACTGTTCAACCGGGATCCGGCCGGCTGCAAACACGTGATTCACGCGTCGTGGAGCCTGGCCGACCCCAATGTGATGTTGATCAGTTGCAAGGTGAGCAAGAACAAGGACGGGTTCCTGGTCGTCGGCATGGACGGTCGGCTGATCCGCCGGCTCGACGCCGGTGACCAGCAAGGTGATCGGTGACTTCGGGATCTCCCCGGACGGTCAGACGGTGCTGTACTGGGCGAGCGACACGCGTGATCTGGACGGTGGCTCGCTCTACACGCTGCCGCTGATCGGCACCGGTGATCCGAAGCGGCTGACCGACTCGGGCGACGGCATCGACGCCGATCCGGCCTGGTCGCCCGATGCGACCCAGATCGCCTTCCGGCGCCGGGTTCCCAACGGCACGGCGGAAGGCAACCACGACGTCTACGTGATGAACGCCAACGGGTCCGGCGAGCGGGAGGTCTCGGCGACGCCGGCGGACGACTTCAAGCCCATCTGGTCGCCCGACAACAAGAACCTGCTGATCATCTCCAACCGCAAGTCCGCCGACGGCCCGGCAGGCTCGAGGTACGACCTCTGGCTGACCCGGGTCAGCGATGGCGAGGTGATCGATCCGCTCGGGCTCAAGGCCAGATCGATCACTCGACCCTTCTGGACCCTGCGCTGACCTGCGGCGGACGACCACTCAGGAGCGGCGCGCGACCGATCGATCCGCGACCCCGGGCGCGACCAGACCGAGGTCGGCCCAGACCCGGGCCTGTTCCCGGCGGGCGACCGCGGCCGCACTCTGATCTCCGAGCCGCTCGTTGATCTCCACCACCAGCTGCCAGGACGAGTCGTGGTACGGGTCGAGGGCGACCGAGCGCCGGGCCGCGTCGAGCGCGGTCCGCAGCTCGCCGGCGGCCAGCGCGTCCCGGGCCGCCGCCGAACCGACCGACGCCGCCAGCAGCCGCAGCCGGTTCCGCTCCTCGACGACCCATTCGGCCGGACCGACCTCGGGCAGCAGGTCGCCGGCGTACCGGTCCAGCGCCGCCAGCCCCGACCCCAGCGCCTCGGCTCCGTGCTCCCGCCCAGCCGCCTGGGCCAGCCGCTCGAAGTCGGCCAGCTGATCGGACGCGCCCGGGAGCTGCAACGCGTACCCGTCCCCGTGCCGGCGGAGGGCATCCTCGGCGATTCCCGCCGCGCACAGACACTGGCGAATGCTGGACACCGCCACCTGGAGGCTGCGAATGCCCGAGGCGAGCGTCGCGTCCGGCCACAACGCGTCGACCAACTGCTCGCGGTGCAATTGGCGGCCGTGGTTCATGGCCAACAGCATCAGCAGCGCGCGGACTCGCGGCCTGAGCGCGCGCCACGGCAGTTCGGCGCCTGCCTTGGCCAGCGAGAACCCGCCCAGACACCGCAGCGACAGCCCCGGACTCGCCCCTGGAGCCTGCGGCCCGTCGACCCGCTCCGGCCGGACGGCGATCGGATCGGCAGGCCGACCGCGCCGGATCAGCTCGGCCGCCTCGGCCGCATGGTTCAGGCCGAGCCCGACCGCCGTGCGCAGCCCGGTCGCCGCCTCCTGTTCCGCCCCCGGTGCGCCCTGGCGGACCGCCACCGCCGTGCGCAGGACGCCGGCCCACGCTCCGAGCACCGGGGCGCCCAGGGCGGCGGCGACGTCCTCGGTCCGCCGGAGGGCGCGCGTGGCGAGATCGGGCTGGTCGATCCGCGCGTACACCGCTCCGATCGCGAGTGAGGTGAGACAGACCGTCCAGCGGTCGCCGCCCCGTTCCAGATCGTCGAGGAGCTCGGCGGCGGCCATGATCCGCCAGGGGGCGGGCGCCGCGACGAGCAGCATGGCCGCCTGCAGACCGCGGGCGACCCGGGAGAGCCACGGCCAACCCTGTACGTCGGCGCTCAACATGATCTCCTCGACCTGGCCGGCCACGACCTCGTCCGGCTCGATCATGAGGTCGATCAGCCGCCCCGCAAGGCGTTCGGCGAGCGGCTCCCAGGCCGGGCCGGCGGGTCGGTAGCCGGAGTCGGCGCCACGGAGCTCACGCGAGGCCGCGGTGAGGTCGCCGGCCAGCAGCAAGGCCAGGCCTCGGACCAGTGGCCGGGCCGAGAAGTAGGGGTCGCGGACCTGACGCGTGACCTGCCGGAGCTCCAGCGACAGCCGCAGTACGGTCGAGTTGGCATCGGCCTGGTCGGCGGCGGGCATCGGGGAGATCGGCGCCTGCGGCAGCCAGACGGCCGCGGTTGTGCGCTCAACGGTGCAGCGTCGCCGAAACTCCGGATCGTCCAGCAGGGCTTCCGCCTGCCGGAAGGCGACGACCGACTCGGCGATCTGGCCATGCCGGGCCAGCCGCCGCGCGCCGGCCAGCACCAGCCCGGGATCGTCGGTCGGGGCGCCTGGCAGCGAGAGCGAGCCCCACAGGGCCTCGTCGCCGCTGACCGGCGCGGTGTCCGGTTTGAGCAGCCGGGCCACCGACCCCCAGTCCTCCGCTCGGGCGTGGGCCCGGATCGCGGCGGCGGGACGGCCGGCCTGCTCCAGCAGACTGCCGCTGCGGGAATAGAGCTCCCGGGCCGCCCGTCCTCCGAGCTCGTCGACCAGCAGCACCTCGAGATGGGTCTGCAGCACCTGGTGGTAATGGTAGGTCAGGCCGCCGTCGGTGCTGGTGGTGAAGAACTGTTCGCGTTCCAGCTCGGAGAGCACCGACGCGCTTCCGGAGGTGTCGAGCAGATCGTCGCAGAGATCACCGGTCAGCACGCCGAGCGTAGAGCTGAGCAGCAGGAATCGCCGCCGGCTCGGGTCGAGGCCCTCCAGGACGTTGCGGGCCAGGTAGGAGCGGATCAGCCGCGACCGGCCGCCGAGCTCGTCGACCGCCCGTTCCCGCTCGGCCCGGCTGAGCTGGGCGGTGGCCAGGTGGAACAGTTGCAATCCCGCCGCCCATCCGCCGGTACGCCGGGTCAGGGCGGCGGCCGCCTCGGGGGAGAGCGGGGCCTCGTAGACAGCCCGGAACAGCTGCTCGACCTCCCAGGAACGGAAGCGCAGATCCTCGCCGTCGAGCTGGGTCAGCTCGCCCGACACGAGCATCCGGGAGGTGTTGATCCGTGGCGGTCGCCGGCTGCCCAGGGTGATCCGGATCTTCCGCGGCCGGAGCGACAGGAAGTTCTCCAGCGCCCGCTCGGCCGGCGTCGCGGCGATCTCGTGCAGGTCGTCGATGATCAGCTGGCCGGCCCCGATCGTGGGACCGTCCAGGACCCGAACCAGGTCCGCGATCCGGCCCGGCGCGGCCGCCTCGATCAGCGCCGGCTCGTGCAGGGCGGCGCCGAGTGTGTGCCCGAGGTGCCGGGTGAGGGCGATCTCGTCGTCGTCCTCGGTGCCCACCCGATACCACGCCGCGGCGTCGCCGGCGGCGTCGGCGATGTGGCTGAGCAAGGTGGTCTTCCCCGAGCCCGGCGGCCCGAGGACCAGAGCGAGCGACACCGGATCAGCGCCCACCCCGGCCAGGGACGCCGCCCGCCGGTCGAGCCGTTCCCGGACGAGGCCGCGCAGCGCCGGACGCCGTACCTTCTCAAGAAAGATGACAGGGTCCATCGCGTCGATTCTGAGCGGCAATCTCGGGGGGCGCGTTCCGTGCGTTCGGGGTCGGCAGATTCGCATCATAGGCACGGCCGGTCGCCCAGCGTTCCGTTTTGCGACGACCGCCCGTCCGTTGTCCGGGCGCTGTCCGAGTCGGGGGAGCGCGGCGGGGTTACTCCCGGGGTCCGCGGCCGCGACGGACAACGCCGGTGCCGTCCGCACGGCTCTCAACGCGTGTGCAATGTTTGGGGACGCGGAATCGGGGACCCGGGTGGAGCCGACCCCTGAGCGTTGACGTTTGAGGAGGGCAATCAATGACGCAGGAGAGTCCCATCGCTTTCGTCGCCGGTGCATCGCGCGGCCTCGGCCTGCTGATAGCGCGTGAGCTCGGGCGGCGCGGCTATCGACTGGTGATCTGCTCCCGCACCGACTACGAGTTGCAACAGGCCGCGGAGCGGCTGCGGAGCGAAGGGTACGAGGTCGAGGCCCAGGTCTGCGACGTCGCCGACAACGCGGCCGTGATCGAGCGAGTCCTCCGGATCGAGCAGGAGGTCGGTCCGATCGACGTGCTGGTCTGCGTCGCCGGGATCATCCAGGTCGGACCGTTGGGCGCGCTGGAGCGGTGGCACTTCACGTCGGCGGTGGACACCATGCTGTGGGGACCGGTCAATACCGCGCTCGCGGTGGCGCCGCGAATGCAGCAACGTGGCCGGGGCCGGATCGGGATCATCACGTCGGTGGGCGGGCTCATCTCGGCGCCGCACCTGTTGCCGTACAGCACGGCGAAGTTCGGGGCCGTTGGATTCGGCCGCGGCCTGCGGTCCGAACTGGCCGGCAGCGGCGTCTCGGTCACCACCGTCGCGCCCGGCCTGATGCGGACCGGTTCCCACCTGCGGGCGAAGTTCGTCGGCGATCACGGCCGCGAATTCGCGTGGTTCTCGGTCGCCGCATCGCTGCCGCTGTTGTCCATCGATGCCGAACGGGCCGCGGTCAAGATCGTCCGCGGCATCCTGCAGGGAAAGCCGGTCGTCTCGTTCACCCCACTGGCCCAGGTGGCCCCTCGGGTGGACGCCCTGTTCCCCAACCTCACCTCGCATCTGCTCGGGCTGACCGCTCGGCTGCTCCCGTCGGCGCCGGCCGACTCCGGACCGGCGACGACGATCGACGGGTGGCAGGCCGCCCAACTGTTGCGGCCTCGAAGCCGAGCCGTGGTCGGCGCGATCACCGGTCTCGGCCGGCGGGCCGCCCGGAGGTTCAACGAGGTCCCGACGCAGCGTTGACCTCCAGCCGGTCGGCCGGCCGGAGCCGTCAGGATCGGTGTGCCTGGTCGACGGCGGCTGCGATGCCGGAGTGCCAGGGCGCGCCATGGCCGGGGAGGACATGGTCCACCGCGAGATCGGCGAGCGGCGTCAGCGATGCCCGGGCCTGGCTGGAATCGTGGGTGGCGGCCGGTGCCACGATCCTCGGCCCGCGGCGTCCGGTGTAGGGATCGAGGGTGACCAGGGCGTCACCGGAGATGAGGGCTCGCTGATCGGGCAGCTCGATCACCGTCGAGCCGTCGGTGTGGCCCGGCACGTGATGGATCGTGGGTCGTCCCGGGAGATCGGCCAACGGACCGGGTACCAGCCGATGATCGGGTGTCACCCCGGGCACCTTGAGCGCGCCGGCGCCCACCATCCGGGCCAGAACGGGCCAGGACCGCGGGTGGGCCAACGGATACAGTCCGCGGGGTCGCTCGGGTTGATAGCGATACGGGTGCGGGGCGAGGGGGAAGTCGCCCTGATGAACCCAGACTTCGACCCCGAACCGCTGCTGGATCGCGGCGGCGAACCCGACGTGGTCGAAGTGACCATGGGTGATCAGCAATCCGCGGATGTCGGCCGGCGTGTGTCCCAGCGAGGTCAGCGCATCGTTGACCATCGTCCAGGTCGACGGATAGCCGGCATCCACCAGCGTGACGCCACCGTCGCCCTCGATGATGAAGCAGTTGGTGTGTGCGTGCACCACGGCATGGACGCCGGGACAGACGTCGAACTCGATCATGATCCCCCTCGAGCGCTGGCCGAAACGGCCTCCGGCGATCGATCCTGCATTCCGTAGGACGGAGATGCAACTTCGGGCTCTGGCGGGGTCAGCGCCGGTCTTGCGCTCGATGGGTGGCCATGGCGTTCGTGTGGTCGATCACCTGGTCTGCGGCGGCCACGGCGGCGGCTTCGACGAGGGCGGCGGCGCTGGCCACCTCGAGCTCGAGGGCCATCGCCGCGTCGGCTGCAGTGGCTGAGGCGATCAGGGCGGCCGCCGTGGCGGCGCGCGCGACCTCGGCGGCGGCCACGGCCGTCGCCTTCGCCGTGGCGAGGGCGACGTTGGCGACGGTGTCGGCGAGTTCCCGGGCGGACTGGGCGGCGGCGGCTTCACCGCCCGGCTGGATGGCCGCCTTGGTGACCGAGGCCGCATTGGAGGCGGAGTGAGCGACCTCGATCGCGGACGCGTCGGCTTGGCTCTGGATCGCCGCTGCCGCCTCGGCGACGGTGTTGGCCACATCGTCGACGGCCATCGCCACCGCCGTCGCCCGGGCCACCCGAGCGACCTGCGCGGCCGCCGCGGCCCGATTGGCAGCGGCGTACACCTCTTCCCGGACGGCAGCGGCGGCGTGCGCGGCCCCGGCTTCGAGATCGGAGGCCCAGTCGGCCTCAGCTTCTGAGGCGATGGCCAACGCCTCGACCGCCATGGCGACCGACGATCCGATCCGCGAGCGGGGAGGGGTCCGAGACCTGGATCCCGCGTCCTTCGGCCGGCGAGCGGTACGTGGCGACGAACCGGTCGTTGCCGGGACTGTCCTCGGCGACGGTGAAATCCCAGCCGCCCCGCAGGAAGTGGGCGGCTTCCAGCCGCGGGTTCGGCTTCGAATTGGCCATTTGATGGCCGCCGGCGCCGACCAGCAGCACCATCAGCAGAACGTTGAGGTCTTTGAGCCAGTCGCCCTTCTCCGGGCCGGTGCCATCCCACGCCGCAGCCAGTTCGTGCAGTTGCCGCGCGCTCAGGGTCAGCACCACGCTGCCGTCCACGACCTCAACGGAAAACTGGCGGACGCGCCGATTAGTGCCCACAACGATTCCTCGGTCCTGCGATTCAGCCCCAGCCCGAGAATTCCCGTAGTCGAACACTACACCTGATCCAATCCGTGGGTCCTCAAGACAGAAGCCACACGGGCGCCGAGGGCGCGGCCGGCCCGGACGCACAATCGCTGATCGCGTGGGCTCCGAAACGCCTCTCGGCGGGTCAGCAGGCGGTCACCGGTCGGGAGAAAGCAGCGCCACTACTGGCGCCAACCCGCTGTTCATCAGCGCGCCCTCGACCTTATGAGCGGCCAAGGCAACGAATGTCCGTTTCACCGGCGAGACCGAATTGAGACCGAAGAATTCTCAGATCCGTTCCCTAATCCGGGCTCAAGAATTAGCATCGCATTGAACTTCTCTAAGGGTTCTCTAAACGCAGCTCTAAGGAACTTCTAAGAACCGCTCTAAGGAAGCTCTGAAGAACGGCACACTTCGAAATTCAGTGAATCGGTGGGATGCGGAGGCTTGTGATGGTGGCTTGGCTGGTGAGCGCGGGGCTTCGGTTCGGCCGCCTTGTCGTCGCTCTGGCGATCGGAATTCTCGGCATCGGCCTGGTCCAGCTGCATGGAGCCAACGTCGATGTCTACCCCGAGTTCGAGCCACCGGCAGTCCAGGTGCAGGCGGAGGCCCTGGGCCTTTCGGCCCAGGAAGTCGAGCAGCTCATCACCGTGCCGCTGGAGCAGGACCTGCTGAACGGCATCCCTTGGCTCGAGCACATCCGCTCGGAGTCGATGCCGGGGTTGTCGGCGATCAATCTGGAGTTCGAGCCGGGTACGGACCTCTACGAGGCTCGTCAGATGGTCCAGGAGCGGATGACGCAGGCCAAGGCCCTGCCCAATGTCGGCACGCCGCCGATGATGGTCCAGCCGACCTCGTCGACGAGCCGGGTGGCGATGATCGCCATGTCGTCGGACACCGTCACCACGATGCAGATGTCAGTGCTGGCCCGCTGGCAGATCCGGCCGCGGCTGATGAGCATCCCTGGGGTGGCCAACGTGTCGGTGTGGGGTCTGCGGGACCGCCAACTGCAGGTCCAGGTGGACCCGGACCGGCTCCGCTCCAACGACGTCACCCTCACTGAGCTCATCGAGTCGACGGGCAATGCCCTCTGGGTGTCGCCGCTGAGCTTCGTCGAGGCGTCGACCCCCGGCACCGGCGGCTTCGTCGAGACCCCCAACCAGCGGCTCGGCGTGCAACACATCCAGCCCATCACGACGTCCGCCCAGCTCGCCGACGTCGCCGTCGAGGGCGACCACAAGACCCCGCTGCGGATCGGGGACGTGGCCGACGTCCGCGAGGACCACCAGCCGCTGATCGGCGACGCCAGTGTCGACGGCGCACCGAGCCTGATGCTGGTCGTCGAGCGGTTCCCGGACGCCAACACCGCCGACGTCACCCGCGACGTCGAAGCGGCGATGGCGGCCATGGCGCCGGGCCTGTCGGGGATCGACGTCAATCCGACGATCTTCCGTCCGGCGACCTATCTCTCGACGGCCCTCGGTCACCTCGGTGTCGCCGGCCTGGTCGCCCTCATCGTGTTCATCGCCGCGCTGGCCGCACTGCTGTTGTCGTGGCGGGTGGCCCTGATCGCCGCAGTTGCCGTGCCGCTGTCGGTGACCACGGCGGCGTACGTGCTGCACCTGCGCGGCGAGACGCTGACCACGATGACCCTGCTCGGCCTGGCTGCGGCGCTGGTGGTGGTCATCGACGACGCGGTCGGAGACGTGGCTGAGATCTCGCGTCGGCTGCGGGCGGACGAAGGCGCACCAGTGGTGTCGGTGGTGAAGTCTGTCGTCGAGGCGAGACGGGGTCCGCTGATGTTCGCCACCGTCGTGGTGCTGCTCATCTTGTCCCCGCTGTTGCTGATGGGCGGTGTGAGTGGTGCTTTCACGAGGCCGATCGTGCTCAGCTACGTACTGGCCGTGGCCGCATCCCTGCTCGTCGCGCTGCTGGTCACCCCGACCCTGGCGGTGCTGTTGTTGGGCGGCCGCAAGCAGCGGGCCCGGGTCGGTCCTCTTGATGCCTGGATACGCCGCGGCTTCGACCGGGTGGTGACACCGTCGCTCGGCCATCCCGTGCGCGGCCTCGTCGTTGCAGTTCTGCTGCTGGCGGCCGGGGTCGTGATCGCCTCGCAGACCATGTCCGGCCAGGTTCTGCCGACCCTTCAGGATCGCAACGTGATGGTCCGGTTGCGAGCCGCACCCGGGACCGCGCTGACCGAGATGAATCGCGTCACCAGCCGGGTGGCCACCGAACTGCGCGCGGTCGACGGCGTCGAACTGGCCGGAGCCCACGTCGGCCGGGCGCTGATCGCCGACGAGGTGGTCGACGTCAACGCCGCGGAGATCTGGGTGAAGATCGGGCCGGACGCCGACTACGCCGCGACGCTCGACGCCATCGGGGCCACCGTGCGCGGATACCCCGGGCTGAGAAGCAGCGTTCGCACCTATGCCGGGGACCGCGTCGCCGCTGCCCAGGAGATCACCTCCGACGACCTGGTCGTCCGCGTCTACGGGCACGATCTGGCCCAGCTCCGGGACTCCGCCGACGACGTCGCCAAGGTGCTCGGCACGATCTCCGGGGTGCTCGAGCCGAAGGTCGCGCCGCAGGTCAGTGAGCCGACGGTGGAGATCGAGGTCGACCTGGCGAAGGCCCAGCACTACGGGCTGCGACCGGGGGACGTCCGGCGCGAGACGAGCACGCTCATCTCCGGGCTGACCGTCGGCAATCTCTACGAGCAGCAGAAGGTCTTCGACGTCGTGGTCTGGGGTGGTCAGGCCACCCGGCAGAACATCGGAAGCCTCGAGTCCTTGCTCATCGACACGCCCACCGGCGGCCACGTACGCCTGGGCGACGTGGCCACGGTACGGGTGGCGCCCAACCCGGTGTCCATCTCCCACGACGCCGTCTCGCGCAGCATCGACGTGACGGCAACGGTCGGCGACCGGGACGCCGCCGACGTCGCCCAGGAGGTGACCGGGAGGCTGCGCGGGATGTCGATGCCGTACGAGTATCGCGCTGAGGTGCTCAGTGATGCTGCCGACCACCAGGCTGCGCAGCGCCAGATGGGCCTGATCGCGCTCGTCGTCGCCCTGCTGGTCTACCTGTTGCTCCAGGCGGCGACGGGCTCCTGGCGAGGCGCGGCCGTACTGTTCGGCTGTTTGCCGTTGAGCGTTCTCGGGGGCGTGCTGGTCGCGCCGTTCGTCGGCGGAATCGACTCGGTGAGCGTGCTCACGGGTCTGGTCGCGGTGCTCGCCCTGGCCGTCCGGCAGTTCCTGCTCCTCGTCCGCCGCGCGCAGCGTCTGCGCGACGACCCGGATTCCGAACCCACGACTCAGGGGATCCGCGGCGCCGCTCGAGAGCTCGCACCCTCAGTGGTGAGTACGGCACTCGTCGTCGCCGCCGTGCTGTTGGTGCCGGTCGTGATGGGCACGATCCCCGGACTCGAGGCTCTGCATCCGTTCGCCCTCACCGTTCTCGGGGGGTTGGTGAGTTCGACGGTCGTCGTGCTCCTCGTCGTCCCGATGTTCCTGCTGGTCATCGAAAATCGCTCTGCTCGAACTTCGCCGGCTTCCAACGCGGCGACTGATGAGGCGGAGGCACAGGCATGAAGAGGGGTACAGGCATGAAGGGCTCGCATGTGCGCTGGATCGCATCGGTGCTGCTGGCGGTGACGTTCGGTCTCGCCGGCTGCACCAGCGCCGACGAACCGCAGGGCGACAGCGTCGGTGACACTGCCGCTCAGGTGGACGCGGGCGACGGCTCCCAGCCGGCGACGATCACGATCACCGAGGACGCCGAGGATCGGCTGGGCATCGAAACGACGCCGGTCGTGGCTGGACCGGCCAAGTCCGGACGGCCGGCGACCCTGGTCATCCCGTACGCAGCGGTCGTCTACGACGCGGACGGTGAGGCGTGGACCTTCGCGTCGCCGGCACCGCGCACCTACCAGCGGGCGCCGATCGTCGTCGCCAGCATCAAACTCGACTCGGCATTCCTCACCAGCGGTCCGCCCCCAGGCGCCGCCGTGGTGACGGTTGGCGCGTCCGAGCTGGTCGGCATGGAGGCCGGCATCAGCGGTGAGGAGTGATGGACCGTAGTCGCCGGACGTTGATGGGCTGGATCGTCGGCACCAGCCTCAACTACCGGTTCCTCGTCGTCGCCGCCGGCGCCCTGTTGATGATCTTCGGCGTCGCCACCCTGCCTTCGACCCGGGTCGACGCCTTTCCGGAGTTCGCTCCGCCTCGGGTGGTCATCCAGACCGCCTGCCTCGGCCTTTCGACCTCCGACGTCGAGTCGCTGGTCACGGTCCCGCTGGAACAGGCGTTCAACGGCATCGACGGCCTTGATGACATGCGGTCGAGGTCGGTGCCCCAGTTGTCGGCGATCGAATTGATCTTCGACCAGGACGTCGACCTGCTCCGCGCCCGCCAGCTGGTTCAGGAGCGGATGACCGCGGTGAGCGTGACGTTGCCGACCTGGGCCGCGCCACCGGTGATGCTGGCTCCGGTCTCGGCCACCGGTCGCGCCGTCCAGATCGGCATGACCTCCAAGGACCACTCGCTGATCGAGATGTCCATGTCGGCGTACTGGACCATCCGGGCCCGGTTGCTGGCCGTCCCCGGTGTGGCGAACGTCGCGCTCTGGGGCGAACGGCTGCAGATGATGCAGGTCCAGGTCGAGCCGCCGAAGATGGCCGCCCACGACGTGGCCCTCGACGAGGTGATGGAGGCCACCGCCGACGCGTTGGACTCGGGGCTGCTCAGATTCTCCAGCGGGTCGGTCATCGGCACGGGCGGCATGGTGGAGTCCCCGAACCAGCGGCTGAGTGTCCGCAACGTGCTGCCGATCGTGACCCCGGCCGACCTCGCGAAGGTGCCGCTGCACGAAGGAAAGGTCAAGGGCGAACAGGTCCGTATCGGCGACGTCGCCAAGGTCGTCGAGGACCATCAGCCGCTGATCGGTGACGCGGTCATCAACGACGATCCGGGCCTGCTGCTGGTGGTCGAGAAGCTGCCGTGGGCGAATACCGTCGAGATGACCCGTGGCGTCGAGGAGGCCATCCGCACCCTGGAGCCCGGCCTGCCCGGAGTCCAGTTCGACACCACAATCTTCCAGCAGGCCAACTTCATCCAGGCCTCGATCCACAACCTGACCCAGGCGCTGATCCTCGGGTTCGTGCTGGTCGTGGTCATCCTGGCCCTCTTCCTCTTCGAGTGGCGGGTCGCGCTGATCAGCATGCTGACGATTCCGCTGTCGTTGATGGCGACGCTGCTGGTGCTGCACTGGCGAGGGGAAACGGTCAACACCATGACGTTGGCCGGGCTCATCATCGCCCTCGGGGCGGTGGTGGACGACGCCATCATCGACGTCGAGAACATCGTCCGACGGCTCCGCCAGCATCGTCTCGCCGGCAGCCCGGAATCGACGGCCTCGGTCATCCTGCACGCGTCCCTCGAGGTGCGGAGCCCGATCGTCTACGCGACCTTGATCATCGTCGCCGCAGCCGTGCCGGTCTTCTTGCTGCAGGGTGTGACCGGCGCCTTCTTCCGGCCGCTGGCGTTGTCGTACACCCTGGCGATCGTCGCCTCGATGGTGGTGGCGATGACCCTGACCCCCGCCCTCGCGCTGATCCTGCTGCGCAAGTCGGGGATCGAGCACCGGCAGTCACCGCTGGTCGGCTTCCTGCAGCGGGTGTACACCGGGGTGCTGTCGCGGATCGTCGTCCGGCCGCGGGCGGTGTACGCCGGTGTCGCGGCGGTCACCCTGATCGGTCTGGCGCTGGTGCCGCTGCTGGGCCAGTCGCTGTTCCCGGCGTTCAAGGAGCGGGACTTCCTGATCCACTGGGTGACCCAGCCGGGGACCTCCGCCGCGGAGATGCAGCGGACCACGATCGCGGTCAGCAAGGAACTCCGGGCCATCCCCGGAGTGCGCAACTTCGGCGCCCACATCGGCCAGGCCTTCCTCGGTGAGGAGGTCGCGGGCGTCAACCTGGGCGAGAACTGGGTGAGCACCGACCCCTCGTTCGATTACGAGGACACGTTGGACGCGATCGAAGAGGTGACGGCCAACTATCCGGGCATGTTCCGCGAGACCCAGACCTATCTCGACGAGCGCATCGAGGAGGTGATCTCCGGAGGCAAGGAGCCGATCGTCGTCCGCGTCTACGGGCGAGGACCTGAAGGTGCTGCGCGCCAAGGCCGAGGAGATCAACAAGATCCTGGCCAGCATCGACGGCATCGAGGACCAACACGTCGACATCTCGACCGACGTGCCCCAGCTCCAGGTGGAGGTCGACCTGGTGAAGGCGGCGAAGTACGGCCTGAAACCCGGCGACGTCCGCCGAGCTGCCGCCACGTTGGTGGCGGGCGAGGAAGTCGGCGACATCTTCCGGGCCGGCAAGGCGTACGACGTCGTGGTGTGGAGCACCGTTCAGACGCGCAACAGCGTGCCGGACATCGAGAACCTGCGCCTGGACACGCCGTCCGGAACGCGGGTCCGGCTCAAGGACGTGGCGAAGGTGTCGATCGAACCGAACCCCAACTCCATCGAGCGCGAGGGCGACTCACGCCGGCTCGACGTCAGTGCCGAGGTGGGCGAGGGCCGCGACCTCGGAGCGATCTCCTCCGAGCTCAACGAGAAGCTGCGTGGCGTCCACTTCGACCAGGGCTACCACGTCGAGGTGCTCGGGGAGTTCCAGGAGCGGCAGGCCGCCCAGGCGTCCCTGCTCGCGACGGCGGTGATCGCCGGCGCCGCCATCCTGTTGCTGCTGCAGACCTCCTTCGGGAGCTGGCGTCCCGCCCTGCTGGTGTTCCTGACCCTGCCCATGGCCCTGGTGGGCGGGGTGATGGCGGCATTCCTCAGCGGAGGCATCATCTCCCTGGGATCCCTGATCGGCTTCTTCACCGTGTTCGGGATCGCGGCCCGCAACGGGATCCTGCTGATCAACCACTGCCAGCATCTGGAGCGGGAGGAAGGCGAGACGTTCGGTCCGGATCTGGTTCTGCGGGGGGCGCGCGAACGCCTCGCCCCGATCCTCATGACGTCCCTGGCGACCGGGCTGGCGCTGGTCCCCCTCGTCGTCTTCGGTGACCGCCCGGGCCACGAGATCGAGTACCCGCTGGCCGTGGTCATCCTCGGCGGGCTGTTCACCTCGACCTTGCTCAACTTGTTCGTGACGCCGTCGCTCTACCTCCGCTTCGGCCGGTCGCGCAAGAAGGCGGCGGCGTCGGCCACGGCGTAGCCGACCCGCGTGCACCGAGCAACCATCAACGTGCCCTGAGCTTGTCGAAGGGCCGACCTCCCGACCTTCGACAAGCTCAGGGCACGGTCGTCCGGTCTTCGGTCGGCTGATCCTCGGTCGGCAGGGCTCGCCAGGCCGGCAGTGCCATCGAGAAGGCACTGCCCACACCGAGTTCGCTCTCGACCCAGACCCGACCGCCGTGGGCGGCGACGACTTCGCGACAGATCGACAGCCCGAGGCCGCTGCCGTCGATGGTTCCCCGAGCGCTCTGCACCCGGTAGAAACGGTCGAAGAGGTGATCGCGATCGTGCTCTGAGATGCCTGGACCGTTGTCGGTCACGGTGACGCCGATCTCGCCCTCGCGGCTCCACGTCTCGATCTGCACCACGCCGCCCACGCCGGTGAACTTGATGGCGTTGCCGATCAGGTTGCCGAGGGCGAGCTGAATCCGCTGCCGGTCGGCCCGCACCTCGACGGGATCACCGATGACGTCCAGACGGACGTTCTTGACCTCCATGAGGTGTCGCAGCGGCGCCACGGCATGGTCGACGGCTTCCCGCAGGTTCATCGTCTCGGTCAGCAGTTCGAGTCTGCCCTCGTCCACCGCGGCGAGGGTGAGCAGGTTGTCCACCGTCCGACTCATGTGGTCGACCTCCTCTCGCGTGCTGTTCAGCAGCTCTCGAGCGTCCGGGGTCAGTTCGTCCGCGCGCAGGCTCACGTCGAGTTCCGCGCGCATCACCGCCAACGGGGTGCGAAGCTCGTGTGACGCGTCGGCGATGAGTTGCCGTTGTTGCTTCGAACCTTCCTCGAGGCGATCGAGCATCGCGTTCAGGGTTTCGGCAAGAAGCCGCAGCTCGTCCCGGGCGATCGGCACCGCGACGCGCTCGTGCAGTCGATCGGTCCTGATCGCCTGCGCGTCCGAGGTCATCTGCTCCAGCGGGCGCAAGGCCCGTCGGGCGATCCAGAATCCGACCAGCGCCGTGGCGGCCAACGCGACCGGGCCGCCGATCAGGAGCAGGACGATGAGCTTGCGGACATCCTCCTCGACGCGCTTGAGACTCAGGGCCACGACCAGGAAACGGGGCGTCGTGGCCTCGTCCATGGTGCTGATCAGCACTCGGTAGCGCTGTCGCTCCGGACCGAGTCGAAGGGTGACCACCTCCGGCTCGGTTCCACGGGCAGCACCGAGCATCTCGGTGGGGACGAGGGCCTCCGTGTTCGGCGAGCCACCGTGGTGGAGGACCACCTGTCCGTCCTCGGTCAGGACCTGGGCGACGGCGTCAGCGTCGGGCAGCACCGACTGCGCCGTGTCCTCGAAGTCACCGAGCTCGTCGTCCGGGTCGCCGACCGGGTCGGACTCCTCGCTCCGGTCGGCGATCGCCTCCGCGATGGCGACCGATCCGCCGATGGTCTCCTGATCGATGTCGCGATACAGGTCCGTTCTCAGTTGGACCACCAGGAACGTGCCGAGCGCGGCCAGCGTGGCGGCCAGCAGGGCTACGTACCACGCCGTCAACCGGACTCGGATGGGCAGGTTCACGTGACCTCGAGGACGAAGCCCTTGCCCCGGACGGTTCGAATGAGCCGGCGACTCTTCGGTCGTTCCAGCTTCTTCCGCAGTTGGCCGATGTAGACGTCGGTGATGTTCGCCGACGCGAGCGATTCCTCGTGCCACACCTCCATGAGCAACTGAGCGCGCGACACGAGCCGTCCTGGACTGCGGGCCAAGACGGCGAGCACATCGAACTCGCGTGCGGTCAGCTCGACCTGACGGCCCGATCGAGTGACGATCCGGGTCGAGCAATCCACCCGGATGTTCCCGACCTCGAGCACCGAGGTCCGTACCACCGGTCCTCGGCCGATCAGCACGCGCAGCCGCGCGAGCAGTTCGCCGAAGTCGAAGGGCTTCACCAGGTAGTCGTCCGCGCCGCCATCCAGGCCGCGGATCCGGTCGGCCACTTCGTCCCGGGCGGTCAGCATGAGGACCGGTGTCCATCGCTGCCGGTGCCTCAGCTGCTCACAGACCGCGAACCCATCGAGCCCGGGGAGCATCAGGTCCAGAACGATCGCATCGTAGGAACCCGAGGTGGCCCGGGCCAGTCCGTCGTCACCGGTCACGGCGGCGTCGACCGAATAGCCCTCGTGGCTGAGGCCCCGCTCGAGGGCGCGTACGAGCTTGACGTCGTCCTCCACCACGAGAATCCGCATGATGATTAATGGTGGCACGCCTAGGCCGCCTCACCAGGCGAGTGGTGAACGTGCGTTTCGCACCCGCGGGAGGCAAACGCTCGGATTCAGCGGCTGGAAGCGTACGTTTCGCACCCGCGGGACGGAAACCCAGCGATTCACCGTCGATGACCCGGCTCGACTGCCGGATGCAACCATTGGTCCGACGAAGTGCATTGCCGTCCACAATTGAAAGGCAGACTCCACTATGAGCACCGATGCCATCGTTTTGCTGAAGGAAGATCACCAAGAGATCCGTCGACTGTTCCGGGATTTCAAGAAGGCCGGAGATGGGGCCGAGAAGCGTAAGGCGCAGTTGGCGGAAGCCATCATCGCCGCGCTGACCGTGCACACCTACATCGAGAACGAGACCATGTATCCAGAGGTCCGCCGGCTTCTTCCCGACCTGGAGGAGGACGTGCTGGAGTCGTACGAGGAACACCACGTCGCGGATGTGTTGGTCATGGAGCTCGTGACGATGAGGCCCTCCGATGAGCGGTTCGACGCCAAGATGACCGTGCTGATCGAGAACGTGACCCACCACATGGACGAGGAGGAGTCTGACTGGTTCCCGAAGGTCCGGGCCGGCCTCGGACGCAAGCGACTGGCGAACATCGGCGCCCAGATGATCGAGCAGAAGAAGACCGCGCCGCGCAGCCCGTTACAACCCAGCGCACTCAAGAAGGCCATCGACGCCGTGATCAGCTAGCGGCCTCGACCGCGCCTCATCTACCGCAGCAAATTCGGGCCGGTGAGCGGCGAGTTGGTGCGGCAGGTGTTGCTGTTGGTGCCCGGTCGCCACCCGCCCTCGGCCTGATCGACGGGTCGCTCGGGTATTTCGTACGTCGGCTCACGCCTCCTCCTGAGCACGGGCCGACGGGCAGAACTTCCGTTCACTCACGCCTCCATCGGGCCCGCAGGATTCCGGTAGGAGACCCCATGAGATGCCGCATGAACGTAGCCGAGCTCAGCCTGATCGAGAAGTCGCAACTCGTCCAGGCGTTTCTGGACCTGAAGGACCCGATCAAGTCGCCGAGCAAGATTCCGGCAGCCGCGGCCGCGGTGACCGCCGCCGGCGGCACCCCCAACCGGTACGACGACTACGTCTGGATGCACAACACGGTGAGCTCCGGCGCGCATCGCGGCCCGGCCTTCGGACCCTGGCATCGCGAGTTCCTGTTCCAGATGGAGTACGACCTGCAACAGGTCAGTGGCGATCCCGAACTGACCATTCCGTACTGGGACTGGACCACCGCCCGCAGCGCCGCACATCCCGGCTGGCCGTTCACCAACGACTTCATGGGCGGCTTCGGCAACGCGGGTCCGGGCGCCACGACCGGCTTCGTCACCACCGGCCCGTTCAGCAACCCGGCCACCTGGCGGATCAACCTCCGCCGGGGCGCCGACGCCGACCTCACCCTCAAGCGGTCCCGCGGCATCCCGGCGGCTGCCGACCTTCCGGTACACGACGACGTTCTGTACGCGTTCGGGACCGGGGTGCCAGCCGGAGCCACCTGGCCACAGGTCTACGACGCAGCGCCGTGGAACGACACGCAGGGCGTCAACCTGACCAACCAACAGGTGCTCAGCTCCTTCCGGAAGTTCCTCGAGCGCCTCCTGCATGACGGCGTGCACGGCTGGGTCGGCGACGCGTGGGAGATCGTCGCACAGATCCCCGGCGACGGCGGGCACATGAGCTTTCCCGCGGTGTCGGTGAACGACCCCATCTTCTGGCTGCACCACGGCAACGTCGACCGGCTTTGGTCGATCTGGCAGCGCAAGGTCCCCGGCTCGGGCTACCGACCGCAGGGTTCGGGGACGGCGAACGCCGGCCACAACGGCGACGACACCATGAGCCGGTTCGCCGACCAGTCGTGGTTCAACGCCCCGCTGCATGGCCGTCCGGTCGATCTCGATGATCATCAGGCGCTGGGCTACTGGTACCACAGCGACCTCCCGGAGGTCACCCTGGATAGCCTGTCGGTGGCCTTCCCGCCGGTGCCGGAACTGTTGACGACGTTCATGCCGTGTCACCTTCACGGTCCGCACCTGCCGCCCGGTCAGCTTCAGCATCACCAACGTGACCGGCGGGAACTACAGCCAGCCGGCCGGCCAGGGGATCGTCGTCGTCGACGAGGAGCACGGCAGTGACGTGGTCACCGCTCGGGTCTACCTGCAGTTCCAGGCCAACGGAGCGCTGGGCGTACCTCAGCCGGGCACGGTCACCGTCGAGGCCACCACCGTGGACGACGACGGGTACGACGCCGCGAGCCCCGGCGGAGCCTATGTGCTGGGCAGTTGGACCATCAACCTCACCGCGACGCCGGTCGAGCGCCCCCGGGCGGCGATCGGCCTGGTGCTGGACCGTTCGGGCTCCATGTGGGGCAGCGCCGGCGCGGCCGGCTCGCGCTACGACATGCTGAAGGAGTCGCTGGCCGTGGTCCGCGACATCATGCGTCCGATCGACGGGGTCGGCGTGGTGACCTTCGACGACCTCACCGCGACCCTCAACGAGATCACCGAGATGGGCGCAGCCGTGGTCCCGTCGGCGCCCGGATCGGGCCGCCAGGCGCTGGACGATGCCATCGCCTCGGCTGATCTGCGTGCCGCGCAACCTGACCGGCATCGGTCTCGGCATGATCGCCGGCGCCGCGGTGCTGGACAACGAACGGATGACGGCCGGGTCCCCGTACCAGCGCTTCGCCCTGTGCGTGATGACCGACGGCAACGAGAACATCGCCCCGGTGGTCGCTGATCCGGTGGTGACCGCGGCGATCGCCCCGTACGCGGACTCGGTCTACGCGATCGGGCTCGGCCAGCCGGGCGGTGTCAGCGACGCGGTGCTCACCGCGATCTCCAACTACATGTTGATCACCGGGGACATCACTGCCGCCGAACGGCGCTTCCGGCTGACCAAGTACTTCCTGCAGATTCTGGCCGGCATCACCCGGGCCGCCATCGTCGTCGACCCGCAGGGTGACCTGCACGTCGGCAGCGAGCACCGGATCCCGTTCGTGCTCAGCGATCACGACGTCCAGGTCGATGTGGTCGCGCTGTCGCCGCTCGCGCCGCTGCTGGAGCTCAGCCTCGAAGCGCCCGACGGCACCGTCATCGAGCGCGGGGTTCGGCGCTCCGACCGTCGAGTATCACGAGCATCTCGATGACGCCTTCTACCGGCTGACGCTGCCACTGGACCCGGCGATCCCCCGGGCCGGCCGGTGGACAGCGGTGCTACGGCTGACCAAAGAGTCACTGCAGAAGCACGCGGACGACCGGCCCGACTGGCTCGACCGCATCCGGCAACTGTGGCAGACCGGCACGCTGCCCTACAGCCTGATCGTGCAGAGCTACGGCGATCTGGCCCTCGAGGTCGGGGTCAAGCCGTCACTGTGCCTGGCCGGTGACGAAGTGGGGCTGTTCGCTTCACTCTCCGCCTACGGCCAGCCGTACGCCGATGCCGCTCGGGTGGCCGCGGTGGTGACCGACCCCAAGGGCATCGACACCCGGGTCCAGTTGGCGGCGACCGGAGCGGGACTCTTCGAGGGGAGCTTCGTGGCCGCCCAGCCGGGCCTGCATGTCGTACGGTTCCTGGCCACCGGTGGGCACGGCCGGCAGGGTCGATTCCAGCGGGAGGAGACTCGGACCGTGAGCGCATACCGGAGCGAGATCCCGACCGGTGAGGGCCGACCCGGCGACGACAAGTTGGCCGACAATCGGGCCGAGGCAACGGTGAGGAGTCTCATGGTCAGATCAGCAGACGGCCGGGATGAACCGGAGGATTTCGGACTCACCGAGCAGCCTGCGACCGATCACAGCCGCAGTCGGCCGCCCGCGCCGGCGGAGCACGACCATGATCATGATCATCCAGAGCATGATCACCAGAACATGGTGTTCAGCCTGTTCAAGCGCACGACCGACGGGGGCATCGTGGAGATCCCTGCCCAGGACATCGAACGCGACACCAGCGGCTACGACGAGGAGGGCCGCGATCAGGGGCAGGGCCCCGAACGGCCGGCGCCGCCCGACCACGGCGAGCACGAGCACCCGCACCACTGACGCCGACAGCGTACGGATACGACCTCACGCCCTCTGAGCTTGTCGAACGGCAGGACCCGGTCTTCGGCAGGCTCAGGGCACGTGAACAGGCGGATCCGGGGAAGCGGTCGGCAGGCCGGCGCCGACGCCTTGTCGGTGGCCGGCGATCCGGTACCACCGGGCGCACAGCAGGACCATGATCGCCACGTCCACGGCGTCGCCGCCGTAATACATGACCATCGCGCCCGTCTCGGCGTCCGCGGCGGCGACCCCGATCGGGGGATGGGCGTACAGGTACTTGGCGAGGATGTCGTGCGCGGCCACCTCCAACCACTCCGGGCCGACGGTCGGGTGATGCTCACCCACGGGGAGCCCGTTCGTCCCGGGTCCGGACGGCGAGCGCCACGCCGATGATGATCATGATGGCGGTGCCGACGTTCCAGGTGACGTCGTACGGGGTCAAGTCGACGTGGTAGCGGACCTGATGCAATCCCATCAGCTTGTGCTGGACCAGACCGTCGTAGAGCTGGAAGCCGCCGGAGCCGATCAACAGCCCGCCCCACCAGCGCGCCCACCGCAATGCCTGCCGCCGGCGCAGGTCGGCGAGCAGGAACAATCCGGCCACGGTCGCGAAGAAGCCGAGGGCGTGGAACAGCCCGTCCGACACCAGGCCGACCTCGAGGGTCGACTTGTCGTAGAAGTGGTGCCAGTGCAGCAACTGGTGGAAGACGGTCTCGTCGACGAAGGCGATCAACCCGATGCCGAACAAGACTCCCGAGGTGGTGTTGCGTCGCACGGTGATCATGGTTCCACGCAGCGGTCGTTTGGCACCCGTTGGTCGGAAACGGACAGATCTGACGGCGGAATGCGGTCGTTTCGCACCCGCTGGCCGGAAACGACGGAGCTGGACTGATAGCTCAGCGGGTGATGTGGGCCGGGCTCGGCGTGAACGCGCCGCCGTCATAGGTCCAGGTCGTCACCGCAAGACCGGACGGGCAACAGGTCCCGTCCTCGCTGCGATACCAGGCCTCGTGAGCTTCGATGGCCTGGCCACGGAAGGTGACCGCGATGACCTTGTGGGCTCGTTCGCCCACCTCGGCCCGGGGCGTGATCTCAGCGAACGAAAGCAGGCGGCCGTCGCGCTCGGCCACGATCAGGTACGCCGACGCGAGATCGCCGGCCCCGGTTCCGCCGCCGTTGTTGCAGCCGACAGGTACGGCCGCCACCGGTCCGATCGGTGCATCCAGCGTGCCGTAGCTGGGCGTCCCGATGAAGAGCGTGACCGCACCGTAGATCTTCGACGGCGCCGTGGCCAGGCCGTCCTTGACGCGTACGGCGCCGGTGACCCCGCAGAACTCTGCGGTCACCCGGGCGTTATCCCACGACTGGCGGACCGACTCACCGGCGCCCAGTGGCACGGGCCTGCGCTCCGGTTCGGGGCTCGGCGTTGTGGTGGTGATCACCGGTCGCGATCCGCCGCGAACGATGGGTGGGCTGGGCGAGGGCGCCGCGCATCCCGCCGCGAGCCAGCACGCGAGGACGATGAGCACGGCCACGGCCGGGCCGGGCAGCTGCGCCGCGCGCGGGGTCAACGGCATGGCGGATCGAAGGGTCGTTGGGGAAGGTACGCCGACCAGTCAGCAGCGCTGATGTCGGTTGAGCGATCGCACAACTCGCCGAGGATGCCGGCCAGGTCGACGTTCCACAGCCGGATGCTGTCGGCGCTGGCCGTGGCGAGGCTGCGGCCGTCCGGGCTGAACCACACCGACGCTCCGTCGTAGCGGCTGCCGTGGTGATACGCCGCGAGTTCAGCAGGATGGACGGGGTCGCTCAGATCCCAGAGGCGTACGGTGCCGTCCTCGCCACCGGTAGCGACCCACGGTTGGCTGGGATGAGCGCCGATTCCGCCGATGGTACCGGTGTGTCGGTGGGCGGACCCGATTTCGACATAGTTGTCGTTGTCTCGCTTCCACACGTGCAGCGTCCCGCTGTCGTCCCCGAGGGCGAGGACGTCGTCGTCGCCGAGGAACGTCACGACCGAGGCGGCCGGGGTGTGCAGACGGTAGGCCGCCTTCGGTGCAGCCGGATCGCCGAGGTCGTAGACCACCGTTTCGCCGTCGCCGATCATCGCCAGCCGCCGGCCGTCGGCGCTGAGCGCCGCACCCTGCAGCTTGAACGACGTGGCTTCGACCGTACTGACCTGACGGGGCGCGGCCGGGTCGCTGACGTCCCACAGCACCACGTCGTCGCCCGAGGTGAGCAGAGTGCGGTCACCCGGCAGGAAGGCCACGAGCCGCGGCTCCTGTTGCGCCGGCGTGGAGTGCGTGAGACGGCGAGGTTGTCGCGGACTGGACAGGTCGTAGAGCACCGGTGGGGTGCCGAGGGCGAGTCTGGTGCCGTCATGACTCACCGCCAGACCCTGGCCGCCGAATCGGTACCCGCCGATCACCGTCCGGCCGACGGGCTGTCGCCGGTCGGAGATGTCCCAGAGCCGGGGCGGCAGGCCGGCGAGGACGAAGCGCTGGTCGGTGGTGAAGCCGACCTGACTGCCGTACGTGAACAGCTCGCCGAGCTGCGTACTGCGGGCGCCGGCCCGGACCGGCCAGATCCGCAGCCAGCCGGGCGCTTCGCCGGGTTTCACCTGCCCATCGATCTGGACGAGCAGGTTGTCAGAGCCGCCGGAGAACGTCAGGGCGGAGATCGCGCCGCCGAGACCGGTCATCTGGTCGGTCAGCGAGGGCCGCAGCGGGTCGGTCACGTTCCAGAGATGGACGCTGCCGTCACCGGCGCCGATCGCCAACGAGCTCCGGTCGGCGGAGAAGGCGAGCGGTCCGGCGCCCAGGCCTTGCCCGGCGAGCGGAGCCAGGGCGAGCGGCCGGCTGGGATCGGCGATGTCGTACAACATCACGAGCTCACCATTGGCCACTGCGAGTAGGTACCCGTCGGTGCTCAACGCCATCGTGCCGCAGCCACCGACGTCCAGGTTCCCCACGGCTCGCAGTCGCTTCGGCGCCGAAGCCTCCCAGACGGTCAGGCCGTCATGACAGCTGACCAGTCGGCGGCCGTCTGCCGTGGCGAGGATCGGGCCGGCTGAGCTCTGGCCGGCGACGGAGACGACGTCCAGCGAAGCAATGCGGTCCGGCCGGCTGACATCGAGGATGCTCAGCGTTCCATCCTCGGACGCGACGGCCAGTCGGTGATCAGAGCCGAGAAAGGCCAGGCTCGCAGCGCGGCCGCCGTCGAGATCGAGCTGTCCTACGGGCTGGGGCGCGGTGGGATCGGTGAGCGACCACAGATGGAGCACGGCCTTGTCGTCGGTCGCGGCGAAGAGGGCACCGTCGCCCGCGTACGCCATGGTGTCGAGCGGGGTCGACAACGACAGGCGGCCCACCACGGCCGCGTCGGCCGTGGAACGGAACTCGATCGCGGACTTACCCGCAAAGGCGGCCAGATTCCGGGCCGGGTCCGCGGCGACGAGATCGGCGGTCTGCTCCAGGGTGGCGCCGACCGGAACGGTGGCGCTGGTCAGTACGGCGCCGAGCGCTTCGGCGGTCGGGGCCTGCCGGTACGCGGTCAGGATCAGCTGCCGGGCCAGATCGGGCTGCGTGTCGCGGATCCCGGCCGCCCCGGCCACCAGTTGGCGTGACGTCGCCTGCAGCAGCTGCGTCTGAGCTAGATTGCGTTGCTGGACGGCCAGCACACCGCCGCCGGCGGCCAGCAGGACCAGCACACTCAGCACGGTGATGGTGGTTCGGACCAGATTGCGGGTGCGGCGCCGCTGACGGATGTTCTCTCCGACCAGCTCGTCCTTGGCGACCTCGCTGATCGCGGCAGCGATCTCAGCCGCGGTGTCGTCGAACCGTGCGGTCGCGGCGGCATCGCTCGGTGTCCGGTGCTGCGCCCACCTCAGGTCCACCCACAGCGGATCGCTGTCGAATGATTCGGCGGCGAAGGCCGGGAGGCACGTCGTCCGGGTGGCGTCCACCCGACCGGCCGCCGGATCGATGACCAGTTCGCCGCCGGTGACCACGAGCAGCAAGCGGTCAGCACCCCGGGTGCGCAGCCACCACGACAGCTCCTCGCCGACCCAGCGAGACGCTGCTGATTCGGGTGAGCACAGCAGCACGTACCACCGCGACTGCTCCAGGGCATGCTCGAGCTTGCCCCAGAGCGAAGGTCCGGGAGTGAGGGTCGCCTTGTCGCGAAAGAGGCGACGGGCACGCGGCTTGTGCCACGGGCGGCCCACCCGCTCAACGGCGGCCTGCAGTGCCGGAGCCAGGCCGCCGTCGGCGGCTCTGCTGTAGGACAGGAACGCGTCATACCGATCAGCGGGCACCGCGGCAGTCCGCGGCCCGGATGCTTCTTCGCCGGTGAGCCCGATCGTGCCGTCCTCCTCCGCTGACCACTACCTGCCATCGAACCGAGGAGTGAGGTAGTTGTCACGCATTACCGCCAATTAATCGCCGGTTCAGCCGAGAGGCGGTAAGACGGCTCCTGCCCACGTCGAGAACCGGTCCGGTCCTCGACGTGGGCAGGTGACGGAATCAGGCGTCGTAACGCTCGCGGCTGCCGGACTTGGCCAGGCCGCGGCTGATCATGTAGCCGATGGTCAACAGGGTGACGTAGAGCCAGGCGCTGCGAGCGCCGAAGGCCTGGTTGTCACCGCTGGTGTCGGTGACGGCGGAAGCCACGAGAACACCGACGACGGCGAGGATGTAGACGATGAGCTCGGTGGTCTTGAACGCCGACTTGGTCTCGGTGGTCAGCCGGCGGGCCGGCTGGTCGGAGTACGTGACGTCTTCGTGGGACGTGGTGGTGGTCATGAAGGGATCTCCTGATGGGTATTGCGGTGAGGTGTTGTCACCAGTGGGCGGTTGCCGTGTGCGGCTTCATCGCCGGACCTACGGAGCAGATTTGCTCCGCGGTTTACGTTGTAAACATAGCGCTCGGGTCGCAGACATGCAAATGGGCTCGTGCTCGGAGGACTTTCGAGGCTCTCAGTCGACGGCCAGGCCGGGCCCGCCTCGGATCACCGTCGCCCGCTGCCACTCGCGTGGTACATATGCCCTCGTTGTCGAGGGAGATGTCCCACGCATTCGTTGGCGCGAGCCTGGCGACCACGCCAAGCTGCTACTCGGCGGGCATCCACACTCGCATGGCGCCCTGGTCGCGGTTGCCCCAGAGGAAGTAGGGAACGGCGACCAAGTCGACGCTCGGGGATTCCGAAGACGCCGCGCTGACCGAACCGTTCGAGCGATACGGCCACCAGGCGCTGTTCGGCCGAGAGCGCCGCCCGCCGCGGACCCGGATGGTGGTCACGCCACCGAGCAGATTCTCCCGGCGCTCGACCACCGGCGTGGCGTCGATGTCGACGAGGATGTCGTCCAGCCGCCGGCCGGGATTGTCCACCGCCTCCAGGCAGTAGACGAGCGGGCCGCGCTCCAGGGCGACCGCGCCGCGGTCGGCGTCGACCCGAGGGTCGGCGTAGGTGAACCGGACGTCGAGGGGCAGGTTGAGCACCAACTCGTCGCCGGCCGCCCACGTCCGGGTGACGGTCAGCCAGCCATCCTGGGGTTCAGCCGTCGCCGGTTCGCCGTTGACCAGGGCCGACGCACCGTCCGCCCAGTGCGGCACGCGTACGCCGAGGCCCCACTCGTCGCCGGGAGCCGCGTCGACAACCACGCGGACCTGCCCGTCCCACGGATAGTCCGTCGTCACGCTCAGCGTCGCCTCGCCGCCGCCGACGGTCGCCGTGTAGCGGCCGGGGATGTACTGATGGAGCCGGATCTCGTCGGCACTGCTGAGGACGACGTAGTGCTCCAGCGAGGCAAGGGTCCGCATCACGTTGGGCGGGCAGCAGGCGCAGCGAAACCACGACTTGCGCTCGTAGTCCCCGTCGTTGCCGCCGGACACGTGCCCCTCGCGGACCTGCAGCGGATTGGCGTAGATGAACTTCGACCCGTCGAGGGACAGCCCGCCGAGGAAGCCGTTGTAGAGCGTGCGCTCGATCAGGTCGGCGTAGCGAGCCTCGCCGGTGATCATCAGCAGCCGCCAGGAGAACATCACCGACGCGATGGCGGCGCAGGTCTCGCAGTAGCTGCGCTCGTTGGGCAGCTCGTACGGGTCGCCGAACGCCTCGTCGGTGTGGTGGGCACCGACGCCGCCGGTGAGATAGGTCTTGGTGGCGACCATCTCGCTCCACAGCCTGATCGCCGCTTCCCGCAGGGTGTCGTCCCCCGTTTCGGCGTAGACGTCCGCGACCCCGGCCAGGAGGTACAACTGACGGACCGAATGGCCCTCGGCCGACGGCGCCTCGCGGATCGGCAGATGATCCTGCCAGTAGTGCCGGCCGAAGCGGTCGGATCCGAGCAGGCCGTGGCCCCGGCGGTCGATGAAGTACTTCGCCGTGTCGAGATAGCGCGGCTCACCGGTCTCGCGGAACAACTCGACCAGTGCGGTCTCGATCTCGGGATGGCCGCAGACGCCGTCGATCTGGCCGTCCTCGGTGCCGAACGAGCGCACGACCAGGTCGGCGGCCTTGCCGGCGAGGTCAAGCAGGCGCGCGTCGCCCGTGGTGCGGTGCAGCGCGACGGCGGCCTGGATCAGGTGACCGATGCAGTAGAGCTCGTGACCCCACTGGAGCTGCTGGAATCTCATCCCCGGGAAGCGCACCTGGAAGTGCGAGTCGAGATACCCGTCCTCTTCCTGAACTCTGGCCAGCAGCGAGGTGCGAGGTGTCGAGGAACTCCTGCAACCTGGCCCCGGCGGCGTCGGTCAGTTCCGGGTCGGCCAGCGCCCAGCCGAGCGCTTCCAGCCACTTGTAGACGTCGCTGTCCATGAAGGGCAGGTCGTTGACATAGTCGCCGGTACGCAGCCCGGCCGCCAGTTCGAGGTTGTGGAAGTTGCCCGCCTCGTGCAGGTGGTCCCATCCTTCGGGCACGCTGACGTCACGGTTCACCCGGCGTCGCTCGGCCCACAGACCCGCAGAGATGAATCCGCGAGTGGCGGGCCGGAAGGCGACAGAGGCGTTCTCGGTCAGACGGACGGGTCCAGGCTGGGCAGAACCGCGGTCGGTCACTGGGGGCTCTCCTTCACATTGCGGTGACGACGGCTACGCGACGCTGAGGTCGCCCGGCGGACCCGCCGGCTCAGCGGACTCCGAGGAGGTGCTCGAGGGCGTACCGCTGGAGCCGGGCAAACCCGTACCCTTTCGTCCGGGCCGCGTCGATGTCGTAGTCCTCGAAGGCGCCGCGGTCGGTGAGCAGTTGCTCGTACGTCTCGCCGTCGTTCAGCGTCGGTTTGCCGAGCTCAGCCACCCCGGCCGCTTCGAGGGCTTCCTGGACTCTCGGGTCGGCCCGGAAGGCGATCGACCGCTCGCGCAGCGTGATGTAGAGCTCCATGTTGGCCAGCGCCGACTCCCAGACCCCGTCCATGTCCTCGGTGCGGAGTGGTTTGTAGTCGAAGTGCCGGTCGCCGTCGTAGGTCGGGCCACCGCCGGGGGCGCCGTTCTCGAGCAGGTCGACGGTGGAGAAGGCCTGGAGGAGGTCGCCGTAGCCGAAGACCAGGTCCTGGTCGTAGCGCGGGCCCTTCTGCCCGTTGAGGTCGATGTGGAACAGCTTGCCCTGCCACAGCGCTTGGGCGATCCCGTGGGTGTAGTTCAGGCTCGCCATCTGCTCGTGGCCGGTCTCCGGGTTGATGCCCACCATCTCGTGGTGCTCGAGTTGGGAAATGAAGGCGAGAGCATGTCCGATGCTCGGCAGCAGGATGTCACCGCGGGGCTCGTTCGGCTTCGGCTCGATCGCGAACCGCATGTTGTACCCCTTGTCGATGGAGTACTGCGCGAGCAGGTCGATGCCCTCGCGATAGCGGTCGAGCGCCGACCGGACGTCCTTGCCGAAGTCGACCTCGGAGCCTTCCCGCCCGCCCCAGAACACGTAGATCTCGGCGCCCAGTTCGGCGGCGAGATCCATGTTGCGCATCGTCTTCCGCAGCGCATAGCGGCGCACCGACCGGTCGTTGCTGGTGAAGGCACCATCCTTGAAGACCGGGTCGCCGAACAGATTCGTGGTGACCATCGGTACCACCATGCCGGTCTCCTCGAGCGCCTTCTTGAACTCGCTGATGATCCGGTCGCGCTCGGTGCTGCTGCTGCCGGGTGGGATCAGGTCGTCGTCGTGAAAGGTGATGCCGTACGCGCCGAGCTCGGTGAGTTTGTGCACGGCTTCGACGCCGGCGAGCACCGGTCGGGTCGCCTCGCCGAACAGGTCTCGGGCTTGCCAGCCCACCGTCCACAGGCCGAAGCTGAACTTGTCCTCGCGGGTCGGTGTCGGGGTCATTTCTTCCTCCAGTACTGGGTCAGGTGGGGTCGGAGCCTGGAACGGTGGTCCAGGCGGACTGCTGTTGGGCGCTTTCCTCGACGGCGGCGAGCACCCGTTGGACCTGGAGTGCGTCGGCGAACGACGGGGTGGGTTGCTGGTTGCCGCCGATGGCGTTGACGAGGTCGACCACCTGATGGGTGAAGCCGTGCTCGTAACCCAGGCCGTGACCCGGTGGCCACCAGGCCCCCACGTAGGGATGGTCCGCCTCGGTGACGATGATCCGGCGGAATCCCTGCTGCCGGGCCGGTTCGGTGCCGTCGTAGTAGTGCAGGAGATTGCTGTCCTCGAAGTCGAAGGCCACCGAACCGGCGGTGCCGTTGACCTCGATCCGCAGCGCGTTCTTCCGGCCCAGGGCGAACCGGCTGGCCTCGAACGAGCCGATCGCACCGTCGGCGAACCTGGCGGTGAACAGGGCGGCGTCGTCCACCGTGACCGTGCCGCGCGGCACGTCTTCGCCGACGGCGCCCTGGCCGCCGAGGCCGACCCGAACGCCCGCGATCGGGCGGGATGCGACGAAGGTTTCCAGCAGCCCGGACACGCCGGTGATCCGGGTACCGGTCAGCCACTGGGCGGCGTCGATGATGTGGGCGCCGATGTCGCCCAGTGCCCCGCTGCCCGACTTGGTGCGGTCCATCCGCCACGTCATCGGTGCGTTCTCGTCGCTGAGCCAGTCCTGCAGGTACTGGGCGCGGACGTGGCGGACGGTGCCGATCCGCCCCTCGTCGATGAGTTCCTTGGCCAACGCCAGTGCCGGCGTACGCCGGTAGGTGTAGCCGCACATCGCGTAAACGCCACGCGCCGCCGCCTCGGTTGCCGCGGCGGTCATCTGCCTCGGCCTCCGCGACCGAATTGGCCAACGGCTTCTCGCACAGCACGTGCTTGCCGGCGTTCAGGGCCGCGATGGCGATCTCGTGGTGCAGGTTCCCCGGTGTGCAGATGTCGATGAGGTCGACGTCGTCCCGCTCGATGACCCGGCGCCAGTCGGTGTCGACCGACCCGAAGCCGAGCCGCTCGGCGGCGGCCCGCACCGCTGTCTCGTCGCCGGCCGGCCAGAACGGTGAGCTCCGGAATCATCGGCAGGGTGAAGAATCGGTGCGCGGTCCGCCACGCATGTGCATGCACGGCGCCCATGAAGGCGTAACCGATCATGCCTACTCGCAATGGGCGCTGCGGTTCAGCTGAGCCTTCGGCCATGGATTGAACCCCCTCTACGTACAAGATGTCGCTGTCTGAAGCGACCACCGGTCCCGTCGGTCGCCAACAATGTCATGCACCGAACTCCAGGACTTCAGGACCGCTCTGATGTCCGGGTCGATCTCGGCGCGGACCGCGTCCGCGTGGGCTTGGTCGAGGACCTCGGCGATGAGGACGCGTCGACCCTCGCCGGCCGACTTGATCGCCGCCTCCACCATCGCGAGGCTCAGCACGTTGCTGTGTGCCTCACCCGATGGAACGGTATCGGTTCCCAGAACGGCCACGAACTCGGCCAGTGACCCGGCGATCTGTTCGGGCTCGTCACCGACGCTGGCGGCGATCGGCCGGCCGTCGGCGTCCTCCGCCTCCGGCTCGTTGTCACCGTCCCAGACGGCGCTGCCTCGTTGACCGCTGACGCGCCAGGCTCCGTTCCAGGACGTCTCCATTCCCGGACTGCACCAACTGCCGTTGAAACTGAAGCGGCTTCCGCCGGCGAACTCGAACTGCACCTGGGCGGCTGCGTCGCCGGCGAACCAGCTCCACCGGGGTTGTAGGAACTGCAGTAGACCGCGACCGGTTCAGCGCCGATCAGGTCCCGCGCCAGGTCGAACTGATGGATCGCCATGTCGATCAGCAGCGGGAACGGCATCTCGTCGCGGAAGCCGCCGAAGTGCGGCGCCTTGAAGAAGGAGCAGTCGACCGTGCCGATGGGCCCGAGCTGGGCGATCTGCTGCCGGTACGCCGACAGGTTGCGCCAGTAGCGGCGCGACTGCGACACCATCAGCAACTGACCGCTCAGCTCGGCCGCGGCGATCATGGACAGGCCGGTGCTGACCGTCTCGGCCAGCGGCTTCTCGCACAGCACCGGCAGACCGTGCCGCAGCGCCGTGGTGCTCACGCTGGCGTGGGCGGCCGGGATCGTGACGTTCAGCACGGCCTGAGCGTCCACCCGGTCGAACAACTCGTCCAGTGATCCGGCCACCGCGACGCTGGGAAATCCGGTCTGATCGGCCGCCTGCCGGGCGGCGTCGGTGTTGAGGTCGACCAGGCCGACCAGTTCGACCTGGTCGGAGTCGGCGATCACCTGCAGCCAGGCCCGGCCCATGGCGCCGGCGCCCACCTGGATGATCCGTACGGGCTCAGCGGTGGGTGGCATCAGGAGACCCCGGCGACCTGGTTCTCGGCGATCGGCTCGGCGGCCGGATGATCCTCGTCTGGGTGCTCCTCGATCGGACCGGTGTAGCTCTGACCGTTGAAGAAGTCCTCGGTGTCATAGCGCAACAGGGTCGGGATGGCCCGGTCGGGCAGGGTACTTTTCGCCCATTCGACGCCGTTGGCGATCACCCGGCGGACGTCCTTGTGGTGATAGACCGGATAGTCCTGGTCGCCGGGGGAGAAGAAGAAGATCTTGCCGTGGCCGCGCCGGAAGGTGCAGCCGCTGCGGAACACCTCGCCGCCGGTGAAGGAGGAGATGAAGATCAACTCGTCGGGGGCGGGGATGTCGAACGTCTCGCCGTACATCTCCTGGGCGTCGATGATGATCGGGTTGGGCACGCCGCGGGTGATCGGGTGGGTCGGGTTCACCGTCCAGACCAACTCGCGGTCCTGCTCGCTGCGCCACCGCAGCGTGCAGGTCGTGCCCATCAGCTTGCCGAAGATCTTCGACCAGTGCCCGGAGTGCAGCACCAACAGCCCCATACCTGAGAGGACATGCTGGTGTACGCGCTCGACCACTTCGTCGGCGACGTCGCCGTGGGCGGCATGGCCCCACCACACCAGCACGTCGGTGCTGGCCAGCACGTCCTCGGTGAGTCCGTGCTCGGGCTCGGCCAACGTGGTGGTGCTGACCACGACGCCGTCGCCGAGGTTCTCGGCGATGCCGTCGGCGATGGTGGTGTGCATGCCTTGCGGGTAGATGGCGGCTACGTGCGGCTCCACCTGCTCGTGGACGTTCTCACCCCAGACCAGAACGCGGATCGGGCTGGGGGCAGGGGCGGTTGCGGACATGGCGGATCTGCTTTCTGGCTCGGAGATGTGCCGGTTGGAAGGGTTGGGGGTTACTTGACCGCGCCACTGTTGACGCCGGCTGCGATGTACTTCTGGGCGAGGACGAGCAGGATGATCGCGGGGATGGAGGCGAGCATGGCGGTCGCCATCACCGGCGCTCCAGTCGGCGATGTGGGCGCCGAGGTAGGTGTAGATCCCCAGGGTGACCGGGACGATCTCGCCCTTGCTGGTGAGCGTCAACGCGTAGATGAAATCGCCCCAGGCGAAGATGAAGGCGAAGAGGCCGACGGTGATCAGCGAGTTGCGGCTGATCGGCAGCACGATGGACAAGAAGGCACGGACCAGACCCGCACCGTCAACGCGGGCGGCCTCCACCAGCGAGGGCGGGATGCCGAGCATGAACGATCGCATGATCAAGATCCCGAACGGGACCCCGCTGGCGGCGTTGGCGATGATCAGGCCGGGAATCGAGTCGAGCAGCCCGATGCTTTCGTACACGCTGTAGAGCCCGTTCGCGATCACGATCCCCGGGATCATCTGCGAGATCAGGATCGCCAGCAGCGCCCAGTTGATCCAGCGGAAGCGGAACTGGGCCAGCGCGTACGCAGCCGGGTGCGGCGATCAGCAGGGTCAGCACGACGGTGCCGACGGCGATGGTCATGCTGGTGACCAGGTTGCCGCCCTGGTCCGTGGATCGCCGTCCGGTAGCCGTCGAGGCTGGGATGGGTCGGGAAGAACGACGTGGCCAGGGTGCCCCCGGTCGACTGGAGCGAGATGTTGAGCATCCAGTAGACCGGGAACAACATGAAGGCCAGCAGCACGATGGCGATGGCGGTGCGGATCCCGCTGCGCGTGCGGCGCGTGCGAACAGACATCGTCGTCTCCCTACTCGTCGACCTGGCGCCGGGTGGCGCGCAGATAGACGATCGCGAATACCAGTGAAATGAGGATCAAGATGTTGGACAGCGCCGCACCCTGGCCGAACTTGAACTCGACGAACGAGCGTTGGTAGGACTGGGTGGCGATGGTCTGGGTGGCATTCGCCGGGCCGCCCTGGGTCAGGCCGAGGATGATGTCCGAGCACCTTGAGGGTGTAGATCACCCCGAGCATCAGCACCACGCTGACCACGGCGCGCAGGTTGGGCCAGGTGATGTGCCAGAACGCCTTCCACCCGGTCGCCCCGTCCAGCGCACCCGCCTCGTACAGCTCCTCCGGGATGTCCTGCAGGCCGCTGTAGAGCAGGGTCAGATTGAACGGGATGCCGAGCCAGATGTTGACCAGGATGATCGCGATCAACGCGACGTCGGGCGAGGTGAGCCACGGGATCGGGTTGTCGATGATCCCGAGGCTTTCCAGCGTGACGTTGACGATGCCGCTGTCCTGCTCGAGCAGCGCCCGCCACGCGGCGCTGCCGACGATCAACGGGATCAGCCAGGGCAGCAGGAACAGCGCCCGGAGCACTCCGTTGAGCGGGAAGTTCTTGTGGAAGAACAACGCCAGGAGCATCCCGAGCACGAACTGGCCCGACGATGGAGCCGATGGTGAACAGGGCGGTGTTGGCGAGCGCCTTGCTGAACACGTCGTCGGACACGACGGTCACGTAGTTCTCCAGGCCGACCCAGGGCGCCTTCCCGGTGAAGAACGTCCGGAGCGTGTACTCCTGGAAGCTCATCGTCAGGTTCTTGACCACCGGGTAGCCGAACAGCGCGACGATGGCCAGGGCCGCCGGCACCACGAAGAGGACCTTGGACACCTCCTCCCGGCGCCGGCCCCCCTTGCGAGGGGCCGGCGCGGCGGGCGGATGGAGGTGGCGGCCTCGGTCGACGCGGCGGTCAGAATGTTCGAATCCGACATGCGGCTGCTCCTTTCGCTCGCCGAAGTCGGATCAGCTGGCGCCGGCCTTGGCCATCGCTTCGGCCGGAGTGGCCTGGCCGGTGAGCACCAGCTGCATGCCGGTGTAGATGGTCTTGGCCGTCTCGGGCCACTTGGCGCCGAGCTTTCCGGTGCGGGCGCGAGCCGTGCCTACCGCGTCGACGAAGCCGGCCATCGTACGGGACCTCGGTCTTGAACTGATCGGCCAGGGCGAGCTTGGTCGGCACCAGGCCGCCCTGCTTGGCCCGCAGCATCTGGTTCTCGTCGGTGTTCATGCACTTGACCAGCTCGGCGGCCTTGGTCATCTTCGCCTCGTCGGCGGTCAGCGGGACGGTCCAGGCTTCGCCGCCCAGTGGGGCGACCGAGGTCTGCCCGGCGGTATTGACCGGGAAGGGAACCACGCCGTAGTTGATCTTGGCCTTGTGTGAGGGCCGGGATCTGCCACGGACCGTTGAGCATCATCGCGGCCTTGCCGGCGATGAACTGGTCGTTCACGTCGGACTGCTTCCAGTTGACGACGCTCTTGGAGGCCGAGCCGTCGTCGACCAGGTCCTTCCACAGCTGGAGCGCACCGGCAACCTCAGGGCTGGTCAGCTTCGTCTCGTCGCCGCCGTTGGTCCACATCGGCGGGAGGAACTGCCACGCACCCTCGTAGTCGGCGGTGGCGTTGAAAGCGAAGCCGTACTGCTTGTCGACGGTCAGCTTCTTGGCCGTGGTCTTCAGCTCGTCCCACGTGGTCGGGGGCTTGACCCCGGCCTTGGAGAGAACGTCCTTGTTGTAGAAGATCGCCAGGGTGTTCGCGCCGGGCTGCATGCCGTAGAGCTTGCCGTCGTACGTCGCCGCCGACACCGGCCCCGGCGCGAACCCGTCGGCGCTGATCCCGAAGTCCTCCAGCGGGGCCAGCGCGCCGGTCTCGGCGATCTGCTGGATGTCGGGGTTGTCGAGCATCAACACGTCGGGCAACGACTTCGACGACGCCTGCTGCAGCACTTTCTGGATCAGGGTCGGGCCGGGCACGGACTGGTGATCGATCTTGGCGACACCGATCGACGTGCCGCACTTGCTGAGCAGGTTGCCGACTTGCTGTGGCCCGGCTCGTCGCTGTAGTAGTCCAGCACGGTCAAGGAGTCGACGGTCGCCGCACTCTCGCTCGCGCCGCCGCCGCCTCCGCTGCCGCTGTCGCCTCCGCCGCAGGCGGCCAAGGCCAGCGGGGCCAGGACGGTACAGGCGGCCAGGGCCGCGAGTCGCTTGCTGATCTTCACTTCAGCTCCTTCGCTGTCAAGAATGAATAAGCGCTTAACCCAGGTCTAGAGATCTTTGGCGATCGGGGTTTATAGTGGGTTCAGGTTCAGCGCTTAACTCGCTTGAGAACGAGTCTGCGGGGTCGGTTAAGCGCTTGTCAAGGCTTCAGGGCGAAAAGATGGAGACGAGATGGCGGCGACCATGCAGGACGTGGCCGATCGGGCGGGAGTCTCCATCGCCACGGTCTCGTTCGTGGTGAACAACACCAAGAACGTGACGCCCGGAGACCCGGGCCCGAATCACCCAGGCCATGGCCGATCTCGGTTTCCGCCGCAATCTGGTCGCCCGGGCGCTGGCGAGTCGGCGGACGCGGATCGTCGCCCTGGTGATGGCCGCCCTCGATCACGGCATTCGGGGTGCCGGGTCCGACTTCGTCGTCGGCGCGGCCCGCGAGGCCAGCGAATCCGACTACCACCTCGTCGTATATCCCGACGATGCCGAGGGCAGCCAACTGCCCGCGCTGGTCGGCCAGGGTCTGGTCGACGGGCTCGTCCTGATGGAGGTCCGGATGGAGGACCAGCGGGTGCCGATGCTGACCGAACACAAGATGCCGTTCACCCTCATCGGTCGGACCCGCGACCACGCCGGGTTGTACTGCGTGGACATCGACTTCGACACCTCCATGGCGCTGGCCATCGAGCACCTCGTTGCCCTCGGCCACCGCCGGATCGTTTATGTGCCGAGCGTCGACCCCGGTGAGGAGCAGTTGGGTCGTCATGTCCGGACGGAGGCGGCGTACCGCCGGCTGGCCAAGCGGCACCGGATTCCGCCGGTCGTGATGCCCTGCCGGTCATCGGTCCCCGACGGCCGGGACGCGGCCGCGCGGCTCGCGCTCGAGGCGCCCGACGCCACCGCCGTGGTGGTCGGCAACGAGGCGGTGTCGTCCGGTCTCGTCGCCGGCCTGCAGTTCCGTGGCATCACCATCCCCGACGACATCTCGGTGGTCTCGTTGCTGACCGCGTTGGAGTACAAGGCGGCGTGCAACCCGCCGCTCACCGTCGTCTCGACGCCGGCCAGCGAGTTGGGTCGGCTCGGTGTGCGCACGCTGCTCCACCAGCTCGAGGGCGAGCCGCCGGCGGAGCCGGTGCTGCGCGCCGGAGTCCTCGTCCCGGGGGAGTCCACCGCCCCTGCGCCCGCGCGGAGATCGGCCCGACGGCGATCGGACAACGCGGTATCGCGGTGACCTGCGGGCCGAGGAGGTGCTGATGTTCGACCGGTTCGACTCGTTCGACGTGCACCTGAGCAAGGCGACCATCCACGGCCGGGTGTCGCGCTCGGCCGGCCGCGACCGGCCGCCCCTGCTGCTCCTGCACGGCCATCCGCAGACCCACGTGATGTGGCACAAGGTCGCCGACCGGTTGGCCGAGGACTTCACCGTCGTCGTTGCCGATCTCCGCGGTTACGGCAACTCCTCCCGACCGGCCACCGACGACCGGCACCTTCCGTACAGCAAGCGGGCGATGAGCGGCGACCAGGTCGAGCTGATGGCGCACTTCGGCTTCGACCGGTTCGCGGTCTGCGCGCACGACCGTGGCGCCCGGGTAGCCCACCGGATGATGGTCGACCATCCCGACATCGTGACCCGCGGCATGTTGCTGGACATCGCGCCGACCTTGGACATGTACGAGGGCACCAACCGGGCCTTCGCCGCGGCGTACTTCCATTGGTTCTTCCTGATTCAGCCGGCTCCGTTGCCCGAGACGCTGATCAATGCCGATCCGGGCGGCTATCTCCGCGGCGTGATGGGCTCGCGGCACGCCGGACTGACCCCGTTCGCCCCCGAAGCGCTGGCGGCGTACGAGGAGGCGCTTCGCCAGGACGGGGCCGCGTCTGGGATCTGCGAGGACTACCGCGCCTCGGCCACCGTTGATCTCGACCATGAGCGGGAGGACCGCGACCGGGCTCGGCTGATCACCTCGCCGCTACGGGTGCTCTGGGGCCGGCAGGGCGTCGTCGGCCGTCTGTTCGACCCGCTCGCGCTGTGGCAGCCGCTCGCGGCCGACGTGTCCGGTCGAGCCCTCGACTGCGGCCACTACGTCGCCGAAGAAGTGCCGGACCCGCTCTACCGGGAGATCTGCGAGCACCTCGGCGACTGACACCGGCTCGCCCGCTCAATGGGACTCGCGAGACACCTTGTCGCCGCTGGATCCCCGCAGGAAGTCGAGGTCGGCGCCGCTGTCGGCCTGGGTGACGTGGTCGACGTAGAGCCGCTCCCAGCCGCGTTTCGGCGCCGCGAAGCCATCGACGGTGGCGGTGTTCGGCACCCGCCGGCTGAGTTCGGCCGGGTCGACGTCGAGATCGAGGATGCGGTTGGGGACGTCGAGCACGACGTAGTCGCCCGTCTCGACGATGCCCAGCGGTCCGCCGGCGGCCGCCTCCGGAGCGACGTGCAACACCACCGTGCCGTACGCCGTGCCGCTCATCCGGCCGTCGCAGATCCGGACCATGTCGCGTACGCCCTGTTCGAGCAGCTTCTTCGGCAACTCCATGTTCGAGACCTCGGGCATGCCGGGGTAACCCCGCGGTCCGCAACCGCGGAGCACGAGCACGGAGTCCGCGTCGACGTCCAGATCGGGATCGTCGATGCGGGCGTGCAGGTCTTCGACGCTGTCGAAGACAACCGCCCGGCCGCGGTGGGTGAGCAGCTGCGGCGACGCGGCGGCCGGTTTGATGATGGCGCCGGCGGGCGCGAGGGTGCCGTGGAGCACGGCGATGCCGGCGTCCAGCAGCAGCGGGTCCGAGCGGACACTGATCACCTCGCGATCCCAGATCTGGGCGTCGCCGAGATACTCGACGAGTGGCTTTCCGGTGACCGTGAGGGCGTTCGGGTCGAGCAGGTCCTCGACCTCCCGCAGCACCGACAGCAGACCTCCCGCCCGGTGGAAGTCCTCCATCAGGAAGTGGCCGGCCGGCTGCAGGTTGACCAGCAGCGGCACTCCGGACCCGATGGTGTCGAAGTCGTCGAGGGTCAGGTCGATGCCGAGCCGGCCGGCGATCGCCAGCAGGTGTACGACCGCGTTGGTCGAGCCGCCGATCGCGGCGAGGGCGACGATCGCGTTCTGGAACGAGCCGCGGCTGAGTATGGTGCTCGGCCGGCGATTCTCGTTGACCAGTTGGACGGCCAGTTCGCCGGTGTAGTGGGCGCTCTCCAGCAGTCGGCTGTCCGCGGCCGGCGTACCGGCCAGTCCGGGGACGATCATGCCCAGCGCCTCGGTGACCAGGGCCATCGTCGAGGCGGTGCCCATGGTGTTGCAGTGTCCGCGGCTGCGGATCATCGACGACTCCGACTTGAGGAACTGCTCGCCCGACAGGGTGCCGGCGCGGACCTCCTCGCTCAATCGCCAGACGTCCGTGCCACACCCGAGCGGCACGCCTTTGAAGGTGCCGGTGAGCATCGGACCGCCCGGGATGACCACGGCCGGCAGGTCGACCGATGCCGCGGCCATCAGCAGCGACGGGATCGTCTTGTCGCAACCGCCGAGCAGCACGACGCCGTCGATCGGGTTGCCGCGGAGCATCTCCTCGGTCGCCATCGCCGCCATGTTCCGCCACAGCATCGCGGTCGGGCGGAGATTGGTCTCGCCGAGGGACACCACCGGCATGTTCTGCGGCACCCCACCGGCGGCGAAGACCCCCTGCTTGACGCTCTCGGCCACCTCGTTGAAGTGGGCGTTGCAGGGCGTGAGGTCGGACGCAGTGTTGGCGATGGCGATATGCGGCCGGCCGTCGAACGCGCTTTCCGGCAAGCCCCGACGCATCCAGGCGCGATGGATGTAGCCGTTGCGGTTCGAGCCGCCGTACCACTGGGAACTGCGCTGCGGACCCACCTGGACTCCCCTTCCGGTTGCTGAAGTCGATGTCTAACATATGGAACTCCATGACCATCCTCGACCAGCCGGCCGGACGTCACGGCGAGACCCCTCACCGTGCCGACTGCTTCGAGCCGGAACCGGTGCGGTGGTGAGAGCGTTCGTGGTGACCGCGCCCCGACAGTGCGAGGTGCAGCACGTTGCGCCACCATCGGCCGGCGCGGGTCAGGTGGTGGTCGACGTCGAGCGGGTCGGTGTTTGTGGCACCGACGTCGAGTTCTTCACCGGTGCGATGCCCTACCTGCAGGACGGCCACGCCGAGTTCCCGATGCGGCTCGGTCACGAGTGGTGCGGTGTAGTGGTCGAGGTCGGTGACGGGGTCGACGACCGCTGGGTCGGGCGGCGGGTCACCGGCGACACGATGCTGGGCTGCGGAGTCTGTCGCCGCTGTCAGCGGGGGAACCAGCACGTCTGCGAGTTCCGCTTCGAAGTCGGGGTCCGGGGCGGGTTCCCCGGCGCTCTGGCCGAGCAGCTGGCCGTGCCGGTGACCGCGCTCCACGCGCTTCCGGACACCGTGGACGAGGTCCTCGGGGCCCTGGTCGAGCCGGGAGGGAACGCGCTGCGCTCGGTCTGGGCGGCCGGCCTGTCCCCGGGGGATCGCCTGCTCGTGCTCGGCCCCGGCACGATCGGACTGCTGGTCGCGTTGTTCGCCCGGGCTCAAGGAGTCGAGGTCCATCTGCTGGGCCGTTCGAATCGGTCGCTCGAGTACGCGCGAACGCTCGGCTTCGAGGGTGTGTGGGGGACTGAGGACGTCCCGGACCTGCCGTTCGACGCGGTCATCGACGCCTCCAACGCGCCCGCCCTGCCGGCGAGAGCGCTCGCCCTGGTCGAGCCGGGCCAGCGTGTCGTCTACGTCGGTCTGGCCGGATCCCCGAGCCTGGCCGATACCCGGACACTGGTGCTCAAGGACGTGACGGCGGTGGGCATTCTCAGCGCCTCTCCCGGCCTCGCCGGCACTATTGACCGCTATGCTTCCGGGTCGGTCGACCCTCGCCCGCTGGTGGCTGCGACGGTGGGACTCGACGGCGTCGGCCCGATCCTGGCCGGCGAGCGCCCGCCCGGCGCCGGACTCGGGCCGAAGATGCACATCGACCCGCGAATCTAAGCCCTTGCCCTTGCCCCAACCGACCCCGAAGGACATCTCATGAGCGAGTTCGACAATCTGGTCGCGGTCGTGACCGGTGGCGCCAGCGGTATCGGCGCTGCGACGGCTGCGTTGCTGGCCGAACGGGGAGCGCGGGTCGCCGTGCTCGACCGGAACGTCGAATCCGTCGACGAAGCGGTGTTCAGCGTGCCGTGCGACATCACCGACGCGGCCCAGGTGGAGGCGGCCATCGCCGCGGTGGTCGAGCACTTCGGTGCCCTCGACCTCGTGATCAACAACGCCGGGATCGGCGCCGAGGGAGACGTCGCCGCGAACGGGGACGACGAATGGGCCCGGGTGCTCGACGTGAACGTGGTCGGTCTCGCCCGGGTGAGCCGGGCTGCTCTGCCCCACCTCCGCCAGTCACAGCACGCGGCGATCGTGAACACCTGCTCGGTGGCCGGTGTGATCGGGATTCGCAACCGGGCGCTCTACTCGGCCAGCAAGGGCGCGGTCGCCGCCCTCACCTTGGCCATGGCCGCCGACCACGTCTCCGAAGGCATCCGGGTGAACGCCGTCACACCCGGAACGGCCGACACCCCATGGGTCGGGCGGCTGCTGGACAACGCCGAGGACCGTGCCGTGGCCCTGGCCGCGCTGCAACGGCGCCAACCCATGGGCCGGCTGGTCACGGCCACGGAGGTGGCACACGCCATCGCGTACCTCGCCTCGCCGCTCTCCGCATCGACGACCGGCACCCTGCTCGCGGTCGACGGCGGCATGTCAAACCTCCGGATCTAGCGTCGGCACGAATCTGTCGACTCCCCGCGACCCCTAGCGGGCTGCGCGCAGTCGTCAATGCAGGTGGGTGAGGCCAATCTTGAGGAAGATCATCAGCGCCCCCAGCCCGCCTGCTGCGAGCGTCATCACGACCTGGGGAAAGCCGCGCAGACCCGAGGATCGGCCAGCCCTCCAGCCGTACACCATCAGCAGTGCCACGATGACGAATAGTGCGATGTAGGCCGCAATCGAGGGCGGCGCATGGAGTAGTCGTGCTACCAAAAGCGTGACCAGCGGAATGTAGGAGGCGCTGACAAGTGGCCACTTCGCCCTCATCGCGCCTCGTATGTGAGTCCAGGTCGGCATATGACCGGAGCCGGCGTGCTCGACCAGCGCCGCGTACTCCTCAGCCACCCAGTAGACGATCAACGTTCCGACAACAGCGACGGCAAGCGGCAGCGTCTGCATGTGAGTGCCGGCTACGGCGATGACCGACGCAGACACGATGAGGCCATAGATTCCGGCAGCAGGCCGGACGGTATAGGAACGCGAACCTGACTCGGGCGCACCCGATGTCTCGACCGAATCAGCGGAGGTCAACGTCGCTCCGATCTCAGGGTTGGCGACATCAGACAACCCTAGCGATCGTGTGCCGGGTAGCGCACTGATCGGGGGTCTTTGACCCGCGACGGGCCGATTGCTAGGGTCGATCTTCGCCCTGACGGGCATTCACATGGCGGAAGGTCATGACATGTCAGATACCACCCTCACCGCCAACCGCGAACCCAAGGGACTGCGCATCGCCCTCGGCGTGGTCTGCATCGTCCTGGGCCTGATCGCCCTCGTCTGGCCGCAGGCAACCCTGTTGGTGGTGGCCCTGGTCTTCGGGCTGCAACTCATCGCCGCCGGGCTGGTCCGGATCGTGGCAGCGGTGACGTTGAAGGACCTCCCGGGGTGGTGGCGGGCCGTCGCGGGAATCCTTGGAGCGCTCACCGTCATCGCCGGCATCATCTGCTTCTTCCGACCCGGCACGTCCCTGCTGGTGCTGGCCCTGGTTCTCGCGATCGGCTGGATCATCGACGGAATCTCGGAGTTGGTATCAGCCTTCGCGGTTCCGCGTCCGACCGGCGAGCGGATCGGGCTGATCGCCTTCGGCGTGCTGGGCCTCATCGCTGCCGCTGTCGTGCTGATCTTTCCCGGAGAAAGCCTCGTGCTGCTCGCCCGCATCGGCGGTGTGGTGCTGCTGGCCTTCGGCATTCTCGCTCTCATTGCTGCTTTCGCCGGACGGGGCGAGCGTCGATCCGCGGCGGACGCCGGGCCTGGAACGGCCTAGTCCGAAGGGGCGCGACCCCGTGAACCTCCCACGGGCGTGAAGCGCCTACCGGGTTCAGGCGGCACGCGCTAGACCTCCGTCATGCGCAGCGGCCCGCACTCTGCTGAGTGCGGGCCGGATGCGGCGGGAGCGGGATCAGGTCCCGGTCGGTGGAACCGAAGGCTCAGTCGCGGCGGATGGTGGCCAGCGCCCACACGACCAGGACGTTGATCGCGATGAAGACGAGGGCCGCCAGTGGAGAGATTGGCAGCCACAGGAAGTTGAGCACGGCGTTGAGTACCGCCAAGATGATGCCGGTCAAGTACGCCCAAGACTTGCCCATGAGGATGAAGATGCCGACGGCGACCAAGCCGGCACCGAGGATCAGGTGAATCCATCCCCAGGTCGTCGAGTCGAAGGCGTAGATGTAGCCGCCGACTCGGACGAGGAACTGGTCGTTGACCAGCGCAGCGATGCCCCAGAGGAACTGGGACAACCCGGAGAACATCAGCATCGCCGCCGCGAAGATGGTGATTCCTGCCGCCAACCCAGCGTGCCGAGACTTTCCAGTGAGACTTGCCATACCGCACCTCTATTCGATGAAGGAACATGTTCGATGAAGGAACACCACACCCGTCAGTCACCGTCGCCGGACAGCTCAAACAGGTGCACACTCTTGCCGATCGACTATTCGGCTCGGCCAGGCGCAGCCGCATGAACGTGAGGCTACCTCTCACGCTCAGCCGCGGCCCCGATCTGGCGCGTGTCGTCAGACCGTTGCCCTATCGATATAAACCCACCTGCTCTCGCAGGGCTCGGGTCCCGATTCCTCGGCATTCAGGCGTATCGACTCAGTCGTGGGTCATGGCGTCGATGCACACCGTGATCGCCAGGATCAACGCGTCGTCCTGACCCGGTTCAATCTCGACGCCGTAACTATCCCGAACCCGGAACCACTTCTTCGACACGGAGGCGACCTCGTCACCGTCGGACTCGATCTGGTACTCGTGGTCGACCAGATTGCCGTGGGCGGTCAGGTCGGCGCCGCCCTCCACCTCGATCTTGAAGCGGTCCCGAAAACCGACGAGGGCCTTCTTGACGGTCGCGTCCCCGCCGGCCCGCTCGATTTTCATCGTGTCGCGAATGGTCAGTTTCCGCTCCTGGATCTTGGCGACCTCCTGGCCCGCCGCATCCTCCAGGACGAAGGTATCGCGAATGCGGAATGCCTTCCCGTCGACCTTGAACGCGCGTTGCCCGGACTCGTCCTCGATCCAATAGTCGTCCCCGATACTCAACAACTTCTCCTGCATCTGATATCGGCGAACCCGATCCGCATCGCGGCGAACTCGATCACGAAGGCCCATAGTTGTTTCTCCTTTGTCTATCCGAGCACCGTCTCGGCGGAACTCGATTTCGGTGGATCCTTGAGCTTCATCATGCGGAACGAATTCAGAAGTCCAGCGAGTGCGGCGAGGATCGGGACGAGTAGTGCGATCTGGAGTGCGATTGGTCGCGCTTCGGTGTTGATGCGAATGATCTCGCTCTGAACCTCGGGCGGCTGACCGGCCAGAACTTCGGTGAGGTAGGTATTCGTCATCACCTCGGCGTCCTCCTCCAACGCTTGCGCGACCTGCTGCTGCTGGGTTGGATCCAGCACCGTGCTGGATTCCGCCATCGAGGTGAAGGTGACGGCCAGGGCCGCCAGCATGATCCCGCCGGCGACCGCAAGGCCGAACGAGAGACCGAACGACCCCGCGGCTGAGTTGACCCCGGCCGCCTCGCTGACGCGCTCTTCGGACATGGGCCCGAGCGTGTAGTTGTTGAGTTGAGACACCAACAGGCCCAGACCGACTCCGACGATGATCAATGGTCCGACCAGGTACCAGCCCGAGGTTGCCCGAGGCACGAGTGCCGCCAGGATCACCATTCCGCCGAGGAGGATCGCGAATCCGGCTCGGATCAGGCTGGCCGGTCGATGCCCCGCGGACCGCTTTCCGGCAATGATCGCGGTGCCGAACATCGTCAGCGACATGGGGGCGAGCGTGAGCCCGGCCTCCATCGCGTTGTACTCCAACACCATCTGCAGGTAGATCGGCAAAACGATCATGGTGCCGCCGAGGGCGATCTGCTGCAGCATCTGCCCGGAGATCCCCAGCCGGAAGACCTTCAGGCTGAACAGGTCCGGATCGATCAGCGTCGGTTTGCCGTCACGCTTCCGCCTACGCAGCCAGGACGTCAGTCCGATGAGCGCCAGCACGCCGACCGCGAAGATGGCGAGGACGTACTCTCCGCCCTCCTGCCAGACCAGGATGGCCAGCACGATGCCACCCATGCCGAGGATGGAGAGGACCGCGCCCACGGCATCGAAGGTGCGGGGTCCGGTGTACGGCGCGTCCTTGACCAACTTGATGCCCGACAAGACGATGGCAATGATGACGACCTCGAGCAGGAACGCGAGCCGCCACGACAGGAACGTCGTGATGAAGCCACCCAGGAGCGGTCCCACCGCGGCGGCGATGGCGGCGGCGGCGCCGACGAGTGCGTACGTCTTGACCTGAGCAGCCCCTTCGAAGTTGCCGTGAATGAGCGACTGCATCGACGGCAGGAGTAGGGAAGCCCCCAGGCCCCCGATGATCGCCCAGAAGATCACGACTGCGATCAGGCCCTGGGCGACGCTCATGGCCAGGGCACCGATGGCGTAACCCAGGAGGCCGAGGATGAAGGCCTTCTTGCGACCGATCAAGTCGCCGACCTTGCTGCCGATCAGAATGAAGGCTGCCGACACCAGTGCTTCCAGTGCAATGGCGGACTGCACGCTACTGACGGTGGTGTCGAGGTCGTGGACCACTGCGGAGATCGACACATTCATCACCGAGGTGTCGACCACCAGGACGAACATGGCCATGGCCAGCAGCAAAGACAGCCGCTGGCTGCGTTTCGCCTCTTTGGGATCGCTCGTATTCGTCGTGTCACTCATCAGCGCGGGCCTCTCCAGCTCAGTTCGTTTCGCTTTGTCTGGCGGCATGAGCAATATGACTGGCCCCGTTCGTGGCCGCTCTGCGCCACGGGACGACGCCCTCGATCTCGGTCTCGAGGGACAGGCTGAGGATGGTGCGAATCAAGACGATGATCCCCAGACTCACCACGTTCTCGATCGTAGGTGCTATAGCGACCGTCCGGACCAGGTCGGCGGCAATCAGCACCTCTACCCCGAGAATGATGGCGCCGCCGAAGGACCGTCGGAGAACCTGATAGGCCGTTCGGGGGTCTTTTGACCGAGACAGCGATCTGATCGACAGTCCGGCCGCCAGGCCGAGGCCCGCCAGAAGTACGACAGCTCCGACGGCTTCGAAGAATCGTGCGACCAGTTCCATCGACTCCGTGAAGGTCAAGTCACCCATGCTGTTTCACGTCACCAGCCTCCGGAGTACCGCCCTCACCTCGCGGGGGTGGCCGAACCTCACGGGCTGACTGGTTCGAAGGGCCGGATCTCATCGGTGCCCGGCTGGACCACTCCGGCCGAGGACTCGGGCACTTCGTTCCACGCTCCCGGGAGATCGCCGAGAGGTTCGGAGACCACCAGTCGGGTTTCTTCACCGAGGGTGCGCAGCATCTCGACCTCGGGGTGCAGTTGGCGCAGGGTCGATACGTCGGTGGAGAAGAACAGGGACCGGCTGTTCCCTTCGCTGGAGTAACGGAAGACCCACACGGAATCGCCGTTCGTGGTTGCCACCGTCATCTGAACCGGATACTCCACGCCGTGCGCGCGGCCGACCTTCTCCACCAGCCCGACGGCGCGGGCGACCGCACCGAACGGGTCGTCGTCCAAGCCGAAGGTCAGGGCCAGGAAGAACAGCGTCTCGGAGTCAGTCGACCCCTCGATGTCGGGGTACAACGACGGATCCACTGCCGTCACCAGGTCCCGCTTGACCTCGTGGAAGCCGCGGATAGCACCGTTGTGCATCCACAGCCAGCGTCCATGGCGGAACGGGTGACAATTGGAGCGTTGCACCGGCGTCCCCGTCGACGCCCGGATGTGGGCGAACAGCACCGGTGTCGTGATCCGGCCAGCGATCTCCCGGAGGTTCTCGTCGTTCCAGGCCGGGTCGACACCCTTGTAGACCGCCGGCTCGCTGCCCTCCCCGTACCAACCGATCCCGAACCCGTCGCCGTTGGTGGTGGTGACACCGAGCCGGGAGTGCAGGCTCTGGTCGATGATCGAGTGGACCGGGCGGAACAGCAGTTCCTGGGCGAGGATCGGTTCTCCTGAGTACGCCATCCATCTGCACATGACCTCAGTGAATCACGGCTCGGTCCACATGGTTTCACCCAGAAATAGTGAAACGTCGCCCAAGCTTCTAGCCGGCACTCGGGTTTCGCAGGTAGCTGGCCAATCTGTCGTGCTGGCGGATTCGGAGCCGTCCCGCGCCCCAGAGACCCACCCACCCGGACACCAACGCCGTCGCGCAGATCGTCATGGCGACCAGCACGAACCGGACGTCGGTGAGGGGGTGCTGTGGCGCTCCGAAGACTTCGTGGGCCACCCAGAGCGAGGGAGCCACCACGATGGCGGCGAGGGCGGGCACGATGATGAAGGGGGCGAGCAGCAGCAACCCCCAGCGGGCAATCCGGCGCAGCTCCCTGCGGTGATCCCAACGCCAGCGGATCGACTTGGGGTGGTAAGGCAGCAGCAGTCCGAGCCAGGCAGCGATCGGCAGGATGCCGAAGGGCAGGACGGCCAGCACGACACAAGTGGCGACGACCTTGGCCACCGGTTGTCCCTGGAACCCCATCACCAGCGCGATGATCGCGGTGGGCACGCCGACCAGAGAGGTGAGTACGACGCTCCGGGCCAGCAGCCACATTCGGAAGGCCGCCGCATCCTCCAGCACGGACAGAGCCTTGGTGGTGTCCAAGCCGGCGACGTTCGTCGACGGAGTGTCGCCCAGCATCCAGGAGGCCACGACGACCGGGAACGCCAGCGGGCCGTGCAGTCCGAATAGCCAGTCGTGCACTCTCGGCGGCACCAGGAACCAGGCCAGAGTCACGAGCACCGCGTTGGTGATCAACGCGAGCGGGATCTCGAACGGGGGCCGAAACACCCGCCGGTACATCTCCGCGACGGCGGACCGCATCGTCGAGCTAGGTGGCATGGGACCCGATCGCCGGTCCGACCAACCGGCTTCCTGACCCGCGCGGACCAACGTCGCGGTGCCGGTTCCCTCTCGGACATCGACGCGGTCGTCGTCGCGTGTCTTGGACGAAGATGTGCGATACCGACAGCCGGAGTTGCCGCACCGGCACCAGATCCAGTTCCTTCACCGTGTCCTGCTCGACCAGCGACTTCACCGGATCGGCCCGATCATGACCACTCACGTGTGGCGACGAGATCCGTGTGGTCATGAAGCTCCGTCCCGCTCAAGGCTGGCTCCTCCATTGTTGATCGATCGCCGGACGTCGTTGCCGGTCGTGGAGTGCACAGGCCCAGTTGGTCGTTGCCCGTTCCTATCACACGGTCCCGTGACGCTGACGAATCTTCGACGCGCGCGCGTCGAAGGCTCAGAATCTTCATGCTTTCTGCATGACGACAGTGGCGGGTTGGAGTCGGAGGATCATTACGTCGCTACACGAAGGCGGCAGCGCGACGATGCCGGGCCGACGGCCCGCGTGTCCACGCGGTCGGCGGCAGCTTCTCGAGGCTTGCGCCCTTCGGCGCACTGACTCGTGCCGAGTTGCCGCGGAGCCGCGAGGTCGCAACGAAGAAGCCTGGTCCAGCCGCCCTTCACCCGGCGGCCGGCCCGAGCCGGTGAATTGAGTGGAGATATGGACACTGAGCCAAACGCAGACCTGCGCGAACGCCTCGCGAGGCTGGAGGCGGAGAACAGCGCGCTGCGCGCCCAGTTGGACGTTCAGCCGGTCGCCGCCCCCGACGTCGCGGTATCGACTCGGCATGCGCGAGGGCGGGGTTGGACGGTATTGGCCGCCGTGCTCATCGTGCTCGGATGCCTGATGGCGCCGATGGCCGTGGTCAGCGGATGGGCGAAGACCACCCTCACCGACACCGACACCTTTGTCGCGACCTACGCACCCCTGGCCCGCGACCCCGAAATCCAGAGCTTCGTCATCGATCAGGCAGCGGCGGCGGTCAACCAGAACATCAACATCGAACAACTCACCTCTGACCTCTTGGACGGGATCAAGGCCCTCGGCACCCGCCCGGCCGCCAGCGCCGCGCTGGACGCCTTGAAAGGACCGGCCACCCAGGGCGTCCAGTCAGTGATTCGCAACGGGATAACGGCATTCGTCACCTCTGATGCCTTCGCCCAAACCTGGGAACGGGCTCTGCGACTGAGCCACACCCAGCTTCTCGCCACGATGCGCAACGATCCGCAAGCCTTGATCGTCGCTCAGAGCGACGGGACGATCGGCATCCAACTCGGTCCCATCGTCGAGGAGGTCAAAGCCGCTCTGATCGCCCGGGGCCTGTCGATCGCCTCCCGGATACCGCCGGTGGACCGCATCATCCCCATCGCCCAGTCGGATCAGATTCCGACTGTCCAGAGGGCTTATCTGGCGGTCGTTTCGATCGGGAGCTGGCTGCCATGGGTGGCACTGATCTTCCTGACCGCTGGTGTCCTGGTGGCTCGCCGGCGCAGCGTCGCGTTGATTTGGGCCGCGGCCGGGTTGGGTTTGTCCATGCTCCTGCTCGTGCTGGGATTCACCATCGGGCGAACCCTCCTCTTGAACGCGATCCCGCCCGCGTCGGTTCCCTCGAACGTCACAAGGCTGTTGTACGAGACCGCGACAGCGGCCATGCATGACACGGCACTCATCGGTGTCGTGTTGGCCGTCGCCATCGCGGTCGTCGCGTGGTTTGCCGGACCGTTCAAGACGCCCCGCCGGCTGCGCGGACTCTATAACGACGGTGTCGCCGGCCTGCGGAGCAATGCCGAGCAGCACGGGGTGACCACCGGGCGGGTCGGCCACTGGGTGTACGCGCAACGTCGGGTACTGCACGTGATCATCGCGCTCGCCGCGTCTGCCGCGATCATCCTTCTCCGGCCGCTCTCGGTCTCAGACATTGTCTGGACTCTGGTCGTCGCGGTGATCGCGCTCATCATCATGTCATTCGTCGAGCGCCCAGAGCTGCCTGCCGCCGCGCAACCTCTCCCGGAACCGGCTGCGGCCTGACCCGACGTCAGTTCGCTGGCGCAGCCGGCTCTCGGAGTCACCTCCGTGAGAATGCCGAGTCTTGACGTCCGTGCCCACGGCGATGAGGGGCCCGCGCATGCCAGACTATGGGTCGTGATCCACGAGGCGAAGGCACGCTTTCCACACGATGCCTTCCGGATCCGTCACCAGTAGGGCCGGAGATCAGAGCATCTGACCAGGCAGAGGCTGTCGCTCGTGATGGTGCCGGTGCCGAAGGTGAAAGGGGTTAACGCGTGCTGTCGGCATTCGGACAACTTCTGCCCCTAGCCGTTGCGGTCGCGGTGAGCTCGGTTCCGATCACCCTGACCATCCTCATCCTGCTGTCCCCGAGACGAAACCGGGTAGCCGTCCCGTTCCTGATCGGGTGGGTGGTCGGGATGGCGGCGGTCGTCGTGCTAGCGGCGCTCGGGGCCAACGCCCTCCCGATCAAACCGTTTCGCACGACTCAGAAGGCGATCGGCATCGCCGAGATCATCGTCGGGGTTGGTGTCCTCGTCATTGCGGTGCTCACCTGGCGGCGGGGGGCGAAAGCGCCCGAGGCCCGACGGAGCAGGTGGCTTGACAGCGTCGAACGGCTGGGACCCGTGACGGCGCTTGGACTGGCCGTGCTCTTGAACCTCCGTCCAAAGGGTCTGCTGCTCGGGACCGCGGCCGGTCTGGTCATTGCCGGGGCCAGGCTGACGGGGACGGACGCTGCCATCGTCATCGCCATCTATCTGGCGCTGGCGTCCGCCACCGTCACGGTGCCCATCATCGCCACCCTGGTGTCGCCGACTCGGATGCAGCCTCGCCTCGTTGTCGCCCGGGACTGGCTCGACCACAACGGTGGTCACATCACTGTCGTGGTCCTGCTCCTGGTGGGCTTCGTGATCTTGGGCGCTGGTCTCACTCGGATCTAGCGGCTCGAGCTCCGATGATCTCCCGCGTCTGGGTGACCCTCGGGAGACGACCCTTTCAGCGGCGAGATCGGCGGCCGATCAGCCGGGCGGCGTGCCTGGTGGCGACGTTGTCGAATCGATGTCGGGGCTGGCCGGACGACTCATGAGCAGCACGAGACTGACGAGAAGGACCCAGGCGGGAAAGACCAGCTGACTCCACTGGAACCGAGCCGCGGCCACCATCAGGGTGAGACCGACGAGGTAACCGAGGTAACAGACCCAACGCGGCACCGCAGCGGTCCGAAGACCGACGGTGCTCACCGAGAGAGTGAACACAGCCGCCATCCTCATGGCGTAGACCGAGATCAATACCTGGGTCGTACTGCGCCCGAAGGCGAAGAGCGCGAGATCAGGGTTCGCTCCCACGAGCAATCCCAACAGGCTCGTGGCGTTCACCGCACCCAGGAACAGCATGGCAAGAACAGCACCCCGCTGCCGAGGAAGACCGACGAGAACAGGCGGTCTTCGACCGCGCCCAACTGATCGCGGAGAACCCCGATGAACCATAAGAAGGCGATGCCGGCGAACGGCACCAGGTTGAGACTGAGCCGGATCAGGCCACGACGCTGGGCATCGCCCTTGAGTGCTTCAAAGCCGCCCTCGGCCAATGCGATGCGCGACATCGCGAGGGCCGCCATGAGCAGGACGCCGAAGATGATTCCGGCAATCGCTGCTGCTCGCCGGCTTCGCCACAGCCGAGGGGTCAGGACGGGCGGACCGGTGGTCATCGCTTGAATCTAGTGGATTGCCCTGATTGCAGCCAGACGCACGACGAGGGCGGCTCAATCGGGAGGTCGGATCCCACAGACGGTGAGCGAGCAAGGATCGGTCTTCCGAGCGGCTCGGGTCCAATCGCAGGTCGACATCGGACCCCTTGGCGTAGGTTGATGTTCGACGACGTCCTTTGGGGATGGCTGGCGTCATGGATCGTCCGATGCACGAATGGGATCGAGCTACCTGGGGAGCGGCCAGCAATGAACGTCGTGTGGGGAGCCTTGATCGTCGTCGTGGTCACGGCGAGCACGGTGATCCGCCATGTTGTTGGTGCGCCGTCGGGCGCCGAAGGGGAGTTACTTCAGCGACGGTGACCGCGCCTCGGGCGTTTTCGGTGTGTTGGCCACCGGCTTCGCGCTGGTTCTCGGTTTCATGATCTTCCTCGCGTTCACGTCCTACGATGCGGCCCGTTCGGGTGCTGAGGCTGAGGCGGCCATGGTCGCGCAGCAGGTCCAGACGGCCCAGTTCTTGCCGACCGATGTGGCTGCGGAACTGACCGGCGAGTTGGTCTGTTACGGTCGGTCGGTCGCGGGAGTCGAGTGGGACGCCGTGGATGCGGGGACGTTCGTGGATGGGGTCAATCCGTGGGGGGCGGAGATGTTCTTCACCCTCCGGTCGGTCAAGCCGGCCACAGCGGTCGAGCAGTCGGCGTACGACCGCTGGATGGATCAGAGCTCGGACCGGCAGCAGGCGCGTATCGAGCGGCTCCACGGAGCGGAGGGCATCATCCCGCTGCCGGTGTGGATCGTGCTCTTCCTGATTTCGGCCCTGATCTTCGCCTATGTCTTGTTCTTCGCCGACCCTGATGAGGGGGTGGTGACCCAAGGCATGCTGATGGGGAGCGTCACGGTGGTGGTGACGCTCCTGATGCTCCTGCTCACGTTCTTCGACCATCCGCACGGGGAGGGGCTGGGCACTCTGCGGCCCACCGCCATGGAACGGTCGCTCAGCCTGATTCAGGACCAGATTGAACTAGCTGGGCTGGACATCACGCCTCCCTGTGACCTCCAGGGCCGAGCCCACTGACACCGTACTGACTGCGGCCCCTATCGGCTGATGTGGGTGAAGTGCAGCGAGCTGCGCTTGGACCGCCGGACCGCGAATCGATCGCTAAACCCCGAACATTCGCTTGCCGTAGAGGATGACGGCGATGCCGAAGAGGACGGCGATGACGCACAATCCGAAGCAGATACCGGCGGTCGCGATCGCGGCAGGTCTGGGTCTGCTGTACTCGCGCTCTGAACCGACGACGGCAGCGATAACGGTGCGATTGGTGTTGAGGGCGCGGATGCCGAGGGCGAACAGCGCGGGCAGCCCGGCGCCGAGAATGATGCCGACGACCAGGACCTGCGCCAGGGCCCGGAGAGCGGCGATAAGGATGTCCATGCGCGGCGGTCCTCTCAGGCGGCGATCTTGATGGGGTCGGGCGTCTGGGATGGGGCGAGGTTGCCGTCCCAGTCGGCGTTGACGTTTGCTGGCGTAATGGGTGTGCGGCGGGATCGGTAGAACAGTGCCGCGGCGGTGAGGATCAGCGCACCCAGGACGACAGTCACACCGAGACCCCCGCCGATGCCGTGGGCGACGAACCAACACAGGGCGCCCATGACGCCGGCTGCGGGAAGCGTCACCAGCCACGCAACCGCCATCCGGCCGGCGAGCCCCCAACGGACGGCTGCGCCTCTGGCGCCAACCCCGGAGCCGAGAATCGAGCCGGTTGCGACCTGCGTCGTGGACAGCGCCATGCCGAGGTGGCTGGAGGTGAGGATGATGGCGGCCGACGTGGTGTCGGCCGCCATGCCCTGCGGCGAGGTGATCTCGACCAAGCCCTTGCCCATGGTGCGGATCACCCGCCATCCGCCGACGTAGGTGCCGGCCGCGATCGTGAGTGCGCAGGCGACCTTGACCCAGGTGGGGATGGCATGCACGTCGGTCCAACTGCCGTAAGCGATGAGCGCCAAAGTGATGACCCCCATGGTCTTCTGGGCGTCGTTGGTGCCGTGAGCGAGGGAGATGAGGGATGACGAGCCCACCTGACCCCAGCGGAACCCGGCCTCACGATTGACTTCGGGCACTCGGGCCACAATCGCGAAGACGACCCAGGTACTGACCCCGGCCACCAGACCGGCGACCACCGGCGCGGCCACGGCAGGGATCACGATTGACTTGATCACTCCGTCCCACTTGACGCCACCGACTCCGAGCGCGGCGATGGCGGCGCCGATCAAGCCGCCGAACAGCGCGTGGGAGGACGACGAGGGCAATCCGAACAACCACGTGATCAGGTTCCAGACGATGCCGCCGACCAGGCCGGCAAAGATGATCACCAGGACTGGAACCCCCATCAAGTCGGGTTGTGGAGCCCCGCTTGCGCTCTGAATGGAGATGACCTTGTTGCTCACGGTCAGCGCCACCTCGATGGACAGGAACGCACCGATCAAGTTCAAGATCGCCGACAGCGTCACCGCCGCCTTCGGTTTGAGCGCACCGGTCGCGATCGAGGTGGCCATGGCGTTGGCCGTGTCGTGAAAGCCATTGGTGAAATCGAAAGCCAGTGCAGTCGCCACGACAACGCAGAGAATGAACAAGGCTTCGGTCACGGCACCATCATCTGTGCGCGCCGCCCGGCACACATCACTCAAGATGCATGAAGCCGACCGTCCGGCGACGGAGCTCACGCCGACGAATCACGGCCTGCTTGGGAGCTCGAAGCAGGTCGGGCAGTACCGACTATCTGAACCGGGTCACTCGCGCTCCGGTCGTCGGGCGGCGACGCGGCGAGCCACCGCCGAGGCCGCCCGCCCGAGCACTGCCCCAACGGTCGCGCCGACCAGCACGTCGCTGGGGTAGTGCACGCCGGTGTACACGCGGGAGAAGGCCACGACCGACGCGGCGCCACGCAGCGGAAGCTTGAGCGTCGGCACCAGCTCTCCGACCGCAGTGGCGAACGCGGCGGCGGACGCGGAGTGACCGGAGGGGAACGAAGTCGACGACGGCATGGTGACCCATCGCCGCTGAGGCACGCCGAGGCCGCCCCGGTCAGGGCGGCGGCGATCGCCGATCATCTTCATGGGCTGGTTCACCACCAGCGACGTCGCACCGATGGCCGCCAGTCCGGCGAGCGCCGCGCGGCGCCCGTTCGGTCCGCCGAACAGGGCGAGGAGGCCGGCGGTGACGAACCACGGCTTGGAGTGGTTGGCGAAACCGGACACCCATCTCAGTGGCTCGTCCAGGAGCGGAGTCGACAACCGTGCCACCGAACGGTAGACGGCACGGTCATAGCGGCCAAGGCGCCGCAGCACAGCGGTGACCTGGAGATCGCGGGCCGACGCATCCGGCCGAGCCGCACTGAGCTTGTCGGCAAGTCGTTCCTCCACCGGCTCGGCCAGAGGTGGGCCAGCATCGACAGGGTGCGGGTCGCCATTGACCATCCAAATCTCCTTAATGTTGTTCCTTTACGCTTCTTGCCGGCCGACGGCCATCCGCGCCAGTTCGACCAGGCTCTCAACGACGCCCTCAGGAGTCCTTGCCGAGGGCGAGGCGCCAGGGTGCCGGCGAGCGACCCGCACCTGCAGGACCTTGTGCCGGATGCGGAACTTCAGCGGTGCGTCAAGAACCAGAGCCTCGCCGTCGATGCCGGCGGCGATCGGCTTCTCGGAGTCGACGTCGAAGGTCGGTACGGACCACGACCGCCACGGTCGCTGCATCGTCCGGCCGTCCTCGTCCTGCCATGAAACCGCCCCGACGACGGTGATCCCCAGCAGGCCGTCGTCAATCCGGGGACGCGTGCCCGAGCCGATCGCGTGGCCGAACCGGTAGGCGTTGTTGGACACCAGCACGGCAGCACCCCCGCGGTGGTCGTGGCCGCCCGGTCCATGCCAGCGCAGATCGAGCTCGTCGCCGGTCGGGCCGAGGACGTCGGGCACCGTGTCCAGGATCGGTACGGATCTTCGCGTCGCGGTAGCCCTCGTGCTGCACCGCCTCGGCGTAGAGCCCGAGCGAGACGTTGTTGACGAACACCCGCCCGTTGACCTCGCCCAGGTCGACCCACCGCTCACCGCCGTCGACGAACGCGTCCAGGGCACCGACGACGTCGTCGCGGTCGACGCCGAGATCGAGCGCGAAGTGGTTGCGCGTCCCGGCCGGGATACAGGCGTACGGCAGTCCGAGCTCGGCCGGCGATCGCGGCGACGATCGCCTGCGAGCCGTCCCCGCCGGCCATGGCCAACCCGTCCGCGCCGCGCTCGACGGCGGCGCGGACCAGCGTCTCGAGGTCGTCACCGCGCTTGAGCTCGACGGCCTCGATGCCACGCTTGCCGGCCTCCTTGGCGAGCGCGAAGCGCTCCGCTTTGCCGCCACCGGACTTCGGGTTGTAGAAGAGCACCGGCCGCCGCGGTGCCGCCGCGCTCGGCAGATCCACGTGCACGGCGAAGGCGGCCCGTGCCGCAGCCAGCGACACCAGCAGCCCCACGACGACCAGCAGATCGACCAGCGGCGGACCCCGGTGATGACCAGAGAACAGCGCAGCCGCCGAGCGCGAGGCCGGCCACGACCAGCCCGACGACCCGCGCCAGCCCGCGCCGCAAGACGCCGTACCAGGCAGCCGCGCCGGTGATCAGCACACAGCCGAGCAACCACAGTCCCCGCGGAAACTCACCGACCGCGACCGCGACCGCGAGCGCAGCCGTGGCGACGGCCGCCACCAATGCGACAATGGCCAAGAGCCGCCGCCTCATCGAACCAGGTATCCGATCCCGGCGATGAACCCTCCATAGCTGCAGTTCCCCGCCAGTTCTGCCCCGACCCGGCCTCGTAGCCTCGTTCGCCTGCTCACTCGTGATCCTCCTGAGAGCGGCCTCTCACCTGACACCTATCGAGCCCGCGGCTTATGTCCAGGGCGATGTATGCCTGCTGGTCGACACCAATTCAGCCATTGTCGGCGCGGCGGACATCGCCGGTCATCATCCAGATCGGGTGAACCGCCACAATCACCGTCATCTCCCGGCCTGCGACGGTACGCACCGTGGTGACGACATCAGGTGATTTCACGCCTTCTGCATGACGACAGCGGCAGCCCCGGGTCGGAAGATCGTGATGTTGCCAGGACCTGGATCTCTGGCACTATCGAAGGAGTCCGGCAGCTGATGAGCACCGATCGCGAGGCGATTGCCCGGACCGAGCGAGCAGGGTCATACCGATGAGTGCGCCTACCGATCAAGCTGGCCACGGATCACCGGGGTGGCAAGCGTACGTCCCTGGACTGGCCGTGGTCAGGTCGTACCGTCGCGACTGGTTGCCGAAAGACATCGTGGCCGGGTTGGTCCTGTCGGCTCTGCTGGTGCCACAGGGCATGGCGTACGCGGAACTGGCCGGGCTCCCGCCGGTCACCGGCCTGTACACCTCGATCCTCTGCTTGGTCGGCTACGCGATCTTCGGGCCGTCCCGGGTGCTGGTGCTGGGCCCTGATTCAGCGCTCGGCTCGATGATCGCGGCCACCATCCTTCCCCTGATGCTGGCCGATGGGGACCCGGCGCGGGCGGTCGCGCTCGCGTCCATGCTTGCCGTGCTCGTCGGTGTACTGATGACCATCGCCGGGCTGGCCCGTTTCGGGTTCGTGGCCGACCTGCTGTCGAAGCCGACGCAGATCGGCTACATGAACGGACTGGCTGTCACCATCGTGGTCGGGCAGCTGCCCAAGCTGCTCGGGTTCTCCGTCGATGCCGACGGACTGCTGGCCGAGGCGAAGGGATTTGCGGTCGGCCTGGCGAACGGTGACGCCAATGCGACCGCCGCGGCAATCGGGGTGAGCGCCCTGGTCGGCATCCTGCTGCTGAATCGTCTGTTGCCCAAGCTCCCCAGCGTGCTGATCGTCGTCGTACTCAGTGCCCTCGCCGTGAACCTGCTGGACCTGGAGTCCAAGGGTGTGGACACGATCGGTGTTCTCCCGCAGGGATTCCCGCCGTTCACCCTGCCGCTGGTCAGCCTCAGCGACATGCCGCCGTTGCTCATCGGAGCCTTCGCGATCGCGGTGGTCGCGCTCGCGGACACGATGTCGACCGCCTCGTCGTTCGCGGCCAGACGGGGCGAGCAGGTCCGGGGAAACCAGGAGATGATCGGCATCGGTGCGGCGAATATCGCCGCCGGTCTCTTCCAGGGCTTCCCGGTCAGTACGAGTGGCTCGCGCACCGCGGTCGCCGAGCAGGCCGGCGCACGCTCCCAGCTGACTGGTCTGGTCGGCGCAGTCGTGATCACCGTCGTCCTGGTCTTCGCCACCGGGCTGATGCAGTACGTCCCCCAGCCCGTGCTGGGTGCCATCGTCATCGCTGCCGCAATCTCGCTGGCTGACGTCGCCGGCACGCGCCTCTTGTGGCAGCGACGCCGGACGGAGTTCTGGCTGTCCGTCGCCGCGTTGCTGGGCGTCGCCCTGCTGGGCGTGTTGCCCGGCATCCTGGTGGCGGTGGGACTGTCCATCCTGAACGTGTTCCGTCGCGCTTGGTGGCCGCACCAGGCCGAACTCGGACGAATCGAGGGGATCGCCGGACTGCATGACACCCAGAGCTACCCAGATGCGGAGCTGCTGCCCGGCCTGCTGGTTTACCGGTTCGACGCGCCGCTGATCTTCGCCAATGCGCGAACGTTCGGCGAGGCGATCCGGGGGCGGATCGAGCGCCGGCCTGACCTGCGCTGGGTCATTCTCGCAGCCGAGGCGGTCACCGACGTCGACACGACCGCCGCGGACATGCTGGAGGACTTGGACATCTGGCTGAACGAGCGCGGCGTCTCCCTGGTCTTCGCCGAGCTCAAGGACCCGGTTCGAGAGAAGATCGAGCGCTACGAGCTCACCCACACGATCGATCCGGCGCACTTCTTCCCGACCGTGGACGGGGCAGTCGCGGAGTACCGCCGTCAGACCGGCGAAGCCTGGCAACAAATCTCGACCGATTCGTGACGACGGACCGCATGGATAAGGACAAGTAGGGATCTCATGACCAAGCTTTCCATGCACGAGAGCCTCCCGTTCGACGAGGCGACGGCACCGTCGCTGGTGTCCACCGGCGAGCTTCCGGACACATCGCAGGTGGCCGATGTCGTCACCGAGGCGTACGAGCGCTATTCATCGAACGGTGAGGGGGCCGTGGCGGACTACATCCCGGCGCTGGCGACCGCATCGCCGGACCTGTTCGGGATCAGCGTGGTCGGGGCGAAGGGCCGGTTCTTCGAGATCGGTGACGTCGAGACGGCGTTCTCGATCCAGAGCGTCTCCAAGCCGTTCGTCTTCGCGCTCGTGTGCGACACGCTCGGTTACGAGACGGCGCGACGACGGCTGGGCGTCAACAGCACGGGCTTCCCGTTCAACTCGCTGATGGCCGTCGAGCTGAATGAGGAGAGGACGATGAACCCGTTGGTGAACGCGGGCGCGATCGCGACCGCGAGCCTGATTCCGGGCGACACCGCGGATGAGAAATGGGAGCGGATCCGGGACGGTCTGTCCCGTTTCGCCGGTCGGGACCTCAGCATGAGCAAGGAGGTCTATGAATCCGAGTCGGCCACGAACCTGCGCAACCAGGGCATCGCCCATCTGTTGGAGAGTTACGGGCGGCTCTACTTCGATCCCGACGAAGCGACCGACGTCTATACCCGGCAGTGCTCGATCGACGTGACCGTGCACGACCTCGCCGTGATGGCGGCCACGCTGGCCAACGGCGGGGTGAATCCGATGACCGGCGAGCGGGTCGTCGTCCCAGGGGTGTGCCGGCGGGTGCTCGCCGTGATGGCCACCGCTGGCCTGTACGAGCTGTCGGGGGACTGGCTGTACGAGATCGGGATGCCGGGCAAGAGCGGTGTCAGCGGCGGCATCGTCACCGTCTCGCCCGGCAAGGGTGGCCTGGCCACTTTCTCGCCTCCGCTCGATGTCGCCGGAAACAGCGTGCGCGGCCAACTGGTCACGAAGTACCTGGCCGAGCGGCTCGGGCTCAACCTCTTCGCCTCTCAGCCGGCGCAGACCGCGATCGCCTCGGCCATGTCGTAGAAAGCCTGGCTGTCGTACCCTGACGGCCCGGGTTGAACCTGTCATCCGCTGAGGCGGTCGAGCGCAAAGGGAGCATGTTGATGAACGGCATGAGAACGTGACCGAGAATGCGGCGGGCGGCACTACTGTCGCCACTTCCCGAGAGGGCCGGACCTTCCACATCGCCAGCCTGTCCGGAACTGCACTTGGCGCCGGCGCCATCGTGTTGCTCGTCAGTCAGGACGGGACTACCCAGCTCGGGCAGATCGTGCACGACGACCCGTCCACCGTCCCCGCCGCCTGGGGTCGCCTGCTGGGGTCAGTGGGCGACGATGGGCAGGTTGACACCTCGACGCACGCGTTCGCCGAGGCCGAGGTCAGTCCGGCGTCGGACGAGACGATCACCGCCATGCACGCATCGGTCCGGGCCACACTGGAGGTCGGCAGGGACCTCACCCCACCGGGTGGCCCGTCACGTCTCCTGCCGCACCGGTTCAATCGTCATACGTTCTGGTGTGGACAGAGTGGCTCCGGGAAGACCTACGCGCTGGGGGTCGTGCTGGAGCGACTCATCGTCCAGACCGCCCTGCCGATGGTGATCTTCGACCCCAACTCCGATTTCGTCCGTCTGGCCGAGCTACGCGACGGTGTGTCCGGGGCGGACGCCGAGGCCATGGCGCAGCGCGACATCCGGGTGCTGCGGCCGGCGACCGATGGGGCGGAGCCGTTGCGGGCCCGCTTCACCGAGATGTCCGCACGCTCCCAGGCGGCAGTCTTGCGTCTGGACCCGGTGGCCGACCGCGATGAGTATCACACCCTGCTGCACTTGACCGACACGTTCACCATCAGTCAGCTCTCCTCGTTGGTGCCGACCCTGCTGGCCGCCGACGATCCCGGGGAACGCGCGCTGGGGATCCGGCTGGACAATCTGGGAATCATCGACTGGGAGGTCTGGGCTCTCGGGGGCGTCGCAGCAACCGACGTCATCGACACTCGCCCCGATGCGACTGTGCTCGATCTCGGCGGCTTCAGCACGCCCGACCAGCAACTGGTGATCGCTCTCTCGGTGCTCGACGACCTGTGGGAGAAGCGCGAGAGCAGGCGGCCGGTGATGTTGGTGATCGACGAGGCGCACAACTTGTGTTCCCCGGAGCTCGACTCCCCGCTTGCGGTAGCGGTGCGGGAGCGGATCATTCAGATTGCCGCGGAGGGCCGCAAGTTCGGGCTCTGGCTGCTGCTGTCGACGCAGCGCCCGTCAAAGGTTCATCCCGGGATCATCTCCCAGTGCGACAACCTCGCTTTGATGAGGATGAGCTCGCCGCTCGACCTGGAAGGTCTGGCGACCTATTTCGGGTTCGCCCCACCGGCGCTGCTGGCCCGATCGCCCGGATTTCGACAAGGCGAAGCCCTGTTCGCCGGTGGCTTCGTGACCGCCCCCACCCTGCTGCAGGTCGGCGACCGGATCACGCCGGAGGGTGGCAGCGACGTCGGAGTGCCGCTGCGCTGAGCGTTCTTCTGGGTGCGACTCCCGACACGGCGAAGAACGTCCAAAGCTCCCGAATTTCATCATGGGTTGAGGTAACGTCGATGCCGCGGTGGCGGGACATCCTGATCCGTGGGGCAGATTCTCGCGGAAAGAGCAGAGATGTCGTTTTGGGATTTCATTTGGTTTATCTTCTGGATGTACGTGCTGATTGCCTATCTGATGGTCATGTTCCAGATCATCATGGACATCTTCCGCGATCATGACCTCGGTGGTGGCGCCAAGGCTCTCTGGTGCATCGGTTTGCTCTTCTTCCCCATCATCGTCGCCCTGATCTACCTGATCGTTCGGGGTAAGCAGATGGGCGAGCGGCAGATGCAGAGAGTTCGGCAGGCGCAAGGTGAGACGGAGCAGTACATCCAGTCGGTCGCCGGTCGGAGCCCCGCTGAGGAGATCTCCTCAGCCAAGAAGCTGCTCGACGCCGGCACCATCACCCAGGCCGAGTTCGACAGCATCAAGGTCAAGGCCCTGGCCTGACCCTGCCCGGGGCTGGGCGGGCTGATCGCGAGGCGGGAGCGGCGATCCGCTTTACGTCGACCGGTTGCCGCCCGGATACTGGCCAGATGAGCCCAGACCGACGAAAAGGTACGCCTCGGCGAGTGACGCGTCCGGCGTCGGCCCTTGCGGAGCGATGGACGAAGATCGAGGGGATCGACGTCTTCTACCGCGAATCGCCCAACCCACCGAACGCCAAGGCGATGATGCATCTGCACGGATTCGGCCTTTCGGGGCGGTACCTGTTGCCGACGGCCGAACTTCTGATCGACGATTTCCACACGCTCGTCCCTGATCTCCCTGGATTCGGACGGAGCGGCCGGCCCGCCGAAGCGCTGAACGTGGAGGGGTTGGCCCATGCGGCGGCCGCCTTCCTCGACGACCGCGGCATCGATACGGTCACTCTGGTCGGCAACTCCATGGGCTGTCCAGTCATCTGTGAGTTCGCCTACCATCACCCGGACCGTCTGGAACGGGCGATCCTCGTCTCACCGGCTGGCGGCCTGAACAACCAGCCGCTGCGACGGGCGATCCGTCAGCTCGCCCGGGATGGCATCCGGGAGCCGCGTCACATGATCCCGGTGGCTGTACCGGATTATCTACGTTTCGGCGTCCCCAGCACCTTGCGGATGTTCCATGCCCTGACGAAGTATCCGTCGTTGGATCGGTTGCTCGCGCTGCGGATTCCGACCCTCGTCGTCATCGGAAACCGGGATCCACTGATGCCCGGTCCGGCCCGGATCGAAGAGGTCGCCAGCCAGACTGACAACCATGTCTCGGTCGTGGTCATCGACGGCGCGGCCCATGCGATCAACTTCAGCCACCCGGGCGAGCTGGCCAACGTGATTCGCCTGTTCATGGCCGACAAGCCGATCGTTGATGACCCCGACTCGCCCGGCCACGCCACCGCGTACGAGATCCATCGCGGCGTACACCTGCCACCGCACAAGCCGCTGGACAAAACGGACGAGCAGGTTTCCTGAGTGGGCTCTTAAGTCTCGATCCGGCGGCGGGCCGCGAACAGCACGATCCGTACGACGGCGCCGAGCACGACCAGGTCGAGCATCATCTGGACCGCGGTGACCAGCCGCGCCAGCGCGGTTACCGGGACGATGTCGCCGAAACCGACCGTGGCGAAGACCGTCACGGTGAAGTACAGCGAGGCCGTGTGATCCAGCAGTTGGGAGAAGTTCCCGGGAGCGACGGTCGCGAGGGATAGATAGAAGGAAGCGAACAGAACCAGGAAGAACGGGATGAGCAGTCCAAGGGCCTGGACCGCCTGCACCGTGGGAAGCTTGGCCTTGCCGATTCGGTGCACCTGCCAGATCACGAGGAGCACGAACGCGCCTGATGCGCCAATCAGGAACAACAGTGCGTGGCGCGCTCCGAGGAGGGTTACCGGCGCCAGGTAGTACGCCCCGAACAGCGCAACCCAGACTGCGATGACCTTCACGATGGCCAGCGCCACGGCTCGCCGCCGCTCGGCCCCGGTGAGGTCGGACAACCGTCCGGACATCTCTCGACTCCTTCATCGCCGCGACCGCGGCGCGGGGGCCTCATTCGAGTCCAGCTGGGCTCGCTAGATCGTCAGCGTACCGAGCCAATCCCGCCAGGGATGGCGCCTCGCGGTCACCAGAGCCGGCCAAGTGCCACGACGGGGGATGGTCAGTCGAATCATGCGATCTGGATGATGCGAGCACTTCGCCGGCCGGGTTGGATCAGATGGGAAAGCACTCGTCTGAGATCTGGTCGTCCTGCGCGGCTGCGCTCTGTACCTCGATGGTCGCAGGTCAACTGAGAGGAAGGCGGTTCAATGGACGAAGTCGATGAAGTCGAGAGTGTTGATGAGTTGGGACCGGTCGACTGGATCGTGCTCGCGGTTGGTCAAATCCCCAAAGGAGGTACCGTGACCGCGGTCCTACTGAATCCAGAGAAGTCCCGTCGACTCAGCCGTGGACGTCGATCTGCCGCCGTTCTGGCGGCGGCCGTTGCCCTGGTCTGCGCGCTGGCGAGTTGCGGCACGCCGACTCAAACCGCTCCACCCGCCGCGCCGTCGTCGGCCGCTGCTCCGTCCTCGGCCACGTCGTCGTCGGCGTCCGCTGCGCCCGCGGTCTGCGCCGACGTGGCGGAACTCAAGGCATCGCTTGAGGCCTTGACGAAAGTGAGGCCGGCCCAGGACGGCGTCGCGGCGCTGAAGACCGCAATTGACAACGTCAAGAGCAACCTTGAACCCGCGGCGGCTTCGGCGTCCGAAGCGCTCAAGCCGAGCGTGGAGCAAGTCAAGACGGCATTCGCAGAATTGCAGACGGCGGCGGACGGTCTTACCGCTGACAACTTCAGACAGAAGGCGCCGTCCATCCGCGCGGCGATGACGCAGCTCAGAACAGCGACGGCGGACCTGAACTCGGCGCTCACCCAGAGCTGCCCAGGCTAGGCCGAAGCCCCTCTCCCGCCCGGAATCGGCTGACCGCTTGGCTTAGTCGAGGTTGCTGAAGGCGGTCTCCGGCCATTTCCAAAGGGCGAGCAGGGCGAGGAAAGCCGATCGCGGCCACGTAGACCCCTGGTGCCATTTCACCAGCGGTCCCCCTGACCAAGATCTGGTCGATCCATGGCGCGGTTCCACCCATCAGCGCCGTCGCGACGCCGGCGGTCAGCGCGACGCCGGTGGACCGCATCGATGCCGGAAACGCCTCACCGAGCATGGCAATCGAGAGAACGCCGGCTACGGCAATACCGATCGCGACCTGGGCCAGCGACCAGGCCGAGGTGGGATCCGCGGGTGGCAAGGAGCGAGGCCGGTAAGGCCAAGTATCACCAGGGCGGCACAGGAACCAATGGCTACGGGTCGCCGACCCACCCGATCGGACAGCCGCCCGAGCGCCAATGCGGCGACTGCTGTAGCGACCAGCGCCGCTGCGGTCCAGAGCAAAGTCGGGGTCAGACCGCCGCCGTGGCGGGCGATCAGATTGTTCGGCATGAAGATGAAGAACGTGTTGAAAGCGAGCGACCCGGCGGCAATGAGGCAGAACCCTCTCAGGGCAGCGGCTTGTGACGCTGCCAAAGCTCACGGGCCGGATGATCAAGAAGTTGCGACGCGGTCTGAAGCTCGACGAATTGCGGGGTCTCGGCCACCCGACGCCGAAGGTAGAGGCCGATCAGCCCGAGCGGAAGGGCGAGCAGGAACGCGATTCGCCACCAGCCGTTCCACCCCCCGTCCGAGCTGAACAGATGCGCGAGCACGCCGGCGACTGCCATTCCCGTCCCGATGCCGACCGCCATCGTCGCGGTCTGCCAGGACCCCGCCTGACCGCGTCGCGAGCGTCGCGCATTCTCGAGCATGAACACGGCGGCGGCGCCGAGCTCGCCGCCGGCCGCGAGCCCTTGGGCACCGCGTAAGAGCACGAGCAGGATCGGCGCCAGCAGGCCGATAGTGGCGTAGCCCGGGAGAAACCCAACCCCCACCGTCGCTCCGGTCATCAGAAGGATGACGGCGATCAATACCGTGCGGCGTCCGCGGGTGTCTCCCAGCCGACCGAAGACAAGTGCGCCGAGCGGCCGGACGACAAGGGCGGTTCCGTAGACAGCGAAGGCAGCCGACAATGCCGTTGCGAGGTTGTTGGAGGGAAAGAAGACGAAACCGACGACGGTCGCCAGCGCTCCATAGATGGCGAAGTCATACCACTCAGCGGCATTTCCCATGCACGCAGCCCTGATGGCACGCCTCGATGTCGTCAGAGCGTGTGGCCGATTCCGCGCTCTTCGACATCGACATGCCGCCGAGCGTAACGTCCCGCCCTCGGGGTCCTCGGACTTCAACCGCGGGGTGGAAGCGGGCTCCGGTCCGTCGAGCGATCGCACCTGACTGGATGGGGATCCTGCCCCGGCGCTGAGCCGGTCATTCAGCGGGTCATCTCATCTGCATGATGCGCAGCGATGTCTGCGCTATCCACAATGGCTTTATCGCTGTACACGAGCATTGCTTCCGAAAGGTGAGCCGGCATTGGACTACTTGGAGGTACTGCGCCTGCTGGCGATCAATGACCAACACTTCGCCGATCATTGCCTGACCGACGTTGGGACCGCCAGGCTCGATCCGAAGACGCTGGCACTGGTCCGTATCGGCGCACTCGTTGCGGTGGGCGGCGCGGTGCCGTCCTACGGAGCCGAGGCCGATGCCGCAGTGAGCGCCGGTGCGACCGCAGCCGAGATCGTCGAGGTGTTGCTCGGGGTTGTTTCCGTCGTCGGACGTCCGCATGTGGTCGCGGCGGCGCCGAGTCTGGCGATGGCGTTGGGCTACGACGTCGACGATGCCTTGGAATACCAGGCCGGTAGGTGATCCGGACTATCCGGCGAGCAGGCCGAGCGTGGTCGCGTGTTGCACGGCGTCGCTGCGGGAGGAGACGCCGAGTTTGCGGTAGATCGAGCCGACTTCGGAGCTGACGGTGTTGCGGGACAGGAATAGCCGCTGCCCGATCTCGCGGAACGTGAGGTGGGTTTGCAGGTAGGGGAGGAGCCGAAGCTCGGCGGGGGTGAGCGGTGGTCCGCTGGGTTGTTTCGGCGGGTGCGGTGCGGGTGGTGAGGATGGTGCGGAAGGCGGATACTTCGTCGATGAGGGTTCCCAGGGCCGGCCGGTGGAGGACGATGTCGTCGATCTCTCGCAGGAGGTGGCGTGCGGTCGTCTGGTCGCCGATGGCGGTGTACACCTTGGCCAGTTGCAGGCGCATGCGCACGGCGAGGTAGGGGATGGCGAAGGTGTAGGACGGTCGGGCCCGCATGGCCCGCCCGAGTTGCCGGTCCGCTTCGTCGGCGTCGCCTCGGTGCACGGCGAGGCGGGCGGCCGCCACGAAGGCTGGTGCGCTCAGGGGGTAGTCGTGCAGCCGGGATTCATCGACGGTGTCGAGGGCAAGCCGCAGATGTTCGGTGGCTTCGGGCCATCGGCCGCGATCCATCGCCAACCCGGCCAGTTCCGACCGGCTGACCACGACAGAGCTGACGTTGCCGAGGGTGGCGGCGACCGCGCAGGTTTCCTCGAAGAGGGCGGTCGCCCGCTCCGTGTCGCCGAGGAGGAGTTGCGCCTCGGCGAACAAGCACAACGCCACGGCGTGCCAGGGGCTCCACGGCGGTTCCGCGGCCGCCGCATAGGTGGCGTCGGTGGCCATCTGCCGTGGCCCGGCCGGACACATGAGCGCGCGCAACATGGCCTGCGCGGAGTGGAATGATGCGGTGCCGTCGACCGGGATCTGGTCGAACGAGGCGGTGTCGAGAAAGGCCGCCAGCCGTTGCGCGGCGGTGGTGTCCCCAGACAGCACCGCGAACCATCCGGCCAGCACCGCCAGCGGGGGATACTTCTCGACCGCGGCGGGGCCGAGGGTGGAAAGCCACCGCTGCACGGTGGACACTTGGCCCGACTGATAGAGCGCCAAGCCCAACTGGGTCACCAGTTGGACGCACCGGTCTCGTTCTGAGGTGTTCAGCAGGTGTTCCACGGCCAACGCGGGGGACCCGTTGGACTCATACCAGTCGGCGGCTCGGAGGTGCAGCTTGCCGATGACCTCGGGCTCGACCCGCTGCAGCTCACCGAGCAGGAACTCCCGGAACAGGGCGTGGTAGCGATACCACCCCCGCCGACGGTCCAGCGGCACCAGGAACAGACTCGTCGCCTCCAGGTCGCGCAGCTGCGCGGACGACCCGGAGTCGTCGCCGACGGCGTCGCACAGCGGAGCGCACAGTTGATCGAGCACCGCGGTGCGCCGCAGGAACCGCTGCACCGTCTCCGGCAGCTGCATCAACGACTCCCGGTACAGGTAGTCGGCCACATACCGATCCTCACCGGAGATGGTCAACACCTCACCTCGACTGTCCTTCGCGATCAGCGCGGCCAGGTAGAGCCCGACCGGCCATCCTTCCGTCCGGGCGGTCACGGCGGCGGCCAGCCCAGGAGCCAGGCCCACGTCGGCCTCTGCGAAGATCTGCTCCGCACCCGCAGCGTCCAGGGCCAAGTCGCCGGCCGCAATTTCCACCGTGTCACCCGAAACCCGCAACCGGGGCAGATGAGGCTGCTCGGAGCGACTCGCCGCCACCAGCTGCGAACCGTGCGGAATCCCCGCGATCACCACGCTCAACACATCATGACAAGCCGCCGACCGCAACTCATGAAGATCATCAAGCATCAGCACAAACGGCACCGGGGCAGTGCGCAGCGCCGCGGCCAGCCGCGGCGCGGCGCGGCCCAACGCCGACGGTCCCAGCCCACGCATGTCGGAGACCAGATCGGTGCGGCCCGAAATCCCCGCATACGCCGACGCCAACAACAACAACAAGGCCGCCGGGTCGTCATCCAACCGGTCCAACGACACCCACCCAACCCGTCGACGCTCGGTCTCAGCCCACTCCGCCATCAACATCGACTTGCCATAACCAGCCGGCGCCGTGATCCCGACCACCCGGCAACCACCGGCACTAGCCGCCTCGATCAGACCGGCACGGCTCACCGAACCAGCCCGCCGGCGCGGCGCCGACAACTTCGCCTCAAGCAACACCGCCTCGAGCGCAGCAACCGTCGGCCCAGCCCCGCCGGAATCGTCGGTCACAACCGAACCCGAACCTTGATAGTGAGGTTGCACGGGATCAGGGCGTCCACGACTCTCTCCATCCCGCCAATCGGCGAGTTCGCCATTGAGCTCCTTCACCGCAGGTCCTCAGAGCCCGATCATCCCAACAGCCTCGCCTCCCCGGGCTCAGCGAACAACGCCTCGTCCGGCAAGCCGCCGCCGAACGGCAGCGCATGGTCAGCTGTCAGCAGCGTGGTCGCGCGCGCCAATTCCTGGTGCAGGCTCAACAAGTACGACCAGTAACACGGAAAGCCATTCCGATCCGTCCCGGCATGACGCCCCATGGTGACCTGCTACCCAATTTCGAAGCTATCAACCGCGACGAGAAGGTACAAACCGTGAGGAGGCCTCGGCGGTGTGGTGTTCCACACCATCGGTGACGCTCCCGACGCCGTGACCTTGACGGGTTCGCGAAGGACTGGCCTGAGATGCCAGCCTGGCCGTCCTGGAGGGCTCCGAAGCAAGCCAGGCCGAGACTCCGGTCAGCGGCTGAGCGATGACGATTCCATCAACGATGAGGAGAGGTTGATCCCATGCCAGGTCTACTTCGTGGTGTCGCTCGTACGGCCGTTGTCGCTGGAACCGCGTCCGCCGTCTCCGGACGCGTGCGGAGACGGCAGCAGGGACGGTGGGCCGCTCAGGAGGCCGAACAAGCCCCACCCCCCGCGCCAGCGCCCGAATATGCGCAAGCGCCTCCAGCCGCGGGCACCGACGACAAGTTGGCCCAACTGAAACAACTCGGCGAACTCAGGGACGCCGGAGTGCTCACCGACGCCGAGTTCGAAAACCAGAAGGGCAAGATCCTCTACGGCTCCTGACCCGGTGGCCGGCGCCATCTCCAACGGCCCGGATCCCTCGTCGCCTTGCTCGCTCAAGCAGTCGCTGAGAGTTGCCGCGTCCGGATCACACAATGTGAGTGATGCCAGCCGACGATGGCCGGATGACACTGGAGGCATCAGCGGCAACTCCGGAAGGTAGGCGCATGGCTCGCACAGATTACGAGGCCGTTCCCGTGGCGGCTCACGGGGTTGAAGTCTTCGCAGGCATCATGTTGATCGTGGCCGGTGCCTTCGAGGTCATCCAGTCGATTGCGGCCATCGCCAACGACGAGTACCTCGTGGTCCTGCCCAACTATGTCTTCTCCATCGACGTGACCGGTTGGGGGTGGATTCACCTCCTCATCGGCCTGATCCTGGCGGCGATCGGCGTCTTCCTGCTGCTCGACAAAGGTTGGGCGCGAATCGCCGGCATCGTCATAGCGGGCATCTCGGCGCTCATCAACTTTTCCTGGCTGCCGTACTCGCCGTTGTGGGCGCTGCTACTGATCGCGGTCGACATCCTCGTCATCTGGGCGCTGGCAACCCTGCGGCGAGCGTAGCCATTTGGTCGGTCCGCGCCGTGGACAGTCCTCTGGGTCGGGCGCTTCAGCCTGCCCGAGACACCCGCTTGCTCATCCACCCATAGATCCACCCACCCTGAAAGGAACCATCGTGGCGACACTGACCGCATGGGCATTTCCCACCGTCGACGGAGCCGAGAAGGCCATCGAACACCTGAAGCAACTTCAGACGCAGCAATTGATCAAGCTCCAGGACGCCGCCGTCGTCACCTGGCCGGTCGACAAGAAGAAGCCGAAGACGCGGCAGTTGAACAACCTGGCCGGCGCGGGCGCCCTCGGTGGCGCCTTCTGGGGCATGCTGTTCGGGCTGCTGTTCTTCGTCCCGCTGCTCGGCATGGCGATCGGCGCGGGGATCGGCGCCCTCACCGGCTCGATGGCCGATGTGGGGATCGACGACAACTTCATCAACTCGGTCAAGCAACGGGTCACCCCCGGCACCTCGGCGCTGTTCCTGCTCAGCTCCGACGCCGTCACCGACCGGGTCAAGGGCACCTTCAACGACCTGAATCCGGAACTGATCGCCAGCAACCTGTCCGCCGAGCAGGAGGCCAAGCTCCGCGAAGTCTTCACCGAAGACTGACCACCGTCGCAACGACTTGATGCGGAAGTTTGCCTGGCGTTTCCGCAACGTGCGCTCACCCGTCACCTCGTTGTGGCCTACGCCGGTCTCGGCTCACGTAAGTTCGCGTTCGACTGCCGGCTGGGCTCGGGAAGGTGACTAGACGCAATGAGTATGGAGCAGAACCGACTCGATGCCGCTGATGCGGGCGAGGCCGGGTGGCGACATTGGGGGCCGTACCTCAGTGAACGTCAGTGGGGGACCGTTCGCGAAGACTACAGTCCGGGCGGTGATGCCTGGTCGTCGTTCACACACGATCAGGCCCGATTCCGGTCGTATCGGTGGGGTGAAGACGGCTTGGCGGGTTTCAGCGACGACCGGCAGCAGTTGTGCCTCGCCCTGGCGCTGTGGAATGGCCACGACCCGATCCTGAAAGAACGGATGTTCGGGCTGACGAACTCCGAAGGGAATCACGGCGAGGACGTCAAGGACTACTTCTACTACGTCGACGCGACACCGACTGCTTCGTATTCGAAGATGCTGTACAAGTACCCGCAGGCGGCCTTCCCGTACCAGGATCTGATCACGGTCAACCGGGAAAGGGGTCTCTCGGACCCGGAGTACGAGCTTCTCGACACGGGCATTTTCGACGAGAACCGGTACTTCGACGTCGTCGTGGAGTACGCGAAGGCAGCGCCGGAGGACCTGTTGATGCAGGTGACGGTGCACAACCGCGGTCCCGATGACGCCGAGATTCACGTACTGCCCAGTCTGTGGTTCCGGCACACCTGGTCGTGGGGCGGCGGTTCGCCCGCGCCCGGAACTGCGATCGGTGGGACAGGTCGGCGAGGCGAGCGTCGTGCGCGCGGAGCATCAGGACCTCGGCACGCGTTGGTTCTCGGCCGGCGGCGGCGTGCCCGTGCTGGTGACCGGCAATGAAACCAATAACGAGCGGACGTTCGGGATTCCGAACGATGAACGGTACGTCAAGGACGGGATCGATCGCGCCGTCGTGCACGGCGAGGTGGACGCGGTGAATCCCGCCGGGGTCGGGACGAAAGCCGCCTTCCACCACACGCTGATGGTCCCCGCCGGCGGTAGCCGCGTGGTGCGGGTGCGGCTTTCCACGGCGAACCCGGGTGCTGATCAGAGCGGTGATCCAGCTGGCCCATTCGGTGACTTCGACCAGGTGATGGGCGAGCGTCGCAGCGAGGCGGACGAGTTCTACGCCGACGTCTTGGCCGGCGACCTCGGCGACGACGAGCGGATGGTTGCGCGCCAGGCGCTGGCCGGAATGCTGTGGTCCAAGCAGTACTTCGGCTACGACGTCGAGGCGTGGCTGGCCGGTCACGGCGCCGACCCACTCGGAGCAGGCTCGGAGTGGCGCAACCATGACTGGCGGCATCTGATCGCCGAAGACATCATCTCCATGCCCGACAAGTGGGAGTACCCCTGGTTCGCGGCGTGGGACCTCGCCTTTCAGGCGGTGACGCTCGCCATCGTCGACGTCGGCTTCGCCAAGCAGCAACTGGACCTGCTGCTGACTCGCCGCTATCTGCACCCGAACGGGCAGTTGCCGGCGTACGAGTGGAACTTCACCGATGTCAATCCACCGGTGCACGCCTGGGCGATCTGGTTCGTGTATGAGATCGACAAGGCCCGGACCGGAATTGGAGACCGCGCCTTCCTGGAGAACGCGTTCCACAAGCTCAACCGTGAACTTCAGCTGGTGGCTGAACCGCAAGGATGCGGACGGTCGGAACATCTTCCAGGGTGGGTTTCTCGGCCTGGACAACATCGGCGTGTTCGACCGCAGCGCCCCGCTGCCCACCGGCGGCACGTTGGACCAGGCTGACGGGACGGCGTGGATGTCCTTGTACTGCCAGAACATGGCGCAGATCGCGATCGAACTGGCCCGTCATGATCGGCTGTATCTCGAAGCATGCCCAGACCATGCTCGAGCACTATTCGTGGATCGCCGCGGCCACGAACCATGTCGGACCCGACGGCGAGAGCATGTGGGACGACGAGGACGGGTTCTTCTACGACGTGCTGCGGCGCCCGGACGGCGAGCACCGTTCGGCTGAAGGTGCGCTCGCTCGTCGGCCTGATGCCGCTGGTGGCGGCGACCGTTCTCGACCGCAGCGTGCGCAGCGAGTTGCCCGAGTTGCCCGAGGGCGCCGCCGAGTTCCTGTCCCGGCACCCGGCGGTCAGGAATGCGATGCCGGCGCAGGGCCGGCAGACCCGCGGGGACGGACCAGCACTGTTCGCGATGTTCGACGAATCACGGCTGCGCCGGATCCTGGAACGAATGCTCGACGAGGACGAATTCCTCGGACCGCACGGCATTCGGTCGGTGTCGCGGTGGCACTTGGAGCATCCGTTCGTGATGGACGTCGACGGACGTCGCTACAGCGTCAACTATCTTCCGGCCGAGTCGGACACCGGCATGTTCGGCGGAAACTCGAACTGGCGCGGACCGGTCTGGTTTCCGATCAACCTGATGTTGATCCGGGCGCTGCTGAACCTGCACGGCTACTTCGGCGACGAGTTCACCGTCGAATGCCCGACCGGCTCCGGCAACCATCTCACCCTGCACGAGGTGGCGCAGATGCTCAGCGACCGTCTGGTCGGCACGTTCCTTCGCGGCCCGGACGGGCGTCGGCCGGTTTACGGCGGTCAGTCGATTCCGCAACAAGACCCGTACTGGCGGGACCTGATCTTGTTCTACGAGTACTTCCACGGCGACAACGGAGCGGGGATCGGCGCCAGTCACCAGACCGGCTGGACCGGAGGCGTCGCCGTCTTGACGCTGCTGTTCCGGGGCACCGCGATCGAGTGGCCCTGGGTGAACCGTCGGGTCCGAACGCGACGCACGGCGTGGCGTCGACAACGCGTCCGTGGTCGGAGCCGGCTAGATCATGACGTGGCCGGAGCGCCCGGTGATCCATGAGGTCAACACCGCGGTGTGGCTGGACGACCTGTCCCGTGCCGCGGGTCGGCGGCTGACGCTGGCCGATCTGTCGGCGGCTCGATTGGGCTGCCGTCACCCCGCCGGGATTGACGCGGTCTGGTTGATGGGCGTCTGGGAGCGAAGCCCGGCCGGACTCTCCATCGCGAACGACAACCCGGCGCTCTGGGCAGATTTCCGTGACGCGCTGCCTGATGTGCAGACCGCCGATGTCATCGGATCGCCCTACTGCGTTCGGCGCTATGTCGTCGACGCGGCGTTCGGCGGCCCGGATGGACTCGCCGCGGCCCGAGCCGCATTGGCCGATCGAGGGGTCCGGCTGGTGCTGGACTATGTGCCGAATCATGTCGCCCCGGACCATCCCTGGGTCGCCGCGAGCCCGGAGCTGTTCATCCAGGGAGTCGATCAGGACGTGGCGGCCGATCCCGCCGGCGTGGCTGACGGCGGCCGGCCATGTTCTCGCGCGGGGGCGCGATCCGTACTTCCCGCCCTGGCCCGATGTCGTGCAACTCAATGCGTTCGCTCCGGCCCTGCGAGGGTCTACGGCGAACGTGCTGGCCGACATCGCGGACCAGTGCGATGGGATCCGCTGCGACATGGCCATGCTGATGATCAACCGGATATTCGCCGCAACCTGGGGACGCAGAGCCGGCGCCGAGCCGGACCGCGAATTCTGGCCAGAGGTGATCGGCGCTCTTCATGCGGACCATCCCGACACCGTGCTGATCGCGGAGGCGTACTGGGACATGGAGTCGGAGCTCCAGAAGCAGGGCTTCGATTTCTGCTACGACAAGCGGCTCTACGACCGCATCGTGGCCCAGGACGCCCGCGCTGTCCGTGCGCACCTGCGCGCCGATCTCGACTACCAGTCGAAGCTGCTGCGGTTTCTGGAGAACCATGACGAGCCCCGCATCGCCTCGCGCCTCGGCGTCGATGCCGAGATGGCCGCAGCCGTGGCGATCGCCACGTTGCCCGGTGGAACCCTGTGGCACGAAGGACAGTTCGAGGGCCGACGCGTCCGACCGCCGGTCTTCTTGTCGCGGCGGCCGGCAGAGCAGCCGAACCAATCCCTCGCCGCCTGGTACGAACGACTGCTGGCGACGGTCGGCGAACGCGCTGTCCGGCGTGGCCGCTGGGACCTGCTCGAGGCGACCGGATGGCCCGACAACCAGTCGTGCGACAACGTGCTCACCTGGTCCTGGAGCGGCGGCGACGCCCGGCATCTGGTGGTGATCAACTTCTCCGCCCAGCCGGCGCAGGCCAGGATTCACCTGGACGCGGACGGCAACCCGGCAGCGAAGGACTTCCGGTTCACCGACCTGCTCACGGCAAGCGTCTATCTCCGTGATGGCTCCGAGATCGCCGACCTCGGCTTGTACGTGGAACTGCAGCCGTGGGAGTCGTACCTCTTCGCCGTGAACCATGTCGCCTCGGACCAAGGGGTCGCCTCGGACCAAGGGAACGTGGTCAGCCACTGAAGGTCCGCAGTCCGTTGCCGCCGACCCTTCGGTCGCGGCTCGAAACGAGAAAATTAGAGCAGGCAGACAAATGACAACTCAACCCAGTTCCGGGACACACTCGACATCGCTGCGCCGCGTGCTTGTTCCTCTCGCCCTCGCCCAGTTCATCTGCAGTTTTGCCGGATCGAACATGAACGTGATGATCACCGACATCAGCGAGGACCTGGACACCACCGTCCAGGGCGTGCAGATCGCCATCACGATCTTCCTGCTGGTCATGGCGGCGCTGATGATCCCCGCCGGGAAGCTGACCGACCGCTACGGCCGCAAACGCTGCTTCACCCTGGGTCTCCTCATCTACGGGGTGGGCGCCGTGATCAGCGCCTTGTCACCAGGACTTGGGGTGCTGATCATCGGCAACTCGATCCTCGAGGGGGTCGGCACAGCGCTACTGATCCCGCCCGTCTACATCCTCACCACGCTGCTGTTCACCGACCTCAACTCACGAGCCCGGGCATTCGGGGTGATCAGCGCGTTGGGTGGCATCGGTGCCGCCGCGGGGCCGCTGATCGGCGGTCTGATCACCTGGGCGATCAGTTGGCGGGCCGCGTTCATCTTCCAGGCGCTGGTCATCGCCGTCATCATCTGGCTGGCCCGAGGGATCAAGGATCCGCTGCCGGCCGACCCCACTCGGCAATTCGACGTCACCGGCGCGATTCTGTCGGCCACCGGCCTCGTCCTGGTCGTGCTCGGCATCCTCGCAGCGGACAACAACGGCTGGCTGATGGTTGCCCTCATCGTCGCCGGTGGGGCGGTACTGGAGGGTTCTTCGTGTCGTTCGGTCCAAGGAACGCGCCGGGAAAGAGCCGCTGCTGTCCTCTGCTCTCTTCCGCAATCGGACCTCCAATCTCGGACTCGTCACTCAGAACACCCAGTGGCTCCTGCTGATGGGCGTGTCGTTCGTGGTGTCGGCCTACCTGCAGGTGGTGCGTGGTTACAACGCCATCGAGACCGGCGTCATCTTCACCGCGGCCACCCTGGGAATCCTGGTGTCGTCCCTCGCCGCCGAACGGCTCGCCAAGCGGTTCCCCCAGCGGTCCCTCATCATCGTCGGCTTCGTCGTGACGAATGCCGGCGTCGGTGTCCTGCTGTTCATGGTGACCGGCACCCAGAGCGCGTGGTCCTTCGCCCCGGGCCTGCTGCTGATCGGCCTGGGTCTCGGTGGAATGCTCACCCCGTCGGTCAACGTCGTCCAATCCAGCTTCGGTGAGGACAAGCAAGGGGAGATCTCCGGTCTGTCGCGAAGTGTGTCCAACCTCGGTTCCTCCCTCGGCGCAGCCATCGCCGGCACCATCCTCGTCGCCGGCATCACCGCAACGCCCGAGCGTTCGTACGGCCTGGCGATGATCACCCTCGCAGTGGTCGGTCTCGTCGGACTGGTTGCGGCTTTCAGGTTGCCCCGACACGTCGGCGTCACCGCAAACTCGGTGCCGATTCAGCACGACTGATCCGCACTGAATGAGACCCGCCCAGTAGTGTCGTCCTGCGGCTCACGGTGCCGAGATAGACCAATCGAACCTGATCAGCGTGGTGGCACGTTTCTCTGTAGGACCTAGGTCCACAGTGCGGCGTGCGTGCCGGTGTCGACGGCCCACGGGAGGTTCACCTGATCTACATGATGCAGGTGACGCCTGGACTGTCGACACTGGGTGCATGGACGTCTACACGCGTGTTTCGGGCCGGTGAGTCCTTTGGATTACACGGAAGTGCTGCGCCTGCTGGCGCTCAACGACGAAACATTCGCCGAACACGTGAGCGACGTCGAGCCGGAGACGCTCGATCCGAAGACGCTGGCGCTGGTCCGTCTCGCAGCGCTGGTCGCGGTCGGTGGCGCGGTGCCATCCTACGGAGCCGAGGCCGATGCCGCGGTGAGCGCCGGGGCAACGGCGGCGGAGATCGTCGATGTGTTGGTCGGCGTCGTTTCCGTCGTGGGGCTCCCCAGTGTGGTCGCGGCGGCGCCGAATCTGGCCCTGGCGCTGGGCTACGACATCGACGATGCCCTGGAACATCAGTCGGGTGGGTGACGCGACTATCCGCCGAACTACCCCCGAGCAGGCCGACCGCGGTCGCGTATTGCACGGCGTCGCTGCGGGGAAGAGGACAACGTGACCGACCCGGCGCGAAGCACCAACCGAGCACGCGTGGGCCGCACAGGGACCCGTTTCACACGATTTGAATGATGCAACGGCTCCGCGAGTCGGGTTGGATCAAACCAGGGAACCGAGAAGCACGCGGTGCCACTCCGGTTTCCGCGACCTCGTGGGCGGACGTTGTGGTTCGTCCCGATCAGTACTGGTGAAGCAAGGAAGGCAAAGCACGTGAATAGTTTCTGGGATTTCTTGTGGCTCCTGTTCTGGAGCTACATCTTCGTGGCGTATCTGATTCTGCTGTTCCACATCTTCGGTGACATCTTCCGAGACCGTGATCTGGGCGGGTTCGCGAAGGCGCTGTGGACGATCGGGTTGATCTTCTTCCCGTTCCTGATGGCGCTGATCTACCTGATCGCGCGGGGCAGGGGGATGGCTGAGCGCCAGGCCGGCGCGATGCGGAAGGCTCAGGCCGACACGGATCAGTACATCAAGTCGGTGGCGGGCACGAAGACTTCAGCCGCCGACCAGATCACCTCGGCCAAGGCGCTGCTCGATAGCGGCAGCATCAACCAGGCCGAGTTCGACCAACTGAAGGCGAAAGCACTCGCCTGAGAATGGCCGGTCCTGCCCGCGCCCGGCCTGAGAACACCCGATCACACATCAACGAAAGGCATTGACGGTGAGCACAAGCTTTGACGAGTTGGAAGAGACTGGCCCGATCGACTACTTGGTGGTGGAGTTTCCGGGCAATCGCATGACCGGCGAAGGGTTTCCGTTGCTCATCGATCTGGTGGACCGGGGCATCATCCGGATCTTGGACTTCGGTTTCATCACTCGCGAGACCGACGGCTCAGTCACGGCGGTGGAGATTGCTGACTTCGACGGCGACGGTGCTCTGGACTTGGCCGTGTTCCAGGGCGCTTCGTCGGGTCTGCTGGGACCAGACGATCTCAATGAGGCCGCCTCGGCCGTGGAACCGGGAAGTTCCGCCGGCATTCTGATCTATGAGAATGTGTGGGCGGCGCCGTTTGCCGCGGCTCTACGACGCGGCGGGGCTCAACTTGGTGGCCAGCGGCCGGATACCGGTCCAAGCCATCCTGGCTGCCCTCGAGGCCGCCGAGGCCGAGCAGACGACTCCCGCGGTTGAGGGCGACGAGGACAAGGCCGCCGAAGGCACCTGACCGTCGGCCTGAGCGTTACCATTCACCAAAACGACTAGGAAAGGCTGTAACATGCCAGGTTTGCTACGTGGAGTCGCCCGCACCGCTGTGGTCGCCGGAACCGCTTCCGCCGTCGCTGGACGCGTCCAACACCGCCAACAGGGACGGTGGGCCGCGCAGGAGCAACAGGCCGCCGCTGAACAAGCCCCGCCGGAGCCCCAGTACGAGGAAGCTCCTGCCGCCCCGAGCACGGACGACAAGCTGGCCCAGCTCAAACAACTCGGCGAACTCAGGGACGCGGGAGTGCTCAGCGACGCCGAATTCGAAGACCAGAAGGGCAAGATCCTCTACGGATCCTGACCCTCCGCACCGCTGACTGACCCCGGCAAGAGCCGGAGTCCGTCGTGCTCGCCACCGAAGACAGCCTTCGTCTCACTCAGTGTGACCGGTGACGGGCTTGACTGACGAACCGCCGCACGGTGGGCTCCGGGTGCTGCGACTCGTCCAGACCCACCGGGCGGCTGGCGGCGTACCGACCGGCGAGTGGCCGGGCACTGAGGCCGTGGGCGAGCACACTGAGGAGCACGGTGAGACCGATGGCACCGACCACCTCGTCGAGCGGGCCCGGCACGCCGTGGAGGTCCTCGAGAGCGATGAGGGCGAAGACGATCGAAGCGAGCCCCCGTGGGCCGAACCAACCGACGAAGAGCACTGTGGTTCTGTCCATTCGTGAGCCGATCAGCGCGATCGCCACGGGCAGCATGCGAACCACGGTCAAGCTGAGGACCGCGTACACCACGATGTGCCAGGTCCAGCCCGCGGCCAACGTGGGGATGATGGCGGACCCGAAGATGAACCACGCGACCATCGACGCCAGTCCGCAGGTCTGCTCGACGTAGTAGACCTCCTTTTCCCCTCCGCGGCGGCCGGCGAAGGCGCCGTAGGCGCTGCCTCCAACGAAAGCCGCGACGAAGCCGTTGGCGTCAATCGCGACTGCACCGAGGTACGCGAGCAGAGCGAGGGCCAGCACCACTGGGCCGGCGAACTCGTCCGAGCTCCAGCCGCGACGCCGCGCGATCCGTTGCAAGGTGCCACCCCCGGCACCGGCCACCACCCCAACCACCACACCGAGGAGGAGACCAACCAGCGCATGGCCTGGACCCTTGTGTTCCAGACCGGCCGCGGCAGCGATGCCAGCGATAGCGAGGATGACGACCGGAGTGGCAATGCCGTCGTTCAGACCGCTTTCCACGTTGAGGGTCTGGCGGACTCGGCGAGGTATCCGCCGGTCCGCCATGACGGCGGAGCCGAGGGCCGCGTCGGTCGGAGCCAGCGCGGCACCGAGGAGGAGGGCATACCACGGATCCACGCCCAGTACGACAGCGGCAGCAACGGCCCCCAGCGCGATGGTCAGTGGCAGGCCCAGGGCCAGCAGGCGCAGGTATCTTCCGCCGTCCGCCCGGAGATCGGTGACCCGTACCCGGCTGGCGTCGGCGAAGAGCACCCAGACCAGCGTGACTTCGGCGATGACCTTGATCAGGTGTGGGTCCAGATCAAGCCCGATCAGCTTCTCGGCTTGTAGCCATTGCGACGCCAATGGCTACGAAGAAGATCGGTGTCGAGATTGCCTCCGCCCGCGCAGAGAAGGTTCCCCACACGAAGATCGCGGCCAAGATCAGACCCAACGCACCTAGTTCCACGGCGTCACCCCGTTCCGATTCCGACCACGGTGGACGGCCTAGTCGATGGAGGCCGGTGAGGCCTTGCGGGTCAGCCGTGCGGTCCACAGATCCTCGACGGGCCATTTGCGGGCCCACTCGGCCGTGGCGATGTCGTAGTACTCAGGGGTTGTCGCGCCGTCAGGGGCGTACAGCTCGTGCAGGGCCTCGACCACGAACCCGCTTTCACCAAGGACACGAATCCACTCACCGTGACTGGGGTGGAACTCGATCCCGCCACCGGGCCACTGCACTCGAGACGGCCCGCTCTGGGGTCGCAGCAGGCGATCCCCTGCGTATCCACCGTCTTCGGGTACGCAGACCGTTACCTGCACGCTGTTGGTCAAGAACACGAGTCGCCCACCCGGCCGAAGGAGTCGGGCCGCCTCCGGGACCCAGCGTTCGGGGTCGCACCACACGCACGCCCCGTACTCGCTGACCGCCAGATCGAAGGAGTCATCCGGCAGCGGGACATCCTCGGCGTTGGCCTCGATCAGCGCAAAGGAGAGTCCGAAACGCTCCTGGCAGCGGCGGGCGGTGTCCAACTGCGCCGGGGTCAGGTCCACACCGACCGGCCGTGCCCCGAGCCTGGACAACCAGGCCGAGACGTACGCGGTACCGCAGCCGAGTTCGATGACATCGAGATCGGCGACGTCACCGAGAACGCCCAACTCCCGCTCCGGGATGCCGAAGAGTCCCCACGCGAAGTCCTCGGTGGCCCAAGCATCGTGGGCACGCCCATCGGTGAAGTCCGTGTTGACGACCGTCCACACAGCACGGTTGACGGCCAGGTCGTCACTCGGATCGATCATTGTCCGTCACCCGCCGGTCGACATTCGATCATCTCCGGTGGCCTGCTTACTGGACTGCGGAGGTCAGGCGCATGACGTTGTCGACCCACCGCTTGGAGAGGGGGCGGGTTTTCCATTCGGGAAGGGTCAGTTCGCGGGACAGCGATCGGTACAGGTCTTCGACTTCGCGCATTCGACTGACGAACCCTGGGCTGCCGGTGGCCATCATCGATATCTCGAAGTCGAGGTTGAAGGAGCGGATGTCCATATTGCTCGAGCCGATGACGGCGGTGTGGTCGTCGACGGAGAAGTGTTTGGCGTGGAGCACGAATGGCGCCGGGTAGAGGTAGATGCGAACGCCGGCTTCGAGCAGAGGCCGGTAGTAGGAGCATTGGGCGTGGTAGACCATGAACTGGTCGCCCTCTGCGCCGACGAACAGTTCGACGGCGACCCCGCGTTGGGCCGCGGTGGTGATGGCGTAGAGCAGAGATTGTTCGGGGACGAAGTAGGGGCTGGTGATCGATAGCCGGTGCTGCGCGCCGTAGATCAAGGTGTTGAACAAGCGCAGGTTGTTCTCATTGGGGAAGCCGGGGCCGCTGGGCACGATCTGACAGGTCATGTCCCCGACACCGTCAGGGAAGGTTTCGGGTTGGACTTCTGCTGGGATCCGTTCATGGGTTTCGATGTACCAGTCGGAGGCGAAGACGAGATTGATGGAATGCACGATCGGTCCCGTGACCCGGGTCGTCAGCTCACGCCACTTTCGCCCGGCAGCTTCATGCTTCTTGTTGTGGTAGCTCGCGTCGACCATGTTCTGCGACCCGACGAACGCCGCGCGGCCGTCGACCACCAGGATTTTCCGGTGGTTGCGCAGATCCGGCCGACGCCACTCACCTTTCAGCGGCTGGATCGGAAGCATGGGATGCCACTCGATGCCGGCCTGGTCGAACTTGGCGAGCATTCCCTTGTAGTCCGGCACCGTTTTGCGCGTGGAGACGTGGTCGAACAGTATTCGCACCTTCACCCCGCGGGCTTGGGCGTCGACCAATGCCTCGAAGAACGGTGCTGTCGTCGAGTCCCAGCAGAGGATGAAGTATTCGACATGGACGTAGCGTTCGGCGGTGCGGACCAGGTCGGCTTTGGCCTGGATCGACTCCTCATAGATATGGAAAAGCTCGGCCGAGTTGTTCTGCACACTGGGTAACCAGCCGAGGCGCCGGTTGAGGACCATGGCCGAGTCGAGCCAGTCGGGTCGGTCCGGCGAAGCGGGAAGAGCGGGTGTGGTGGCCAGGCTGCTCTGGATCACCGCGCCGACGGCCAGTTGCTCTTCGCGACGCTTCCGGGGGACGTAAGGGCTGCCGATCAACAGGTAGATCAGCAGACCGAACAGCGGAACCAACAAGATCAGCAACAACCAGGCCATGGCCGATGAGGGACTGCGCCGTTCGGGCACCAGCCCGAGAACGATCACGTTGATCGCGACGACCAGGGCCCAGACCAGTATCGTTTCGATCATCGCGTCGACTCGGTTCGAGCATGTTCAGCCAGCATGTGTCGTGGTCCTTTCTCGGGCCGAGCCGACGAACGACAAGGCTGGTTTTTCATTCTGAGCGCCGCAAGGGGTTCCCGCCGACTGCCGAGCCGGGTGAGCGCGATGATTCTCCGCCGTGCAGACAATCGCAGATCCGTCGCTCAGGTGTGATCCGCTTGGCCGGGAGAATCTGGGGCAGCTTCGGTGACCTTGGTGGCGGTCGAGTTCGCTTTCCCGAGCTTCGCGGGCGGCGCGGTATCTTCTGGCGAGTCGGTGGACGCTGAACTCGAGATCAGGGGAATCACCCATCTGCGTTCGGGGTCGACGTCAACGAAAAGGGCCTTGACGAACAAGGTGGCCGGGACCGCGAGAAACGCGCCGATCCCGCCCAGGATCGCGGCCCAGACGATCAGCGAGAGGAAGCTGAGCGTGGGCGAGAGGCCGACGGAGCTGCCGACCACCCGGGGCTGGATGACGCTTTGGATGATGATGTTGAGGACGCAATAGATGACGACGACGGCGATGGCAGTCTTGGGGTCGTGGTCGAGCAGGGCGACGATGGTCGGCGGGATGAGTCCGATGATGAAGCCGACGTTGGGGATGTAGTTGGTGATGAAGGCCAGCAGGCCCCAGAGCCACGCGTAGCGAATGTCGAGGATGGTCAGGGCGACCACGTCCAATACAGCGACAATCGCGCCGAATATCGTGGCCACCGCGAGATACCGCCGACTGCCGGTGGCGAAGAGTTGAAACGCCTGCCCGAGGCGTTGGCCGGCCGGGGAGATTCGGGCCAGGTTTGACGTGAACGTGCCCGCATCGGTCACGGTGAAGAACAGCAGCAAGACCAAGAACGCGATGCTGCCGAGGATGCCGGCCACGCCGCCGAGCAGGCCGGCCACGAGGTTGAGCAGCTTTCCCGGGTCGACGTTCTTCTGAACCGCCTCCAGCTGAGCTTGGCTCACGCCGGCGGCTTCAAGAGTTTGGCCCACATTCTGCATGGACGCCTCGAACTGTGGCGCGTAGTCCGTGAGCAGCCTGGCCAGCTGAACCCCGGCGACTACCAGGATCACGACCAGGGCGACCACCATCGCGTATACCGCCACCAGACTCAGCACCGTTCCCAGCCACGCCGGCAGACCATGCCGAGCCGGGAACCGGCGCACCGGCTGAACGACGATGGAGAGCAGGAGCGCGAGAAACACCGGACCGACCACCTCGGCGAACGCTTGGAGACCAAGCGCGGCCCCCAACGCCGCCGCGATGCCGATGGTGATCAGCAGACCGCGCGGAAAAATGGTTCGTGACGACGAAATCGCGGCGTCGGGATCCGCCTCAGCAGGCAAAGCGGACTCAGACACCTTGGACCGCGTCGATCCGGCCGTCCTTCACAGCTTGGACGAAGGCTTCGTAATCCTGGTTGTTCTGGTCGGCGTAACGGGCGGAGAAGCTGGCGATGGCCTGGTCGAGGTCGTTGTCGGGGCCGAGGTAGGCCGCGATGGCGACTGGGTCACCGGATCGCGCGTGGGCGCGGGCGAGGGTCGAGCCGCAGAGCCGGGCGTAGACGGTCATCCCGACCGGGGCCATGGTTTCGACGACGGCGGAGGCTTTCATGTCGCGGAGTTGGCGCCAGTAGTAGAAACGGTCGTCTTGGACGCCTTTGGTCCAGCCGAGGAAGATGTCGGAGGTGGCTTGCATCATCCGTTGGCCCTCCACAACCCGCTGGCCGGGGGTGTTGAAGCGGGTTTTCGGCAGGTGGTCTTCCAGGACTGATCGGGTGGCTTCTTTGACCTGCAGGAATAGCGGGTCGTCGGTGTCGCGGCCCTGGAGCAGCACCATCCAGGCGCGGGTACCGACGCTGCCCACGCCGACCACCTTGCGGGCCATGTCGACGATGGTGAACCGTTCGAGGAGTTTGCGGCGGTCGGCGCTGAGGGTGGTCTGGTAGGCGCGGAACTGTTCCTCGACCACGTCGCGCATCTGGTCGGTGGACAGACCGAATGATCCTTCGAGGTCCCGCAGCGGCACCACCACCGGTGGCTGGCTGGCGATTCGGTAGCGGCCGTCGACAACCTCGGCGAACCGGCCGAGCGCGTGCAGGCTGTCGCGGGTGTGCGCCTTTTTGAGGGTCTTGTTGGCTATCTTGATCGCCGTCTCGAGAGCGGCGTCGGCCTTGCTGGGCTTGGTCTTGCCGGCTTGGTCCTTGGCTTTGGCCTTGTCCTTGGCCTTGTCCTTGGCCTTGGCCTTGTCTGGCTTGCCCGACGCCGCCGAGGCCTCCTCTTTCGCTGCCTGCATCGCCTCCTGGATCTGTTGCTCCGAGGTGTGGGCGTACCAGACGTCAAGGGTGCGCATCCCGGCGAACTTTGCCATCGCTTCCCGGTAAGCCTTCACCGACTCCACCGTCACAGCCCGCACATCGCCTTTGCTGAAGCCGTTGTTGCGGGCGGCGATCGTGAAACTGGCCGCCATCCGTTTCAGGTCGTACTCGAACGGACCTGGCAGGGTTTCGTCGAAATCGTTCAGCCCGAACAGCAGTTGTCGCTCCGGCGACGCGAAACCGCCGAAGTTCGACAGGTGCGCATCCCCGCACAACTGCACCTGCAGACCGGCCGTCGGGGTGCCGGCCAGGTCGACCGCCATCACCCTCGCCGCCCCCCGGTAGAACGTGAATGGCGACACCATCATCCGGCCATGCCGCACCGGCACCAGATCCGGCTCCCGCATCGTGTTCTGCTCGATCAGCAACTCCACGGGATCCCGGCGGTCGGCGGTCGGCGGACCCTCCGCTTGTGCCGACAACGGCGTCTTCTCCGCCGCCTGCTCACCAAGCGCCCGCCGCTCATCGACGCTCAGGTGAGACTGGTCAGTGTGAGTGGTCATCCGTCCTCCATCCGTGTGGGGTTGGTCCGGTCTTGCTCAGTCAAGGCCGCGCTCGTCAAGGGCACTTCGACACTCATCTGCGCGCCGAACCCTTTCCAATACCGCAGACACCACGCCGACGGGCCTCCACGTCGGAGAACCAGTCAACAATCATGATCTTCCGACCCCGAGCGTCGGTTGTCGTCATGCAGAACGCGTGAAGATCGCCTCGCACCTAGGTCGTAGAGGGGCCCCCTATCGCCCGTACCGAGCACCCCGCGGACGCCAGATCGAGCCATCACCGGGGTGCGCCGTTGGCCCTTTCGTACGATGACGCCATGAGCAGTCGCGGCATGGTGCTCGTCGGGGGTGGCTCGCTCATCCAAGGCAGCGAGGATTTCTACCCCGAGGAGCAGCCGATCAGCGAGGTCACCGTCGGCGATCTCCTGGTGGACATCCACGCCGTGACCAACGCCGAGTTCCGGCGCTTCGTCAAGGACACGGGCCACCTCACCGTTGCGGAGCAGGCTCCCGACCCGGCCGACTTTCCCGATGCCGATCCCGAAGACCTCGTTCCGGGGTCGCTGGTGTTCACCCCGAGCGCCGGCCCGATCCCCCTGGACGATTGGCAGCGGTGGTGGCGTTGGCAGCCCGGAGCCGACTGGCGGCACCCGGAGGGGCCCGGCAGCACACTCAACGGCCGGGACCGGCATCCGGTGGTGCACGTCGCCCACGACGATGCCACCGCCTACGCCGACTGGGCGGGCAAGCGGCTGCCCACCGAAGCCGAGTGGGAGTACGCCGGCCGCGGCGGTCTGGTCGGAGCCCGCTACCCCTGGGGTGACGAGTTCATGCCGCGCGGCGAAGTGATGGCCAACACGTGGCACGGCAGCTTCCCGTGGCGCAACGACCTGCCGAAGAAGCACGGCATGACCACGCCCGTCGGGAGCTACCCGGCCAACGGGTATGGCCTGGTCGACGTCTCGGGCAACGTGTGGGAGTGGACCGCATCGCCCTGGACCGCCTCACATGCCGACGGGGACGTCCAGGCTGAGCCGGTCCATTCGTGTTGCGCTCCCGCTGCGCGCACCGAGAGCACCCGGTTCGTCACCAAAGGCGGGTCACACCTCTGTGCGCCGAACTATTGTCACCGTTACCGACCCGCTGCTCGGCAAGGGCAGACGATTCGCAGCACGACCGGGCATCTCGGGTTCCGCTGCGTGGCCGATCCGTGAGCCGAAATCGCCCACCTGACCTCGCCGGCACCGTCACATCCGCCGCGCTCCCACAACCTGATGGAGTTGACATGCAGCAGAATCCTCCGACCCCGGTGACCGAAGCCGCCCACCGTGAGCTCTCCGGGTTGCTTCCGCTCAATGACAAGGCTGACTTCGCCGATGCCGACCGAGGCTTCATCGCGGCTCTACAGCCGGGGGTGGTGCAGGCGGCCGACGGTCGGGTGGTCTGGGACAGCGACAGCTACGGCTTCCTGACCGGCGATGCGCCGACCTCGGTCAACCCGAGCCTGTGGCGACAGTCGACTCTGGTGGCCAAGCAGGGACTGTACGAGGTGGTCGAGGGCATCTACCAGGTGCGCGGCCTCGACCTGTCCAACATCACCTTCGTCGAGGGCGACAGCGGAGTGATCGTCATCGACCCGCTGATCTCCACCGAGACCGCCGCCGCCTCCCTGGCCCTCTATCGCGAACACCGCGGCGAGAAGGCCGTCGCGGCGGTGATCTACAGCCACAGCCACATCGACCACTTCGGCGGCGTCTTCGGCGTCACCACACAGGACGAGGTGGACGCCGGGAAGACCCAGATCATCGCCCCGGAGGGATTCACCGGACATGCCGTCGAGGAGAACGTCTACGCCGGAACCGCGATGTCCAGGCGGGCGGGCTACATGTACGGCGCTGCCCTGGCTCGCGGGCCTCAGGGGCAGGTCGGAGCCGGACTCGGACAGACCACGTCCACGGGCGAAATCGGCCTGATCGTGCCCACCCTCGAGGTCGCGCAGACCGGCGAGACCCACACCGTGGACGGTGTGGAGATCGAGTTCCAGATGGCGCCGGGCACCGAGGCGCCGGCCGAGATGCACTTCTACTTCCCGCGTTACCGGGCCCTGTGCATGGCTGAGAACGCCACCCACACGCTGCACAACCTGCTCACGCTGCGCGGAGCGCTCGTCCGGGACCCGCACGTGTGGTCGAAGTATCTGACCGAGGCGATCGAGACCTTCGGAGACCGCACCGACGTCGCCTTCGCCTCCCACCACTGGCCCACCTGGGACCGCGAGCACATCGTCAACTTCCTCTCCGCACAACGTGACCTTTACGCGTACCTGCACGACCAGACCCTCCGACTCCTGAACCAGGGCCACACCGGAGCTGAGATCGCCGAGATGATCGAGTTGCCGCCCGCGCTGACCCGGGCCTGGAACACGCACGGCTACTACGGCTCGGTCAGCCACAACGTCAAAGCCATCTACCAGCGGTACATGGGGTGGTTCGACGGCAACCCGGCCCGCCTGTGGCCACATCCGCCGGCCGCGCTGGCGGCACGATACGTGGCGGCCCTCGGCGGGATCGACCGCGTGGTCGAACTGGCCCAGACCGCGTACGACGCGGGCGACTACCGATGGGCGGCCACCCTGCTGGACCACGCCGTGTTCACCGACGCCGAACACTCCGCTGCCCGTACCCTTTATGCCGACACGCTCGAGCAACTCGGCTACGGCGCGGAGAACGGTACCTGGCGGAACTTCTTCCTCTCCGGCGCCACCGAACTGCGCGAAGGCAACTTCGGCACACCGGCCGTGACCGCTGCCCCGGCCCTCGTCGCCCAGCTCACTCCCGACCAGCTTCTCGACTCGTTGGCCATCTCGGTCAACGGTCCGAAGGCGTGGGATCTCGAGTTGTCGTTGGACGTCACCTTCACCGACCTCGACACGAACTACCGGCTCACCTTGCGCAACGGCGTTCTCGTCTACGTGGAGCGGCCCGCCGACGACGCGGCCCAAGCGAGGTTGTCGTTGACGAAGGGCCGGATGATCGCTCTGGTCGGCGGCGACACCGACAGTCCGGGGATCGTCACCGGCGGGGACCCCAGCGTCCTGACGTCTTTGCTCGGCGTGCTCGAGAAAGGTGACCCGTCGTTCAACATCGTCACGCCGTGAGGTCAGCGAGCGGTGACCTGCCTGACCCAGAGGGGTCGCAGGGTCGGTCGTTTCGCGTGAGCTGACGATCGCGGTGCGACGCCCGCCGTATTCAGATTCCCTGGACCGCGTAGGTGTGGCCTCCTGGACGGCCCTGACGATTTGACCGTTTCATCTGATCTGCATGATGCCAGGCGGAGTCTGCCGGGTTGACGATGGCGGTGACACCGTTCCACGCCTGTGGTGCTTTTCGAGAGGATCTGTCTGCCGTGCATTCCGGGATCTTGGCTTCTGAGTGCTTCGGTTCATCACGACTGCACCTCCCAGCAGCGGACAGGTGGTCGACGGTGCCCGCTACGGCGGGTGTTGTTGTCGGGGCAAGGCCCCGTGGTGCCGGTCGTGGCGCAGATTCCCCAGAAGGCCGTTCGGCCCTACCGGGCGACTTGCATGTCTTGCGAGGGTGGGCCAGTCGGCGACAACAGATGTCAGCGGGTGGCAGTGGTGTCACTCGTCTTCGCGGATCCGCTATCTGGCCGCGAGCGTCGCACGAGGAATCGGCGCACGTTCGTCGGCCGAGCAGGCGCTCCATCCATTTCTACGAAAGTGAGAGGTCTACGAAGTGAGAGGCACAGCATGACAGTCAACCTTGATGAACTCGGTTCGATCGACTGGATCGTCGTGGAATTCCCCGGCAGCAAGCTGAACGGAACCATTGCTCCCATCCTCGCGAGTTACGTCGACCAGGGCCTGATCCGCGTCCTTGATTTGCTGTTCTTGAAGAAAGACGAGGACGGCAGCTTCGAGGCGTTCGAGGCCACCGATCTGGAGGACAGCGAAGTCGGCGAGTTGCGAGCGCTGGAGACCGAGATGGCGATGATTCTCAGCGAGCAGGACGTCGCGGATCTGGCCGAGACCATCGAGCCGGGCAGCTCGGCCGCGGTCCTGGTCTGGGAGAACCTGTGGTCCGCACCCTTCGGTGCCGCGGTTCGACATGCCGGAGGACAGCTGGCCGCCAGCGGGCGGATCCCGATCCAAGCCTTAATCGCCGCCATGGAAGCCGACGAGGCCGAGGAAGCCACCGACCTGGTGGAAGCCGCCCCAACCAACGAAGGAGCATGACATGCCACTTGCCGCCCGACGCAGGCGTAGGACCGTGGCAGCGGTCGGAGGGGCGGTCGTTGTCGCCCACGGCATGAACCGCCGCCACGACCGCCGCGATGACCGCCGCGACAACCGTGGCGACCGGCGCGAAGACCGCGGCGACCGCCGCGAAGACCGCCGCGACCGGCGCTGACCACATCGGAGGGCTCCCAGATCGGGTGACCCTCTCCAAACCTGGAGGAAAGCTCACCACGGCGTCGACAGCAAACGTGTTCATCGGGTCGAGCTTGCTTCAGCGAAACCGGACGATTGCGAGCGTGACGCGCGGTGCGGTGACATTCCGAGAGGGGATCAGGAGAGATGGGCAATAAGTCCAAGAAGGCGAAGAAGGCGGCCAAGTCGACCGGGTCGGAGGATGCCTTGGCGCCGTTGGACGTCGCTGAGGGCGATGCGGTCTCTGCTGCTAAGCCAAAGATGAAGACGAAGGAGTACGAGAAGGAGATGCGCCGCCTGCAGGGTGAGCTGGTGGCCATGCAGGAGTGGGTCAAGGCCACCGGCGCCAAGGTCTGCATCGTGTTCGAGGGACTGGACTCGGCGGGCAAGGGCGGCACGATCCGGCGGATCACGGAGCGGACGAGCCCGCGGGTGTTCAAGCACATCGCCCTGCCCACCCCGACGGAGCGCGAGAAGTCGCAGATGTACATCCAGCGCTACATCGCCCACTTCCCGGCTGCCGGCGAGGTCGCCATCTTCGACCGCAGCTGGTACAACCGCGCCGGTGTCGAGCCGGTGATGGGCTACTGCACCCCGGAGCAGAGCGCGAGCGTTCATCGAGCAGGTGCCCGCGGTCGAGAAGGCGATGGTCGACAACGGGATCATCCTGATCAAGTACTGGCTCAACGTCAGCGTCGACGAGCAGACCCGCCGGCTCGGGAACCGCATCGAGGACCCGCGCAAGATCTGGAAGCTCTCCCCGACCGACCTGAAGTCCTACAGCCGCCACTTCGACTACTGCCGGGCCCGCGACGCCATGATCGCCGCCACCGACACCGGATGGGCGCCGTGGTTCGTCGTGGACAACGACGACAAGAAGCGCGGCCGGCTCAACATCATCAGCCACCTGCTGAGCCAGATCCCGTACGAGCCGCTCCCGTCGCAAGGCGTCAAGATGCCCGAGGAAGCCGAGCCCGCGGGGGTACTCGGAGCCAGATCTGCCGGTGCACCACATTCCGACGCCCTTCTGACCGCGCGCTGACCGAATCCGGACGATGACCGAGAAGAAGGACTGGCGATGACGGGCAAGACGATGGTGTCAAACGAAGGTGGACACAGGCCGCGGCCGGGGGAGCGGCTGAGAGGTGGTACGCGCTCTCGCCTGGCGATGTCGCGCAAAGGCTCGGCGTCGACCCGGCGAGTGGCATCTCAGCGGCGAAGGCCGCCGAGTTGTTGAAGACGAACGGGCCGAACGCGCTTCCCGCCGAGAAGCCGCCGCCCGGCTGGAAGTTGTTCCTGGCCCAGTACAAGTCCTACATGCAGATCATCCTCGTCGCGGCGGCGATCGCCTCGATCGTGATCGGCGAGATCGCCACCGGCGTCGCTGTGCTGTTGATCACGGCGCTCAACGCGCTCGGGGGGCTGCGCCAGCAGGGCAAGGCGGAGAGCGCGATGAACGCTCTGCAGTCGATGCTCAAGACGACCGCCCGGGTCCGTCGTGACGGCTCCGAGGTCAAGGTCGGCGCTGACCAGGTGGTCGTCGGCGACGTGGTCCTGCTCGCGGCCGGTGATGATGTGTGCGCCGACGGGCGGCTCATCCAGGCCACCTCCCTGCAGATCGACGAGTCGGCGCTGACCGGTGAGAGTGTGCCCGCCTCGAAGAGCGCCGAGCTGATCACCGATGTGGACCCGGTCCTGGGCGACCAGTCGAACATGGCGTTCATGAACACCCCGGTGACGCACGGCAGTGGCGTGATGATCGTCACCGGGACGGGCGCCGACACTGCGGTGGGCAAGATCTCCGGGATGCTGAAGTCGGCGCCGACCCTCAAGACGCCGCTGACCAAGCAGCTGGACACGTTGACGTTATGGATCGCGGCGGCGGCCGGGCTGACCATCGCGATCATGTTCGCCCTCGGGATCTCCCGCGGGGAGTCCGCCGCGGTGATCTTCACGACGGCCATCGCGTTGGCGCTGGCGGCGGTGCCGATGGCGATGCCGACGGTGCTCCAGGTCATCCTGTCCAGCGGGTCGAGGGATCTCGCCGCCCACGGCGCCGTCGTGAAGAGCCTCGACTCGGTGGAGACGCTGGGCTCGACCTCGGCGATCAACTCCGACAAGACCGGCACGCTCACGATGAACCAGGTCACCGTCGTCGAGGTGATCGATCCCACCGACCGCTACGCGGTTTCCGGCATGGGCTACGGCCTCGACGGCGAGGTCCACCACGCCGCGGGCAACACAACACGATCGAGGCGGCGGTCCTGCCGTTCCTGATCACCAACGACGCCAAGCTCGTCGAGGGCAAGGTCGTCGGCGACCCCACCGAGGGCGCGCTGCTGGTCCTCGGGCACAAGGCGAAGCTCGACATCGAAGGCACGCAGCGAGGCCTACCCCCGACTGGCGACCCTGCCGTTCGATCCCGACCTACAAGCTGATGGCCGCCTTCTGCGACGCCAAGGACGAGTCGGGGAAGCCGGTCGTTCGGGTCTTCGTCAAGGGTGCCGCGCCCGCCGGTGATCGGGCGGGCCGCGACGGCCCTGGCCAACGGTGCAGACCGTCCCCTGGGACGACCAGCTGAATCAACGCGCCGACGCAGGCGATGGAGCGCCTCGGCGAACAGGGCCTGCGGATCATGGCCGCGGCCATGAAGGACATCGACCCGCTGGGCTTCGATCCCGAAGGTGACCTGCTGTCTCTGGTCCAGGGTCTGCAGATGACCGCGCTGGTCGGCATGATCGATCCTCCCCGGCTCGAGTCGCTCGACGCGGTCCGGGCCGCCCAGGACGCCAACATCCGCGTGCGGATGGTCACCGGCGACGATGTGGTCACGGGCGCGGCGGTGGCCAAGCAACTCGGCATCCCCGGAGAGGCCATCCTGGGCACCGAACTGGCGGCGATGTCCGAAGCCGAACGTCTCGCCCGCATCGACGGCATCGGCGTGGTCGGACGCGTGGCCCCGGAGCACAAGGTGCTCATGGTCGAGACCCTCCTCAAGCAGGGCGAGGTCGTGGCCATGACCGGCGACGGGGTCAACGACGCGCCCGCCATCAAGGCCGCCGACATCGGCATTGCCATGGGCTCAGGAACCCAGGTCGCGAAGAACGCCGGCCGGATGATCCTCACCGACGACAACTTCGCCACGATCGTGCGGGCCGTGTCCGAGGGCCGCAAGCTCTACGACAACATGCTCAAGTACATCCGCTTCATGCTCGTGGCCCTCGTCACCTACGTCGTGACCTTCCTGTTGGCGACCCTGCTCAACATCGCCGGCGGGCAGCCCTTCTCCGCTGTCCAGATCCTGTGGATCAACTTCATGATCACCGCTCCGGTCGGCATCGCGCTCGGCCTGGACAAGGAGACGCCCGGGCTGATGAAGCGCCTGCCGCGACCGCGCGCGGCTTCGATCATGACCCCGGCTGTGATCCTGACCGTCGGCCTGGTCGGCGTGTTCATGTCGCTCGCGATCGACTGCTCATCGTTGTCGGGACGAACGTGTACCGACAATGCCCAGATCGCCAGCACCATGGGCCTCGTGGCGTTCTCCCTCATGCTCGTGGTCGCGGCCTTCGAAACCCGCGACGAGAAGGCGTCGATCCTGCGCGTCGAGACCTTCGACAACCGGACCCTCAACATCACCGCCCTGGTGGAGATCGCCCTCGCGCTCCTGATCGCCCGCGGCGGCGCACTGACTTCGCTTGCTCGGCACCGCCGCCCTCACCAGTGCGCAATGGCTGATCGGGGCCCTACCCGCGCTGGTGCTCCTCATCGCCTGGGAACTCGGGAAGGCGATTGCCCGCCGCTTCAACAAACAGCGTCCCGGCGGTGGTGCCCGCAGACATCCGCAACCGCAGGTGACAACGTCCAGCTGAGACTTCCCGGCGGGTTACGCCAAGTCACCTGGTCGCCGCGGCCAGATCCGTCAAGGCCTGCTGTGTGGCCCTCTTCACGACCTCGGACGGATCGCCCTCGAAGTGGTACTTCCGGACCCGGGTGGTGGTCGGTGTGGCGACGGCGATGAACACCGTGCCTTGGGGGAGATCTTCCTGCGGGCCGGGGCCGCCGACCCCGGTAGTGGCGACCGCGAGATCGGCGTGCAGCAGTCGGGTGACGCCTCGGGCCATCTGCTCGGCGGATTTCGCCGTGATCACCGGACCGCGCTCCACGCCCAGCAGGTCGAACTTCACCGACTCGGCGTAGGCCACCAATCCGCCGCGGAACCAATCGCTGGCGCCCTCGATGGCGCTCAGACCGGCACTGACGTTCCCGCCGGTGAGTGACTCGGCCACCGCGGCCGTCCGGTTCGAGCTGACCAGTGCATCGGCGATCTGCTGCTCGAGTTGATCTGTCCGTTCTGCCCCATCTGGGTGCTTGTCGTAGGTCGCATCCATGGGCCGATCATGCCGTGTGGCGGCACAATTCCGGGTGGCAGGGTCACGTCCCGTCGGGGCCGTGTCACCGCTGATCGACCCTCCGACAGAATGACGGCATGCAATTCGCCTCGCTGTATGCGCACGGGTTCGCCCGGGTCGCCGCGTGCACCGCCGACGTCTACATCGCCGATCCCGGCCGTAACGCGGAGAGTGTCATCGACGTCAGTCGGCGGCTGTCCGAGGCCGGTGTCGCCGTCGCCGTGTTCCCCGAATTGACCCTCACCGGCTACGCCTTGGACGACCTGTTCGGTCAGGATGCCGTGCTCGACGCCGTACACGAGGGACTGGCCGCGATCGTCGACGCCAGTGCCGACCTGCTGCCGGTGATCATCGTCGGCGCGCCGCTCCGGCACCAGGCTCGATTGTTCAACACCGCGGTCGTCATCCACCGCGGCCAGGTCCTCGGAGTGGTACCGAAGGTCCATCTGCCGACCTACCGGGAGTTCTACGAGCGGCGCCAGTTCGCCTCCGGCGCACGGGATCACCGACCTGGAGATCACCGTCGCCGGACAGCGAGCGCCGTTCGGCACCGATCTGTTGTTCGCGGCCTCCGATGTGCGTGGCCTGACCATCGGGGTCGAGATCTGCGAGGACATGTTCGTGCCCGTGCCGCCTTCCAGTGGGCTGGCTCTGGCCGGCGCCACCGTGCTGGCCAACCTGTCCGGCAGCCCGATCACCATCGGTCGCGCCGAGACCCGCAGCGTGCTCTGCCGGACCCAGTCCATGCGTTGCCTGGCCGCCTACCTCTACGCCGCGGCGGGCCAGGGCGAGTCGACCACCGACCTGTCCTGGGACGGTCAGACCAGCATCTTCGAGAACGGCAACCGGCTGGGACAGGGTGCGCGTTTCGAGGAGGATCCCCAGCTCACCATCGCCGACATCGACCTCGACCTGCTCCGGCAGGAGCGCGCCCGGCAGGGCACCTTCGAGGACAACCGACGAGCGGCCACCCCGGACGCGCGCTACCGCACGATCGAGTTCGTCCTCGATCCCCCCGACCGCGATCTCGGCCTGCTGCGGATGGTGGAGCGCTTCCCGTTCGTTCCGGCCGATCCCGAACGGCTCGCTCAGGACTGCTACGAGGCCTACAACATCCAGGTCGACGGACTGGCCCAGCGGTTGCGGGCGATCTCCACCGACAAGGTGGTGATCGGAGTGTCCGGCGGTCTCGACTCGACCCACGCCCTGATCGTCGCCGCTCGCGCGATGGATCTGCTGGGTCTGCCCCGGACGAACATCCTCGGCTACACCATGCCGGGCTTCGCGACCGGTGAGGTGACGAAGAGCAACGCCTGGAAGCTGATGGAGGCGCTCGGCATCACGGCGAAGGAGCTGGACATCCGCCCGACCGCCCGGCAGATGCTGGAGGGACTGGAGCACCCCTTCGCCCGGGGTGAGGAGGTGTACGACGTCACCTTCGAGAACGTGCAGGCGGGGCTGCGGACCGACTACCTCTTCCGGCTGGCGAACCATCATCGCGGAATCGTGCTCGGGACCGGTGACCTGTCCGAGCTCGCCCTGGGCTGGAGCACCTACGGGGTCGGCGACCAGATGTCGCACTACAACGTCAATGCGGGCGTGCCGAAGACCCTGATCCAGCACCTGATCAGGTGGGTGAGCGGTCTGGACGACTTCTCCGACCGGGTCGACGACGTGCTGCTGTCGATTCTGGGCACCGAGATCTCGCCCGAGCTCATCCCGGTCAAGGAGGGTGAGGCCCCGCAGAGCACCGAGAAGTCGATCGGCCCGTACGAGCTTCAGGACTTCAACCTGTTCTACACGCTGCGCTTCGGCTTCCGGCCCGCGAAGATCGCCTTCCTCGCCCAGCACGCCTGGAGCGACGTCGACGCACGGGATCTGGCCGGTCGGCTTCCCGCCCGAACGGCGGCGCGCCTACGACCTGCCGGCGATCCGCCAGTGGTTGATCGTCTTCGTCCGCCGCTTCTTCGGATTCGCGCAGTTCAAGCGGTCGGCGATGCCGAACGGGCCGAAGGTCTCGCACGGCGGATCGTTGAGCCCGCGCGGTGACTGGCGGGCGCCGTCGGACGGCAACGCGGCAGTATGGCTCGCCGACATCGAGAAGAACGTGCCGGCCGGTTGAGCTGAACAGCCCGGAAGGATAGCGGTTGTCGAAGGGCAGGCATCGCGGTCCTTCGACAAGCTCAGGACGCGGACATTCACGCGCGTACCGGCAGGTTGCCAAGATCACCTCGGCTCGGCTTATGTTATACGTATGCACTTGAATATCCCAGGACAAGGCGCGGATCAGCGGTTCCTTCACGGTCGTCCGGCAGCCTGACCGTCAGGATGTGGCCGCCCAGTCGGACCCGAAGGTCATCGCGACCGTCTCCGAGATGCTGTCGACCATCGAGCGCGGCGGCATCGAGGAGGTTCGCCGGTACGCCGAGAGGCTCGACGGATGGACCGGCGGGACAGATTTCGAGATCTCCCCGGAGCGGGTCGACGAGCTCACCGCATCGCTGCCACCCGACCTCTGCGCGGCCCTCGACGCGGGTGCCGAACGGACCCGCCGGTTCGCCGGCATGCAGCGTGCCCACCTGCACGACTTCGAGGACGAGGTCGTCCCCGGGCGTAGTCTGCGGACAGAAGTACGTCCCGGTCTCCAACGTCGGTGCCTACCTGCCCGCCGGCCGGTTCCCGCTGCTGGCCAGCGCCTTCATGACCGTAGGCGTGGCCCGCGAGGCCGGGCGTCCCGAACATCGTCTCCGCCACTCCGCCGTCGATGAATGGCGGCCCGCACCCGGCGGTGCTGTACTCGGCGCGGGCCTCCGGCGCCGACCGGATCTTCGCTCTCGGCGGCGTCCAGGCCCTCGCCGCGATGGCGTTCGGGCTGCTCGACGGAGTCGGCGCCGACATGATCGTCGGCGCCGGAAATGCCTTTGTGGCCGAGGCTAAACGGCAGTTGTACGGCAAAGTCGGCATCGATGTGCTGGCCGGACCTTCCGAGGTCGCGGTGATCGCCGACGAGACGGCGACGGCCGAGATGGTCGCCGCTGACCTGCTCGCCCAGGCCGAGCACGGCCCGAGCTCGCCGGCGTGCCTGGTCACCACCTCGGCCGAGTTGGCCGCGGCCGTCGAGGTCGAGATCGCCCGCCAGCTCGAGGGTCTGGCCACCCGGGAGATCGCCGGCGCCGCGTGGCGCGACTGGGGGTCGATCTACGTCGCCGACTCGGCCAAGACGGCGGTGGAGATCATGGACATCCTGGCGCCCGAGCATCTGGAGATCCTGGCCGCCGACACCGACTTCTACCTCGACAACATGCACAACTACGGTTCGCTGTTCCTCGGCGCGTGGTCCACCGTCGCGTACGCGGACAAGGGCATGTCGGGCACCAACCACGTGCTGCCGACGGCCCGCGGCGCCCGCTACACCGGAGGCCTCTCGGTGACCGGCTACCTCAAGCAGCTGACCTATCAGCGGGCCACCCGGGAGGCGACCCGCGTCCAGGCGGGGCCGGTGGTCACGATCGCCGACTTCGAAGCAGATGCCCGGGCACCGCGACAGCGCCCAGCTCCGCCTCGACCTGATCGACGCCCCGACCCAAGCCGACTGACCCAATCTCGGAGCTTAGGGTTGACTTCCTCCGGCTCCAGTCGTGTATACGTATAACCCAGGTGCCGGTGCCCCGGCTCTGGAAGCACAATCACTATCCAGTCCGAGGAGATCGTCAGATGGCCATACCGTTCACCAAGAAGGTCCTGATCAGTTGTCTGGCCATCACCACCGTGGTGGCGCTGGCGGGCTGTGGGGCCGGTTCGAAGACCGCGGAGAAGACCGCGACCAAAGTGGCCTGCGACTTCACCAACCCGCCTGCGGCCACCACGATCAACGTTCTGGCCTACAACTCCTCGGCGGTCGACCCCTTCACCAACACCATGGTGTCGAGCTGCACCCGGGAGAACGTCACCGTCAAGCACGACCCGATCGACTTCGGCGGCCAGGTGCAGAAGACCACCGCGACGCTGTCCAGCGACTCGGGCTCCTACGACATCTTGGAGACCTACTCCTTCGTCATCCCCGACTTCGGGTCCAAGGAGAAGCTGGTCCCGCTGGACGACCTCCTGGCCAAGTACTCCGACGAGTACAAGCTCGCCGACCTCGACCCCGCGATGGTTCAGACGATGAGCTACGACGGCAAGCTGTACGGCCTGCCCATGCAAGCCCAGACGCACGTGCTGGCCTACCGCAAGGATCTCTTCGACAAGAACGGCATCAAGCCGCCCACCACCTTCGCGGAGATGAAGTCCGCGGCCAAGAAACTGCAGGATGCCGAGGGCATGAAGTACCCCATCGCCCTGCCCTGGCTGGCCACGGGTGACATCGGTACCGCCTACCGGTCCGCGCTGAGTTCGCTGGGAACGTTCTACGTCGACCCCGACAGCAAGAAGGCCAACTTCGAGACGCCCGAGGCGGGAAAGGCTTTCGAGGAGATGAAGGGCCTGTTGCCCTACATGGACCCGCAGGTGACGACCTTCGACCAGCCCAAGGTGCAACAGCAGTTGTACAACGGGTCAGCCGCGATGGGCATCATGTTCTCCGGTCGGATGATCGATCTGACCAAGCCCGAGAACACCAAGTTCGCCGACTCGTTCGCCTTCGCGGCGCCGCCCGCGGTACTTGACGGCGGAAAGACCTTCGGCTCTTTGTCGGTGGACGGCTGGTCGATCCCGTTCAACACCAAGGTGGACAAGGATCTGCTCTTCGAGGTGATTGGCGCATCGGTGAGCGAAGACGCGTCCAAGGCTTCGATCCCCGCCGCCTACCCGGCGCGCAAGGGCCTGGACCAGAGCGCATCGCCGTACGCCAAGGCCGCCGACGAGGCGATCGCCAACCTGAACGAGCAGGAGGTTCAGCCGTGGCTACCGCCGATCAACAACGCGACCCTGCCCATCATCACGGAGGTGATCACGGGCAAGACCTCAGTAGAGGACGGACAGAAGCAGATGCAGGCGGCGGCCGAGAAAGTGCTCGCTGACTTCCAGTGATCTCCGCGCGACGCCCGCCGCTCAGCGTCTGACCGACCTGAGCGGCGGACCACCGCCGGTCCCATGACCGGCCCGCCGGCCCGACCCGCTCAAGCCGAGAAGGAGTCAGCATGACCCGTAAGCAGTTCTGGTTACTGATCACGCCGAGCGTGATCGTGATGTTCGGATTCATGCTGGTCCCGCTGTACCGGACGCTGCGCTGGAGCTTTCAGCGCGTCACCTACGGCGAGCCGGGCACCGGGATCGGACTGGCCAACTACGCGGCCGCGCTGACGGACCCTCGGTTCGGCCGCGCGGTGCTGTTCACGGTCGGCCTCACGGTGGTCGTCACGGCGTTCTGCATGGTCGTCGGCTACATCCTGGCCGTGCTGATCAACGGCCTGCACCGCTCACGGCCGATCGTGCTCGGCATCCTGCTCATCTCCTACGTGCTTCCGCACGTGGTGGGCGCGGTGGCCTTCTCCTGGCTGTTCGACTCCAACTTCGGCGGCATCGTCAACTTCGTCATGAACGCCGTCACCGGAGGCGCGTTCGGTGAGCCGCTCTGGTTCACCGACGGTCTGGCCCAACCGGCTGATCGTCGCTCAACGTCATCTGGTTCATGCTGCCGTTCGCGATGCTGATGATCTTGGCCGGGCTGCAGGGGGTCTCCCAGGAGGCGCTCGAGGCGGCCGAGATCGACGGCGCCTCGAGCCTGCAGCGCCACCGACACGTGATCATCCCGAGCATCCGCGGCGTGCTCGGCTTCGTCATCCTTGATCTTCACCATGGACGTGGTCCGGACGTTCGACTCGCTGATCCCGCTGGCCCCGCAGGCCACGGTGCTGGGCAACGAGTCGATCATGTTCTACGTCTACCGGGTGGCCTTCGCCGACGGTGCGCTCAATCTCGGACTCGGCAGCGCGATCAACGTCTTGACCATCGTGCTGATCCTGATCCTGCTGACCCCCTCCATCCGAAGCCTGATCAAAGAGAGCCGAGCCGCATGACCGTCCAACCCGCCCCCGCCGCCAGTGCGCCGCCCGTCGGACCCGGGCCTGGGCGCCGCCCAAGCCATCACCACCGCGCCGCCGTCGCCGCGTCGGCGCCGCCGGCCCGCGTTGGTGCTGATCGCCCTGTTCCTGACGGCCACCTGCCTGATCATGCTGTTCCCGTTCATCTGGGCCCTGCTGTCCTCGACCAAGCCGACGGTCGTCGCCTTCTCCAACCCGCCGGTGTTCTCCTACCAGCCCACGCTTCCAGCCCTACGTCAACCTCTGGCAGACGACCAACTTCTACCTCTACCTGGGCAACACCTTGATCGTGGCGGTGATCAGCACGATCGTCGCCCTGGCCATCGGCCTGCCCTGTGCGTACGCCCTTTCGCGTTACGGCGGGGTGTCCTCCATCATCCTGCTGGTGATGGCGCTGATCTTCCGGGCGCTGCCCCGGTTCGCCGTCGTGCTGCCCATGTACGAGATCAGCAAGGCGCTCGGCATCTACGACACCACGTACGCGCTGGCCGCCGCACTGATCACCATCAACCAGCCGTTCACCATCTGGCTGCTTGCGCAACTTCTTCGCCGAGATCCCCCGGGAGCTCGACGAGGCCGCGATGGTCGACGGCTGTACCCGGCTCGGTGTGCTGCGCCGGGTGATGATCCCGCTGATGGGCCCGGGCATCCTGACCGCCGGGATCTTCGTCTTCCTGTTCGCGTTCCAGGAGTACCTGACCGCGCGCGGTCCTCACCGACATCGACGCCAAGACGGTGCCGGTCTTCATCGCCACCCAGATCGGTCAGAACCTGCCGCTGCTGCAGCAGGCCGCGGCCGCCACGGTGCTGCTCACTCTGCCGGTGATCGGGATCGCCTTCATCGCCCAGAAGTACCTGGTGGCCGGGCTCAACTCCGGCGCGGTGAAGGGCTGACCGCTCCGGTGACCCGCTGGTACTGCTGCCGGGGATGAACTGCTCGGCGGCCCTGTGGTCACGGCTGGATCTTCGCCGGTGGTCGTCGGTGATCACGCCCGGGCTGACCGAGGCGACGTTGGACGCCCAGGTGACTCGGCTGCTCGACGAACTGCCGGACCGCTTCGTCCTGGGCGGACTCTCGCTCGGCGGGATCGTCGCCATGGCCCTGGTCCGCACCGCTCCCGAACGGGTCTCGTCGCTGATCTTGCTGTCGACCAACCCGCACGGCCCCACCGAAGATCAACTGCAGAACTGGCGGGCGTCGCGAGATGATCTTCGGGCCGGCCGAACGGCCCGCGACCTGCAGTCGGACTGGCTGCCGCTGCTGCTCAGCGAGCCGGCGCGGACAGCCGCGAACTGGTCGAGCTCACGTTGATCATGGCCGACGAGGTCGGCGAGGCGTCCCTGGACGCTCAGCTCGCACTGCAGGCGACCCGCATCGACGAGCGTCCGGCACTGCGCGACGTCCGGTGCCCGACCATGATCATCTCGGCCCGGCAGGACGCCTTGTGCAGCGTGGCCAAGCACATCGAGCTCAATGAACTGGTGCCGGACTCGGCGCTGATGATCATCGAGGACTGCGGCCACCTGTCGCCGCTCGAACGGCCTGCCGCTATCGCGCTTGGTTGAGCTCGGCCAGGTGCGCCATCAGGGCGTGGGTCAGGTTGTAGACGACCAACTGCGCCCCGTCGGCGAAAGCCGCCTCGGCCGCTGCTCGACCGGGCACGATGTCCAGTCGGGCCGAATCACTGGCGGCCAGCGCGTCGTTGACCTGGCGTACGGCGTCGTCGAAGGATGGATCGGCGGGCGTCAGCGCGGCGCGGAGATCGGCCACTCCGATCATCACGGCATCGATGCCCGGCGTCTGCGCGATCGCGGCTGCGTCCTGGACACCTTGCGGCGATTCGATCATGGCGACCACCACCGTGTTGCCGAGCGCCGAGCGCCGGTGCGTCTCCGGATTCACCGACCCGAATCGGCCGGCCCGGCTGTAGGTGGCGAAACCCCGGTGGCCCAGCGGCGGATAGTGCGCCGACTCGACCAGCGCCTGGGCGCCGGCCGCGGTGTCGATGTGCGGTGCGATCACTCCGGCCGCGCCGGCGTCCAGCACCCGCAGGATCAGCCCGGGCTCGTCCGAGCCGACCCGGACCAGGGACGGAACGCCGTGCAGCGATGCCAGCGCGATGTGCCGCCGCACCTCGACCATCTCGGCCGGACCGTGCTCGCAGTCGATGAAGACGAAGTCGAATCCGCTGATCGCGGCCATCTCGAGCAGTTCCTCCGCCGGCACCCGCAACAGCACTCCGAGCAGTTGCTGGCCGGCGGTGATCTTGGCCTTCAGCGATTCCGGCGACGCCTCGAAGCTTTCAGGCACTGCGGTGTTCTCCGACATCAGGCGACCATACCGGCGGACAGATCGATGTCCGCGCCGCACAGCCCCGGCATGCCCAGCATGGCGACGGCGGCGGCGCCGACCTCCTGCTCGGTGACCATCCGGCCCAGCGCGGCCCGGGAGACGAAGGTCTGCATGGCGGCGTCGTAACTGGTGCCGGTCCGTTCCGCCTCGAGCCGGAAGTTGCGGTCCATCCGGGGACCTTCGACCGGCCCGGGGGAGAGCGTGTTGACGTTCACGCCGGCCGGTCCGACCTCGAAGGCCAGCGTCGAGGTGAGCCCGATGACGGCCATCTTCGAGGCGCAGTAGGGCGTCCGGCGGACCAGCGGCCGCTTGCCCGACACCGAGGCGATGTTGATCACGTCGCCGCGACCGCGGCGCACCATCGGCGGCAGGAACGCCTTGCACATCAGGAAAACGCCGCGCACGTTGATGTCGAAGACCTCGTCCCAGTCCGTCGACCTCGATCTCGGTCAGCGGAGCCACCGGTCCGGCGACCCCGGCGTTGTTGATCAAGATCGAGATCTCGGCCGCGTCGACCAGTTCTTCGGCCAGCGACGACACCGACGCCGGGTCGGCCACGTCGCAGACGGCCCACCGGGCCCGCGGGCCCGAGCTCTGCGCAGACCCGCTCGAGCAACTCCGCCCGCCGCCCGACCAGCACCACCTCTGCGCCGGCTTCGTGCAGGGAACGGGCAATGGCGGCACCGAGCCCGTGGCCACCTCCGGTGATCAGCGCCGTGCGCCCGGCCAGGCTCACGAGTCGGCCAGCGCGGCGGACTTGTTCAGGGCGGCGTCGATCCACTCGTGCGAGTCACCCAGGTGCTTCCAGGCCCGGACGTCGCCGGAGCGCGCATGGCCCTCGAACAACTCGACGCGCGCCGCCCGGCCGCAGACCCGGCCCAGCTCGCCGCTGGACTCCTCGTTGCGTACCTCCTGATAGGTGACGGTCTTGAGGTACTTGCCCACCCAGAGGCCGCCGGTGTAGCGCGCCGCGCCCCAGGTCGGCAGCACGTGGTTGGTGCCGATCACCTTGTCGCCGTAGGAGACGCAGGTGTTCTCGCCGAGGAACAGTCGCGCCGTAGTTCGCGCATCTTCTCCAGCGCCTCGCGCGGCTCGCGGGTCAGCACCTGGACGTGCTCGGCGGCGAATCCGTCGGCCACCGCGTACGCCTCGTCCAGGTTGTCGACGACGGCCACCTGGCCGTAGTCGCGCCAGGCCGGCTCGGCGTAGTCCTTGGTCGGCATGCTCGGGGAGGATCGCGCTCGATGTGCTCGATCACCTGGCGGGCCAGCGATTCCGACGTGGTGATCAGGACCGCCGGCGACTCGGGGCCGTGCTCGGCCTGGGAGAGCAGGTCGACCGCGACCACGAACGGATCGGCGTCGTCGTCGGCGACGATCAGGATCTCGGTGGGCCCGGCGAAGAGGTCGATCCCGACCTCGCCGAACAGCTGCCGCTTGGCCTCGGCCACGAAGGCGTTGCCCGGGCCGGCGATCAGGTCGACCTTGTCGATCGTCTCGGTGCCGATGGCCATGGCGGCGACCGCCTGGATGCCGCCGAGCACGATAGATCTCGTCCGCCCCGGCCATGCTCATCGCGGCGACCGTCGCGGCGGGGATCTCCCCGCGGATCGGCGGTGTGCACGCGACGACGCGCGGCACACCCGCGACCTTCGCGGTGATGATCGTCATGTGCGCCGAGGCGGTCAGCGGATACTTGCCGCCGGGAATGTAGGCGCCGGCCGCCTGCGACCGGCACGTTCTTGTGGCCGAGGAAGACGCCCGGCAGGGTCTCCACCTCGACGTCGCGGAGGGAGTCGCGCTGGACCTGAGCGAAGTGCCGTACCTGCTGCTGGACGAAGGTGATGTCGTCGATCACCTGCTGCGGCAACGTGGCGATGATCTCGCTGACCTGTTCCGGCGTCAGCCGGAAGCTCGCCGGTGACCAGTGGTCGAACTTCTCGGCGTAGTCGCGCACCGCTGCCTCGCCCCGGTCCCGGATGTCGGCGATCACGGTTCGGACGGCGGTCTGCACCTCGTCCTGCGCGGTGTCGACGAACGACTTGGTCGGGGCGGACTTCAGGTAGTGCGGCACGGAAGCTCCTAGCGGTAGTCTACATACGTATGTACCAGTTAACTCGATGATGGGCTCGCTCGTCAACATCGCACGAGCAGGCTGAGGCGACATTAGGCTGCCCCCAGCACGTCGGGGCCGTGAACGGAGAGATCAAGATGGTGACCAGTCATGACGTCGCCCGGCTGGCCGGCGTGTCCCAGCCGACGGTTTCGCGCGCTCTGCGGGACAATCCGAAGGTCTCCGAGGAGACCAAGCAGCGGGTACGCGATGCGGCCAAGGCTCTCGGCTATGTCCTGAGCGAGACCGGGCGGGCCCTGTCCAGCGGGCGTACGCGGCGGATCGGGTTGCTCCTCACCGACCTCGACAACCAGTTCTATCCGCATGTGATCGCGCCGATGCACCGGGAGCTGGAGAGCCTGGGCTACCAGTTGGTGCTGCAGACCGAGACCTCCGACACCGGTCGGGTGGCCGAACGGCTGCTGGCCAACGGGCTCGACGGCGTGCTGCTCGCCACGACCACGCTGGACTCGGTGCTGCCCGTACGGCTACGCGATCGCGGCGTGCCGTTCGTCTACTTCAACCGCACGTCGTCGGCCGTCGAGGCCGATGGAGCCGTGGTCGATCCGAGCGGAGGACTTCGGGAAGCCGCCGACACCATCGTCGAACTCGGACACCGGCGGATCGGCGCCATCTTCGGCCCCCGCAACACCAGCACCGGGGAGCATCGCGAGAGCGTGCTGCGCGACGCCCTGGAGGATCACGGCATCGTCATCGGGTCGCGTTACAGCCATCGCGGGCCCTTCGATTTCGACACGGGGTACGCCGGCGCCGGCCGGCTGCTGAACCAGGCCGAGCGGCCGACGGTCATCGTCTGCGGGAACGACGTCGTCGCCCTGGGCGCACTCAACGCCGCCAGGGAACTGGGCCTCGCAGTCCCCGACCAGGTCTCGATCGTCGGGTTCGACGACCTGCCGGTCGCGTCCTGGCCGATCGTCCGACTGACCACGGTGGCCTTCGATCTGGATGCGATGGCTCGCGCCGCGGCCGGTCTGCTGGTCGATCGGGTCGAGGGGGAGCCCGATCGGCCGTACCAGACGCTGACGTTCGACTCGCACCTCGTTCGCCGCGACACCCTCGCCGCCGCATCGGGCTGAGATCGCCGCCTCCAGTCGGACCTAACGCGCTCTTGCGCTCGAGCCATGCATACGCATACACTCAACTCGCATCGCGGTTTCCGGTGTTGAGTCGACGTCGGGCCGCACCTATTGCGATCCGTCACTCGATACAGGAGCGTTCATGCCGCTGGACCCCATCGCCTACAAGCCCTACGCCGACCCGGACGACTTCATCCGCGAAGTCACCGACTTCATCTGGGTCCAGCGCGGTATCGGCTTCATCCGGGAGAACTACGAGCCCGACTCGATCGTGCACACCGGGTACGGCACGATCACCACGCGGGACGAGGTGATCGCCGGCTCCCTGATGCGGCAGGCCGGTCCCGGCGCGACCCGCATCGGCCAGGCCGAGGACGTGGTCTGGGAGGCCCGCGGCGACGATGCCTTCCTGAGCTCGCACCTGATCCTGGGCGCCGGACCCGACAACCCCTACTGCTCGCGAACCATCGCGAACTGTCTCTACCGTCGTGGCCGGATGGTCGAGGAATGGGTGGTCCGCGACAACCTGGCTCCCGCGCTGCAGGCCGGGCTCGATCCCGACGAGGTGGCCCGCGGCAAGTTCTTCCGCGGCTACCTGGGCAGCATGACCGCCGCGCCACCGGCCGACGTGCTGGCGGCCGGCGACTCGGGTCCGCGCCCCGACGACTACCGCAGCGAGTGCGAGATGGTGCTGGACTTCATCCAGCAGGTCTGGAACGACCGTGATCTGGAGAAGGTCACCCAGTTCATGCCTCGCGACCTGTTCCTGAACGACATCGGCTACCGCACCTGGATCCGCCCCGAGGGCTACCGCCGGGCTCTGCTCAAGCTGCTGCGGCCCTTCCCGAGCGGTCAGTTCCAGATCCGCGACATCCAGACCAACTACTCGGTCGACTACGCCGGGCTGCGGATCGCGGTCTGCTGGGTGCTGGTCGGCGATTACGACGGACAGGCGGACTTCGGGCCGCTCACCGGCAAGCGCACCGATCTCCTCGGCGTCTCCCAGTTCCTGGTGCAGAACGGCAAGATCATGCGCGAGACGCGGATCTATGACGAGATCGCGCTGCGCGCGCAGATCAACGCGGGTCGCGGAGCGACGAACCGGTCCCCTTCACCAACATCTACTGATCCACCTCATCGGACAAGGAAAGTCACCATGACTGACGTCGTCGTCGCCACCACCGAACTGGAGCGCCGGACCATCCGCCGCTCCGACTGGGTGGCCTGCAACTCGGCCTTCATCGACTGCCGGACACCCGGCTCGGACCGTAAGGAGAACTACGCGTTCATCGGAGCCGGCGTCTCCCAGAACGCCAACCAGTACGTCAACCTGACCGAGAACCACGGCTTCAATCTCGGTGCCGCGGGGATGCCGAACGGCGTCACCAACAATCTTCACCTGCACTTCACCGCCGAGGTCTTCATCAACTTCGGCGGTACCTTCCGGCTCCGCTGGGGCGTTGACGGCAAGCAGGGCGAGTACGTCTCGAACGACGGCGACATCATCAGCGTCCCGACCTGGATCTTCCGCGGGTTCACCAATGAGGGTCCCGACGACGGCATCCTGCTCACCGTCCTCGGGCATGACGTCACCGGCGGCATCATCTGGGGCCCCTCCGTGCTCAACGACGCCAAGTCGTACGGCCTCTACCTGACCGCCGACAACCGGCTGATCGACACCGTGGCCGGCGATGAACTGCCCACCGACGTCGAGTTGGTCAAGCCGATGCAGCAGCGCTACATCGACGAGCTGACGCCCTACACCGTCGAGGAGCTCCGGTCCCGGGTCGTACAGCCGGACGACCGGGTCTACAGCTCGCGGGCGCTGCTCTGCCGCGATCTGCCCGGTGGTGGCGCCGACCTCGCGCTGGTGATCGGCTACGGCATGTCGGAGGACCGGCGGCAGGTACCGCGGCTGCACGAGCCGCACAGCTTCAACGCGGCGTGGGTCCGGGCGACGCCCGGCGAGGGTGTGCTGCGGCACCGCTACGACAACACCTCGGTGTTGATCGTGAAGTCGGGCCGCTGGCAGGTCACCTTGAACGACGGTGACGACGCGCAGACGGTCGAACTCGGTCCGCAGGACACTCTCAGCGTCCTTCCGGGCAGCTGGCGCAGCTACCAGGTGCTGGAGGCCGGCGACAACGCGGCCACCGACGGCACCGGCGAACTGCTGGTGGTCAACAGCGGCGATGCCCGGGTACGCCTGGAGTGGGCCCCGGAGGTCGTGGAGGCGGCCTTCGACGCGGGCTGGTTGCTGGATCCCAACGGCTACCTCGCTCCGGTCGCGGTGATGATCACCGCCACCGAGGACGACTGATCGTGTTGATCATGGTCCGAGACATGACCACGGTCGCTGCCTGCCAGCTTCGGATCGACATCGACGACCCGGAGACCACCTGGCGGGCTGCGACGAGCGCGGTACGCGAGGCCGCGCGGGCCGGTGCCGAGGTCGTCGTGCTGCCCGAGCTGACCTGCACCGGATCGGCCTTCGCTTCGTCGCCGAGGCGGTCGGCCGAGCCGAACCGGCCAACGGTCCGACCGCCGTCCGGATGGGTCGGCCTGTCGGCCGAGCTGGGTGTCGTGTTGATCTTCGGATTCGTCGAGAGCAATCCCGACGGCGAGCGCCCGTACAACGCTCTGTTGGTCCTCGACCGGGGCGAGCCGCTCGCCGTCTATCGCAAGACCCACCTCTGGGACCAGGAGAAGTTGATCTTCGAAGCCGGCGACGAGATCGCCCCGGTGATCGACACCTCCGCCGGCCGACTGGCCGCGATGATCTGCTACGACCTCGAGTTCCCCGAGATGGTCCGAGACGTCACCCGCCGCGGTGCGCAACTGATCGCCGTGCCGGCCAACTGGCCCGTGGTCCCCAAGCCGGCCGACGAGCGGCCGGTCGAGGTGGCCAAAGCACAGGCCGGAGCGGCGGCGAATCGCGTCTTCATCGCGATCGCCGACCGGTGCGGCCCCGAACGAGGCGTCGACTGGTTCGGCAGCAGCGTGATCTGCGACCTGCACGGCTTCCCGGTCGCCGGCCCGGCGGCCGGAGGTCCGGTCGTGCTGCTGGCCGATCTCGATCTCGACCAGGCCGACGACAAGCGGCTCGGACCGCACAACGATGCCTTGGCCGACCTCCGTCTCGACCTCGCAGCGGACCCGCGGCAGTCGCTCAGCAGCTACACGAGCGAGCTGAAGTAGCGGCCTGCCTTGAGGGCGGCTTGGGGCCGTTCGTCGTTCTCGATGTCGCGGGTTTCCAGTTCCAGGGAGAATTTGCCGGTGTAGCCGATCTCGGCGAGGGCCGAGGCGGCGTCGGCGAAGTCGACCTCGCCGTTGCCGATGCTGTGGTGGATGTAGCCGGCTTCGGCGTCACGGAGATGGACGTGGCGGATCCGGTCCGGGAAGTCGTCGACGAACTGGCGGGGAGTCGAGCCGGAGGCGACGATGTGGCTGACGTCGCAGATGAGCCCGATGTCGCCGTTCAGGAGCCGGGTCAGAGCGTCGGCCCGCTCGAGGTTGTAGCAGAGCCGGAAGAAGTGCGGCGCCTCGACCCAGAGCTCGAGGCCGGCGGCCGCACATCCGGCTGGATGCTGTTCAGCTGGTCGGCGACCAGGGCCAGATCCTCGTCGAGGGACACGATCGGCTCGTGCTGCTGCGCCCCGTTGGGCAGTACCAGTCCGGTGCTGCCGACGGCCTGGCAGAGCTCGATCAGTCGCTGGACGTGCTCGCGTCGGGCGGCAGCCTCGTCCGCATCGAGGGGCCGGTTCAGGTCGCCGACGTCGGCGTTGACCGAGCGGACGCGTGAGACCTGAGCGGTTGACGACCTCGGCGACTTCGCGTACCGCATCGGCGGTCAGCTCGTAGGGGACGTGGTTGCACACCCCCGGCAACGCGCCGAGGTCGATCTCGGTGAAGCCGAGGCCGGCGATGGTGTCCAGGGCCTGGTCGAGGGGGAGGTGTCGCAGGGTGATCGTGGAGCAGATCACCCGGTCGGGGTTGAGGGCTTCGGCACCCGTGGCCGTGGCAGTGGTCATGGCGGAAACCGTACGGTGTCTAATTGTTAACAGTCAAGCAGCACAACAGTGAGGTACGATGGCCGGCATGGCCGTCTCGGAGATCAACGCTATTGGTGCGATCGGGCTCCAGACCCGGCGAGAACTGATTCTCGACCGGTTGCGAGAGGCGATCAGTTCGGGTCAGCTCTCGGCCGGAACGCACCTGGCCGAAGTCGAGCTCAGCGCTGCTCTGGGCGTGAGCCGCGGCACCCTTCGCGAAGCCCTGCGCCATCTTCAGCAGGAAGGTCTGCTCACCGCCGACTCGCGCGGCCGGCTTGTCGGTCCGCGTCGTCAACGCAGCGTGAGGTCGAAGAGATCTTCGCGGTTCGCGACGCCCTGGAGGGCCTGGCTCTGCAGCAGATCTGCAAGCTCGAAGATCGCTCGGCCATCGTGGCTGATCTCCGCCGGCAACTCGATCGACTGCGGGCCGCCGAAGGACAGTTCACTGCTCAACTCGATGCTGACCTGGCGTTCCATGCCCGGATGTGCGAGCTCAGCGGGAACGCCACCCTCCTCCAGACCTGGCGGGCGGTCAGTGGACTGGCGCGAGCGGCGATCACCGCCGCCGGTCCGGAGACCGCGCTGCACAACATGGCGTACGAACGCCACCGCCCGATCGTGGACCTGATCGAGTCCGGCGACGTCGCCGGCGGTAAGGCCTTCCTGGCCCAGCATATGGATGAGGCCGCGCGGCACATCATCGACCAGATGAAGCGTGCCGTCGAGGCGGCCAGCTAGCCGGGCACTTCCGGTTCTGCACCGGCCATCGCTCCTAGGCGCCTGACCACCGAAACCATCGCGGCCTGAGCTTGAATTCGTCGAAGGGCAATTGTCGGTCCTTCGACGGGTCGACGCCGTTCGTCCTCCGTCTGAGGGTGCGCTCATCAGCGGGCAAAGCCGATTTACGATTCTTCTCATTTGAGTTGCACAGTTCTACTGTTAACAGTAGGATCGTCGACCAAGAGCCGTCCGGTCGCGGAGGCACTATCGAAGGAGATAGCTATGAACGACGTCCCTGATGTGAAGGACGTGAACGCCGGGGATCCGGTCCTCGGAACCAGGCACAAGCTGCGCGTCGCCATCGGAAGCGCCGTGGGCACGACGGTTGAGAACTACGACTTCATCGGTTACGGGACCGCCGCGGCCCTGTACTTCGGCACCGCATTCTTTCCGAACTCCGACCCGGTCGCGGGAACCCTGCTGGCGTTCGCGACGCTGGGCATCGGGTTCGCCGCTCGACCGCTGGGCGGCATCATCGGCGGCTACCTCGGCGACAAGATCGGCCGACGCCCGGTCCTGATCACTTCACTGCTGGTGATGGGCATCGCGACAGTGCTGATCGGCTGTCTGCCGACGTACGCCCAGGTCGGCGTCCTGGCGCCCATCCTGCTGGTGACGGTCCGCGTCATCCAGGGGCTGGCGTTCGGCGCCGAGTGGGGCGGAGCGATCCTGATGACCTTCGAGCATGCCCCGTGGAAGAAGAAGGGTCAGTACACCGCGATTCCGCAGGCCGGCTTCCCGCTCGGATTGCTGCTGGCCAACCTGGCCTTCCTGGCCAGCTCGGCGCTGCCGGGTGACTGGGCCTGGCGGGTGCCGTTCCTGCTCAGCTCGGTGCTGATCCTCGCCGGCCTGTACATCCGGCTGAAGGTGGAGGAGTCGCCGGAGTTCGAACTCGCCAAGGAAGAGGGTGAGCTGGTCAAGAACCCGCTGTTCTCGGTGATCAAGAACGACTGGCGGAACCTGCTGCGCGCCTTCGGGCTTCGGGTGGCCGAGACCGCCGGCTACGCGGTGGCCATCACCTACGTGACGTCCTACCTGCGCTCCAACGATCTGGCCAGCCGGCCGGACACCATCCTGGCGATTGTGATCGCCGCTCTGTGCGGGTTCCCGGCCACCTTGTTGTGGGGCCGCCTGAGCGACAAGATCGGGCGCAAACCGGTCTATCTGTTCGGCACCACCGCGATCGTCCTCTTCGGCATCCCGATGTTCCTGCTGCTCAACACCGGCGTGCTGCCCTTGATCATCGTGGTCTTCGTGGTCGCCTTCACCATCTGCCAGAACTCCCTCGCCGGTACGCAGGGGGCCTGGTTCGCTGAGCTGTTCAACACCAACACCCGATCCTCTGGGGCCGGCCTGGCCTACCAGTTGTCCGCGGTGGTCTCCGGCTTCACCGCCTTCTGGGCCGTCTCTCTGTACCAGGCGTTCGGCTGGACGGGTCCGGCCATCCTCTTCAGCATCTACGGGGCTGTCGGCTTGATCGCGGCCCTGGCCACCCCGGAGACCTTCGGCGCCGCCCGTCGGGCACAGGTCGACGCGCTCACCCGCGACGCGGAGTTGGCACCCCGCCGGTCCATGCAGGACCGATGACGCGCTGTGCCGTGGGCACGAAAATGACAACAGATAACAATCCCAGACAAGCGAAGGAAGACACTGAGATGAGCTACCAGACCGGAGTAGGACAACGGACCGCCGTGGTGACCGGGCAGCCGCGCCCCGCGGCATCGGCTACGCCACCGCGCGGCGCTACGCCCAGGAGGGGTGGGCCGTTGCGCTCCTCGACATCGACCGGGAAGGCGTCAGCACCGCGGCCAAGCGGCTGCGTGAGGAATTCGACGTGCCCAGCATCGGGCTGGCCGTCGATGTCACCGACCCCGACAGTATCCAGCTTTCGGTGAGCGAGATCGCCGAGGCGGACATACCTCCGGTCGGCGCGCTCGCCAACATCGCCGGCCTGGCGTCTCCGGTGCCCTTCCTCGAGGTCGATCTGGCCCTGTGGCACAAAGTCATCGACGTCAACCTCACAGGGACGTTCCTGATGTGCCAGGCCTACCTGCCTCAGATGATCGAGAACGGGTACGGGCGGATCGTCAACATGTCGTCGGTGTCCGCCCAGCAAGGCGGCGGCGTCTTCTCCAAGACGCCGTACTCGGCGGCGAAGGCCGGCATCATCGGTCTCACCAGGTCGCTGGCCCGGGAGATGGCCGTCCACGGCATCACCGTCAACGCCGTCAGCCCCGGCGTGGTGTCCACGGACATCCGCGCCGGCGCCACCGATGACGAGAACGAGGCCCGACTCGCGGCCGCCGTTCCGCTCGGCCGGCAGGCCACGGCAGAGGACATCGCGGCGCTGTTCGTCTGGCTCTCCAGCGAGGACAGCTCCTACATCACCGGTGGCACCCACAACATCAACGGCGGCTCGTACATCGGCTAGCCGACAGCACCAGCACGACCTGGCGGGGCCCGCGATATCGCGGGCCCCGCCCTCGTGTTTCAACCGGCTCATCGGAGATTCGGTGGATCGGGGGGCCGTTTGGTCCGCGGTGCGCGGAAACGGCCGGATTCGGCTCAGAGGGCGTTGCGGGACCTGGTCCCACGCCGGTTGAAGCGGTGCCGATCCAGCGCCGTGAAAGCGTTCCCGCGGGAATGTAGCCCCGCCGACGGTGGGTGGCTACCGATCTCCTACGAGGTTGGCTGCTGCCCATCTCATGTGATCCTGAACGGCCAGCCGGGCTCGATCCGAGTCACCTGAGGCGATGGCATCGACGATCTCATCGTGACGCGACACGTCCATGTTCCCGACAGCGCGCTCGGTTCCCGCGAACATGATCGACATCCGGATGGAGCCTTCGAGCCCCTGCCAGGTATGGAGCAGGGTTTCGTTGCCGGTGAGAGCGCACATGCTGCGGTGGAAGGCGAGGTCGGACTCGATCCGGCCCTCCAGATCCATGTTGTCGGCCGCGTCGGCCATCGCCTGCAACAGTCCGCGGAGCTGATCGACGGCGGCGGACCGGTCGTCCTGATCGGCGAGCATGCTGGCGGCGAGACCTTCCAGCGATGCCCGGACGGCGAAGATGTCGACGATCTCCTTGTGGCCCGACCGGCGTACGTACAGGCGGCCGCGGGAGGCGGCGACCAGCAGTCCCTCCTGCTGCAGCTGCCGCATGGCCTCCCGAAGCGTTCCTCGGCTGATCTGAAGCTGCTCGGACAGCTCGGTCTCCACCATCTGGGTTTGCGGCGCCAACTGCCCGCTGGTGATGGCGGTGCGGAGGGAAGCCAGCGCCTGCTCCCGCAGGTTGGTCTTGATCAGGCTATTGAGGACGGGCGGGGTCGCCATGAGATCTCCGGATCCGGATATTGCTGACTGTCGACTTTTATTTGTCGACAGTCAGTCTAGGCCGGGTGACGACCTAGAGCAGTCCCAGAACCCGGTCGACGATGCGATCGGTGGCCAGCCCATACCGGTCGTGCAGCGTCGGTAGGGCGCCGGCGTCCAGGAAGGCGTCGGGCAGGGCAACCGGTTCCACTTTGCGTCCGAGTCCGGCCCGTACGACGGCCGCAGCCACCGTCTCGAACAGACCACCGATCTCGGTGTGGTTCTCCAAGGTGACCGCGAGCCGGTCGGTATCGATCTCGGCGAGAACGGTCTCCGCGTCGAACGGCTTGAGTGTGGGACTGTGCACCACGGCGACGTCGACGTGATGGGCGGCCAGCCTCTCGGCGGCCTGCAGGGCCCGCATGGTCATCAGGCCGCTTGATACGAAAACGACGTCGCGTCCGGGCCGCAGCACCTTGGCCTTGCCGAGCTCGAAGGTGTAGTCGTACTCGTCCAACACGGTGGGGACCTTGCCGCGCAACAGCCGGAGGTAGGTCGGTCCGGATGCGGCAGCCAACTGCGGTACGGCCTGCTCAATGTCCACCGAGTCGCACGGGTCGACGATGGTCAGCCCGGGCATGCCGCGGAAGATGGCGACGTCCTCGGTGGCCTGGTGGCTGGGTCCGTAGCCGGTGGTGAGGCCGGGTAGGCCGCCGACGATGTTGACGTTGAGTCCCGGCTCGGCCGCATCGAGGCACAGAAAGTCGTAGGCGCGACGGGCGGCGAAGACCGAGTAGGTGGACGCGAACGGGACCAGACCCGCTTCGGCCATGCCGGCGGCCGCCCCGAGGAGTAGCTGCTCGGCCATGCCGATCTGGAAGAAGCGGTCCGGCATCGCCTGGGCGAAGATGTGCATGTCGGTGTATTTGGCCAGGTCGGCGCTGAGTCCGACGATGCGGGTGTCCTGCTCGGCGGCTCGGACGAGGGCATGCCCGAACGGTGCGGCCGGTGGTCTTCTGACCCGGGTCGGCGAATGAGGCGATCATCGCCGAGGTCTTGAGCTTGGGCGAGGCGGTCTGGGTCATCGTGCGGATCCTTCCGGTGCGCCGAGACTCAGTTGGTCCCGGCAGGGTTGCCATTCGTCTTCGTCGATGCGCATGAAGTGCGCCTTGGTCCTGTTCTCCAGCAGCGGCACGCCGTAGCCGATCTTGGTGTCGCAGAGCACCACGGACGGTCGTCCGGTCGGGCCTGACTCGGCGTCGGCCCGGTCGAGCGCCGCCACGAGGGCGCCGACGTCGTTTCCGTCGACCCTGCTGACCGACCAGCCGAACGCCGTCCACTTGTCGTGGATGGGTTCGATGGACAGCACCCCTGCGGTGGGGCCGTCGGCCTGGAGGGCGTTGATGTCGACCAGCGCCGTGAGATTGCCGAGCTGGTGGTGGACCGCACCCATCGCCGCTTCCCAGGTCGAGCCTTCGTTCAGCTCGCCGTCGGAGAGGAAGTTGTACACCCGGGCGCCCGAGCCGCGGTGACGCAGGCCCAGTGCCAAGCCGACCGCGACCGGCAGCCCATGTCCGAGCGACCCGCCGGAGATCTCCATCCCGGGCGTGTAGGTGGCCATGCCTGACATCGGGAGCCGGGAGTCGTCCGAGCCGTAGGTCTCGAGCTCGGCGATCGGCACGATGCCGGCTTCGGCCAGAGCCGCGTACAAACCGATGGCGTAGTGGCCGGTGGAAAGGAGGAACCGGTCCCGCTCATCCCAGTGCGGGTCGTCGGGGCGGTAGCGGAGTCGGTTGGCGTAGATGGCGGCGAACATGTCGGCCGCGCCGAGGGCCTGGCCGACGTAGCCCTGGCCTTGCGCCTCACCCATGTCGAGGACGTGATGACGCATTCGGTAGGCGAACTGGGCGACCTCGCGCTCGCGATCGGTCACATTCCGGGTGTAGGTGGCGGTGTCGGTCACCGGGACTCCTTGGCTAGGTAGTGGGGGTCGGGCAGGGGATGGTCGACGGAAACGGGGACAGGATCCACGGCCTCGGCCGCGATCCTGCGCTCCTCGGGGCCGAAGGTCTCCCGGGTGAGGAGGGCGGCAATCAGGCCGATCAGCGCGTACAGGCTGAACAGCAGGGCTGGGCCGGCCCAGCCGATCCAGACGTACAGCAAGGTGGTGATGAAAGGCGTGAAACCAGACACCATCGCCGAGGTCTGGTACGCGAGGGAGGCGCCGGAGGCGCGGCGGGACGCGGTGAACAACTCGGGGAACCATCCGCCCTGGGCGCCCGCCAGAGCGTTCTGGCAGACGGCGTAGGAGATCACCAACGTGATCATGATGACGAAGAAGGCTCCGGTGTTCACGAACACGAACATCAGTACGCCCCAGACGATGCCGAACGCGCAGACGATCAGGTACTGCGGACGGCGACCGATCCGATCCGTGAGCGCTCCCCAGGACAGGGTGGCTCCGATGCCGATCGCCGCCGCGATACACAGGGACACGAGAGTCTGGGACCGCGTCGTCAGGTGAGTGCTGTTCAGGTAGGAGATCATGTAGGTGATCGACACCGCATAGCCGGCCGTCTCGGCGACGCGTAGTCCGATGCCGCGCAGGATGTTGCGCCAGTCGTAGCGCACCACGTCCAAAATGGGCGAGGTCGAGATCGACCCGGCCTCCTTGACCTCTTCGAAGACTGGCGACTCCGGCACCTTCGAACGGATGATCAAGCCGACCGCGACCAGCACGATGCTGCCCAGGAAAGGGATCCGCCACGCCAGGGACCCGCCGAGGTGGACGCTGAACAAGAAGACGAGGTTGGCCAGCAGCAACCCCACGGGGAAACCAGCTTGGACGATTCCGGTCAAACGACCCTTGCGCCGCCACGGTGCGTGTTCGTAGGCCATCAGGATGGCCCCGCCCCACTCGGCGCCGAAGGCCAGTCCCTGGATGATGCGCACCGTCACCAGCAGGATCGGTGCGATCACGCCAACGGACTGATAGGTAGGCAGCAGACCGATGGCAAACGTCGCCAGTCCCATCACGATCAGCGAGGCCACCAGGACGGGCTTGCGACCGACCCGGTCACCGAGATGACCACCGAGGATGCCGCCGAGCGGACGGGCTGCGAAGCCGACCCCCAGGGTGGCGAAGGCGGCCAGCGTGCCGGTGATGGGGTCGGCGCCGGGGAAGAACGCCGTGCCGAAGTACAGGGCTGCGGCGGTGCCGAACCCGATGAAGTCGTAGGTCTCAATGACAGCGCCTACCGAGGAGCCGATCGCCACCTTCCGCGCATCGGTGGTGCCGCCGACCGGCCCCCGCATCTGCTGAGCAACATCGCTCATTGCCACTCCCAAGATCTGGTCCCGAGCTTCTGCGCGTCGGGTTGGTAGCGGCAATTCTGCAATGTCGGCTGTTCATTGTCAACAGTCAACGACAAATGTTGACAATCCCACTAGGGATGCCTCCCGCTGATGCTCGCTGGTGGGCGAGGGAAGTACCTACTGACGACAACCTCGATGCGGGCGGCACGGCTCAGACGACCGCCATTGCCACCAGCGCCGAGGTGGCCATATGGTCCAGCCGAGGCGGATGAACCTGGTGGCACGCGTCGCCTCGGGAGGGGTGCCGACCTGCGAGATGGAACCCATCGTTGATGAATGATCAGGTCTTCGGGGGAAGTAACGATCTTGCACTGTATGGCGTGGATTAACGATCTCGAAATGTTTGTAACCTAACGTTTTCTCATGGCGGGCGTGCCGGCGGTCTCAGAGAATGACTTGTGGCTGGCCGAACTCGACCTGGTCGACGTGGAGGATCTGACGATCAGACGGATCCAGTTCGCCATTCGCACCGCCACCAGGGCACAGGCGCTGGCAAAGCAAGCGGGTAGCGACGCCATCGACGAACTGCTTGACGCCCGTGGACTCGTTTCATCCGATGCGGCGAGGAGCGTCTTCGACCGCGCTATCGACTACCTGCATACGGACCGTTTGCTTTCCGGTGACCGGGATCTGCGCCGAGAAGGCGGAGTGCCTTTCTCCATCGGGGTTTAGTGGCTGGTCAACGGCGGGTCGAGTGCCAGCGGAGCGAGCCACTGAAGTCGGGCCAGGGGTCCAGTCCGTCGTTACCGAGCACCAGGATGCACTGAGTTCACTTTCGGTCGGATGATCGCCCGGACTAGGGGTTGTCGAGTTGATGATGACCCGGGTGTTTACGTTGTAAACGCCGTACGCTAGTCTGCCTCCGAAGGTCCATTCGACTTAAGGAGTGACATGACCCTCACGACCGACCAACTGACCAACATCGCCGCTTCAAGCGGCAACGTCGTCACCACGGACGGCGACAAGATCGGCAGCATCGGCCAGATCTATCTCGATGACAACACCGGTCAACCGGAATGGGTGACCGTCAAGACCGGTCTCTTCGGGACCTCGGAATCCTTCGTGCCGCTCGACGGCGCGACACTCAGCGGTGGGGACCTCGCCGTCAAGTACGACAAGGCGACCATCAAGGACGCGCCCCGGGTCGACGCCGACGGCAGCATCACGCCTGAGGAAGAGGAGACTCTCTACTCCTACTACGGCGGCGTCGGTGCGCGTGGCGCGGGCAACACCTCCGGCACCGACTACGCCGCGGCGGGGACCACTGACGCCGAGTACGCGAGCAGGGGCACGGCGGACACCGAATTCGCGGACAGAGCCACCGCCGACACCGGGTACACAGGTACCGGCACCACCGATTCCGATTACGCACGCGCGGGCACGGGCACCACGGATACCGATTACGCCACGGCCGGAACCGACGACGTCGATGACCGCGGGCGTGGAACCAAGGGCTATGACGTTTCTGGTCCGGAGACCGATGAGGCGATGACCCTGTCGGAGGAGCGGGTCGCGGTGGGCACCGAGACGCGTGAGGCCGGCCGGGCCCGGCTGCGCAAGCATGTGGTCACCGAGAACGTCACTCAGACCGTTCCGGTGCAGCGTGAAGAGGTCCGGGTGGTTCGGGAGCCGATCACCGACGACAACCGGGCGGCGGCCGAGTCCGGTCCGGAGATCAGCGATGAGGAGCACGAGGTCGTTCTGCACGAGGAGCGTCCGGTGGTGGAGAAGGAGGCCGTTCCGGTCGAGCGGGTCCGCCTCGACACCGACACGGTGACCGATGACGTCACCGTGTCGGAGGAAGTGCGCAAGGAGAAGGTGGACACCGACGTCGACCAGGACCTGCCGAAGCGCTGACCTAGCGTCACGCGACGAAGAGACCCCGATGGTCCAGTGGTGTCCCGGCACCGCTGGACCATCGGACTGTCTGGGTGGTTACTCGTAGGTGTTTGTCCAGGCGGCGACGTCGATGGCTCGACCTGATCATCGTCCCGTGGCTGTCCGGTGACGCGCGAGTTTACGACGCGGCGCCGTTCGGCGCCGCCGGGGCGGGCATAAAACTCCGCTGCGGTCAGTCCGTGGTGGCTGTCTGCTTCTTCATTCATCGACGATGTTTCATCCATCGACGACGTTTCACTCTCCGATTCCGTCATGGGGGAGCGCGTTCGCTCCACACTGAAACTGGTAGTTGCGCTCCGGGCTTGACCACCAGTTGCTTTCGCCACTCTGGCCGCAGGTCGAGATCATTGACTCTTGTATGCGAAGGTTCTGTGGCGTGGACGGAGATAAACTGCCGACCGTCGCGTCGCCGGGCGTCGAGCGGGCCTGATCAGGACGGAGACTTTCGTGGTCGACCAACAGCAGGAACGAGAAGACAAGTACGACGTGGATCCGGGCTGGAGGCTGCCTGATCTGGTCGACCTGCTGCCGGTCGGTGGTCGGTTGGAGACCGCGGAGTTCCGGCTGGAGAACACCTACTTCGACACGCCGTCGGCTCACCTGGCGCAGCTCGGTGTCACGCTCCGCCGCCGTGAAGGAGGGCCGGATGCCGGCTGGCATCTCAAGGTCCCTCAGGGCCTGGCCCGCAACGAGATCACTGACAGCTCGGATTCCGCGACCTTGCCGGAGGGACTCGGTTCCATCGTCACCGGCCTGCGGGCCGGTGAGGAGCTGAGGCCGGTGGCCAAGCTGAACGTGACCCGGACGGTGCATCGGCTGGTGACCGAAGAGGGTGCGCTGATGGCGGAGGTGGCCGATGATCTCGTCGATGCCGCGACGCTGGGTGACGCATCTCACTTGTCGGCCTGGCGAGAGATCGAGGTCGAGCTCAAGCCGGCGGGGAGTGAGCGGGTGCTGACGGCGATCGGAAAGCGACTGCGCGCGGCGGGAGCCGAGCGTTCGACGTCCCGCTCCAAGCTCCGCCGCGCTCTGGGGACCGATGGCGCCCGTGCGCTGCCCGATGCCGGTACGGTCGGCGCGCTGGTCACCGACTATCTCTTAGCGCAGGGGCGGGAGTTTGTCCGCTGTGACCTGGCGTTGCGGATGGGGGAACCCGAGGTGCACAAGTTCCGGGTCGCCATCCGGCGCATGCGCAGTACCCTCCGGGTGTTCGGGCCCGTGTTCGACGCGCAGCGAGTGGCGCAACTCGAGCCTGAGCTGGTCTGGCTGGCCGAACTGCTGGGAGAGGTACGCGACCGTGACGTCCTGCGCCAACGGCTGGCTGCCCAGGTAGCCGAACTGCCGGCCGAGCTGGTTCTGGGTCCGGTCAGCGCTCAGATCGAGCAAACGCTGCTGCTGGAGCGAGCGCACCATCTGAGCCGGCTGACCGAAGCGATGGACGGGGAGCGCTACGCGTCGCTGGTCCGGCAGATCATGCAGTGGCAGGCGGCCCCGCCGCTGGCGAAACCGGCCCACAAGCCGGCCGCGGCGACCGCTCGGTATGTCAAGCGGGCCGAACGAAAGGTGCGGAAGCGGCTGGACCGAGCCGATGGCGAGGTCGAGGCGCTGCACCGTGCCCGGAAGGCCGCGAAGCGTTACCGGTACGCCGCCGAGCTCAGCGCACCGGCGCTCGGACGTTCGGCGACGAGAACGGTGAAGTCGACCACGAAGCTGCAGACGCAGCTCGGCGAGCATCAAGACAGTGTGGTCAGCGCGGCGTTCCTGCGTCGAATGGGGGCCGAAGCCGGCGCAGGCGAGGGCCAGAACGGCTTCACTTACGGCTTGTTGCTGGCGCAGGAATGGCACCGGGCCAAGCAGCTGAGGAGGGACGCCGGACGGCGCTGGGGCAAGAAGCACTGACGCCCGACCACGCGCGCTGTGCCAGGTCCCCGGCGAGTTGCGTTCTCATAGTCGCGATGGCTTCTGATCTGCTGAGCGACCTCTCCGCGATGACCCCGGCGCCCATAGGCTGCCGGCAGGGGATTGATATGTCGCAGCTTGAGGGGTGCACGATGAGACGAGCGATTACGGTGCTGTGGGCGGCGGTTCTCGGTCTGGGCAGTCTGGTGATCGTGGCCCAACCCGCCGCGGCCAACATCACGCTGGGCAAGGGTTGGAGCATCTGGACCCGGGAGTACTGCGAGGACGGTTCCTTCGTCCACATGCGCCGGCTGAGTTTCACCGGCCGCGGGACGCAAGGGCGCGAGTATGTCTACCGTCGCAACGGTCGGCTGTGCACCTTCGTCGTCGACCATATGGCCGGCTCGCACTGGATCGACGTGACGGCTCGCCACCAGAAGTCGTGGGGCATCGACAGTGGCTACTACACCGAGTACGCCGGTGCCGTCGCCGGACCAGCCGGCAAGTGCATCCAGGTCCTGCCCAGCCGGCAGATCCGGTCGGGCGGAGGTACTGCTGAGCGGGCTGCAGGTTGCGACCCTCGCTCCATGACCGCACGTGACCAAGGCGCTGACCGTAGCGGCGCGACCGATGCCACCGAGGTCGATCAACTGGCCCGGGCGTTTGCCGCCGTCGACGCGTTGATCGCCAGGATCCGCGCCGAGCAGTGGTCGGCGGCGACCCCCTGCCGCGAGTGGACGGTGCGCCAACTGGTTGATCATCTGATCGGGATGAACCAGGTCTTCATCGCCCTGCTCGATGATGAGCCGATGCCGCGGCCGACCGTTCCCGCCGCCGAAGCAGATCCGGTCGCCGCGTTCCGTGAATCGGCGGCAGCCCTGCTGGCCGCGTTCGACCGGCCCGGAATCCTCGAGCGCACATACCACGGGCGCCTCGGCTCGGCGACCGGCAGCGAGCGACTGCAGATCCGCATGTACGACCTGCTCGCCCACGGCTGGGACCTCGCTCAGGCGACGGAGCAGCCCGCCGCGATGCCGGAGGATCTGGCCGAACAGGCCCTCGCCTTTGCCCGTGGGCAGCTGGCCGACCAGGCCCGCTCGGGACGCTTTGACCCGGCCCAGCACGTCGCTGACGATGCACCCGCCATCGAACGACTGGCGGCCTTCCTCGGCCGACCGGTCGAGACCGATCACTGATCAGGCGCTCACCGGGAGGCTTAGCGACGCGCCACGAGGACGCTAGCGCTCACGCCTGGAAGTTCGTCCGGGTCCGCCCCGCCCAGGCACGCACCTCGCTGCGTTCTCCTCCGTCGAGATAGAACACCGCTATCCCTCCATCGTCGGCCTTGCGATGCACCCAAACTGGACGCGACCCCGACGAACTTACAGGCGCAACCACTAACGGGGCTTCGCCCCAGCCCGACGAGCGTGTCGGTGGTCGGTCTGATTGGGCGGGCTCCGATCGAGCGGATCCCGTGGCCGGCGGGCCGGTCTCGGGTATATGAACCGCTCTTAGCGGTTAGTTGGCCTGGCTGGCCGCCCGTCGACCGGAGCCCGTGATGAATCTAGCCCGCAGTGTTGCCGACGTGCTAGCCGAGCACGTCACCTTCGAGGTGGAGTGCATCGACCGGATGTACTGCAATGTGTACGTCCCGCAGATTGCAGTACGCCGACGGCTTGGTCGGCTACGTCCACAGGCAACTCGGCCTACCCATTGCTTCGACCGCACCGTTGGCGGCGATCACCGACCGGTTCGTCTTTCAGATCCACAAGTTCGCTCAGGCGAACGCATCAGCTGGGTCGACTTCGTCAAAGGTCAACGCAAGGACGACGTCCTGCACGAACAGCTGAAGGTCTTCGAGACGAGCGGCCAGACCGAAGGTGTGGTGTTCATCGGCCGGGCGCAGGAGAAGACGAACCTGTTCCGGACCGAGAAACGTCGCAACGCCGCCGGCCACGCCTATCCGTGGATCGTGAGGTCGACCGGGGTGGTGAACCACTTCTACTTCTACTGTCTCGATGAGGATTTCGGCCCGTTCTTCGTCAAGTTCTGCTCCTACTTCCCCTACACCGCGAAACTGTGCCTCAACGGTCATCACTGGGCGCAACGACAGGCGGCGAAGCGGGGATCGGGTTCACCGCCATGGACAACGCGTTCGCCGCCGTGGAGGACCCGGCCGCGCTGCAGCAGATCTGTGACCGGTTGGGCCCGGCGCAGATCCAGGCGCTTGCTGGACAAGTGGCTGGCGATCCTGCCGAATCCGTTCACCGACGCCGACCGGGCTGCCGGCTACCGCTATCAGACTGTCGATCCTGCAGGCCGAGTTCTCTCTGACCCAGATGCTCGACGCCCCGGTCACCGGCCGGATCTTCTTCGAACACGTCATCCGCGACAACCTCGATGTCGGCCGCGCCGGACCAGGTCAGCCTGATCTTCGACCGACGCGTGCACATCGAGGCCGGAAGCGTCCACACCCGGGCCGGTTCCGCACCCGGGTGATCACCGAAGGGGTCACCCCGAGCCTGCACGTGGACTACAAACACACCGCGATCAAGCAGTACCACAAGGAAGGCACGCGCGCTGAGAACCGAAACCACCATCAACGACACCTGGGACTTCGACATCGGGAAGCGTCTGGTGAATCTGCCCGCGCTGCGGGAGATCGGCTTCTCCGCCAACCGACGCCTGCTGCGCGTCCAACGACTCGACCACGACCCGATCACCGGAACCCAGCACCTACACCGTCACCGACCCCGTCACGACCGAGTCCGGCACCCGGATCCCTGGCCTCCGGCTCGACCAAGCCCGCAGCCATGCCTTGCTGTCAGCGCTGCTGATGTTCCGCACCCAGTTCGACGGGTTCACCAACCGCGACCTGCGCACCCTCACCGGTCAACTCCGCGGCCTCGACCCGGCCACCCTCAGCACCAGCCAAGCCACCTACGACCTGCGGCGCCTCCGCATCCCACGGCCTCATCGAACGCGTCCCCCACAGCCACCGCTACAAAGTCACCCACACCGGACTGCACACCGCCATGCTGCTCACCCGGATCCACGAACGAGTCCTGCCCACCGGACTCGCCGAACAGTTAGACCCACACGGTGGAAGCCGGCTCCACACCGCAGCCACCAACTACCAGCGCGCCCTCGACACCCTCGCCAAAGAGAACGGACTCGCAGCCTGAACAAAGACTTGACTCAAAATTCCGGCTTCGCCGGATCTAGTCCTCTAGTGCGGCGAGTCGTAAAGTTAGCTGGATAAGTTTACGCATGGGTGAGATCATGGGGTATGGCTGGTCGGACGGCGGATGCGTTGTTGTTGGGCGATGAGGAGCGGGCGGAACTGGAGGCCCTGACGCGGGCGACGTCGGTGTCGGCGGGAGTGGCGCAGCGGGCTCGGATCGTGTTGTTGGCCGCGGATGCGACACCGAATCATCAGATCGCGGAGCTGGTCGGGGTGTCGCGGCCGACGGTGAACAAGTGGCGGGAGCGGTTCAGCCGAGCAGCGGTTGGCGGGTCTGGTCGGATGTGGCCCGTCCGGGGCCGGACGCGGCGGATCGATCCGCGGCGGATCGTGGCGAAGACGTTGACGCCGCCGCCGAAGCGGTTGGCGGTGACGCATTGGTCGCAGCCGGCTGCTCGCGCGGCGAGTTGGGGGTCAGTCATGTCACGATCGCGCAGGCGTGGAAGGACTACGGGGTGAAGCCGTGGAAGGCCGACACGTTCAAGTTCTCCACCGATCCCGAGCTGGTCGCCAAGGTCGACCGACGTGATCGGGCTGTACCTGGCGCCACCGGAGAACGCGATCGTGCTCTGTGTCGACGAGAAGTCCCAGATTCAGGCGTTGAACCGGACCCAGAAGGTGCTGCCGATGCAGCCCGGCCATGCCGAGCAACGCACCCACGACTACGTCCGGCACGGCACCACCACCTTGTTCGCCGCACTGGAGATCGCCACCGGGAAGGTCACCGGGCTGTGCAAGAACCGGCACCGCCACCAGGAGTTCCTGGCCTTCCTCAAACACCTGGCCCGCGCCTACCCCGACCGGGAGCTGCACCTGATCATGGACAACTACGCCACCCACAAACGCGTCGAGGTCCGCGACTGGCTCGCGGCGAACCCGCGCATCCACGTCCACTTCACCCCGACCTCCGGGTCATGGCTGAACCTGGTCGAGGTGTGGTTCGGCATCATCGAACGCCAAGCCATCCGCCGCGGCGCGTTCCCCTCCGTCCGGGACCTGATGATCAAGATCCGGGCCTTCATCACCGGCTGGAACCAGCGCAAGCATCCCTTCATCTGGACCAAGACCCCGGACCAGATCCTCGACAAAATCAAACGTAAACATACCAAGCTAGGCCTCGGTCTTTCGGTAAGCGTCTAAATGATCATGGTCTGTAGGTCAGCGGTAGCTGAGTGTTGATCTTGTCTGGATGGGCATGCTGATCGGCCGGCCTGGTGTCCGGTGCTCCTGGTTCCTCGGCTGGTGGGTGGACGGCGGGCTTGCCTGGTCAGACGCGTAGCGGTGGTCGGATCTGGTCGAGTCGGGCGAACGCGGCGGCCAGCTGGGTGGCCCACGGCCAGCTGGTGTCGATCTTGATCCGGATCTTGCGTTGGCCGCGGACGATCCGGGCGGCGGCGTGCAGGATTTGGTAGCGCAGCTTCTTCGGTTCGGCGGCGGCCAGGGCGCCGTCGAGGAGGATGGTCTGGGTCCAGGCGATCAGATCGGCGGCGGTCAGGGCGAGTTGCAGCCAGACCTGGTTGATGTCGAACTCGCGGGACGGGAAGCGGCCCATGCCGGTCTGCTTGATCGCTTTGACCCGGTCCTCGACTCGGGCGTGGGCGCGGTGCCGGGCCTCCAGGAACGGCAGCTGTCCGCGGCCGGTGTCGGTGGCCACGCACTGGTAGCGCCAACCGTCATCGGCCTCCATCAAGGTCAGTTGTCGCGCCGGGGTGAGGTCGTTCCCGGCGGACCAGAACCCGCATCCCGGCCGGCCAGCCGGCCTTGGTGAGTCCGGGCAGCAGCAAGGTCAGCTCGGCGACTTGGGCGACCGGCAACCCGGACTCGTCGACCGGTCTCGGTTTGCCGGCCGCGTCGATCGCGCACGTCCACACCGATTCGGGCAGCACCGCGATCGCGTCCTTGACCTGATTGGTGACGGCGAACCCGACCGAGAACCGCAGGTCAAGTCCCTGCTCGTCGCGGTACCGGCGCAGCTGGGCCAGCCATTCCTTGGTGGCCCCGGCACCGTCGCAGCGGACCAGGATCGGCTGACCGTGAAGTTCGGCGTCGGGGATCTGGCTGATCGCCTCATCGGTGAGCCGGATGTGGTCGGCGGCGGTCGTTGCTGCCGGCATTGCCCGGTCGCAGCATCCCGGCCAACGCTTCGTTGGTGTTGTCCAGCCACACCAGCAACGGGTGATAGCCAAATCCGTGCTTGAAGTTCGGGGCAGCCCCCTGCTTCTCGGAGTGGCAGGTGACCAGGCTGCCGTCGAAGTCGATCACCAAGACCGGGCACCACGACCCCGCCGCAGCGCACCGTCGGGACCGGCCGGCCGGCCTCGGCGCGCAGCAGCCAGGCCCGTTCCCGCGCCACCGCCCGAGCCCGTTTCAGCTCGCCCAGAACGCCGTCGTCGACCGAGTCGAGCACCCGCCACGCCGTCGCGGTCGAGGCGACCGGACCGAACAGGTCCGGCTGGTGACGCAGCACCGCGAGATCGGTGATCGTCTCCCCGCCGTCGGCCAACAGCACCGCCAGATCGGTCAACACCCGACCCGGCGCATGCGCCGAACGGCGCCGCCGACGGCCGCCGGCCGCGTCGTCGAACGCCTCCGGCAACCCGGCCGCCGCAGCCACATCGGCCAACAGCCGGGTCCCGACGTGCGACACCACCCCGGTCCCGTCCGCCGACACCGACACCCTCGGATACCCCGCGATACGCTGCACTCGACAAGTGCCTTCCTCGTAAGCCGAAACTGAACCGTGAAGAAGTCCAGAATCGCTTACCAGCAAGGCACTTCGTCACATCTACCGCCAGTGTCGCCACCAAGATCAACTTCCTACTGCAACAGCCGGGCTAACGAGCCACTAGCACCTGCTGAAAGCTGCGAAATCCAAAAGCGAGGGTCTAAGTGGAAGATGCCACCGTCGCAACGTCTTCGATACAATCTGAACAACCCGCCGGCGAGCATGACCCGGACCGGCTTCACGTCCGCAGGGATATCGAACACGACGAGACCCTTAGCGGTATTGCCCGGATTGATCTCGCTAATGAACAGGTGCGAATCGCTGTCCTCATAGATGGAACTTCATCATCGCTGGAGTATTCCGCTCGTTGTCCTGGAGTTTCTGGTCACGGCCCATCAGCGTCTCAGCCTGGTCGCCATTATTCTTCACGCTGAGGTTCAACAAGCAGAACTGGCCCTGAGCCTTCTTATTCAAGTACCCATCGCCGACCTCTTTGACGCCGCACTCCATCTTGGTAACGGTGAAATCCCAGTCGCCTGCGGCGACCGTTGCGCCGATGCCCGGAGCGGCCGGCTCAGCTGCTCTCAGTTTCGGGCGCCTTGCTCTCGGGCGCTTTGGTCTCCTGTGCAGGCTTAACCTGGCCGGCTTGTTCGGACGGTGCAGTCGTTGCGGGCACCGCTACTGGGGTTGCCGCGTATTTCGCCGCCACTGGCGTTGGCGATGATTGCGATGAAAACAATCAGTGCAAGGACTCCGCCCAACCAGAAGCGCATCTTTTTCCATAGTGGGCGCATCGCCTTAGCTCGCGCCTTGGCTCCCTTGGCTTGAGCCTTGGCTTCCTGGGTGAGTCATCGTCATCGTTGATGCCGAGCCGTACTGCTGCTGCGGATATCCCCATTCCTGCTGTCCTTGATAGCCCTGCTGGGGATCGTATGGCCCTTGATAGCCCTGCTGGGGATCGTATGGACCTTGATAGCCCTGCTGGGGATCGTATGGACCTTGATAGCCCTGCTGGGAATCGTATGGACCTTATAGCCCTGCTGGGGATCGTATGGACCTTGATAGCCCTGCTGGGGATCGTATGGACCTTGATAGCCCTGCTGGGAATCGCATGGTCCTTGATAGCCCTGCTGGCATCGTATGGGACCTTGCCAAGGGGCGTGCGGACCGTGATATTCATTGTTTGGATTGGTGGGATGGAATGGTGTGCTCATGAGGGTTCCTGTAAACTGCTCAATGATGGTGAGGATGGACGCGAATAGAACGACCGCCGGATGGAGACGCTGAAGGTGCTAGTCAGGCACGCAAAAGCGCACAAGGCGCCACCTGGGTCGTGAGACCTACCGGTTGGTGTCTTTGATGTCTCGATTTACAGCGCTAGCCTCGTAACCACCAAGTCGCCATCACTCTCGGAACGGGAGGTCGGCCCGTATCTCATAATCTTCTCCTTGAGCAATCCCGAGATTGGAATCATCCCCGATTTCGTTGCAATAGAAGAGTGACGCTTCGCAGTTAGACCTCACAGGATCCTGTGAGCGCCACCTCAGGAATTAACTCCAGTTTTCGCCCAGGACACTCCTTGCACCGGAAGTCATCTTCGACATCAGATCGGAATTCGCCTACAACCACGTCGAACCGGCCCCAAAGTACGCGCGTCGGTTGACTCACTTCCACCAAGGATAATCGCTAACAGTTTCGCCTCGCACTATCGTCTGAATGTGTTTGATCAGGCCGTTCGGGAGCTCGAGGATCCTGGTCCGGCGATGCGGGTGAGGGCGTCGAGGTTCTTCTGGTCGGTGTCGGGCAGGGTGTGCAGGTATTTCTGGGTGGTCTGGATCTGCGCGTGGCCCATGCGGTCCATCACGCCTTTGAGGTCGGCGCCGCCGGCGAGCAGCCAGGAGGCGTGGGCGTGGCGGAGGTCGTGGATGCGGACGCGGAAGTCGATGCCGCTGGCTTCGACGGCGGGCAGCCAGACGCGGCTGCGGAAGGTGTTGCGTGAGATCGGGGTCCCGACCTGGGTGCTGAAGAGCAGTTCGTCGCGTTTGATCCCGTGAGTCCTGATGTGTTCGGCGACCTCTTCGAGCCAGCCGGGCCGGACCCCGAAGGTGCGCGGCTCGTTGTCCTTCGGGTAGGGCTTGAAGATCATCCGATCGCCGGTCGGGGAGATCTTCTTCGGACACCTCGACGATCGTCTCCTCGACCGTCAACGTCCGGCGCAGGAAGTCGATGTGCCGCGGCCGCAGCGCGATCAGCTCGCCCCACCGCATGCCGGTCTCGATCACCGTCGACGACCATCAGCCGATGCCGCTCCGGGACCGCGGCGATCAGCCGGCCGAACTCCTCCGGGGTCAAGGTTCGGGTCCGTCGCGTGATGATCTTCGGCAGCTCGGTGTGGGCACAGGGGTTGGTCAAGATCATCTCGTCCCGCACGGCGCGTTCGAAGATCGAGTGCAGCACCGTGTGGTACTTGCGGACCGACCTGGGAGCCAGGCCTTCCGCGGTGGCCTTGGTCACCCACTCCTGAATCAACGACGGCCGGATCCTGGCCATCGGCTTGCGGCCGAAGAACGGCAGGAAGTGCATGTCGAGGTTGGACCGGTACCCGGCCCGGGTCGATGAGCTCGAGGTGCTTGCTGGGCCACCAGACGTTCTCCACGAAATCCGCGAACGGCATCTCCCCCAGCCTCCGGTCCCGCCACCGACCATCCAGGACCAGCTGCTCCTCGCGTTGAGCGGCCCGCAGCGCGGCACGGCGGGACGGGAACGTGCCAGCCGACCGGTACTTGCCGTCGATTCCTTGGTACATTCCCGTGAAGGAGACCGAGCCTTTGTTCTCCCGCCGGAACGCGTAGGCCATGATCAACTCCGTTAGTTATTCGTTAGAAAACGCTGCCGGATTGTGGTGGATATGCCTGGACAAGCATGGATTACCAAACCGGCTCTCACTAGGGAGTATACGCCATTTTGAGCCTCGGATCGAGGCCTCCAGGAGCCGCTCATAACCCAGAGGTCACAGCTTTAATCCTCCCCGCATGTGCCTGTGACGGTCCTCTATTTGTCACAGGCACTTCGCATGAACGAAACTGCGTAATAGGTGCAGTTCGAGACGGGTTTCCGTGGGCTGCGCGCATTTCCGGTCCATGAGCGCTTGAGACGCCGCCCGGCGCGCGAGGCCAGCCGACCGCCGCGCACCTCTTGCGCGGCTAAAGGGGCCGCCGAAAGCTTTCCATCAGCAAGCGCCAACCCCGTGACCACTCAACAGAGTGTCCGACGCAGGTAGCCTGGTGCTTGGTGGTCTCACCGTCGGCCACTAGTCTCGGTCGGGTTAGTCCGCTTCGGCCCGACAGGCGCGTCACCCGACAAGCCTCCACCCGTGCGGGAAGTCCTTTGCTTCCTGGGGTTGGGTCGTGCCGTTGTTTCGCGGGTCAGTTCATCATCTGCGATCGAAGATCGACAATGGGTCTCTGGTGCCCACCATGTCCGAGCAATACCGTCACCGCCTTGGTCGATCGGCGCCGCCGGCGGAGATTCGGTCGTGGGCGCGGAGCCTGGATGTCTTGTCCGCCGACTTGGTCGAGGCGGGGCTCGGCGATGTCGAGGCGCTCGTCGAGTATCAACTGCCTCTCACCAGCAAGCGCGCAGATGTCGTGCTGTGTGGTCAGCATCCCGCCATAGGCATTCCGCAGTTCGTTGTCGTCGAGCTGAAGCAGTGGTCTCGTGCACATCTTGTTGATGGCGCAGATGATCTATGTGTGCTAGCCCGGATCCTTCGTTAAGAAGTTGATCTTGTGGGGTGACACGGGCCGCGGATGTGACGAAGTGCCTTGCCGGTAGGCGATTCTGAGCTTGTCAAAGGACCAGGATCGTTCTATTGGGAAGGCACTTGTCAGGTGCAGAGTATCGCGGGTTTCCCGAGGGTCGTCGTGTCGGGTGACGGGCGGGGTGTCGTCTCCCATGTTGGGGCACGGCTGCTGTCTGATGTCGCAGCGGCGACCGGCTTGGTGCAGGCGTTCGACGAGGCGGTCAGCGGCCACCGGGTGCGGCGCTCGGCGCACCTGCCGGGTCGGGTGTTGGTCGATGTGGCGGTCATGATCGCCGATGGTGGGGAGGCGATCGCCGACCTCGCCGGTCTGCGGAATCAGCCGGGCCTGTTCGGACGGGTGGCCTCCCCGGCGACGTGTTGGCGGCTGCTGGACAGCGTCGACTCCGACACCTTGGCGAGGGTCAAGCTGGCGCGGGCGGCGGCGCGGGAACGGGCCTGGCTGGTGCGCGCCGAGGCCGGCCGGGGTGTGCCCGAGGTGGTGTGCGCGGGTCGGGTCCAGCCGGGACTGGTGATCGATCTCGACGCCACCTTGGTCACCTGCCACTCCGAGAAGCAGGGCAGCGCCGCGACCTACAAGTCGGGTTGGGGCTATCACCCGATGCTGGCCTGGCTGGACAACACCGGTGAGGCCCTGGCCGGGGTGCTGCGGCCGGGGAACGCGGGCGCCAACGACGCCGGCGATCACATCGCCGTGGTCGATGACGCGGTGGCGCAGATCCCCGACGACCATCGGTACGGGACGCCGATCCTGGTCCGCGCCGACAGTGCCGGCGGCACCCGTGAGTTCCTGGCCCACCTGCGGAGCCTGCGAGACCAGCGGGGACTGGAGGTGTCGTTCTCGGTCGGGTTCCGGGTCACCAACACGGTCAAGGACGCGATCGGGCGGCTGCCCGAGTCGGCGTGGACGGTCGCGGTCGACGCCGCCGGCCAACCCCGCCCGGTCGATGAGACGGGCCTGCCGGTCGCCCAGGTCGCCGACCTCACCGGCCTCCTCGGCGACCCGGAACGGGCCGGCTGGCCGGCCGGGATGCGGATCCTGGTCCGCCGGGAACGGCCCCATCCCGGCGCGAAGCTGACCTTGATGGAAGCCCACGACGGCTGGCGCTACCAGGCTCTGGCCACCGACACCCCCGTGGGGCAGCTGGCCTGGCTGGAAGCCCGGCACCGCGCCCACGCCCGCGTCGAGGACCGCATCCGCAATCTGAAGCAGACCGGGCTCGGCCGGTTCCCATCGAGAGAGTTTCAGATCAACCAGACCTGGCTGCAGCTCGCACTGACCGCCACGGACCTGATCGCCTGGACCCAGACCACCCTCCTCGAGGGTGACTTGGCCAAAGCCGAACCGAAGCTGCTGCGCTACCGGCTACTGCACGTCGCCGCCCGCCTCGTCCACGGCCAACACCGCACCAGGATCAGGATCGACGCCGGCTGGCCATGGGCGGCGCAGCTCGCCGAAGCCTTCCACCGCCTCGCCCAGGCGTGCGCGCCGCTGCTCACCTGACCACCAGCCCCGCTGGCTCTGTTTGCCGATCACGGCTCCGCGACCGGCGCCGGTCCCCGACAGGCCACCAGCAACGCCCTCACAGCGTCGAAGTCATCCGCGATGGCCGGCCGCGGAAGGACATCATCGCGACCACCATCACCCAGACCGACGACGACACCTGCACATGGGCGGGGCTGGGGGTCAATCGGGGCGCTTCATCCGCAAGCGGCTAAGAATTTTAGGCTGACAGGGTGACGCGCCCGCCCGGTCAGTCCGAGGGATCAGACTCTCCACGCTCTCGACACCGACTATCGCGTCTCTTTGGATCCGGGGATTGAAGCCTCGGAGGTTCGCGGTCTACCTTGCAATCGGTGAGGTTCGGCGCTGCCGTCTCGCGATAGACATCTCGATTTGGATGTTTCGCTGGCCGACCGTCCTGCGGTGCACCGTAAGCGGAACGGTTGTCGGACGCCAGTGGAGGGGTCCAATTGCGGAAGGCGATCCGACCCTCAGCTCAAGCTGCACACCAAGCTGGGGCTCCGCCGCAACTCTGAATGGTCGAACAATGCGCCCCTCAGAACGGCGGAGGGCCCAAGATCCAAGGGCACCGGTCTGCAGCGACAGCAATCGCCGCCGACAGGCGCGCCCGGTCAGGCTGACGTCATACGCTGAACTCAGGAGAGAGGCGCACCGATGACCGGAACCGAGAACAGCCCAACAGGCACCCTGGAAGAGCATCTGCGCCTAGGCGCCGGCTTCGCCGCAGCCGACCGGCCGCACATTCTCGCGGCCCTGTCCGCACTTGCGCCGCACCTGTCTGGATGGGAACACGACCAGGTCGACCTCGAGGTGTCATTGAAAGACACCGAGGGCCCGGACCAGAAGGTCACGCTTCAAGCCTGGTTAGCGGGACGGGCGCACCTCGTGGCCACTTCGCACGAGCGCGACCTTGATCATGCCCTCGCCGAGGTGCGTAGAGAACTGATCCGCCAGATCGAGGACGAGAGGTCGCGGCGCGAACCGCGCGAGCGCCGCAAGACGCGTTATCGCACGACCTGACCCGGCCAGGGATTCGGTGCCGCCCTGCATCGCGGCCCCGGCGTAGTCCCTGTTCACGGTGGTCACCATGGCACCACCGCTGATCCCCCCACCTCGATCTGCACGGGACACGACGGAACCCATGCTGGCCGGCTTCGAGGTGCGACCGGCGCTAGTCGCGCGTCCCAAGCGACAGCGGCATGAGCGCGCGCTGAAATCCGGCCTGGACGCTCATTGATCTAGCGAAGCGAATCAAGCGACCACCACACATGTCGGCGGACAGGGCCGCCAGCAACGGGCGGCACACCTGCAGCTCTGAGACGAAGAACGGCTGTGGCAGCGGGTGCGGTCGATCCCGATCTGCGGCGCGGCGATCGCCATGCCCTTGAGGAACCTCAGCGAGACACATCGGGGAACGGACCCGACATCCTGACCTTTCGAAAGCAGTCCCGTCGGTGCTTGACTGGGTCGATGTCGACGGAGCCGCGTGAGCCAAGTGGTGAGGCGGCGCTGGCAAGGCGCGAGGGCGGCGTTGGTTGCCGACCGGGCGCCGGGTCTGGTTCCATCGCCCGTGCAGCGGCGTTCGTCGACGACGTGGGCTTCGCTTTGCTGTTCCCCTCCGAGCGGTTGTTCGTCCCGTCATTGTGGGAGGCGGTGGCCGGTGAGGACGCCGAGCCGTTCGCGACCGGGATGGGCTCAGACGAGCAGCGGGGTGGGCGTGGAAGGATGAGTTACCGCGCCGCGGCCTTGCCTGGTACGGCAACTTCGTTGCCGCCGCGGCTCGTTTCTGTCGCCGTCACTGCTGCGGTGCCTCTACCCGGGGTACGGCGGGACGGATGACCACGTGGGGCTCGACCTGTCACCGACGGCCCACGAGATCGCCACCGCTCTCGCCGAAGGGCCGCTGCCGAGTGCGACGTTTCGCGCTCCTGATCGGCGACCGCAGCCGGTATCAGCGTGCTGCGGTCGAGCTGCAGCGCCAGCTGCTGGTCACCACTGCCGGGGTGCAGGAACAGGCCTCCGGACGGCCGTCGACTGTCCTTGATCTGACGTGTCGAGGTTCGACGTCGCGGAGGACAGGACCACCTGACCGCTGCGGACCGATTCATCGGCGTAGTGCTCGACACCTCTGCCCGCGACCTCGCGCGGACCTTCCGATGGCCGGCTGGGAGGCACGGGCGAACATCTCGATGTGTCGTCGCTTCTGATCGGGCCGTGCCATCCGGAAGCCGGCGATCTAGTTCCCTCGGTCGCCGGTCAGCTTCGCTTGATAGGCCATGAGCAGCCGTTCCTCGATTTGGCGGCGCTGCTTTGGCCGGCGCGTGGAAGGGGTCAACGTGGAGCACGCGCAGCGCAGCGAGCATGAACGACGTTCACGCCGACGAGCGCAGGCCGACCTGGGCCGTCGAGGAATGGATCTTACGGTCGACGACGGCACACCGATTAGTGGGGACCGTCGAGCGGGATGCGGCGCTGCACGCAGGGTCAACTCCGCAGCGGAAACCTTGGGCTGGTTGCAGGCGGAAGGCGACCAGGTAGTTCTCGGGAGGGGATGTGCTCCCATTTATCACTTGTTTGCGCGCTTCGGTTAGCTGTTCGAGCGTGCGGGCGACGGTACCGATATTCGCGCCGACGCCGCCCGACCAGCAGAACTTCCAAAGCTCTGGGTCTGCCCGGTGGTAGTGATGGATCGTTTCGTCGATGGTATAGCCGTCGACCTCACCAGCGCGATAGCGGTCGAGTACTTCGGCGACATGCTCGATGAAGGTCGGCCAGTCGAGCTTCGTGGTAGGCAGCGACGAGGCCCAGTAGTGCGGTCGTCCTTGGTGCCCGACGGCCATCACTTTACCGTCGCGACGATGTCGCGAATCCATGCGCAGGACGCGGTACGACCTCGAGTCCGGTCAGATGGTTCCGCAATCCAAAGGGACGCACCAGATCCGCCGGGTCGCAGTCATCGTGTCCGGCTTCGTTCGGCGTGCTCTGGCCTTCTCAGTGCTGCTCGACCCCTTGCAGCAGTAACGTTGACAGATGGTCGTCCTTGTCCGAGTGGCACAAGTTGTGCTGTTGCTTGTCGGCCGCAGGAGCGGTGTCGTTGGTGATCGCTATGGCCGGTCCGACTGGCTCGGTCGAGAAGGCTGCTCGCTAGCTGTTGTGCTCTGTGTAGCGATGGGCGTCGGGGTTGCGTCTAGCGGGGCAACTCATCTGCGGAAGCGTATCGCCCACCGTCAGCCGGGCTGACTCGGAGTTATCAGCGGCGTCTTCGCTGAATGCCTGGTACCTACCTCTTGCGGCGTCCTGAGACGGACTTCGGAGATGCCGGGCCCTGTGCTGCTGACGCGGCGAGGTTGTAATGCATGTCTTCTTCGCTCGCGGCTGGCTCTCGCTGCAGGCGGCGCGAGAACGATGACGCGATCGGAACCGAGGGAGGCGCGGCTCCGGCATGGTGCCCAGCGGTCCAGACACGGCCAGCGGCCGCGGACCAGCTCCGCTGCGGAGACGTGGCTTGTCGGCCAGAACCTGCTGCGGTCGACCAGGAAGCGCCGTTGCTCCAGTAGTGGGTGACGAGCCGGGCGATGATCGTGACCTGGAACAGCCGGAGATCAGCTCCACGAGGAGGGTTCCAGAAGGGCCCGGGTCCAGAGGTCGGTGAGGTGGTTGCCGAACTGCCGAGGCGACCAGCCGCGTTGGGTGAGGAGTTCGAAGTATTCGGCGCTGTTGGTGGCCCAGATGATGTCGGCGATGTCTTGGTCGTCAAGGTCGGCCCGGAGGTCTCCTGTCTGGCGCAACTCGCGGGTCAGCAGGACCATGCGGGCTGCTCGCCGGTCCACGAGTTCGCGCCAGGAGCGGGCGCAGTGCGGATCGGTCTGCCCGGCTTGGCGCAGGGCCTGTTGGAGGGGCGCGAGGAGGGGCAGCAGCCGGGTGAGGGCGTCTGCGTAGGTTTCGATCTTCTCGCGGGCGGTGGCGGCGGACTGGATGTGGCGGACGTAGTCGCGCTGTTCGGCCGGGATGGGTTCCTCGGAGGATCCCAGCACCATGTCGATGACCGCTCGCACGAGGTCGGGTTTGCGGCCGACGCTGGCGTACACGGTGTCCACCGCGACCCCGGCGCGGGCGGCGATGGCCGCCACCGTGCAGCCGTATCCCTCACTGATGAAGAGGTCTCGGGCGGCGGCGAGGATGGCGAGCCTGGTGTCGTCGGCCTGCGCCGCCCGGATCGGCGAGCGGTAGCTGCGGGTCTTGACTGGTCGAGTCATCAGTCGTACCTTATCAGTATCGGTCCGAAGCCGATTCGGATGAAATGAGGTGGGGCGGAGATGAGCGAGTCGGCGCCGCTGAAGGTCATCTACCGGGCGGCCGGTGAGGCTCCCGCCACCTGGGCGTTGGGGTCATTGTTCGAGCGGGTGTTGACCGGCGACCAGTCCGGCGGCGCGTTCGACATTTCGCTGGTCACCCAGCCGCCGGGCACCGCGACGCCGCTGCACCGACACACCCGCGAGGCGGAGGTGTTCTACCTGCTCGCGGGATCGATGACCTACCGAGCCGGTGAGGACACCTTCCACCTGAGTGCGGGGGACTTCATCTACCTGCCGCTGGGGATTCCGCACGCCCTGCGCGTCACCGGCGCCGAACCGACGAGGTTCTTGGCCCTCACCGCACCGGCCGGCCTGCTGGACCTCTACGACGAGGTGGGGACCAGAGCTGCGGAACGCCGCCTGCCCGGAGCCGACGGCGCCCCGCTGGAGACCCAGATCGCCGCCTGGAACAACCTCGCCGGCCGCTACGGCCTGCAGGTCCTCGGGCCACCGCTACCCGCCGGCGCCTGAGTTCTGCTGCCACCTCGGCCGTCTGAGCACTAGGGCACCTGCGGACGCCAAGATCAGCACCTCACAAGCGAACCCCCAAGGAGGAAATCATGACTAGCTCATTGCAATCCGAGGTCAAGCCCCGCTCCCTGGCCTTGACCGTGATGGAGGGGATGTTCGAAGGCTTCGCCACCGGGAACGATGACATCGTCGACCAGCTGTGCGCGCCGGACATGATCGAGCACCAGTTCGGCCTGGCTGGGACCGGAACCGAGGCAATCCAGCACGTCAAAGCCGCCATGCGGCAGGTGCACGCCGCCACCCCCGACATCAGGTTCACCATCGAGGACGCGGTGGAGAGCGGCGACACCATCTGGGTCCGGGTCACCGCCCGCGGGACCAACACCGGCCCCTTCTTCGGCCCGCCGAGCCGGCGGCCGGTGGAGATCACCGTGATCGATATCGCCCGCATCGTCGACGGCCGCATCGTCGAGCACTGGGGCGTGCCCGACCGGTTCGCGCTCCTAGCCCAGACCGGCGTCCTCGACCGGCTCACCGCGGCGGCCTAACCACCGCAGTCTGAGTCTCCAGGGCTGGAAAGCAAGAACCGACGCTGCAAATGACGCATCAACAGCGGTGTCGTAAGCCGACCCACATACGGAACTTCTAGCGGCGACGGGTCCGGGCCACTGAGTCCCGAACTGCGTAGATGCATCAGAGACCCCTATCGACTGGCGCTGGTCGCTGCCGTGGGTTGGGCTGCCGTCACCAACTACGGCTACCTAGTCGTGGTCGTGGTACTTGCTGGACGTTCCGTCCCTGCTGCCGAGTTTGGGCGCTGATCATGTGATCGCCGGTCAGGTAAGCCCGTGCTGAACCGCGTATGCCGCGGCGGAGGTGCGGGAGCGGACGTCGAGCTTGGTCAGGATGTTGCTGACGTGCCTGTGAATGGTTCGCTCGCTCAGGCAGAGCTGAGTGGCAATCTCAGCGTTGGTCCGGCCCAAGGCGATCAGACCGCAGCACCTCGATCTCCCGCGGGCTCAGCGCGGCAAGGTGCGCGTTCCGACCCGACAACAGCCCGCGGACGCGGGACGCGTCCGGCCGTGCGCCGAGCCGCTCGAAGGTCGCTAGGGCCGCGCGGAACTCCATCCGCGCGCCCTCTTCGTCGCCGAGTGCGCGGCACCCCTCCCCGATCCGGACGCCGACCTGGGCGGTCTCGTACGGGGCGTCGAGCTCCCGCCACCGGTCGGAGGCGGCCCGCAAGCGGGCCAGTGCGTCGGCGGGCCGGTCCTCACTCAGTGCAACGGCTCCCTCGGGCGGCGTCCAGGATGGCCCGCATGGCGGTTGTCGGGTAGGTCTGGGCGGTCTGCGCCATCTCGGTGATGACGTCCTTCGCCTCATCGATCCGACCAGCGGCGAGGCAGACCTCAACGGCCGCCGGGAGCAGCACGAGCCGGTCGCCCGCCGGCTCCCGCTCGGCCAGGACCCGGCGCAGGCCGGCGCCGGCCGCCTGCGCATTGCCCTGGCCCAGCCGGTAGAGCGCGAGTCCCGGCTGGGCGACGTGCCCGAAGGCCGTCGCCTGCTCGAAGGCCTCCTCGACACCCGGCTCTCCTCGCAGCCGCCGCAGTTCGCCGAGCTCGTACCAGGCATGGCCGGCCACCAGCTGCCCGTCCACGGCCAGGTCACGGCATGCCTGCTCGGAGCTCGGCTTCAGCCCGAGACCAGTCCCCGCGCAGGCGCATCAGGATCGCGCGATAGATCCGACAGTTCCCGAAGTAGGCGCCACCCAGTTGCGGCAGCGTGCCGAGCCACTGGTCGAGGGCGACCGACCACTCCGCTGCCCGCGCGATCTCCTGCACCTCGTAGCACGAGCCGATCGCGGCGCAGTACATCACGCTTGTCGCACGCGGCGAGGTTGCCCGGGTCAGGATGCGGACCATCGCCGCATCGAGAAGCGCCAACCCCTCCTCCAGCGATCCAAGCTTGAGCGAGGCCCGGCCACGCATCGTGGTGGCGATCGTGACCAAGTCGATGTCGCCGCGGCCGAGCCCTAGCTCGGCCGCCCGATGCAGCAGACCCTCAGCGGTCGCGTAGTCACCCCTCCCGATGCACGCGTAGGCCCGCGGGATCAGGAGCCACCCGTACTCACCCGACCCCCGCTCATCCGACAGCGTCCGGGCTCGCTCGACCCAGCCGGCCGCGATGGCAAACTCGCCTCGCGCAAAGACATGAGCACTCCAGAGCCAGTACGTCGCACGCGTCGCCTCGTGGATCTCGCCGGCTTCCGCCCGCAGCTCGAAGCATCGGGTCAGCACAGCGATCGCCTCGTCGATCCGGCCGATCACCTGGGCGGCCTCGGCCCAGGACTCCAGGTCCTCGACGGTCAACGGCGTGGCCCGGTCAGCGGCTGCGTACTCCTCGCAGGCCCGAACCCACCGCGACGCGCGGTGGTGCTCGCGGGCGGTTTCAAGATGGCTGAGGTCGTCGTTCATCGCACCTCCTTCGCCACCGATCCTGCCAGCTCGGTGGCACTGGGTAGGAATACCCACGTAGCGGGCGCGCGAAGTCGGCCCACTATGCCGAAGCGACGCAACCCGGGCGGCGCGGATCGTGGACTCGAGGTCCCGAACCCATCGGGGCACGAACCCAGGAGGACGCCATGACCACTCCGTTCATCTTCATCGGCACCCACAAGATCAAGCCCGGCAGGCGGGAGGCGTTCAAGGAGTACTTCGCGCAGTTCAGTTCCGAACGTCGTCGAGCCGGAGGAGCCGCGACTGCACTCCTTCTACGGCTACACGGCGCCGGACTCCGACTACGTCACGATTGTGCAGGTCCATCCGGACGCCGACTCGATGGCGACCCACATGAAGGTCGGGATGGAGCACTTCGCCGACCGGCCTACGCCGAGTACCTCGAAGCCGGAAAGCACCCTGCAGATCTACGGCAACCTCACTGAGGACCTGATCCAGACGATCTCTGCCGCCGCGCAGACCGATGGCGACGACTCGAGCGTGACGATCCGGGAGCCGTTCGCCGGATTTGACCGGCTGCCGCACTCGTGAGCCTCCAGCGCATCAATGTCGTCACTAAGACCGAGAGGCTTGGCTCACTTCGATCCTCTGCGGATCTGGGAGCAGGTGCCCGACAGGAGGTCGCGTGAGTGCAGATGCGCAGTTACTTGGGTGACAAGGGAGCATGAGGACATCGACGTCGTTGTGAGCCGCGTTGACGCTGGCTTGAGGGTCCCTGGACAACCGTGGACACGCTGCGGAGTGCGCTCGTTGCTGTACTTCGCCGCTGTGCTGACCGGCTCGATCCGTGCAGGTCATCGAAGGGTTTGCGATAGTTCCACGGTGGTCCTGTCAGTCGGGTGATCGTGCGTGATGATCTTGGTGGCGGAGTGATCGTCGATCGGGTTGCTGTCAGCGTTGCTGTCAATGCGGTTTGCTTCAAGTCCATAGTGTCCTCGCCGAGGAGTGATCCCAGCGGCAACAAGATCAGGGCAGGAAGAGGGGACGGTACAGGGCGGCGGAGGGCGGGAGCGAAGGTCTCGATCTGGGTTTCGACGAAGGCCATCATGTCCGGAAAGGGATCATCGCCAGTGAGGTCAAGTTCGTCAAGTTGGGGCCCCATCCGCCCCGTGCGTCGGCACATTCTCGATCCCCGTCACTTCAAGTCCGCGGTCTTCGAGAAGAACCGCACACGGGCCAGTTCTACCCCGTCCGTCAGCCGAGTTCCCTTCGGTGCCACCAGGTCGATCCGGTGGTCGTCCTCCCGGATCGCACGGTTGGTGCGATAGGTCGCCTCCCACTCGAATGTGCTGTGCTCGATCCCGATCAACAGTCGGTGCTTGTTTGTGATGTCCAACTGATGCAGAACGTTCATCGGGTGCCGACGCGGCTGAGGGGCGGTGAACGGCTGGGCCTGCTCGATCGCCGGAATCCACTGCGGTGGCACATTCTTGAGCTTGCTGCCCAGCGCAAGACGACCAGTCCTCCCGGTTCAGCACACAAGGAAAAGTCAGTTTGTCGTGCGTCGCATTGCCGCTCTCCTCCACGAGCGCCCAGATGATGTGATCGAGGGTCGCCCGGAGATTGGAGATCATGTCCGCGAAGGTGAGCGACAGCTCCGGCGGCGGAAGTTCCCGAACCACGAGCCGGATCACGAACCACCCCGACGGATCGGCTTCGCCGCGTACCGCGTAAGGCATCGTGGCTACCCACTTGTCCAGGGCGCGGTCCCATGCCGCGCGGTGCTCCTGGGCCCGCGCGTACTTGATCCGCAGTGCGTCGAGACGATCCATGGCGGTAGCCTGCCACCTACATCCGACAGTCTCGAGTTGTCACGCTCGGCCAGTCGTCCCTGCGTGGACTGTCTTGGTGGCGTCGTCTACGGATTTGCTATCGGCCGGGCGCGGACGGCCCGCTCGGACGCCGTTCGGGTGTTTGGTACGGGCGCTGGCTGTCGTCGTGCCAGCGCTAAGTGCGGTGTGTGCTGCCTGTCGCTCGTCGGCCCTCGCATTGTCTGACGAATCGGTGGAACGGGCGATATCCCGGTCGAGGCGTTGTTTCCACAGGGCCGGGAGCGTTTCGAGTTGGGTTCCTCCGGTTGGTCGCGGGTCTTGGGGATTGATGCCGTTGGCGGCCCGCCACACTGCGATTTCGCCGATGAGGGCGGTGCTCGGGTGGGTTCCCGGTGCAGCCCAGACTGGCTGGGCGTCACCTTGGCAGGCGTGGTCTTGGACCTGGTCGGCGAGGTCGGCGACCAGTTGGGATCGCTTTGCCAGATAGGCGCCCCAGACGGGATGGGCATGGAGCGTTGGTGGAATGCCCGGGAGCCAGGGCAGCGGACCTGGGTTGGTAGGCGTGAGCTCTGGGAGGCGCCAGTAGAGGACGGCGGCCATGTCGCCTGCGGTTCGAAGGTCGCGTCCGGCGGCGGCTGTCAGCAGGTGGCGGAGTGGGTGCTGTCCGGTTTCGGCCGCGAGGGCGAGCAGGTGGGCTCGCAGGGTTGGCCAGGCGGGTTCAGTCGGTGAGTCCGGGGATGTACTGGTCGGCTTGGTCGAGCTCTGCGACGGTCTGGGGTCCGAGGAGCTGTTCGGCTGCGACGTGGAGGCTGTCGGTGTAGCGCTGGACCGCCTGGAAGAGCCGGGCCGCTGGGTCGTTGAGCTCGCGCAGCAAGGTGCTGGCGGAGACGCGGCGCTTCATCGCGGGCGAGGATCTGCTGCAGCGTCTCGGTCGGCGTGCGCGGTGAGATGGTGTCGGGTCGGATGAGGGTGTGGGGGTCGCCGTCGCCGACGACTTGGAGGTAGAGGTGGTTGGCGTGCCGGCCGCGGGTGAGCATGGTGTACAGCTGCTGCCGGGACTCCTGCCCGGTCAGCAGGCCGTGCATCGTGTCGGCGGAGACGCCTTGGGCGCGCATGGATGGTGGTGGCGTAGCCGAGACCGGTCGAGGCGCGCACATAGTCGACAGGCAGCCGGACGGTGAGCTGGCTGCGGTTGTGCCGGACGGTCAGGTCACCGCTGCCGGCCGATGCGGGTGATGGTCCACCGGTCGCCGTTCTTGACCCAGTCGGTGGCCGAGAGTCGGAGTCGGCGGTCGTTGGCGCGGGTGATGATCACGTCGCCGACACTGGCCCGGTTTCCGTCCCCCAGACGCACTTCTGGCCCGGCCGGGGCACCGTCGAGACGATGATCACGGGCTCGGCGGTTGAGTTCGGCGACGAGCTCGCGGGTCGGGGCGAGCATGATCGCGTCGAGTCCGGCCGCTCGGTCGGAAACCCAAGCAGCGAACGCATCCTCGGTGATCTTGGCGAGATCACCGACATGAACACGGCCATGATCGAGATAGAAGCCGAGTGCGCTCGGGATCGCCTTCCCGCAGGGCGAGCGAGGCTTGTGCTTCGGCCGGGTCGGTGAAGCGGTGCAGCTCGGTGAGCTGCAGGGCGCCGTGAATGTTCTTGATGTCGCGGAGGACGCCGCCGGCACCGATCGCGGCGAGTTGTTGATCATCACCAATCAGCCGGACACTCGCCCCGCGGTCGATGGCGAACCGGACTGCGGTGTCGAGGGAGAAGGTGTCGGCCATGCCGGCCTCGTCGATGATCACCAAGGTCGACGGGCCGACCGCGGCCGCCCAGTCCGGCAGCTCGCCGTGTTCGTAGCGACCAGGTCAGTTTGGCCAAAGTGTCGGTGCGGATGCCGGTTTGCTCGCCTAGAACGGCAGCGGCGGCAGCGGACGGGGCGAGGCCGATGACCTGGCCGCCGTCTTCGGTCCAGGCCAGGGTGAGGGCGCGCATGGCGGTGGTCTTCCCGGCGCCGGCGGGGGCGATCGCGAGCTGCAGTCGGGCACCAGAGGTGCACATCTGCCGGACCAGGGAGGCTTGCCCGGCATCCAGGGCGGTGCCGTTCGCGGCCATCTCCAGCAGCGCAAGATCGACGACGCTGCGGTCGACGACCGTTCCGTCGCGGCGGCCGGCGGCGGTGAGGAGGCGTTGCTCGGCGTCGAGGATGCGCTGGGAGGTGTAGAGGTCGGCGCCGGCGATGGTGTAAACCGACGACCCGTCGACCCGCCGCAGCGCGTCCGGTTCTTCGATGCCGTCCGGTGGTGCGGCCAGGGCTACTGATCGGTGCTGGAGGACCTCATCAACGAGGAGGTCCACCAGCGTGTTCGCCTGCTCGGCAGGCATGTCGACGGTGCGGACGTGGCGTTGGGCTTCGGCACGGACGTGCCACATCTGCCAGGTCGACCGGGTCTCCTCCATGGCGGCCAGCACCCGGTCGGCGGTCTGCGCGACCCAGTGGGCGTCGGCCATCCGCGGGGGTTCTGCGGCCGGGGCGTAAGTGCCGTCGCGACCATCGAGGCGACGGCGCTGCGGCCACCGAGCACCGCTGAGGCTTCGTTCATCCAGGTGGTGCGCTGCTCAGCGAGTGATCGGGGTTCGTGCTTGGCGTCGCGGGTCTCCAACGTTGCCTGCTGGGCCAGGTGCAGCGCTTCGACCGGTGTGGGTGGTCGGCCATGATCGTGCTTGGAATTGGATGGCGAGCTCGCCGCGGCGGAGCGTTGATGTGGGCCCGCCGGGTCGACCACCGCTGGTTCAACCGGGGGTCGACGCCGACAATTTCCCGGATCGGCCGCTTGCCCGGATCGGTGCCGGGACGTTCGGCGAACCGCACCCCCAGCGCGTCGCGGAGGTGCTGCTCCAGGGAGGTGTTGTAGGTCTCCGAGGCGGCAACCTTTGCCTTGAACAACACCCGGCCGTCGATCGACAGCCAGCGCCCGTCGAGGGTTTGCACCTTGTTCGCGACCGCGACATGGGTGTGCAGATCCGGGTCGCCGGCACGGCTGTCGCGGTGGGTGAACGCGGCCGCGACCAGGCCACGCACGTTGACCTGCCGGATCCCTTGCGGCCCGGTCCGGGTGAACAAGGCCTGCTGCTCGATGAAGCTCAGCGCGTCGTTGACCGCGGCCTGATGGGCCCGTTCGATCGCCGCCGCCACCGCCGGTTCGGCGACCGCCCACAGCGTCGACACCGACTTCACCGGCGAGAACGTCAGGTCGAAACCGGCGACCGTCTGCGCTCGTGGACGTGAGCTCTTCGCGATCTGCCCAGCCAACTCGCGAGCATCAATCGGGGCGCGGCCATGCTCAGCGACAAAGAACTCCCGGGCTACCTGCGTCCGGATCCGCGCCCGGTCAGCCGCCGCGACCGAGGCGTCGACCGGCTCCCCGATCAAGGCGTTGAGAGCAGCGATCCGCTTCGCCACCTCGACCCGGAACGGCGTCGCATCGTCGATGATCTTGAACGGTGCCCCCAACCGCATGACGTCCTGGAAGTCCTGTCCAGTGAGGTCGGGGCCTTCCAGCTGCTGCAGCCGCGACTCGGCCAACGGATGCAACCCGCACCCGAACAAAGCGCGCATCTGCTCCGCCGTCACCGGGTCGCCGACGTCCAGACCGTCGATTCCCGTCCATGCCGGAACCGACCCACACCCCGGGCGACTCGCCCCGTTCGGTGTAGTACGAGGCCAGCCCGGTGTGCCCCTTGTCGGTCGCGTCCAAGGCAGCGACCTGCCGGGTCAGGTAGTCATAACCGGACCCGGCGGTGAGCTTGTGCAGGCTCATGGTCACACCTCCGAAAGGCAATTTCGCCCGCCTCGGCGGTCACGCCAACCCGGGGTACCTTCCGTCAGTGCACCAGGTGTGTTCGACTCGGAGCTTTGAGAGTTCGAGGGGGTACGTCGGACGGAAGTGCGGCGGTCTAATACATCACAGGATTTAGAGGCGGTGTAGACGAGGCCGAGTAGACGGCGGGTGATGAGTCAGCAGTCGATCTGGCAAGCGCGGCGGTAAAGATGAGTCTCTCAGCAGGAAGGGCCGAACGTGCGCCGCCGACCGTAAGCCGACGCGCCTGCGGGACGTCGCATTGGGGGCTTGACGGGCATCAGTTTCCCGACGGCCGGCCGACTTTGCGTACGGTTGCGACTGCGGCTGCGCCACAATGTCGACACCATGAGGTGTGGGACGATCAGTCGCGTGGGTCCAACGGTGCTCATCGTCGATGATCACGCGGCCTTCCGTACGTCGGTCCGAGCCTTGCTCCAGGCCGAGGGTTTCGACGTCGTCGGTGAGGTGGCCGATGGAGGAGCGCCATCCAGGCAGTCAACAGCTTGCGGCCGGAAGTCGTCCTTCTCGATGTCCAGTTGCCAGATCTCGACGGACTTGCCGTAGCAGAGGAGCTGGCCGCTATCCCGGAGGCGCCGGCCGTCGTGCTGATCTCCGGTCGAGACGCGTCCACTTATGGATCCCGGATTCGGACCGCATCTGCACGCGGTTCATTCACAAGAGCAGGCTTTCGGGGGAAGCGCTCTTAGCGCTCATTCGCTGATGGCGAGGGCGTGGCCCGTTGTCGTTGCGGTGTTGGGTGTCGCGCTCGGCGTTGCCGCCGAGTGGGTGAGTCTTGCCTGGGGCGATCCGGGCAACTGGATCCCCGACCTGGCCGTTGGGTGGACGCTCATTGGCTGCGGGCTGATTTCAGGGGTGGCGCCGATGCTGCGATCGCGGCCGGCAGTTATCGCAAGCAAGGCAGTCGTTGGCTGGCTGCGGCGGGTGGAGTCCGACCTCGTCGGGGCCGGAACCTGAAGGGTCGGTGTTTGACGTTGGCGCAGCGGGAAGAGATCGCGCTCGGCCGGGCCCGCGGTGACTCGATCCGGGCTATCGCGGCCTCATCGGCCGGTCGCCGTCGACGGTGTCGCGGGAGCTGCGTCGCAACGCCGATGGGCTGGGCCGCTATCGGGCCACGTCGGCGCATGCACTGGCCTATCACCGTGCGTCGCGGCCGAAGCCGGCGAAGCTGCTCACCAACCTGTGGCTGCGTGGCATGGTGGAAGCCGACCTTTCCAAGAATACTCCCCGGAGCGGGACCGGCCGGCCGGTTGAAGGTCCAGTTTCCCGATCGGCCGGAGATGCAGGTGAGCACTGAAACCATCTACCAATCGCTGTATGTGCAGTCCCGCGGCCCTGAAACAGGAACTGACCAGGTGCTTGAGGACCGGCCGGGCGGTGCGGTGGCCGTCGCGGAAGGTCGGGCAACGCAAAAACCGGATCCCGAACATGATCAATATTCCGAACGTCCGGCCGAGGCGGCGACCGGGTCGTGCCCGGTCACTGGGAATC
>CAVRSH010000028.1:0-54782 GCA_963723815.1 uncultured Actinomycetota bacterium | reverse complement strand
CTCTTCGATGATCACCAAGGTCGGACGGGCCGATCCGGGCCGCCCAGTCGGGCAGCTGGCTGTGCTGCAGGGACCAGGTGAGCTTGGCCAGCGTGTCGGCGGTGGATGCCGGTCTGCTCACCCAGGACGGCGGCCGCAGCCGCGGACGGCGCGAGCCCGATGACCTGCCGCCGTCCTGGGTCCACGCCAGGTGAGAGCGCGCATGGCGGTGGTCTTCCCGGCCCCGGCGGGCGCGATCGCCAGCTGCAGCCGGGCCCCGGACGTACACATCTGCCGGACCAGCGCTGCCTGGCCGGCGTCCAACGCGGTGCCGTTGGCGGCCATCTCCAGCAGCGCCAGATCGACGGCCGACTCGTCGACCGCGGTGCCGTCGTGGCGTCCGGCGGTGGTGATCAGGCGTTGTTCGGCGTCCAGGATGCGCTGGGAGGTGTACAGGTCGGCGCCGGCGACGGTGTACACCGAGGTGCCGTCGACCCGCCGCAACACCTCCGGCTCCTGGATGCCGTCATCCGGCGGCGCCAGCGGCACGGATCGGCTGTGCAGCACTTCATCGACCAGCAGATCGACCAGGGCGTCGGTGCTTTGAGTTCGTACGTCGGTGGTGCGGACGCAGCGTTGGGCTTCGGCGCGGACGTGCCACATCTGCCAGGTCGAGCGGTGTTCCTCCACCGCCGCCAGCACCCGATCGGCCGTCTCGGACACCCAGGCGGCGTCCACGGTCACGCTGGCCGCGGGCCTGGGCGACAGCGCCCAGCGGATCATGGCTTTGACCGCCCGGCGGCCGCCCAACACCTCCTCGGCTTCGGCCCGCCAGGTGGCTCGTTGCTCAGCCAGCGACCGGGGTTCGTGCTTCGCCTCGCGGGTCTCCAAGGTGGCCTGCTGGGCCAGATGCAGGGCTTCGACCGGGGTGGGTGGTCGGCCGTGATCGCGCTGGAAGGTGACGGCCAGTTCGCCTTGGCGGACTTTGATGTGGGCGCGGCGGGTGGACCAGCGCTGGTTCAAGCGGGGGTCGACGCCGACGATCTCCCGGATCGGCCGTTTGGTCGGGTCGCTGTCGAGTCGTTCGGCGAACCGGACACCCAAGGTGGTGCGGAGGTGCTGCTCCAACGCGGTGTTGTAGGTCTCCGACGCCGCCACCTTCGCCTTGAACAGCACCCGCCCATCAATCGACAACCAGCGCCCGTCCAGGGTCTGCACCTTGTTCGCCACCGCCACATGAGTATGCAGATCCGGATCCCCGGCCCGACTGTCCCGATGGGTGAACGCGGTCGCCACCAGGCCGCGCACGTTGACCTGCCGGATGCCCTGCGGACCGGTGCGGGTGAACAGCGCATGCTCCTCAATGAACCGCAACGCGTCCTGCACGGCGGCCTGATGGGCCCGTTCGATGACCGCCGCGACGGTTGGGGGAGCGACCGCCCACAGCGTCGACACGGACTTGACGGGGGAGAAGGTGAGGTCGTAGCCGGCAACCGTCTGGGTCCGCGGCCGGGAGTCTTTGGCGATCTGCCCGGCCAACTCCCGCGCGTCCACCGGCTCCCGGCCATGCTCGGCGGCGAAGAACTCCCGCGCGACCTCGGTGCGGACCCGGGCCCGGTCCGCCGCCGGCACCGGCCAATCCCCGGGCAGACCGGCCGCCTCGTTGATGGCGGCGATCCGTTTCGCGACCTCGACCCGAAACGGGCTGACGTCACCGCTCGAGGACTCTGTACGGCGCCCCGAGCCGGGTCACCGCCAGGAAGTCGGCTTCGGTCAGATCCGGTCCCTCGAGCTGCTGCAATCGCAGCTCGGCCAGCGGGTGCATACCGGCGCCGAACAGCGCCCGCATCTGCTCCGCGGTCACCGGGTCGCCGGCGTTGAGGCCGTCGATGCCGGCCATCCCCGAACCGATCCACACCCCAGGCTTCTCGCCCCGTTCGGCGTAGTAGGCGGCCAGGCCGGTGTGGCCCTTCTCGGTCGAATCCAACGCCGCCACCTGCCGGGTCAGATAGTCATACCCCGACCCCGCGGTCAACTTGTGCATGCTCATCGTCACACCTACATAAGCGCAATTTCGAGCCTCTCGGCGGTCACTTGGACGGGGGTACGTTCCGACGGTGCACCAGGTGTGTCGATCTCGGGTCGTCAAAAATCGGTGGGGGTACGTGATCCGGGTTGCTGCCTGCCAAGCGACTGCCGGTCGGATCCAAGAGGTTGCATTGGGGTATCTGGTTCGGGCGTGGATGTTCCCATGGGTGAGCGGTCGATCAATCACCGGCGCGGCTTCGTGGCTAGCCCTGCGCGCTGGGGATGAAGCTGATGGGGGACACGCTCGACGGTCAACGATTGTCCCTGCGTCGGCGCCTCCTGTTGTACAGCACGAACGATCCGCGGCGGGAGCCGGCGAATTCACAGGAACGGCGCGCCTGAGCCGCGTGATGCGATGAGGTCTCGTCGAGGTGGCGAGGGCGCGCGGCGCAGCGGGGGTCTCGAGTCGATGCTGCTCTCTGAGCCGATGCCACCGCTGTCTCGTAAAGTCTCGGCGAATTTTTTTGGACTGAACTGACCGCCGAGGGATCACAATCTGTCTTATGTAGATGACATGAGATCGAATCGGCAACGTGAGCGTGCATCGTCCGCCATTCCTCGAGCTTGCCCAGCGACCAACCCAAGGCGGTCGGCGCAAATCGTTGGCCGGGCCTTGCGAACCACTGGACGTGGAGCACCGCTCAGTGACGATCGGCAGCCCGGACCATCCATCACCGCGCCAAATTTCATTCGCCAATGAGAGAGAGGAGACCCAAAGTGGAGAAGCTGCTTCTGAGCCCCGAGGAGGCCGCCGAAATGCTGGGCGTCGGCCGCTCACGCGTCTACGACCTGATCCGCACGCGCCAGCTGCAGAGCGTGCTGATCGGCAAATCCAGGCGCGTGCCGGTGGCGGCCGTCCATGCTTTCGTTGCACGCTTGACCGAGCAGGACGCGTTGACGTGACTCAGCGGGCGAACGGCGAGGGCTCGATCTACCGACGAGCCGACGGGCGCTGGACGGCCGCTCACTATGTGCTCCGGCCGGACGGGACGCGCGTACGCCGAGCGGTCTACGGCAAATCTCGTAAGGACGTTGCGGACCAACTGTCGACCATCGTGACTAAGACCAATGCTGGACTTCCGCTCGCGGTCGAGTCCTGGACCGTCGAGCGATTCGCTGAGCATTGGCTCACCCACGTCGCGGCGCCGCGCTTGCGCCCCGCGACGCTCTCGAGCTATCGAGCGACGCTGCGTCTGCACATCCTTCCGACCCTGGGCCGCGTACCCCTGCGGGCGCTGACCCCGACCCAGGTCCGTACCCTGCTCGCCGACAAGGCTGCTGCTCGGCCTAGGCGTGCGTTCGGTACAGATCATTCATGGCACCTTGCGGACAATGCTGAGCGAAGCCGTCCGGGAGGAGCTCGTCGAACGGAATGTTGCCGCTGTGGTGCGCCCGCCCTCGGCCCAGCGCGCCGAGGTGCGTCCCTGGTCGACCGCAGAGGCCAGTCGATTCCTCACCGTCACTGCCACCCATCGACTTCACACGCTCTTCGCCGTTGGTGTGGCGCTGGGACTGAGGAAGGGCGAGCTCCTCGCCTTGCGCTGGGAGGATGTCGACCTCGACGGCGGCCTGCTCCACGTCCGTCAGAACGTCCAGCGGCTACCTGAGATGGGTCTCGTCTTCGGACCGCCCAAGTCAGACAAGTCCCGCCGCACCATCCCGCTTCCTGCGTCCTCGGTAGGGCCCTACGCACACACCGCGCCCGACAGGCCGCCGAGGCCTTGGCGCTGGGGCCGGCATGGGTCGACTCCGGCCTGGTATTCACCTCAACCGTCGGCACGGTGATCGAGCCGCGAAACCTGACCCGCTTGTTCGATGAACTCATCGCCAAAGCAGGCGTTCGTCGCATCCGGTTCCACGACCTGCGGCACACCTGCGCATCGCTGCTGCTGGCCCAGAACGTCCCCGCCCGAGTCGTGATGGAGATCCTCGGGCACTCGCAGCTCGCCATAACAACGGACCTCTACTCCCACGTGATGCCCACCGCACTACGGGAGGCGGCGGACGCCATGGACCGCGTCTTCGTCCAGCCGAACTGAACCGCGTTGCTGTCAGCGTTGCTGTCAAAGCCGCTCGCTTAGCTTGGTCTTCGACAAGTGACGATGGCCACGATGTCGCGCTGACTAGCGGTCTTACGTGACGTGCCTTGCGCACCCGGAGGGATTCGAACCCCCAACCTTCTGATCCGTAGTCAGATGCTCTATCCGTTGAGCCACGGGTGCCGGTCGTCGGATCGGCCCGACAACGCCGAGACAGTTTAGCGGGGATCGAGCGCGGCAGCGAACCAGATGCGCTGACCTCGCCCAGCCGGAGCCCTCGGACCTGACGACCTGCCCGCGGCCCAGAGAGCTCACGGAGGCTCGAGGAGCCGAGACGGACCCAAATTGATACATCGGTCAGAGCCCGCCCACCGATCCCCACTACAGCCGCGATTCGTGGGCCCGCCGAGGGTGGATCCTCCCATACCTCTGGGCCGGACCGGTCTAGCGCATACTGCTCCTCCACTAGGGGCTTTTCGCCGTGAAGAAGGGTGGAGACCAAACCACTTCGACACTGTACGACGAGATTGACAACGCGTTCCGTTCACCTATTGTTCACTTGACGGCTCTCTTTCAGCGTCTCCCCAGCGGGTGTTCAACGACGCCTCGCGACCCCTTCCAGATAGGGACCGTAGTGACAGTGCTGTTCGTTGTGATCACCGTCATCATCGTGGCCCTCATCTTCGACTTCACCAACGGCTTCCACGACAGTGCCAACGCTATGGCCGGTCCCATCGCGACCGGTGCGCTGAAGCCGCGGACCGCCGTCATCCTGGCCGCGGTACTCAACCTCGTCGGCGCGTGTCTTTCGACGGAGGTGGCCAAAACCATCTCCGGCGGCTTCTTCGACGAGGCACTGGTCACCGCACCGATCATCCTCGCCGGCCTGGTCGGCGCGATCATCTGGAACCTCCTCACCTGGCTGCTCGGCCTCCCGTCCAGTTCCTCGCACGCCCTCTTCGGCGGCCTGATCGGCGCCGTCATCGTCGGGGCCGGGCTCGCCTCGGTCAACGGCTCGGTGATCGTCGCCAAGGTCCTGTTGCCGGCGATCGTCGCGCCGCTGGTGGCCGGCATCGCCGCCATGCTGGCCACCCGCCTCGCCTACCGGGTCACCCGGCGTACGCCGAGCGTGCATAGCAACACCGGCTTCAAGTATGGGCAGGCCTTCACCGCATCGCTGGTGGCTCTCGCGCACGGTACTTCCGACGGGCAGAAGACCATGGGCGTCATCACCCTGGTCCTCATCTCCGCCAACCTGCAGGCCGTCGGCACTGGACCGCAGTTGTGGGTGATGCTCGCGGCGGGTCTCGCTATCGGGCTCGGGACCTACTCAGGGGGCTGGCGCGTCATGCGCACGATGGGCAAGGGCATCGTCGAGATCGAGACTCCGCAGGGCGCCGCCTCAGGTGCAGCGACGGCGGCAACCATCCTGGCCTCCGCACACCTCGGCTTCGGTCTCTCGACCACGCATGTCAGCACCGGCGGGATCCTCGGTTCGGGCGTCGGCCGCGAAGGCGCCGAGGTCCGCTGGAGCGTGGCCCGCAAGATGGCCATCGCGTGGCTGCTGACCCTGCCGGGCGCCGGACTGGTCGGTGGGCTCGCCGCAATGCTGACGAATCTTCGATTGGGCGGGGTGATCGCCCTCCTGGTGCTGCTGGCCGCGGCGTGCGCAGGGATTTTCGCCCTGTCGCGGCGCAACAAGATCACTCACCACAACGTCACCGACAGCCACGAAGTGCTGGTGCTGGCGGGCGCGGCACCTTCTACCTACGCCAACGACCCTCGGTTGTCACCCGACGCAGACACTGAGCCGAAACTGTCGACTCTCGATCCCCACCGCAAGCCCAAGAAGGCCAAGAAGTCCAAGGCGAAGAGCGCCGCCTGATGAGGATCGAGTGGGCCGCGCTCGGCAGCGTCGCTGTCGTTTCCATCTGCGCCTCGGTGCTGTTCGTCTTCCTGCTGGCCTTCGGGATCCGGATGCTCTCTGTCGCCACCGTCCGGACCAATCAGGGCAGCTCAGGCAGGGTGGCGCTATCGGCGGGGTACGCCCTGATCGGGCTCGCCGGCCTGCTCGTGCTGTTCGGCCTCTACCTGATCATTCCGCAATTCCACTGAGCCATCGACTCCGCGCCTTTCCCGACACGCGCCCGCCACAGGTGCCAGCATTGGCCTGGTGAAGATCGTCGTTGCGTCGATTCCCGCGTACGGGCACCTCTACCCGCTGATGCCACTGGCGCTGGCCTGCGCTGAAGCGGGCCACGACGTCACCATCGCCGTCGGTCCGCCATTTCTCGACCGCCTCCCGCTGCCGACCGTGCCGCAACAGCCGGTTGAGCTCGACGTGGGAGCGGCGTTCGCCGAGACGCAGCGGCGCAACCCAGGCCTGGAGGGACGCGAATTGACCGTCGGCATGTTCGCCGACGTGACGGCCGAGGCGGTGGCAGACACCTTGCTCAAATTGCTCGAGGAGAACCGACCCGACCTGGTTGTCTACGAGGGCATGGACGCGGGTGCGGGCCTTGCGGCAACCGTCCTGGGCATTCCGGCGGTCGCGTACGCGATCGGGCTCACCCACATGGCGTACGCGACGATCCACCCGGCGGCGATTGGCTATCACCGCACGCTGTGGACCGACCGCGGTCAGCCCTCGCCCGACGACACTCAGTTCCTGGCCGGGGCGTTGCTGGACCCCACGCCACCCTCCCTGCGCAGGTTCAACGGTCCGTTCGACGTGCCGAAGATTCCGATCCGGCCGGTGGGATACGCGGAGTCGATCGGCGGAGTGCCGGGCTGGCTCGAGGAACCCAGGGTCCGGCCCCGGGTCTATCTGACTCTGGGCACGGTTTCGTTCGGGGCGGTGGACGTGCTGCAGCGGGCGCTTGGTGAGATCGCGGACCTGGACGTCGACATCCTGGTCACCGTCGGTCCCGAGGGCGACCCGGCCGCCCTCGGCGAGGTCGGCCCCCACGTGCACCTCGAGAAGTTCGTCAACCAGTCCGAGATCTTGTCCCGAGTCGACCTGATCGTGCACCACGGCGGCACGGGCACCGTGCTCGGCGCGCTCGCCGCCGGAATCCCGCAGTTGATCCTGCCGCAGGGCGCCGACCAGTTCTTCAATGCGCAGTTCCTGACCGAAGCCGGCGCGTCCCGCGCCCTGCTCAACGAGGACCAACAGCCGGGAGCGATCCGGGGGGCGGTCGCCGCACTGCTCTCCGAAGGTCCTGAGCGCGCCGTCGCCCGGCAGCTTCAAGCCGAGATCGCCGCGCTGCCGTCGCCGGCCGACGTAGTACCCGAGCTCGCCGCACGGATCGGTGCCTAGCGCCAACCGCCGCAGACGGCGCAACCGGACCACGAACGGTTGAGGCCGCGAAGCCCGCGCCGTTATGGTGGTGTCCATCAGCCGTGTCGGCGAGGTGCCCGGCGGGTAGCAAACTCCGTCGATCGCCGGCGAGTCTGGGGGCCAGATGCCGACGAAAGGGTCAGCGCTGGTCCTGAAAGTCCGAGCCTGGGCGTCGGACGTCAGGCCGCGACGGGCCGACGTCAAGCGGGATCTGTTGGCGGCAATGCCCAGCGCAATCGCCGCCATTCCGGATGGCATGGCGAACGGCGTTCTCGCCGGTGTCAGTCCGGTCCAGGGTCTCTACGCGAGCCTGATGGGCCGGGTGGCCGGTGGCCTGACGGCCAGCACCAAGATGATGGTGATCACGACAACGAGCGCGGCGGCGCTGACCGCGGGCTCGGCCATCGAGTCCGTAACGGCGGATCAGCGCACCGATGCCGTAGTCTGGCTGACCTTGATCGCCGGTGCCGCGATGGTCGCCGCGGGAGCATTCGGTCTCAGTCGCTACGTCCGGTTTGTGTCGCAATCGGTGATGCTCGGCTTTCTCACCGGGCTGAGCGCCAACATCTTCTTCGGGCAACTCCCGGCGCTGACCGGTTCTCCGTCCGAAGGCAACTTCGCCGTGACCAAGGCGCTGAACGTCGTGCTGCACCCGAGCCAGATGAGCCTGCCGTCGCTGGCCGCGGGCCTCGGCGCGATCCTGCTGCTCGCTGTCCTGTCCCGCACGCGGTTGTCGTCGGTGGCATCGCTGGTGGCACTTCTGGTCCCGACGGTCATTGTCATCGTGAGTGGCGTTGCGGGCGTGGCCACGGTCTCCGACCTCGGACCGATCCCGCAAGGACTCCCGCTGCCCACGCTGCCGTCTCTAGCCGCCTTGAGTCCGGAGGTGATCACCGGGGCGCTGGCGGTCGCCGCGATCGTCGTCGTCCAGGGAGCCGGCGTCGCCGAGGCCGCGCCGAACCCGGATGGCACCCGGTCCAAGTCCGGGCGCGACTTCCGAGCCCAAGGCATCGCCAACCTTGCCTCAGGACTGTTCAGCGGCCAACCGGTGGGCGGGTCGGTCGGCGCCACCGCTCTGAACACCAGCGTCGGAGCTCGCAGTCGGTGGGCCGCGATCTGGTCCGGGGTTGGCGTGGCGCTGGTCCTGGTGGTGTTCTCCGGGGCCGTCGGCTACGTTCTGCTTCCCACGCTGGCTGCCTTCCTGGTCTACGCCGCCGTGAAGTCCTTCAAGCCTCGGGAGATCTGGAGCGTCGCCCACGCCGGCCCCAACTCTATGGTCGGTCTGGGAGTCACCCTCGTCGCCACGCTGCTCCTCCCGGTGGCTGCGGCGGTGGGCGTCGGAGTCGGCATCTCCTTGGTCATGCAGCTCAACCAGGAAGCCGTCGATTTGAAGGTGGTCGCGCTCTACCCGTTGCCCGGCGGCCACTTCGGCGTACGCCCACCCCCCGCCGAGCTCACCAGCGACTCCGTCCTCGTTCTGGATGTCTACGGCTCCCTGTTCTTCGCCGGCGCGAAGACCTTGCAGCACTGGCTGCCCGAGGTGGGACTCGCAGCCAACGTCTCAGTGATCCTGCGACTGAGGGGACGGACGACGCTGGGTTCGACGTTTCTGACCGTCGTATCGAGCTACGCCGACCGACTGCAGAGGAACGGCGGCCGGCTTTACCTGAGCGGCCTCGACCCGGCCGTGCTCAAAGTCTGGGAATCCGAGTCACTGACCAGACGACTCACCGGCGTGCTCCTCTATCCGGCGACCGACGTCGTGGGAGCCTCAACCCAGAACGCGTTGCTAGACGCGAACGCGCGACTCGTGCAGAGCGACTGATGCGACAACGACTAGAACGTGGCCGTCATTTCAACTTGATCGTGACCCGTTTCTCATCGGAACCGCAGGCCCATGGATTACACGCTTCGGCCTGAACTCGGATCTCGGCCTTTTTCCGTTTGAAGACCCGCCGGTCATTGTCGGCAATGGCCGTCCAGGTCGCCGCCGACTTGGCACACGGCCGACCGGTCGAAAACTCCGCACTGGCGAGGTCGAGGCCCTGCTTCTGCCGGAGGGTGCCGTTGATGCCTACATCGAGATTCTGGTTGCAGGTCACTCGTCCGACGACTTTGACCCGGCCCAGCCCGACCACCCGGGCCCGACGTACTCGCACGCTGACGGTCGGATCCGGCGGCGGAGGACCGATCGTCAACACCATGTTGCCCCCCGGTCCGACATCGCCGGCCTCACCCTCACAGCAGGGTGCCGACCTGGATCCAGTACGTCGTGCCTCGCGTGGCTTCGAACCGGACAGCCGCCTGAGCACCATATGCATCGTTCCGAGCACTCGATCGGTGACAGGGAGCGGCGTCGTCCGGACAGCAGCGCCAGCGTGGTGTCGTAGTCACTCCCCTGGGTGCTGGCCGCGTAGAATGCCGCTCACCCGCGGCCTGAAGCGATACCAGACGGTGGCGACGCCGCACTCGGGGTCGGTCGATGCCAGGGTGGCCTCGCTGGTGTTCACGGTCGCCCGGAACGGTGCGCTTGTCAAAAACGCGGCTCGCTGCTCTCGGGCCGAATTCGACAGATATATCCAGCCGAACAATGCAATGGTGTCCGCGTCTGAACCGCATTTGGAACTGCTGACGGCATTTCCGGATATCGCCTTCCCGCGGCCTACGCACCCGTCGGCGTCGCTCACCACCACCGCTCAACGCCACCCGAGCCGGTTCGACTCGGGCGGCGTGTGCCCTGGTGGGAGCGGAGGCGGCGGGATTTGAACCCGCGAGAGGGTTTGTGCCCTCAACCCGCTTAGCAGGCGGGCGCCATAGACCGGACTAGGCGACGCCTCCCCATACTCGTCGTTCGATCCCGGCGCATGAACCGGCGGTCGAACGCTCGGCAACACTACCTACCCGGGACCGCGCGAGGCAAAGTGAATCCACCGCGCAGCGCGTCACCGCCGGAAATGGCCCCGGCCCCCGCCGTCCACGTACAGTAGAGCGAGTTTTCGCCCCCGCCGACCAGCCGACAGCAAGGAGGTGCCGATGCCGGACCAGCCGGCCTCGGACGATTGGGCCTGGGATCTCCCGTCCCAGCCGACCCCGCCGCCTGGACGCGGCCGACGGGCCCTAGAGCCGGCCGACGACTTCCGCCGCACGGTCATCTTCACCATTGCCGGTACGGCGGCTCCTGGCCTCGGCCTGATCGCCGCCCGACGCCGCCTCGTCGGCAGTGTCATCCTCGGCATTTTCGCCGCGACCGTGCTCTCCCTCGGCATCTACGCGCTCGTCGACCGGCAGGGCCTGCTCGGGTACGCCCTCAACCCGATTGTGCTCCGCCGGGTTGCGGTGGCACTGATCGTCATCGCGATCGTCTGGGTGGCCGTCGTGGTCGCCAGCCACCTCAGCCTGCGCGGCTCCGTGTCCACGGCCCAGCGGACGACCGGCGGAATCCTCGTCGGTCTGCTCGCCTTCGCCGTGGCCGCGCCGATGGCGGTCGCCGCGAACTACTCCTACATCACGGCCAATTCGGTCAACACCGTCTTCAAGAGCGAGAAGAACACCAAGAGCGCCACCCGGCCGACGCTGGACGTCAAACCGACCCCCAAGGCGGGACAGACCAGCAAGCTCGATCCGTGGGCGGACAAGCCCCGGCTCAATGTCCTGCTGCTCGGCGGCGACTCCGACCGCAACCGGGTCGGGACGCGGACCGACACAGTGATCTTGGCCAGCATCGACACCAGGAGCGGCGACACCACCCTGTTCAGCCTGCCGCGCAACACCGGCCGAATGCCGTTCCCGTCGGACTCCCCGCTGCACAAGTACTACCCGAACGGGTTCACCAACGGTGACGGGAACAACCCCGAATACTTCCTGAACGCGATGTACGACAACGTGCCGAAGGCCGTGCCCAAGGACATCCTGGGCCCCACCGACAACCTGGGTGCCGACGCCCTCAAGTTGTCGGTCGGCGAGGCGCTCGGCCTGCAGGTCGACTACTACGTGCTGATCAACCTGCAGGGCTTCGCGAAGATGATCAACGCGCTCGGCGGGATCACCATCAACATCAACACCTACATCCCGATCGGCGGCAACACCGATCTCGGCATCCCGCCGAAGGAGTATCTGAAGCCCGGTCCGAAGCAGAAGTTGAACGGCCGCGAAGCCCTCTGGTACGCGCGCGGTCGCTACGGCTCGGACGACTTCGCTCGGATGGATCGTCAGCGCTGCGTGATCAACGCGATCATCAAACAGGCCAATCCGGCCAACATGCTGGCCCGCTACGAGGACATCGCCAAAGCGGGCAAGACGATCGTCTACACCGACATGCCGCAGGAGGTGCTGCCGCTGATGGTCGACCTGAGCCTGCGGGTGAAGGACGGCAACGTACGCAGCATCGTGTTCAAGCACGGCGTCGACGGATTCCTCAGTCCCAATCCGGACTTCTCGCAGATGCGCAAGCGGGTGAAGGTCGCGCTCGGCGAGACCAGGTCGGACAAGCCGAAGAAGAAGAAGCCCAGCGGAACCAGCACCACCGAGAGCGAAGACGTCAACGACAGTTGCGCGTACGACGCGAAGACCGCGGCGACGTCGCAGCCCTATCGCTGATCGCCGCCCGGTAGTCGAGGAGGATCACCGGGCGGACGAAAGCCGCGATCGATATCGAGCCGTCGGCGCACCGCCGCAATCAGGGCCGCGAACGTCGGATCGGCCGGGGTCCGCGGATTGACCACCACGAGGTTCGCGCCGGCACCTGGCTTGGTGATCACGCTGAGTCGCGGACCGCGCAGGCTGACCTTGTCGATCATCGGCCACGGCACCGACCGGCTATCGCGCCCGCGGATCGCGGCAAGCTCGTCGGAGCCGACCGTGACGACCGTACGCATCCGCATCACCAGCAGCAATGCGGTCACGGCCAGGGATACTCCGAAGATCAACAAGGCGATACCGATGATCACGACGGCGACAGACCAGTCGTTGGCCGTCGCCAGCACGATCAGGCCGGCGCCGACGATGGCGGTGACGGCGGAGATGGCCATGGCGCGAACGGGCGGGGCCGGCTTGAGCTCGAATCGCTCGTCGGAGGGGGTGGGAGCAGGCACAGCACGACCCTATCCAGCCTCACGTTCGGTGTTCGGAGGCGATCGGCCGCGCTGATGATGTCGGCCCGGCGAGCGCGGCGAGGGTGGGATTCGAACCCACGGAACGGTCTCCCGCTCGGGCGCTTTCAAGGCGCCTGCACTAGTCCACTATGCGACCTCGCCCGGTGCGTGGGCACCCAGATCTTAGCCGACCGCATCAGTCGTTGTGGCAAGCTGAAACCGTGCGCGCCATCGTGATGAGCGAGTCCGGGTCCCCCGACGTGCTACGCGTCGGCGAGGCCGACCGCCCCCAGCCCGAGTCGGACCAGATCCTGATCAAGGTCGTCGCCGCCGGCGTCAACCGAGCCGACCTGCTGCAGCGGCAGGGCCACTATCCCCCGCCGCCCGGCGCGAGTGAGCTGCTCGGGCTCGAGGTCTCCGGCACCGTGGCCGAAGTCGGCCCCGGAGTGTCCGGCTGGTCGGTCGGCGATCCGTGTGTTGCCCTGCTGGCGGGCGGGGGCTACGCCGAGTACGTGGTCGCACCGGCTGGTCAGGTGGTACCACCCCCGCCCGGGATGGATCTGGTCGCCGCAGCCGGGGTGATCGAGGTGGCCGCAACGGTCTCCTCCAACCTGGAACTCGCGCGGCTGCAGAGTGGCGAGGTCTTCCTCGTCCACGGCGGCGCCGGAGGCATCGGCTCGTTCGCCATCCAGTACGCCAAGTCGCTGGGCGCGACCGTGATCAGCACCGCGGGAAGCGAGGAGAAGTTGGCGTACTGCCGGTCCGTCGGCGCCGACTTCGCGATCTCCTACCGCGGCGACTGGCCGGGTGAAGTCAAGGCGGCGACCGCCGGCCACGGCGTGGACGTGATCTTGGACAACATGGGGGCCAAGTACCTCGATGATCATGTACGGCTGATGGCGACCAACGGGCGGCTGCACATCATCGGCATGCAGGGAGGTACGAAGGGCCAACTCAACATCGGCACGCTGATGGGCAAGCGCGGCTCCGTCGTCTCCAACTCGCTGCGGGCGCGACCCGTCGAGGAGAAGGCGGCGATCTGTGCCCGCGTCGTCTCGGCGGTCTGGCCGATGATCGAGTCCGGCGCCATCGTGCTGCCCACCCCGACAACCTTCCCGTTCACCGAGGCCGCGGCCGCCCATGCCCGCCTCGAATCCGGCGATCACCTGGGCAAGATCATCTTGACGGCCTGACCCGCGCGCCGGATTGCCGCGCGGATCAGGACGTCCAGGCCCGCCAGAGCCTCGCGTACTCGCCCTCCGCGGCCACCAGTTCGTGATGGCTGCCCAGTTCGGCGATCCGACCGTCGATGACCACCGCGATCCGATCCGCATCGTGAGCCGTGTGCAGGCGATGCGCGATCGCCACCACGGTCCGGTCGAGGAGCAGTGCACCCATCGAGCCCTCGAGATGGCGGGCCGTTCGCGGATCGATCAGTGAGGTCGCCTCGTCCAGCACCAGGGTGTGCGGGTCCGCTAGCACCAAGCGGGCCAGGGCGATCTGTTGCGCTTGAGCGGGCGTCAGCTTCAGATTCCCGGAGCCCAGGACCGTATCCAGGCCCCTCGGCAACCGAGAGACCCACGTCCACGCTTCGACCGTCTGCAGCGACTTGATCACCACCTCGTCCGGCGAGTCCTCGCGGGCCAGGATGATGTTGTCCCGCACGCTGCCCACGAAGACGTGGTGTTCCTGGGTGACCAGCGCGACCTCGGTGCGCAGGACCTCCAGCGGGAGCGCGGTCAACTCCACCCCACCGACGGTGACCGAACCGGTCCGCGGACCGTTGATCCCGGCGAGCAGCCGGCCCAGCGTCGACTTGCCCGAGCCACTCGGTCCCACGATCGCCAGCCGCTCGCCGGGTCGCAGTTCAAGATCAATACCGTGCAGCACGTCATGATCAGCCCGGTACGCGAACCGGAGATCCCGGCCGACCAGGCGATCCCCGGTCGGTAGCTCCGAACCCGGCACGCGATCTTGCGGCACGGCGGCGATCCCGAGCAGCCGGGAGGTGGACGCGATGCCGACCTGCAACCGGTCGACATTGCGGATCAGCCGGGAGAGCGGCTCGACGACCGCCTGCACGTAGAGCGTCGCCGCCGTGATCTGGCCGAGCGTGATCCAGTCGTTGATGTAGCCGACTCCGCCCAAGATCAACACGAGCACCACCGGGGTGTCGTAGGCGAACCCGATCAGCGTGAACAGCACGTTGCGCAAGGCCATCGTGTAGCGCTCGGCCTGCGCCGACACGGCGATGTCCTGATCACCGGTCTCGACCCGGACCGCCTGCAGCCCCATTGCCTCGACCGTCCGGGCCCCCTCGACGGTCTCGGTCAGGCTGGAGTTGATCTGCGAGTACGTCCCGCCCTCGGTGATGTATCCCTTCGGCGCCCGCTGCAGGTAGCGGCGTACCGAGAAGATGAACAACGGAGCGACGAGCAGCAGCGGCACGGTGAGCAGCACCGAATTGAGCAGCATCGCAACCAGCGTCAGCACCGTGGTGACGCGATGCGATCACCACTTCCGGCAGGCCGAAGCGCACGCTCTGGCTCATCGTCCCCACGTCCCGGGTCACCCGCGTGACCAGGTCGCCCGAACTGGCGCTCTCCACCCGGCCCAGCGGCAGTCTGAGCACGGTCCGGACGATGTACTCCCGCGCCTCGGCCAGCATGTCCTGACCGAAGATCACCGACGTGCGGAGCGCCAGGAAGGTGAGCAGCGCCTGCAGCACCACGACTCCGGTCACGGCCAGCGCGATCCCGTTCAGGGTCGAGGCGGGGGTAGCGGGCGCCGCCGCCTCGTCGACCAGATCGCCGAGGAGTCGCGGCACGACCAGACCCGCGATCGCCGCGACGGCATGCAGCCCCAGCAGCGCGGCGACGATCAGCCGGCGACGCCGGATCAAGGAGGCGAAGAACCGGCCCACCGCATGCCGGTCGGCGACCGGCAGCCCGAGGTCGGGATTCTGCGAAGCGGCGAAGAACGCGATCGCCCGCCGCTCCCGCTGCTGATGACGCTGCCGCCATGCTCGCAGGCGAAATCGCACCGATCCGGATGCGGGCGGCAGCAGGTCGACCGGGACCCGAGGCGGCGGCGGATTCACCCGCCATGTTTCGGCGGATCCCGGTAGCCGGGTCTGCAGCTCAGTCATCGCGACTCAGCTCCTCGTTCTCATCCATCGCCCGGACCACGGCCCGGCGATACTCGGGATTGCTGTGCAGCAGTTCCTCGTGCGTCCCGTACGCGACGACCTTGCGGCCCGACATCAACGCGATCCGGTCCGCGTGGTGGAGCAGCAGCGGGGAGACCGTGGTGACGATCGTCGTCCGGCCCCGTCGATGCGCGACCAGCCGCTCGGCGATCCGCGCCTCGGTGTGCGCGTCCACCGCCGACGTCGGTTCGACCAAGATCAAGATCTCCGGGTCCAGGGCCAGCGCACGAGCCAGCACGACCCGCTGTCGCTGGCCGCCGGACAGACCGCGGCCGCGTTCGTCGATCCGGCCCTGCCAGCCGCCGGCCAGGCTGTCGAAGACGTCCTCGGCCGCAGCGGTGTGCAACGCGGTCTCGGCCTGGGTCAAGCTCAGCCGGCCGTGTGGATCGACCGCCTCCTGCAACGTGCCCGCGAACAGCTGACTCGACGCATCACTGACCACGATCGTCCGGCGGAGTTCGTCGAGAGCGACGTCAGCAAGATCAACCGCGCCGAGGGTGACGCCCCAGTTGCGCCCGGCGAGTTGACTGTCCCGCTCGGCCAACCGGATCCGCTCGACCTCCAGCCGCCGACGCTCCCGCCGGGCGGCCCGACCCTTGAGCCCGTCGACCACGTCGCCGCGGACCGGCTCGACGTCGCCGGGCAGATAGCGGCCGAGTCGGTCGGCCAGCGCGGCCGAGTCGGCGGCCAACGCCGACACCACGATGGTCAGCTCTCCCGGCAGTGCGGTGAAGCCGGTCAGTTGATCATGGAGCGGCTGGCCGGCGGTCAGCGACAGCGGCTGCTCGGGGCTGTGCCATGGCGGCTGGAGTTCCAGCACGGCGATGGCTTTGCGCGCGGACACCAGCGCGCGTATCCACTTCTGCGCGAGCTCGAAGAAGGTCTGGATCGGCCAGACCATGAACACCGCGTAACCAAAGAAGCTGATCAATTGCCCGACGGTCAGGTCACCGGCGGCGACCTCGCGCGCACCGAGCCAGGACAGCACGACCAGGAAGAGGCCGGACAGCAGCACGCCGGTGCCCTCGACCGCGGCCTGCCAGGCGCCGGCTGAGATCCCGGCGCGTCGGGTGAACTGGGACTGGGACGCGTAATTGCGCGCGAAGGTCTGCTCGCCACCGATGCCCCGAAGGATCCGCAGTCCGGCCACGATGTCGGTGGCCATCGACGTCAGGTCGGAGGTCCGTGAGCGCTCGATCTCTTCGCGGCGCTGCAGTGGCTTGAGCAGCGGCATGGCCAGCAGCACGACGAGCGGGGCGGCGACCAGAACCACCAGCCCGAGCTGGGGTGAGGTCCACAGCACCAGCCCGGCGATCATCAGATAGGACATCAGCGCACCGCAGGCCCGCGACACCACCTCGGTCAGCGCCCCGAACTCGTCCGTGTCGCCGGCGGCGACACTCAGGACCTCGCCGGTCGGCGTCCGTTGCGGCAGCAGATGGCCGAGCTGGGTGGCCTTCCGAGTGATCATCTTCATCGGTCCGTACATGCCGATCAGCCAGGCGCGGACGACGAACGTGTGGTTGAGGGTGCCGGCGGTGATCCCGACCAGTGCGAGTCCCAACATGACCATGCTGAGCCTGATGACGGCGTCCAGATCGCGCGGCACGATGCCCTCGTCGACCACCTTGCCCACCAAGAACGGACCGACCGCGCCCGGCAGCCACTCCGCCATGCTGGTCAGCGAGCACACGATCAGCACCGTCGGCTGCTGCCGCAGCAGCCACAGAAGGAAGCGCGTCGGACTGCGGGTATCGGGGTTGGAGAAGTTGTGAGTGCGCAGGCGCCGGCCCGCCCCGGAGCCAGACGGCGCTCCGGGGTTTGCGACGGTGGGGGGAAAATCCTGCATGACCGACTAACCCTACGAGGACCGCGTACGCGACAGCGAACGGTTTTCCGCTCCCCTGCGGTCGACCGTCCCGCTTAGGATCGGCTGCATGACGACTGATGCCAATGCCGCCGCCGAGTCCTCCGAGCAGATGCAGGGGGTGGCCGGAGCGACCGCCGACGGCCGCGTCTACGTCGTCACCCCGCAGGCGATGGCGGTCGAAGGGCCGCCGCGCGACCGGCCGGACGACGACCCGGCAAGGTCGGTCACCGACATGGTGGAGGAGCCGGCGAAGGTGATGCGGATCGGCAACATGATCCGCCAACTGCTCGACGAGGTGAAGTCCGCTCCGCTGGACGAAGCCAGCCGGCAGCGGCTGCGCAGCATCCACGAGGCGTCGATCGGGGAGCTCAAGCAAGGGCTGGCGCCCGAACTGGTCGACGAGCTGGAACGCATCTCGTTGCCGTTCACCGACGACGTGACCCCGACCGATGCCGAGTTGCGGATCGCCCAGGCGCAACTGGTCGGCTGGCTCGAGGGGTTGTTCCACGGCATCCAGACGGCCCTGTTCGCCCAGCAGATGGCCGCCCGCGCCCAGTTGGAGCAGATGCGCCGGGCCCTGCCGCCGGGTACCACGTTCCCGGCCGGTGACGAGAACCGCAACCCGACGGGCAGTGGCGGCATGTACCTCTAGCTCGAAGGGTCGGAATTCCTCAGGGCAAATCAGGATCGTTGCTGGTCTGGGAGGGACCGGACCCAGGGTGTGGACGAGGCGAGGCCTGTTGGCACAACCAGACCTCCGGGAGATTCAGATGCCCGCTGACCTCAAGGGCGCCGACGGTGCTGCGCCACCGGCAGGCGCTGCTGGTCCGGCAGGCCGAGAACGCCTGCTTCGCCTGCCCGCTGATCGAGGAGTGTCTGTACCGCGCCGTCAGCGAGCAAGATGTTGCTGGAGTCGCGGGTGGAACCCGACAGGAGTGCGGCCAGGGTGGAACGAGGGCGGCCAGGCCGGGCGGGCGGAGGGCTCAGCCGAACCAGCGGCGGAGCTCGGCGACCGGGCCGCCGTCGGCGAACAGCGGGGTCACGTCGTCGGCGGCCGCCCGCACCTCCGGCGGCGCGTCACCGATCGCGACGCCGCGGCCGGCCCAGCGGAGCATCTCGATGTCGTTGCGGCCGTCACCGAAGGCGAGCACGTCGGCCGGCGTGGATGCCCAGTTGCAGCGCCACCTCGGCCAGCGCGGTGGCCTTGTTGACACCCTCCGGGGCGATGTCGAGCCAGGCGCTCCAGCCGACGAAGTAGGTCACACCGTGCAGACCGAGGTGACTGGCCAGGGTGATGAAGTCCTCGATCCGAGCGGGTCGGGTCGCGCAGGATGATGCGGGTGACCGGCCGGGAGCTGAGCTGCTCCAGGTCCTCGATGATCATCTCGCCGGTCAGGTCCCCGCCGGGGAAGTGCTCGTTGAGCCGGTAGCCTCGGCCGATCTCCTCGACGGCGATCAACGTGCCGGGGGCGAATGTCCTCGACCCTGGCGATCACGTCGCGGGGATCGAAGGTGATCGCCTTGACGATCTCCTGCGGCGGATAGCCGACGATCACCGCGCCGTTGGAGCACACCGACGGCCCCGGCGGCAGACCGAGTTCGCTCGACCACCGGCTGGGTGCCGTGCCAGGCCCGTCCGGTGGACAGCACCACCGGTACGCCGGCGGCGACCACCTGACCGATCGCCTCGCCGACCGCATCGGGCAGCGCTCCGTCGCGATCGACAACGGTGCCGTCGACGTCGAGCGCGACGAGTCGCGGCCGCCAGCCCGATCGGGGTGTCGAGTTGTAACGCCCTACACCCGACAGCGGGGTCAGCGCCTCTCGACCGCCGAGGAAGGGTCGCAGCGCCTCCGGCAGCCGGACCGAACCGTCCGCCTGCTGGTGATTCTCCAGGATCATGATGATGGTCCGTGGTCATCGCGCAGAGCGTGCCGTTCAGCGTCGCCACCGGCCGGTGCCGGCCGTCGAAGCGGGCCCGGATGTTGCAGCCGCCGGGCCTGGAACTCGGTGCAGTTCGACGTCGAGGTGATCTCGCGGTAGCGCTCCTGGGTCGGCAGCCAGCCTCGCAGTCGTACTTCCGCGCCGCGCTCAGCCCAGGTCGCCGGCCGCCACGTCGATGACCTGGTACGGGATCTCGAGCGCGTCGATGAACTCCTTCTCCCACTGCCGAGCAGCCGCTGGTGCTCGGCGGCGGCGTCCTCGGGCGCGCAGAAGACGAACATCTCGACCTTGTCGAACCAGTGCACCCGGAAGATGCCCCGGGTGTCCTTGCCGTACGAGCCGGCCTCGCGCCGGTAGCTCGGGCTGTAGCCGGCGTACCGCAGCGGCAGCGGCGCCGCCGCGAGGATCTCGTCGGAGTGGTACGCGGCGAGCGGCACCTCGGCCGTGCCGACCAGGTACAGATCATCTTCGGCCAGGTGGTAGACGTCCTGCGCCGCCTGGCCGAGGAAACCCGTACCCTCCATGGCCTGCGGCTTCACCAGCGCCGGCGGGATCATCGGGGTGAAGCCGTTCTTCAGGGCCAGGCTCATCGCGAAGTTGATCAAGGCGAGCTCGAGCTCGGCGCCCTGCCCGGTCAGGTAGTAGAAGCGGGACCCGGAGACCTTCGCGCCGCGCTCGACGTCGATCGCGCCCAGCAGCTGTCCGAGCTCGAGATGGTCTTTGCGGGCACGAAGCCCTCGGCGGCGAAGTCCCGCGGCGTGCCGAGCGTCTCCAGCACCACGTAGTCGTCCTCGCCGCCGGGCGGTACGTCATCAAATACCAGATTGCCGACCTGCTTCAGCATCGCGTCGAAGACACCGCTGATCTCGTTCTGCGCGGCCTCGGCCTTCTTCACCAGGTCGGCCAGCTCCTTGGTGCGGGCCAGCAGCCCGGCCCGTTCCTCACCCTGGGCCCGGGAGATCAACTTGCCGAGATTCTTCTGCTCGGCCCGCAGCTCCTCGTAGCGGGCGATCGCGTTGCGCCTCGCCTCGTCGGCCGCCAGCAGGTCGTCGACCAGGGACTCCGACTCGCCCCGCGCCCGTTGGGACGCTCGTACGCGGTCGGGATCGTGGCGCAGCACCTTGACGTCGATCACCCGCCACACCCTAACGAGGGCGATCCTTCAGCTGCGACTCGCATTGCTGGCCTGTCACGGCGAGTCGCCTGGGTCCGGCTGGGATGATGACCGCAGTGGTGCGCCGCCCCCCGACCCGATCTTCGCTGCTGATCGCGGTCGTGCTGCTCGTGGCTGTGGTCGGCTGGACCTGGCTCACCTTCAACTCGGAAGCGCTCGCCGAATTCGACCGCCGCACCCTCGCACCGCCGCTCGATCCGCAGTCACCGACCGCGCAGATCGCTGCTGCGTTCGCCCTGCTCACCTGGCCCGGACTCCAGTATCTGGCGCTGGCCGGCATCGCGTTGTGGGCCTTCCAACGCCGACTCCGGCAGCTCTCGGTGGCGTTGATCTTGGTGATCGTGCTCGGCTGGGGCGGCACAACTCCTGGCCAAGATCATCATCGGTCGACCGCGGCCGGAGCAGGCGCTGGACCTGATCACCTCCACCGGCTTCTCCTATCCCTCCAGCCACATGACCGCGGCGGTGGCGTCGGCCATCGCCGTCGCGGCGACGTTCTCGGTGACCCGGCAGAGCTTGCGGGCGCGCGGCACTGTGGCAGGTCGGTGCCGGGCTGCTGGTGATCGCCGTTGGTGTTGACCGCTGGCTGACTCGGCGCCCACTACGTCTCCGACATCATCGGCGGGGCGCTCTACGGCGCGCTGGTGGCCAGCACCGCATTGATCGTCGCCGGCGTCCGGGTGCCGGTGCCGACCGAACTGGTGACCGAACTGGTCCGAAGCAAGGCGCCGGCCGTCGAGAGCGCTGACCCGCTCCGCCGCGCCGCCGTGATCTTCAACCCGGCGAAGGTGACCGACTGGATCACGTTCCGGCGGCACGTCGAGTACGAACTCAAGTCACGGGGCTGGGAACGGGCCCTCTGGCTGGAGACCACCAGCGACGACCCGGGCCGGGCGATGACCGAGCAGGCGGTACGCGAGGGCGTGGACCTGGTGCTCGGGGCCGGCGGCGACGGCACCATCCGGGTGATCTGCTCCGGCCTGGCCGGCACCGGCGTACCGTTCGGGCTGATCCCGGCCGGAACCGGCAACCTGCTGGCCCGCAACATCGGCATCCCGCTGGACGAGGCAGCCGCCCTTGGACGTGGCCTTCGACGGGGTGGACAAGCCGATCGACCTGGTCCAGATCACCGTCGACGGCGGGACCCCCGACCACTCCGCGGTGATGGCCGGCATCGGGATCGACGCGGTGATCATGGAAGGCACCGACCCCAACCTGAAGAAGGCGGTCGGCTCGGCGGCGTACTTCGTCGCGGCGGCCCAGCACGCCAATCACCCGGCGCTGCGCACCACCATCCAGGTCGACGACGAGCCACCGGTCAAGCGACGGGCCCACGTGATCGTCGTCGGCAACGTCGGCTTCCTGCAGGGCAACATCGCGCTGATCCCGGCGCCCGGCCCGATGACGGCATCCTCGACGTGCTGGTCGCCTCGCCGCGTACAGCAGCGGACTGGGTGCGGCATCACCACCCGGGTGCTGACCCGGCGGAAGCGGACCGACCCGCAGGTCGACCGATTCACCGGGAGCAAAGTGACGATCACGGTGGAGGAGCCGGATCAGTACCAGCTCGACGGTGACACCGTCGGCGAGTGCCAGACGATGGTCGCCGAGGTCGTCCCCGGTGCGCTCATCCTCCGGGTGCCCCGAACCGCTGCCGCAAGTCCGCTGGCAAGAAGCAGCCGAACGACGACCGCGCCCTGAGCCTGTCGAAGGAACATCGGCGTCCTTCGACAGGCTCAGGACACGTTCTTCGACAGGCTCAGGAACGGAACGTGTCCGCTACTTCGAGATGGTGATCCCGATGCTGCGGCCGCCGGTGACGGTACGGGTCTTCAACTTCGTGGCCGTCGCCACCGAGGTCGACTCCCCGTCCTTCTCCGACTCCAGCGTCAGGTCAGCCACCACGGCGTCGTTGCGCGGCGCCGAGGTGATGCCCTTGATCACCGCATCCAAGGAGCCCTCCTCCTCGGCCGGGCAGTTCCCGACGAGCAGGCACTCACTGTCGATGTCCTCATCGCCTCCGAGGGCGAGATCCACTCCGCCGGTCGCCGACAACGATCCGCTCTGGCCCCTGGCCTTCTTGGGCACGGTCAGGGCCAAGGTGGTGGTCTTGGTCGTGGCGCTCCGATACGGCCGCAGGGTCACCCGGAGCTTCAGCTTGTCCCCCGACCTTGACCCTCAGCTGCTTGGCCGAGCTGTACTTCCCGCCGTTCACCGAGACCTGGAGCTTGGTGATGTTCAACTGGTCGAACTTCGTCTTCGCGGTGGACCCGAAGGTGACGTTGTCGACGGTCACCGGCTCGAACTCGTTGTTGACCAGCGCGTCGGCGGCGCTGGCGATGTCGAAGGCCGGGTCGACCGTGACGTCGATGTGGTCCGCCCACTGGTTGGACCGGCTGACCGAGAACGGCTTGCCGCCGGCCCGAGTGCCGCTGATGGTCCAGTCACTGGTCGCCACGCCGTCGCCCCACTCGTCGAACGCCGCGTCGTAGTTTCCCCAGACCGAGTAGACGAGAGCAGTCGACAGCCAGGACGGATCGACGACGTCGGTGGTTCCGATCCGCTCCTTGTGGGTATCGCCGTTGTGGATGGTCGTGGTGACCTCAGTGGTTTTCGGCGTACGCGTCAAGTCGGCCCGGACCCCCGCCAATCGATCCTGGTCCATCGTCCCGAAGTCGGCCCCGATGTTCGACATCTTGAACGAGCCGAAGACGTTGTCGATCACGACGGAGATGACATCGGCGTCGTTCGCGCCGTTGCTCACCGGCCCGGAGATGTTGAACGGGTGTCCGAACGCGAGGGCTTGGTCGCCGCAGACGGCGGTGGTCGTCCCGGTGCCGGCCAAGGTGACGTCGCCGTACGACAGCGCAGCCGCGAAATTGCCACCGGGCTTCGGCCGAGCGGCAGGAACTGCGCCCGCCTTCGGTGCGGCGTGCCGGCCGGCGGCGTACGCCCTCACCGCCAGGCCCGCGGAATCGGCGTCCTTCTGCAGCTGGTTGATCCGCTTCGGAGCAAGGCCGCTGACGGCCAGCGGAATCGCCAGTTGTTGCATGGTGCCCGGGGAGTCGGCGACCCCGGCCTTGGCCGCGAGGTCGCGCTTGGCGGCGGCGGACAGTTTGACCTTGCCGGCCGCCCGGAGCGGGCTCTTCGCCTTGGCCGGCGTCGTGGTCAGCCCCAGGACGTCGAGCATGTCCTCGGCCGGCGTCAAGCCGCCGATCGCCGACGGGCTGAATGTGAAGCCCCAGGCCACCGCACCAAGCAATTTGCCGTCGACATAGACCGGAGACCCGGACATGCCGGCCCAGATCCCGTCACCCTGGTCGATCACGTGCTGCCCGGCGTAGTCGGACACCTTGATCATGATCATGTCGCGGCCGACTCCGACACCGTCGTCCAATACGCCGAGTACGTCGACCTTGAACGGCACAGGCGTCGATCCGGAGACGACCGTCAGTCCCTCGCCGACCATGCCGGCCTGAACCGAGCTCAGCGGTACCGGAGCCGGGCATGGGTCGGCCACCGGCGCATTCGCCGTGACATCTGCGCGGGCGGGAGCAGTCAGCGTCGCCGCCACCACGGCCAGCGTGACAGCGGCGCTCACTACCGCCGTCTTGCGCCCCCACCTCCCTCGGGTACTGGTCATGATTGGGTTTCCTTTCGTCCGAGTCGGCACCTCGAAGTGGGGGTGTTGCCTGCTCGCGGGCAGGCCGACCTCGGCGAACTTACGGTGATCGGGAGGAGCCTTCTAGACACAAATTTGTTCAGGAGGTAACAAATTGGGCACGCTTCGGGGCCCCGAAAGCGGCACAGCGGGAAGCCTCAGCCGGGCGGCTGTTGGAGGCGCCTGCAGCCAGCCGGCGGCGGCGGCATAGTCGGCGTTGGACGTGCCCGCCTTGACGTTGGCCGGGGTCGCGTCCGCGCGTGGATAGCTGCCGAGGAAGATCACGTCCGCGCAGATCCGATGCAGGCCCATCATGGCCTCGGCCAGCCGGGCATCGTCGATATGGCCCTCGGCGTCGACGGAGAAGCAGTAGTCGCCGAGCGTCCGCTTCGTCGGGCGGGACTCGATCCGGCAAAGATCGACGCCTCGGCTGGCGAACTGTTCCAGGATCTCCAGCAGCGCACCCGGGTGGTTCTCCCGCATGAACAGCACCATCGTGGTCTTGTCGGCGCCGGTCGGGGGCGGCACGGGACCCGGCTTGGCGACCAGGACGAAGCGGGTGACGGCGTCGGGATTGTCGGCGATGCCCTCCGCCAGCGGGCTCAACCGGTGCAGCTCACCGGCGACCTGGGCGCAGATCGCGCCGTCGAAGCGGGACTGGGGGTCGGATACCTCGGCGGCCGCACCCGCGGTCGAGCCGCTCTCGGTGACCGTCGCCTGGGGCAGTTTGGCGGCCAGCCAGTCCCGGCACTGCGCCGCGGCGTGCGGATGGGTCAGGATCTGCCGAACGTCCTCCAGCCGCGTGCCGGGTCGGCCGAACAGGGTGAACTGCACCGGCAACGTCACCTCGCGGGTAATCACCAGCGGGTCGCCGTGGGTGAGGTTGTCCAGCGTCGCCGAGACTCCACCCTCGACCGAATTCTCGATCGGCACCAGGACAGCGGTGACCTCACCGTCGCGGACGGCTTCCAGGCCCAGCCCGACGGTCGCGTACGGGATCGGTTCGGCCCCGATCGCGGGCAGCGTCAGCAGCGCCTGATGGGCGAAGGTTCCGGCGGGTCCGAAGTATCCATAGTGAGCAGGCGGGACTCCAGGCACCGGCACAGGCTATCGCTCCACCGGCCGGTCGCCACGAAGGTTTCGCCACGGGTTGGCAGTCACCGTGGCTGCTGACGATTTCAGTGCCTTCGAAACGTTCTGCGCGACTCCGGCGGGATCGGCGTACCAGCCGGGCTCGGGCGCCGTCACCGGAACGCCGATAGGCGGCGCTCAGGCCGCCTTCCCCTGGGCCAATCGTTTGGCCCGCTCGCCACGGCGAGCCACCGGAACCGCGGACGTGGCCTTCGCCAGCCCGGCCGGCGCCATGTGCGCGTACAGGCTTTCGGCCCGAGCCACCAGGTACGTCTCGTGCCAGATCCCCACCGAGCCGGGAGCCTTCCGAACCCGCCGATTGAACGCCGTCCACGCCGGCCGGTGCTCGGCGTCGGGGGCGCTGGCGTAGGCATAGAGCTTCTCGTGGGAGTTCCAGTACTGGACCACGACCGGACCGCCTGACCCGAATGTCAGCCGGTAGCCGATCAGACCGGAGTCGGGATCCTGGGAGAGTTCGGCCAGCATCCGCGGCATCGCCGAAAACACCGGAAGCCAGAGGTCGGGTCGCCATGGCTTGTTGATCCTCATGCCGATCAGGAAGACCACCAGCTCACCTTCGTACTCATGGGTCATCCGAATCGCCGGTGGCGCAGGCATATATTCTCCTATGAATAGACAGTGCGACTCTCCAATAATGGGGAGTATCACTATCCATTGTCAAGGAGGCCGGAATGCGCATCTCCGAACTGTCGCGCGAGAGCGGCGTGCCGGTCGCGACGATCAAGTTCTACCTCCGTGAGCGGCTGCTCCACGACGGCGTGCTCACCTCGGCCACCCAGGCCCAGTACGACGAGACCCACCTGGCCCGGCTGGGCCTGGTCCGGGCGCTGATCGGGCCGGGCGGCCTATCGATCGCCGCTGCACGGTCCGTGATCGAGGCGATCGAGCATCCGCCGAGTTCGGTGCACGACTTGCTTGGCGTCGCGGCGATGGCGGTCGGTCGTCCGGTTGCCCAGCATGATCATTCGCGGGTGCACGACCTGATGCGGTCGTGGGGGTGGCAGGTCGACGACAAGGACTGCGAGACCCACGCCGCCGTGGAGGAGGCCCTGAACGCACTCGATGCGGCTGGCTTCGAGCTTCCGGAGGGCGCGTTGGAGGTCTACCGGCAACACATGCGCGCGATCGCCGAGTTCGAGATCGCGGCCGTGCCCCAGGAATCGGCGGCGGCGGCGGTCCGCTACGTGGTGCTCGGCACGGTGCTCATCGAGCCACTGATCTTGAGCCTGCGCCGGATGGCCCAGGAGGAGGAGTCCGCGCGTCGTTTCGGATCTGTCGCGAGGATCGCCGACGACGCGTCCGAACAGTCATCGTCAGCGGGTTCGCCATGATGGGACGGTGACCTCTCTCGAGACCTTCATCGCCGGCCTCCCCAAGGCCGAGTTGCACGTTCACCATGTCGGTTCGGCCTCGCCGCGCATCGTGTCCCAGTTGGCCGAGCGTCACCCCGGCAAGGTGCCGAGCGACCTGCAGGAGCTGAGGGAGTTCTTCGTTTTCGAGGACTTCGCCCACTTCATCACCATCTATCTGTCCGTCGTCGATCTGATCAAGACCGCCGAGGATGTCCGGCTGCTCACCTACGAGGTTGCCGCCGACATGGCGAAACAACAGATCCGGTACGCCGAACTGACCATCACCCCGTACACCTCGCTGACTGATGATCTACCGGCGGAGGCGTTCCTGGAAGCGATCGAGGAGGCGCGGCAGACCGCAGCTCGTGATCACGGCGTCGAACTGCAGTGGATCTTCGACATCCCAGCGGACTTCGGCATTCCCGGCGCCGACGTCACCGCCGCCGTCGCACTTGATCATGATGTGCCGGGGCTGGTCGGCTTCGGGCTCGGTGGGTCGGAACGGGGCTTTCCGCGCTCGATGTTCAAAGATCATTTCGATCGGGCCCGGGCGGCCGGTCTGCGCAGCGTCCCGCATGCCGGTGAGACCACCGGACCGCCGACGATCTGGGAGGCGATCATGGACCTGGGCGCGGAGCGGATCGAGCACGGGATCACCGCAGTCCATGATCAACAACTGCTCGACCACCTGGCCGAGCACCAGATCGCCCTCGATGTCTGCCCGACCTCGAACGTGGCCCTGAAAGTCGTCGACCACCTTGATCACCATCCGATCCGCGAACTCGCCGCGGCCGGCGTGCCGGTGACGGTGAACAGCGACGATCCACCGATGTTCGGGACCGACCTGAACCGCGAGTACGCCATCGCGGCGCGATTGCTCGACCTCGACGAGCGCGGCGTCGCCGACCTCGCCCGCGCCGCCGTATCCGCCTCCTTCGCCTCCGACGCCACCAAGTCCGCGATGCTCGCCGAGATCGGTGGCTATCTGTCGGACCGGCCCTAGCGTCGGTTGTGCACAGTACTTCTCAACCACGCTCACGCTCCGGCCGACCGAGGACGCCGCTATTCCTGATCGGTGCGGTCCGAAGACGGCGGCGACGCGTCGAGTTGGGCCTGGACAGCACGGTGGACGTTGCCGTGGATCTTGTCGGTCCCGATCCGGTCGAGGATGCCGTCTTTGCCGAGGGTGAAGCTCACGTGGGGCTTGACACCGGCCAACCGCAGCGTGATGCCCGACTCCTTGGCGAGGTGGACAACGTCGCCGAGCTTCGCCGAGCCCTGGGAGTCGATGAAGTCGATGCCTTTGCAGTCCAACACGATCCCTTCCAGCTCAGGGGTCGAGTGGATCAGCTCGCGGATTCGATCCTCCAAAGCGTCGGAGGTGGCGAAGAACAGGCCCCCGTCGACACGAAGTGCCACCACCCCGGGAACCTGTTCGTCGTCGGGGTGATCAGCATGTTCGCGGAAGACCTGGGTGCCCGGCTCGCGGGCGAGGATCGGCATCTTCGGGTGGGTGGCGACCGAGATCAGCCAGAGCAGGGACAGCCCGATCCCGATCACCACACCGGCGAGAACGCCGAACAGCAAGGTGCCGAGAATCGCTGCGATGGCGATCCAGAAGTCGAATCGCTGGACCCGTGCCAGTCGGCGCATCTCGGGGACGTTCATCATGCCCATCACGACCGCCTCGATGATCAAGGCCGCCAGCACCGGCTTGGGCAGGTTGGAGAAGAGGGGAGCCAGAAAGAGCAGGGTCAGCAGAACCGTGACGCCGGACGTCAGCGAGGCAAGGCCGGTTCGAGCACCGGAGTGGTCGTTCAACGAACTTGCGGAGAGGCTGGTCGAGACCGGCATCCCCTGGAACAGGCCGGCCCCGGCGTTGGCCATGCCCTGGGCCAGCGACTCCTGGTTGATGTCGATCTGATAGCGGTGCTTGGCGGCGAACATTCGTGCGTCCCCGGCGGTCTGGGAAAACCCGATGAGCACCAGCGCGACCGCCGCCACGGCCGCGGTGCCGGCGTGATCCCACATCAGGTTCAGGTCGGGCAGTTCGATCGAGGGCAGCCCTCGGGGTACGGGGCCGACGAGCGCCACGCCACGCGCGCTGAGATCGAGCAGCCACGACGCCAGCAGCCCGCCGACGACCAGGACGAGAGCGCCTGGAACGCCCGGGGCGATCCGTCGTAGACCGAAGACGACGAGCAGTGACAGTGCGCCGACCCAGGCCGTCGCCGGTTGGATCTCATCGAGGGTTCCCAGCCACGACCACAGCTCCTGGAACGAGTTGGATCCGCTCGCCTTTGTGCCGGTCAGCTTCGGAAGCTCACCGATGACCACGTCGATCGCCGCCCCGAACAGAAAGCCCGTCACCACGGCCCGGGACAGGAACTGGGCGATCCAGCCCATCCTCAGCACCGCGAGCAGGAGGTACAGCAGGCCCGAGGCCAACGTGATCCCGGCAACGAACGAGGCCACATCCTGCTCGCTGGTCAGGCCTGTCACCAAGACCGCACTTGCCGCCACGGCCGCCAGTCCCGAACTGGGACCAACTGAAAGCTGCCTGCTGGTGCCGAAGATCGCGTACACGATGGCTCCCGCCGCTGCCGCGTACAGGCCGTTCTGGAGCGGCACGCCTGCGATGCCCGCGTACCCGAGATTCTTCGGCACGATCAAAGCCGCGACCGTCACGCCGGCGACCAGATCACCGCGCAACCAAGCCCGGTCATAGCTGCGGACCCAGCCAATGATGGGAAGCAGGCCGCGGCTCGTTCGTACGGCAACCGGTGCTTCCTCGGACATGTGAGCGACACTACCTATGGAGACGCCCCTTGGGTGCGACGCTGCGCCCACGGTCACCCGGCCGATGCTTGCCGGGCCCCTCACACCTTGATTGACTGCCCGTGTCGGAGAATATGGACGCGGGTGCTCGGCGCGAGACGAGCGACTTCGTCGGCGAATGCCACGGCCGGCCGATCGATCAGGTTGGGGCGTTGCGGAAGGCCGATGGGCCACCAGGTTCCCCAATGCACAGGGATCGCGTTAACCGGTTGCGTGCTGCGGATCGCCTCGGCCGCCTGCTGCGCATCGAGATGGCCCCGCCCGAGCGTGGGCCCCCATCCTCCCACCGGGATGAGCGCGAGGTCGACGGGTGCCACTCCGTCTAGTGCGAGGTGCGGACCCGTGTCACCGGGATACCAGCACCGGTAGTCACCCTCGACCAGATAGCCGAGCGCGGGCCCGCGATGAGGGCTCCCAGCATGTCGCCGGCCGTCGTGATCGGCGGCGAGGACGTGTATCCGAAGACGGCCGAACTCGACGAGGTCGCCGGGCTCGACCTCGGTGAGCGATACGCCGCGGGCGGTGACTGGCTTGAACAACCGCCGCGAGCCCGCCGGGACGATGAGAACCGCGGAGACCGGAATCAGACGCAGCGACGGCAGGTGGGCGTGGTCGGCATGCAGGTGGGAGATCAGTACGAGATCTGCCTGGGCAGCCTGCAGAGGCGGCACTGGACCGCGTACCCGACGAAGGTGGCCCAGGCGAGCGGTCAGAACCGGGTCGAAGACGACGGTGGTATCGCCCTCCTGCCAGGTGCTGGAGCTGTGCCCCCACCAGGTCGCTGTGGCCGTCACGGCGTGCCGGTCAAAGACTGGAACGTGCCAGAGAGGACGGTGGTGCGACATGGCGTCGATCGGGTGCATGATCGAAATCGGGCCAGAGGCTGGCGAGGGCCGTCAACGAGGCGCATGAGCGTTTGTGTCGAAGAAGGGCAAGGAGCAAGGGGACATGTGACTAGGGTGACAAAACGGCCCGGCCGGCTACCTGGTACCGGTTTGCGCCTTGGTGATGTGGCCCGGCTACTCGCGGTGTGGGTGATGTCGTCTGCTGCGCTCGCGATCGCGGACGTCCTGTTCGACGACATGGTCGCCCAGACCCCGTGGGCGTACCTGGCGGTGACCGCGGTCGGCGGTGTGCTTGGCCTGGTGTTCCGGCCGGCGGTCGCGCACGTGGCCACCCGCCTGGGCTGGGTCGCCGTCATTTTCGCCGGTCTGGTGGGGCAGGCCGTCCTGGTGTATGTCGCGATCTTGGTCGTGCCGGGAATCACCGCCTCCATCGGGTCGGCCTTCTGGGCGTCATGGATCGTTGCCGGCGTAGGCTCCGCGACCGCCTGGCTGGCGAGTGCCGGCACCGATGACTCGTTCACCGGCTCACTGCTCCGGCGCAAGGCGGCGCGCGAACCGGTCGCCGATCCTGAGGTGGACGGTGTCGTCTTCGTCCAACTGGACGGCGTCGCCTTCCCGGTCCTTCGGTGGGCGATACAAGCTGGCGGGGTGCCCACGCTTCGGCGCTGGGTCACCTCGGGCGACTACATCCTCCGCGAGTGGACAGCTCAACTGCCCTGTACGACACCCGCCAGCCAGCTGGGGATCCTGCACGGAACCGTCGAGGGAGTTCCGGCCTTTCGCTGGTACGACCGTGCGCTCGGGCGGGTGCTGATCGCGAACCGGCCCGGCGATGCGGCGATCATCGAACAGCGGGCGGCTACCGGCAACGGGTTGCTGGCCGACGGCGGGCTGGCGTTGGGGAACCTCTTCACCGGTGACGCACCGCGGGCGATTCTGACCATGAGCCGGCTTGGCGCCAGTCGAGGGTCACCGGCCGCGCGACACGCATTCGCCTGGTTTCTGACCAATCCGCACGGCTTCACCCGTAGCCTCGTGCGAACCGTTGCCGAGGTGATGAAGGAGCGCTGGCAGGCCACTCGACAAGAACGTCTGAATATTCTCCCGCGGGTTCATCGCGGATGGACGTTCGCCGGTCTCCGGGCTGCGACGAACGTCCTGCAACGGGATCTCAATACGGCGGTCATTGCCGAGGAGATGCGTAAGGGGACGAAAAGCATCTATGTCGACTATGTCGACTACGACGAGATCGCCCATCACGCCGGCATGTTCCGCCCCGAGTCGCTGGCCGCCCTCGACGGCTTGGATCGGGTTCTGGCGACGCTCGAGCGACTGGCCGCTCACGCGGCCCGGCGTTACCACATCGTGGTGCTCTCTGACCACGGTCAGTCGCAAGGACAGACCTTCCGCGACCGCTTCGGCGGCGACCTCGGCGAGCTGTGCACCGAACTCATGAATGAGGAGGTGAACTCCCTCGCAGCTCCGGTGGAGACGTGGGGTCGAGTGGGGAGCCTCGCCACTGACCTCTCCGGACGCGGACTCACCGGTCGCGCCGCCGGTCGGGCCGCTGCGGCCAGCCGGCGACACGTCGACCACGACGCCGATGCCGATGCCGACGCCGACGTCTCGGTGCTGGGCTCAGGAAACCTTGGCCTGCTCTACGTGCATTCCACCGCCCGGCTCACCCTGGACGACCTGCAGCGGCGCTGGCCGAACCTTATTCCTGGCCTCTGCGCCCACGAGGGCATCGGCTTCGTCGCCGGCCTGGACGTCGCAGGCCGGCCGTGGGCACTCGGGGCAAGCGGGCGCCATCGTCTCGATACCGGCGAGGTGACCGGAGAGGATCCCCTCCGACCCTTCGGAGACCATGCTGCCCGCGTGCTCCGGCGTGCGGTCATAATGCCGGAGGCCCCGGACCTTTATCTCAACAGCCGCGTCGACGACGTCACTCTCGACATCGCCGCGTACGAACCACTCGTCGGCGCCCACGGAGGCTTGGGCGGCTGGCAGGACCGCGCGATACTCCTCGTTCCGCGAGTTCTCGCTGCGGTGCTGCCTGACGAGCACATCGAAGGCGCCGATCGCGTTCATTCTGTGCTGGTGGCGATCCTGCGTGCCGTCGGCCAACGCAGGACGGTGCCCCTGCCGTCCGGTGTGCCCGGCGGCCGAGATCCCGACGTCAACACCAGTTCCTAGACACGCCGGAACGGATCGATCGTTCGCCTGTTTGCCTTCGCGCAATATCGCGGGTGCTCGAAGCCGTGGCCTCGCCGGAGAGAATCTGGCAGAATCCGAGACGGGACCTCGCGGGCTGACCGCAGATGGAAGCTCGGCCGACCAGGCCGATCATGGCCGAGCACGACCGAGTCAATCAGGAGAACTGGGATGGCATTCGACACCTTCATGGTCTACGTCGGCGTGTACTCGGAGGTCGAGGCCGCCGAGGCCGACTACGAGTTGATCAAGGACCTGCACACAGAGGCGGGCCTGATCGACGCGTACGACGCTGCGGTGCTCCACCGGCGCGAGGACGGCAAGGTCAAGATCGTCCGCAAGCATGAGACACCGACCCGGGTCGGAGGTGTGCTCGGTGGCGGCGTTGGACTGGCCACCGGCCTGGTCGTGGCGCTGTTCCCCTTCGCGGCGATCGGAGGCGGGCTCCTCGCCGCAACCACGGCAGGTGGATCCGTGCTGGGAGCGTTGGCGGGGCACGCTGCCGCCGGGATGAGCCGCAACGACCTCAAGGAACTGGGCGAGTACCTGGACACCGGTCAGGCCGGGCTCGTCGTGGTCGGCGTTTCGGACATGGGCGCGAAGATCGAGCGAGAGATGCGCCGAGCCGAGAAGGTCCAGAAGAAGGAACTGAAGGCCGACGTCGAGGAGATCGAGCGGGACGCGAAGGCCGGCGCCGACTCGACCGGCGGGTAAACCGTCCTGCGTAAGGTCTGGCGCTGGCCTGCCTGCCCGCCAAGGTGCGGACCGGCCTGGAGGTGCCGGAACCGGTCTTCAACATCGATGACTTCGTCACGTCATCGCGTCACCACCCGGCCCTAGTTGTCGGTTTGGCACCGTGAGTATCGGGTGGGCATCCGGAGCAGCTAGATGGTGGGTGTTCGGCTGGTTCCAGCCTGGCTGTGGGGCGGCCTGACCGGAACGGCCGTTGTCCTCGGAGTCTTCACGACCGGCCGGATGGCGGCGTTACCGGCGCTGCCGGACCGGGGTCGCTGGAGGGCGTGGCTCTCGCTGGGTTCGGCTGTGCTGGTGCTCGCGTTCGCGGTCTGGGCCCTGTGACCGGGATTTCCGTTCGCGCCCCGGTCCGAACGGGAAGAGCTCGGGCCGGTCGGGCTTCTTCCACCACATCACTACGGCGACCAGCACGGCGATCTGGATGATCGGCGAAATCGTGTCCCGCATCCGAGTGGCGGTGAAATCCAGCGCCGGCCCGACATCGATCGCCCGGCCCGGCACGTAGGCCAGCGAGAGCGCGGTGATCCGGAGCAACATGATCCGATCGAGCTTGCTCGCGGCCAACACGGCCAGCGGCATCCAGGCGATCAGGTCGTACCACGGGAGCGTGTACATCGAGGTGATCAGCCAGGCGACCGACAGCACCAGTGACGTACGCAGCGCGATGGTCAGCGGATCCCGCCGCAGATCGGCACCCTTCTCCAGGCCCGGCGCCGCCGTCCACGGGACCACCCGGGACAGCATCCAGCCGATCACGAACAGCCCGACGTACGCGATCACCCCGACCACGACCTTCGCGTGGAGGCCGGTCATGAAGAAGTAGTCCAGGAACCGGAATATGGGGTTGGCCCACGAGCCGACTGACACATAGCCGGTGTTGCGGAGCGCCTGGAAGAAGGCCGTCGGCTGCCAGATCACGTAGGCCCAACCCATCGGGATGATCGTGCCCAGGCAGAGCAGCGCGGCCTTCTTCGGCTCCCGCCGGTAGGCCCACAGCATCGCCAGCCCCCAGATGCCGATGCTCACCTTGGCGCAGCCCGCCAGTCCGATGCCGATACCGGCGAGGAACGGGTTCTTCCGGATGAACATCATCCCGGCGACCGCGAACATCACCGACAACGCCTCGTTGTGGGCGCCCGCGACGACCGCCCAGATCAGCAGCGGGTTGGCGATGGTCAGCAACGTGGCCCGGGCCTGGCGACGGGGGTCACCGTGGGCGAGCATCACCACGCCGGCACAGGCGATGATGAACGGCACCACCGCGAACACCTGCAGCCAGAAGACGATGTCGTGCATGTTCTCCCCGCCGAGCTTGTTGGCGAGGAGTTGGGTCCACGAGGTGATCGGACCGTAGACGCTCGGGGTGTCCTGCCAGGGTCGCTCGGTCCATCTGAGCACCGGGTCGAACTGGCCGCGGAACACCTCGGCCGGGGTGATCTCGTACGGATCGCGGCCGATCGCCTGGAGTCGTCCGTACGCGGCGTACATCAAGACGTCGGCCGATGTCAGCGGCGGGACCAGGATGGTCAGCAGGCTCAGGGTCGTTCCCAGGCCGAACAGCCGTTTGACCCTGGGCTTCCATCCGTCGGAGAGTGCGCGCATGCCGACCCACAGACCCAGCGCTCCGACGATGATCGCCAGCCAGATGAGGGCGGAGACGAACCACTCGTTCGGCGTCCCCACCTTGGCCGGCACGTACCACGGCGGCAGGTAGGAATCGCGAGGGCCGAGCTTGAGGGTCGACCGCAGACGGCCCGAGAAATCCGGCCAGCAGGGTGAGCGCCGTCGCGCCGATGATGCCGACCAACGCGAAACGGTGATCCCGGTGCCAGACGCTCGGCCGATAGACCGGCTTGGGCGGCTTGGCCGGATTGCCGACGCGGCGGCCATGCTTGGTGACGGCCATCGCCGGCCTACCGACCCGACCGGATGCGCTTGACCAGACCGGACACGGCGCCACGAGCGGCCAGGGCGCGGCTGACGTCGCGCAGTTGCTTGGCCCGATGCAGCTGACTGGCGAGATCGCTGCCGGTCGCCCGGTGTGTGAGCTCGATCTCGATCTCTTCGATCCGCAGACCGGCGCGCAGCACGTCGATGGTCATCCCGACCTCCATCCCCCAGCCGGCGGCGAGCGGGCTGGCCAGCTCGAAGGCGCGCCGGGTCAGACAGCGCTGACCCGACAACGGCGCCCGCGGCGTCCAGCCCGTCAGTTCGGCGATCCCGCGGGAAGCGGTCGTCATCACCAGACCGAATCCGCCGGCCGCACTGCCGTCAGCGGTCTGCTGGGCCGGGAGGACCGCGATGGTGAGATCCGCCGCGCCGGTGACCACCGGATCGATCAGCGGGGCGCAGTTGGCCGCCGACTCGCCGAGATCGGCATCCAGCAGCAGCAACGTACCGGCGTCCGGCCGGTCGTCACGCAGTTCCAGCCCGCCGAGCGCATTGACGGCCGACTCGACCGCCGCCGCCTTGCCGCGATTCCGTTTGTGCGAGACCACGATCGCGCCCGCCGCGCCCGCGTGCTGGGCGGTCCCGTCACTGCTCCCGTCGTCGCAGACGATCACCAATCCGACCCCCGGGAGATCCCGAGCCGCTCCGACCGTCGCGGCGATCCGTGCTTCCTCATCCTTGGCGGGAATGATGCACACGACGCGGGAGAGGGCGGAGCTCACGCGCTAAGGCTAGCCGTCTCCCAGCCCCCTCGACCGACTTGTCAGATCCTCCGCTCGCTATAGCGCGCTGAGCGTCTGACAAGTCGGTAGGAGAGACTGGCAGAAACCTTTCGGTAGGTGGCATGACTGCCACTAGTGGCCAGAATCCGACTACGGCAAGATTACTGCCATGACCGAATTCCTCGTCTTCATGGGCTTCATCGCTTTACTCATCGCCGCCTGGGCTCCGGCCCGCATCCGCGCTCTCCGCTCTGGCCAGACCAGGTGGGACAGCCGGTACGACTCCGTTCGCGACAGCGATCGCGCTCGGAGCCTGCACGACCTCAAGTTCCTGTGACCCGACCCCCGGACCGCCGCACGATTGATCGATAATCGCGCGGCGGTTTGTTGTTTCTGTTGTTTCCCGTCCGTCCTGCCCGGCGCCGCAAGCACTAGGGTCAGGTGCATGTCGGACACTTCAAATCCACCAGTCGGCGTACGTTCCGAGGTCGGCCGGCTGCGCACCGTGATGCTGCACCGCCCCGGCAACGAATTGCGGCGGCTCACCCCGCGCAACAACGACGCCCTGCTCTTCGACGGTCTGCCCTGGGTCGACCGGGCTCAGCAGGAGCACGACGGCTTCGCCGACGCCCTCCGTGGCCGGGGTGTCGAGGTCCTCTACCTGAGCGAACTGCTCAACGAGACGCTGGAGGACGAGGCGGCCCGCCGGAAGGCCATCGACGAAACGGTCACCGACATCCGGCTGGGCGACACGCTGCGGCGATACCTGTCGAACCATCTGACTGATCTCGGGCCGGCCGATCTGGCCGAGGTGCTGATGGCCGGGTTGCGCAACGACGAGATCGGCCCCACGGGCAGCATGGTCGCCGCATTGCACGAGCCGGACGACTTCCTCATCGATCCACTGCCCAACCTCCTCTTCACCCGCGACTCCAGTGTCTGGGTCGGAGATCGGGCCACCGTCACCTCCCTCGCCATGCCGGCCCGGCGCCGCGAGACCCAGTTGACCGAGCTGATCTACGAGTTCCACCCACGCTTCGCCGGGGTGCAACGCATCCACGGCTGGGAGAAGGAGTATCTCGAGGGCGGGGACGTACTCGCCCTGGCCGAGGGGGTGCTCGCGGTCGGCGTCGGCGAGCGGACCCGGCCCGCCGGTGCCGAGCGGCTGGCCCGCACCGCGTTCGAACTCGGCCTGGCCCACACCGTGCTGGCGGTGCCCATCGACCAGGATCGCGCCACGATGCACCTGGACACCATCTGCACCATGGTCGACGTGGACGCCATGGTCATGTACCCCAACGTCGCGCACCGGCTGTCCGCGATCGCCGTACGCCCCGGCGCCGGCTCGGCGCTGGAGGTTGACCAGCCGGCGCCATTCCTCGAAGCGGCGGCTCGCGCCATGGGCATCGACCAACTCCGGCTGATCGACACCGGCCTCGATCCGGTCACCGCCGAGCGCGAGCAGTGGGACGACGGCAACAACACCTTGGCCATCGAGCCCAAGGTGGCCATCGCCTACGAGCGCAACGTGGAGACCAATGAGCGGCTGACCGCGGCGGGCATCGAGGTCATCGCGATCTCCGGGTCCGAGCTCGGATCGGGTCGTGGCGGCCCCCGCTGCATGTCCTGCCCGATCAGCCGCGACCCCCTCTGACGGGGTTGGAATGCGCGACCCGAGGAGAAATGCCCGCGTGACGGCGCTTTTTCGTAATTCCCAGGTATTTGTGGGGCGTCTAAGTCATCCTTCTGTCATGGGGTCTCGCGCCCAACCGCGGGGCATGTCTTACAGGGGGAACGATGAAGAACGTCTACCGGGTACTGGCCTTCCTGGTCGCTGCCGGTGTGATGATGCAGGCCGCGGCAATCGCGTTCGGCATGTTCGGACTGATCAAGTGGATCGAGAACGGCGGAACCTTGGACAAGGCGACCGAGCTGACGCCGGCCATCGGTGGCTACACGGGCTTCTCGCTGCACGCGACGGGCGGCATCATGGTCGTGCCGACCATCGCGCTGCTGTTCCTGATCAGCTCGTTCTTCGCCAAGGTGCCGGGGGGCGTCAAGTGGGCACTGTTCGTCTTCCTCGCCACGGTCGTTCAGGTCGCCCTTGGTCTGTTCGCGCACTCCCTCGCCGGCCTCGGGTGGCTGCACGGCCTGAACGCCCTCATCCTGTTCGGGCTCGCAGTGAGCGCCGGCATGCGGGTGAACCGGGTGGCCGCGGTCGAGTCGCCCGATCGCCGTCGCGGTCTGATCGGTTCCGCTGACTCGTGCCGTTGAAGGACATCACCCGCAGGAGACTGCGGGTGATCATTCCCATCCTGGCCACCGTCGTCGTCCTGGCGCCGCTGGCCTGGTTGTGGCAGGCGAGCTTGCTGCCGAAGAGCCTGTCCGTGATGGACATGGGCTATGCCGACTACGGCGGCGGGCCGGTCTCGGCCCATGATCATCATGGTCAGGGCATCAGCGTTCCTGACCTGCGGGTCGATCCTCACTCGGCGGGCCGACGCAACCTTCTAGTTGACCGCCGAGCAGACCACGCTCACCGTCGGCGGCAAGACGGTCCCGGGCTACACGGTCAACGGCACGTCCCCCGGGCCGACGCTCACCGCGGTGCAGGGCCAGTTGATCGAGGTGCACCTGACCAATGTCTCGGTGAACGACGGCGTCGCCCTGCACTGGCACGGTATCGACGTACCGAACTCCGATGGACGGCGTCGCCGGGGTCACCCAGGACGCGGTCCCGGTCGGGGGCACGTTCACCTACCGCTTCGTCGCGAACCAGGTCGGGACCTACTGGTACCACTCGCATCAGGTGTCGGACAAGCAGGTCACCGGGGGATTGTTCGGCGCACTGGTGATCAAGCCCCGCGCCCGGCTCCCGCAGTCGGTCGACGTTCTCGCGACCGCCCACATCTACGGTGGGCAGAAGACCCTGAACGGCAAGCCAGAGGATCTCCGGATGGCCGCCAAGCCCGGTGAACAGGTCCGGGTCCGAGTGATCAACACCGACAACGGACCCGTCGAGACCTGGGCCGGCGTCGCCGTACCGGGTGCTGGCCATCGACGGGTACGACGTGCACGAGCCGACCGACGTGATCGACAAGGCCGTCACGCTGACCGGCGGCGCACGAGTTGATCTTGGTGTGACGATGCCGGCCGACGGATCACCGCTGCGGGTCCAGATCTCGAAGGCCACCGCGGTGATCTTGGGTCCCGGCGATCCGACACCTCCGCCGCAACCCGCTGGCTGATCTTGACCTGCTGAGCTACGGGACGCGTACGCCGCTACCGTTCGACGTCGCCCACGCCGCCCGGCATTTCGAGTACTCGATCGGACACCGGCCCGGATTCGTCAAAGGCCGACCCGGACTGTGGTGGTCGATCAACGGTCACCTCTACCCCAACGTGCCGATGTACGTGGTGCGGGAGGGCGACGTCGTCACCATGCACATCGACAACCACAGCGGCGAGGTACACCCGATGCACCTCCACGGTCACCATGCGGTGGTGCTCGCTCGCAACGGCGTGGCGGCGACCGGCAGCCAGTGGTGGTTCGACACGCTGAACGTCGCGGACAAGGAGACCTACGACGTCGCCTTCGTGGCCGACAATCCGGGCGTCTGGATGGACCACTGCCACAACCTGCAGCACGCCGCGCAGGGCATGGTGGCGCACCTGATGTACGAAGGCGTCTCCACCCCGTACGTCATCGGCGGGCCGCCGGACAATCAGCCGGAGTAGCCGCCGTCCCCGAGCGCGGCGCCGACGACCAGCGCCAGCAGATCGGCATAGTCCAGACCCGCTGCCGCCGCGCACTCGGTCACGTTGCTGACTGCCGAGAGGCCCGGCATGGTGTTGAGTTCGAGGAAGAACGGCTCGCCGTCGTGGATGACGAAGTCACTGCGGCTGACATGCGCAGCCCCCAGCGCGAGGTGCATCCGGACGGCGTGGTCCTCGCACTTCCGCATCACCTGCGCGAGCTCGGGCGGGCGGGCGGCGACCGCACTCCCTGCGCGGCTCGTGGGCACTTTGGTGTCCAGGTCGTAGATGCGCCCGCCGTGGCGCAGGACCACCGCCGGCAGCGCCGCGGCGGCACCCTCCACCTCGACAACCGCAACCGTGACGTCCACGCCGTCGAGGAACTCCTCGACCAGCCACTCCTCATCCTCCTCCGACGGCCGGACCCCGGGCGGCAACACGTGCGTGGCGAGCGAACTGCCACCGCGCAATGGTTTCCAGATCCGATCCCCACCGTCAGGCAGGTCGGCACCACCCTCCGGCTGTCCCGGAAGCGCGCGGGTGAACCGCGGCGTCGGTACGTCCGTGTCGCGGGCGACGAGCTTCGTCAGGTACTTGTTCAGTGCGAGCACGCTCGCTTCCAGGTCGGAGCCGAGGAAGGGGATGGAGCGGGTCCGCAGCAGGCCCTGGATGGTCCCGTCCTCACCGGGCGAGCCGTGGAGGTTGATGATCACCAGATCAGTGCCCTCGAGCAGGTCGTACCAACGGGGGGTCTCGGTGATGTCGATCATGGTGATTGTCGAGGCACCCAGACGTTCGATGCCGGCGGCGATGTCGATCGATGATCGGGCCGCTGCGCTGGTGCGGTCGAAGTAGATCCGATCCTCCGCGGACGCCGGTCCGGACAAGATCACCACGGCGGGCGCGGCCCTGCTCACCCGGCTGCCGGCACTCGCCGGCAGCGGCGACGAGTCGCTCGCGGCGATCCGGATGGCGCGGGACCGAGACACTGACCGTCATCGACCCCTCCTTCAGCCCGACCTCGGACCGCCGCCGTTGAAGTCGGTGAGACAGCGGTTCCGCCAGTCGTCGTAGGTCTGGTTCCGGCGGGCCCATTCGGCCGCCTGCGGAGCGAGCTTGTGCAGAGCGTGGGCCGCCTTGGGACTGTGGACCTTTGACAGCAGCTCTCCCCACCACCAGCAGTGGTAGCCGATGGTGCGATACATCACCGCGTCGTCGACCAACTTGAACTCCAGCGCCGTCTCCACCCGCTCGAAATACCACAGCACCCGATAGACATTCTGGAATGCGGTGTCCAGCCCTTCGACCGTCGGATCGAGCAGGCCGCCCTTCTTGAACTCCCGATCATCCATCAGGTACCAGGTGTTGGTGCCGAAGCGCTTGTCGCCTTCGGTACGCAACAGCACCGAAAGCTGGTTGAAGGCGGTCGCGGTGTCCCCTTCGACGACCAGATCGCGATAGAGCTCGAGCGCCCGCTCCACCCGCCGGTCCTTGTCCCGGATCTGCGCGTCGATCAGCAAACGCCGCGTCTGGAAGGCGGCGAGCCCGAGTGCCCCGATGATGCCCAACGAGTTCACGTAGTCGAACCACATCTCGTGCTCACCTCCGCTCGGACGGGTCGGGACGCTGAGTTCGGGCTGGAGTTTCGAGATGCCGGCGGAGCACGCCGCCGATCGCGCGCAGCTGGTCGAGGACCGCATCGTGCAGGTCGTCGCGCTCGACCGGCCAGCGCGCGATGGCGGCATAGCTCAGTCCACGGTCTTGAAAGTGCACGCTGCCGATGTCGACGCGGGTGCCGGGATCGCTGCCGGTCTTGTTCCAGGCCGTCAGCCCTCGATCGGGGGTCCGGTGCGCCAACGGATCGAGGCCGAACGCGGATAGCACCATCGACAGATCGGCATTGCCGGCGAGCCAGGTGCGCAGCAGCCCGGAGACGGTCGGTGAGATCAGCTCGTCGCGGTCGATGGCGGCGACGATCCGTGACAGCTCCCGGGCGTTCCCGACCGACAGGTGCGGCGGATCCTCCGGCCGTCGCTGCCGGCGGACCCGATCCAGCAGGGCGGTCTGCTCCAGCCCAAGTGATCGGGTCAGCGACTGGACCGCCGGCAGGCCGATCTGGGCCAGCAATACGTTGGTGGCGAGGTTGTCGCTGAGCGTCGACACCAGGCCGACGACATCGATCACCGACAGACTCTCGGCCGTCATCTGCTGCCACAGACCGGCCTCCCCGACCGGCTCTGAGAGATCACGGCTGAGCGGCAGAGTGCGGAGGCGGGCGTCGCCCTCGATCTGGCGAGCCGTCTCGGCCAGTAGCAAGATCTTGCCCACGCTGGCCGTGGGCAGCGCGTCGTCGGCGTTGACCTCGGCCCATCGGCTGCCGTCCGGCCGGCGGATGCAGATCGACCACGAGGCGTCCTCGATCGCAGCGGCCGCGGCGCTCAGGCCGGACTGCAGCGAACCGTCCGGATCGGTGGTCATCGGGCTCCCTCGAAGCTCACTCGGGCCCGCGCAGGGCGAACCGACGCTCATCGTCCCACGACCAGCGGTTCGGCTCCCGGCGCAGCCGGACCAGGGACAGCGCGGACACCCGCGCGGTGACGGGCGGCGGGGTGGCCCGGCTGATGCAGGCCTCCACCTGGCCGTACGTGGGACCTTCAGCGGTGGCGTACCCGATCGTCAGATGCGGCCGAAAGCCCTCCGGCGGCAGCGGCAGCGCGTACGGTTCGCGCCCCAGGCTATGAACAACGGCGCTGCTCAGCCGAGCCCGCAATCCCTCCAGCGGACGACTGGTGTCCACCGGCATCCAGACGGCATCCACGACCGGCCGTGGCGGCCCGACAGTCACGTCCAAGGGCGGCTCCTCCTCAGCGATCCGGATGGCCGCCGCGGCCAGCCCCCGGACAGCCGATTCGTCGACCTCGTCGACGAACGCGGCTCCCAGGACAGTGAGATGCAGCCAGCGCCGAGCGACGAGGTCCAGCCCACTCAGTCCCCGCAGCTGACGTTGATAGGCCGCGGCGTACTCGGCCACGGCGTCCACCTCGGCGAACGTGAGGTAGAACGACCACAGTCGGCGCCCACCGTGCCATTCGGGCTGGTCGACCCAGTGGTTGACCAGGCGGGGGTCCTCCGGGCTGCCCGGCACGATCAACTCGACGGCGCCGATACCGGTCGCCACATCGCCACCCGCGGCCAGCCACCGAGGATCGTCCCGGCGTTGTGGTCGCGGATCCGGAGCTGGCCCGGGCCCAACTCGTCGTCGGCCAGCCGTCGAAACCCCAGGCGCTCGTAGTAGGGCGCATTCCACGGCACGTCGACGAAGGTGGTCAGCGTCAGCGCCGGCAACCCGGCTGCCCGGGCCCAGGCGGCGACTGCTTCGATCAGTCGGCGGCCGATGCCCCGCCGGGCCTGGGTCGGGTCGACCGAGACCTGATCGATGTGCGCGGCGCCGTCGACGACATTTACCAGGATGAAGCCGACGGGAATCTCCGCCGACCCGTCGGTCTCGACCCAGGCCCGGCCCGCCGCGATGTAGCGGGTGAACTCCTCGGTGGAGTCGGCCGGCAGAGCCGCCACCTCGGCCATCCCGAACTCGGCGAAGATCGCGTTGGCGGCCCGTTCGATCTGCTGCAGGTTCTCGATGTCGACCGGCTCGGCCAGGCGAATCAACGACGCTCCTCCTCGACGGTCCTGCCCGCACGCCGCGCCAGCGATCCGAGTACGAACATCACCAGACCGCCGACGACGATCGCCGCCACCGAGGAGCCCAGCCAGGTCGGCGGGGCGAAGCCGACGGTGCGGTTGGCCGCGAGCCAGAAGTCCGCCCAACCGGGCACGGTTCCCGGATAGATCACCTGGTACGCGACGAAGCCGCAGGCCCAGGCGATCACCGGAACCACCCGCAGCCTGGCCCGGCTCGAGGTGTCCCAGCGCTGGCGGCTGATCATGAAGAAGTCGACCGCCGCGACAGCGAACAGCGGCACGAAGATCGAACCGATCAAGAACAGGAACGATACGTACTGGCCGAGATCCAGCAGTCCGGCCAGCAGGGTCGCGATCACCCCGATGACCACCGCGATGATCCGCCGGTCGAGGTTGGGGGCCAGGTTCTGCACCGACATGGTGGTGGAGTAGACGTTGGCGAAGGCTTCGTCCACCTCGTCGACGAGCAGGATGGCGAGCGCGATGCCGCCGGCCGGGAGGGTGACCAGGGCGGTGATCACGTCGCTGGCGCCCAGGTTGGCGACAGCGAAGACGCCGAGCGCGTAGTAGGCGATCGCGGCGAGCCCGTAGCCGAGTGACGCGCCCCAGAACGCGGCCTTCCGGGTCCGCGAATGCCTGCTGTAGTCCGCGGCCAGCGGCGCGAACGAGACGACGCCGGCGACGGCAAGATCAACCGCCGGCCAGAAGCCGAGGACGGCGTCCTGGGGAATCGGTTGCCGCGGCTGCATCAACACCTGGACGAACAAGAAGACCGACGCGGCCAGCACGAGCCAGACCATGACCTTCCGCAGCAACCGGACGCTGCCCAGCGGTCGTACGGCCATGATCGTCGCGGCGGCGCCGGCGATGAGAACGAACGGCCAGCGCCACGCTTCGCCGACCACGGCGACGGCCGCGGTCGAGATCACGATGATCTCCATGGTGGCCCAGCCGACGTTCTGCCCGATGTTGAGGATCGTCGGGACCACGGACCCGCGGCGGCCGAGCAATCCGCGGAGCGACACCATCGCCGGGGCGCCGGTGGTTGCCCCGAAGACCGCGGACGCACCGAGAAGCAGAGCGCCCAGGCCACAGCCGACGACGATGGCGGCGATCGCGAGGCCTACCGATCCGGCGGTGGTGGCGACCAGGGCCCCGGTCAGCGGCCCGAACAGGCTGATGCCGAGATTGCCCCACATCGCCAGCTGGTCGGAGAATCGCAGCGGCCGCGGGGGCTCGGTGGTCAGGGTGAGTGGGGCTTCGACTGACGATGCCGCCGATGGCTGGGCGGTGAGAATCGGATCGGACGTTACGGACATGACGCACTCCCTACGCCGGCATTACCCGGTCAGGTTCGGTCGGTCGGCGGACCCGCTCGCTTTCACCCGAGCACTCCGCCCTCTCAGCCCACCACGTGGTGTGAGCTCCCGAAGGTTGACGCGGTCAACGCTAACACCTCGACGGCTAGGAGTTCTACGATGACGACGGCACTCGGGAACCGCCCACACAAACGCGGAAACCTGCCCTGAGCTTGTCGAAGGGCACCAGCAGGAGGTCGCGATGATTCGCCTTCGCCGATGGCTTGTGGCCTGCCTGGTCCTGCCGGCTCTTGCGTCGGCGGGAACCGGTCCGGGTGCGGCCGCCGACACCAGGTCGGCGCCAATGGTCGACCCGACGTCGTCGCCGACCTGGACGGCCTGTGCCACGACTTTGGATGGCATCACGACCCACCTCGGGCGGAGCCAGCGGACCGTCACCATCGTCAACCAGACGTCGAAGACCCGAGCCCGGGTGTCGTTCTGGGTCCGGACCGATGGCCCCTGCTCGATGCAGCGGAAGTTCCTGACCGCCACCGCGCGGCTCGGCTACAACGGCACGGTGGCCGGGAAGCGACGCGAGCAGGGCAGCGGGACGACGCCGCGCGGTCGCTACACGATGACCGAAGCGTTCGGCACCGGCTCGGCGCCCGCGACGTCGATGCCCTTTCACCGGGTGGTGAAGGGCGACTACTGGGTCGGCGACAACAAGAGCGACTACTACAACTCGCTGCGCAACAAGGCCGACGGCGGCTTCCGCTGGCAGCTGCCGTCATCGAGTGTCAACGCTTCGGAGAACCTGCGTGCCTTCGGGAACAGTACCGCTACGTGGCGGTGATCAACTTCAATCGCGCGCCGGACGTGACGAAGCACTATCGGGGCTACGGGATCTTCCTGCATGTGAAGGGATCCGGCGCAACGGCCGGCTGTGTGGCCATCAGCCGCAGCCAGATGCGTACGGTCCTGGCCCACCTGCAGCCGGGGGACACGATCAAGATCGCGCGCTGACTCGAGGATCGGGCCTTCTAACGAACCAGGGGAAGGCCGGCGTCGGCCCACGCGTACAGACCGCCGTCGAGGTTGGCGGCCTCCTTGCCCCGGGCGTTGAGGAACTGCGCGACCCGGGCCGAGCGGGCGCCGACGGCGCAGACGCAGATGACCTGATCGTCGATCTCGTCGAGGCGGCCCATCAACTGGTCCATCGGGATGTGGCGCGAGCCGTCGATGCGCGCTTCGGCCCACTCCTGGTCCGTGCGCACATCCAGCAGCGTCCAGCCGTCGGCGACCTTCGCGGCGACTTCGGCGGGCTGAACGGCCGGGGTGTCATCGAACACCGGCCCAGCCTAATGCGCGTACTCCTCCACGTTTCCCGTCGAGGGACGGGAGACCTGGGCCCAAACCGCCCCGGCGACCCACGTTTCCCGTCTGTCGACGGGAAACGTGGCCGAGAGTTGGCGACGACAGCCGCTACTTCAGCAACTTCGAGAGTCGCCGGTCGGCGAGTTTCTTGCCGCCGGTCTGACAGGTCGGGCAGTACTGGAGCGATGAGTCGGCGAAGGAGACCTCGGCGATGGTGTCGCCGCACACGTCACACGGCTCACCCTTGCGACCGTGTACGCGGAGCCCGGACTTCTTCTCGCCCTTCAGATCCTTGGCGGCCAGGCCCTCCGCTCGCTGGATGGCGCCGGTCAGTTCGTCCTTGATCGCGGCGTACAGCACGCTCAGCTCGCTCGGATCGAGGGAGTTGGCCGGCTTGAACGGACTGAGCCGGGCGGCATGCAGGATCTCGTCGGAATAGGCGTTCCCGATGCCGGCGATGGTCCGCTGATCCTTCAGCACACCCTTCAGCTGCGACCGGCCGGCCGCGGCCAGCAGGGCGGCCAGTGCGGGCTGGTCGAAGTCGTCGGCCAGCGGGTCCGGTCCCAGCGTCGCCACCATCGGGATCGAGGACGGGTCAGCCACCACGTAGATCGCGAGCTTGCGCTGGGTGCCGGCCTCGGTGAGGTCGAAGCCGGAGCCGTCGTCCAGCTTCAGCCGCAGCGCCAACGGGCCCTTCCCCGGCCGGGCCGGGGCGTCGGGCTGGGTCTCCTTCCAACGCAGCCAACCGGCCCGAGCCAGGTGGAACACCAGGTGCAGCCCTTGCGCCTCGATGTCGATGAACTTTCCGCGCCGGGTCACCGACTCGATCTCCAGACCGTGCAGCGCCATCAGCGGCGGGTCGTACGTCTTCAGCGCGCTGAATGCCGCCAGGTCGATCCGGGCGATGGCATGCCCGACGCAACTCCTCGTCAGGAACCTGGCCAGCGATTCGACCTCGGGCATCTCGGGCATGCGCCCATTATGGCCAGCGATCCGCTTCGGGGGGGCCGGACCAGAGAGGGGCCGGCAGCCTGAGCGCGGCGTCGAGCCGGGAGAGATAGTCCCGGCGTGGCAGTTCGACGGTCCCGAGCGACTCCAGATGCGGCGTCTGCCACTGCACATCCAGCAGTCGGCCGGCAACCCCGTCGACCTGCAGCAGCCGGACCAAGGCGACCAGCGCGACCTTGGAGGCGTCGCGGCCGATGTCGGGCCGGTGGAACATCGACTCCCCCGCGAACAGTCCGCCGATGCTCACCCCGTAGAGACCGCCGGCCAACTGGTTGTCGGGAGTCCAGGCCTCCACCGTGTGTACGATCCCGCGCTCGTGCAGCCGGCGATACACCGCGGCGATGTCGTCGTCGATCCAGCCGTTCGGCCGTCGGGGGTCGGCGCAGCCGGCCAGCACGGCGTCGAACGAGGTGTCGATCCGGATCTGGTAGCGGCCGATGACCTTGCGCAGCGACCGCGTCACCCGCAGCCGGTCCAGCGGCAGCACGGCGCGCCACACGGGTGAGTACCAGCCCATCAGGCCGTGTTGGGTCGGCATCGGAAAGACCCCGTGCGCGTACGCCGAGACCGTCAGCAGTTCGTCGATGGCATGGGACACCCCGATCAGGTCGTCGTCGGGCCACCGGCTCGGCGGCCCGAAAGGTGACTCCGCCACGGGGGCATGATCCCACCGCCAGGGCACGATCGGGGTGCTATCGGGGTTCCGCAGGTCCCAACCCCTCGCTCACCCACGTACGCTGGTCGTCGAGCGCTGCCGATTGATGCAGCCGCCGTGTCCGGGGCTTGAAGCCCGGTGCCAGTTCTAGTTGGAGGCTCTGATGGCGACCGCGCAAGAGGTCGGGAAGCTCATCGCCCGCGGCATCGGCCCGGTGGCGAAGGCCATCAATCCGCACGGCGCCGGCGGCGCGCTCCGCCAGCTGCTCGAAGTCGCGATCGACGGCCGCGGTCGGCTGCCCAGCGCCAAGTCTGCCGCCTCGCGGCACCTCCAGCGCCATGGCGGGTCGGTCGATCTGGCCATCCAATCCCTGGTCGATTACCACGTGGGCCTGGCTTCGGCGCAGGGATTCGTCACGAACATCGGCGGACTGGCCTCGCTTCCGGTCGCAATCCCGGCCAATATCACCGGAATCGCCGTGGTCCAGGTCCGGATGGTCGCCGCGATCGCCCACCTGCGTGGCTATGACCTGAACGACAACCGGGTCCGCACGGCGCTGGTGATGTGCCTGCTCGGAGGCGAGCAGGTCGCCCGCCGCATCGGCCAGGGCACGTTGCCGACCTCGCCGATGGCGGTCGCCACCGCACCGATGTTCGACCCCGAACTGGATCGCCGCGTCGCCGAGGAAGTGGTCGGCGAGCTCGCGGCGCGGATCGGCGGAAAGAATGTGGCGCTGGCCGTCACGAAACGGATCCCGCTGGTCGGCGGTGGTATCGGCGCGGTGCTCGATGCGATCGCGACCCGTGAGATCGGTATCTACGCCAAGGGCGAGCTCCTCGTTCGCCGCGCCTTGCCCGTCTGAGAGGTCTGTCTTCCTCGGGTGATTCCTGACCCGCGTTCGCGGGGGCTCAGCAGACTTCGACCGCCCGATCACCTCGACGCCTGCCGGTTGGCGGTGGCCTGACCAAGACCATCTGGACGATCAACTTCGCCGACGGCGATCCCGTCATCCTCCGCCACGTGTCGATCGCCAGGTGGGGCGAGGTCGGACGCCAGCACGTGCTGAGCGAAGCGCTCGGCTGCCGGTTGATGGCCGCGTCCGGACTGCCGACTCCGCTCCTGATCGCCGCGGATACCGACGGCAGCCGGACCGGGGCCTACGCGAGCCTGACGACCTGGTTGCCGGGCCGGGTGCGCCTCGGTCGATTGGGCCTGGGTGCCATCGAGGCGCTGGCGACGGTCGCGGTGATCATCCACGCGACTCCGGTATCACCGGCAGATCGGCCCCGGCCGTTCGCGTTCTGGGCTCCCGCCGAGCCGCAGGTCCCGCTCTGGTCCAGACATCCGCGGTTGTGGCAGCAGGCGATCGATCTCTTCGCCGCCGGCGCCCCGGCGACTCCATCGGGTCTGGTTCACCGGGATTTCCACCCAGGCAACATCTTGTGGCAGGCGACACCATCACCGGGGTGATCGACTGGGCGGAGACGTCGTGGGGGTCCGCGACCTTGACGTCGCACACGCGATCACCAACTTCGTGTTGTTGCACGACCCGGAGAGCGCGGAGGTCTTCTCCGCGGCCTATCGGCGGCGAGGCGGAGTCGTCGAAGCTGATCCTGAAGCGGCGAGGTTCTGGCAGGTCAGCGACATCCTGGGCTTTCTCCCCGACCCGGCGGTGCAGCTGGCAGCCCTGATCGAGGCCATTCCGGAGTTGGATGAACAGATTCTGCGGCAGCGCCTCGAGCAGTTGCTGTCGATCACCATCGAGCCCTGACCGCCGCGCGATCTCTGACCGAATTCCGACGACAACGGAATCTTGGTGAAAATGCCAGCGACGGTTGCGGTGAAGGCTAGCCTGACTTAAGTTAGGCGAGGCTCACCTGATGGTGGCCAGACGAATCGTGCGCCGGGGGCGTCGCGCAACGGGATTGAGGTCCGATGCTAGCCAACTTCCTGATCGGCCTGCGGGAAGGGCTGGAGGCCGCACTCGTCGTCAGCATCCTGATCGCCTACCTGGTCAAAACGGACCGTCGCAATCTGGTGCCCCGGATCTGGATCGGCGTGGGCATCGCAGTCGCCATCTCGCTCGGATTCGGCGCCATCCTCACCTTCGGACCCAAAGGCCTCACCTTCGAGGCCCAGGAACTGATCGGTGGCGGATTGTCGATCATCGCCGTCGGGTTCGTCACCTGGATGATCTTCTGGATGGCCAGCGCGGCCCGGTCGATGTCCGGCCAGCTCCGCTCCAAGATCGACAAGGCCGCCGAAGCCAAACCGTGGTCTCTGGTGATCGTCGCCATGCTGGCCGTCGGTCGCGAGGGCCTGGAGACGGCACTGTTCCTCTGGGCGGCGACCGAGGCGGCCGCCCGCGGCACGGGACGCACCACCAGCCCCCTGCTGGGAGCCGCCCTCGGTATCGCCGTCGCCGTCGTGCTCGGCTACCTGATCTACCGCGGCGCGCTGAAGATCAACCTCGACCCGTTCTTCACCTGGACCGGGGTCTTCCTGATCATCGTCGCCGGCGGCGTCCTCGCGTACGCGGTTCATGATCTTCAGGAAGCGCATGTCCTGCCCGGCTTGAACAATCTGGCCTTCGACGTCTCTCACGTCGATTCCGCCGACCTCGTGGTACGGCACGCTGCTCAAGGGTGTCTTCAACTTCTCCCCGCCACCACGATGCTCGAGCTATCAGCCTGGCTGCTCTATGTGATCCCGACCCTGACGCTCTTCCTGCCATGGTGCTCCTCCGTCCGCACACCCAGTCTCCGAACCGATCGGCTTCGGTCGCCGCTGTTGCATCCGGAAGGAAATGATCATGACCCGCGCCTCCCGACGCCGGATCCTGTTTGCCTCGACCTGCGCTGCTCACCGTGCCGATTGCTGGCCGCCTGCACCGACAACGCTCCCTTCGGGATCGCCAAGTGCTGGCGTCTCGCGCGGACCCGCGCGCCCTGAGCGTGCAGGCCACCGACACGGCATGCACCCTGTCGGCCCAGACCGCCCCATCGGGCAACCTGACCTTCTCGGTCACCAACGGCGGCTCCAAGGTCTCCGAGTTCTACCTGCTCGCCGAGGACGGCCTGCGGATCGTCGGCGAGATCGAGAACATCGGTCCGGGGATCTCCCGCGACCTGGTCGCTGCGGGCCGGCCCGGGCAAGTACTTCACCGCCTGCAAGCCCGGCATGATCGGCGAAGGCATCCGCGCCCAGTTCGCCATCTCCGACTCGGGCGAGGACCAGGCGCCGAGTGGCAACGACGAGGAGCTGGTCGAGCAGGCCAGCCCGAGCTATCCGTCGTACGTGAAGGACCAGACCGAGCAACTCGTCACCAGACCGAGGACTTCGTCGCGCTCTACAAGGCCGGCAAGGACGACGAGGCCCGCGCCCTGTACGCGCCGCCCGGATGCACTGGGAGCGGATCGAGACCGTCGCGGAGTCATTCGGCGACCTCGACCCGAAGATGGACCTCCGCGAGGCCGATCTGGAAGAAGGCCAGAAGTGGACCGGCTGGCACCGGATCGAGAAGGATCTGCTGGCCGGCCCGGGCGAAGGGCTACAGCGGCTGAGCACGGCCGAACGGGCCCAGTACGCCGACGACCTGCTGGCCAACACCAAGACGCTTTACGACAAGACCCGGAAGCTCACCTTCACCGCCGACCAGATCGCCAACGGCTCCCGCGGCGCTGCTGGACGAGGTCGCGACCGGGCAAGGTGACCGGTGAGGAGGAGTACTGGTCGCGGACCGACCTGTGGGACTTCCAGGCCAACGTCGAAGGCGCCCGGGTGGCTTCGACGGCCTGCGACCGCTGCTGCAGGCGAAGGACTCCCGCTCGACCCCAGATCGACGACAAGTTCGTCCACTGCAGACCCTGCTGGACGCCCGGAAGTCGGCGACGGATTCAAGAGCTACGACCAACTCACCACGGCAGAGGTCAAAGAGCTGTCCGACGCGGTGAACGCGCTGTCCGAACCGCTGTCGAAAGGCCGGCCGCTGCAGTCGATCTATGGCGTCAGCGGATTCGGAGCCGATCCGGATGAGCCGGGCGGGGTCCGCCGGTAGAGCTACGACCAGCCGAACCGGACATCGGGCCGAGGGCCCGGCGGGACGAAGGGAGGGGGTCTCAAGGCGGGGCTGCTCGGCGCCGGCATCGGCATCGCCGGAGTTGCGGCGGGGGCGGCCGGTGGTTTTGCGCTGGCCTGAGCGCTCCGCCACGGCAGCCGACCGCCGCCCAGGGTCTACCCCTTCTACGGCGCGCGCCAGGCCGGCATCGTCACGCCGGGACAGGACCGGCTGCACTTCGCCGCCTTCGACGTCACCACCGGCTCCCGCGACGACTTATCGAGCTGCTGAAGGACTGGACCGAGGCGCGGCGCGGATGACCCGGGTTACGGCGCCGGCGAGTCGGACCGACCTCCGGCCTACGGCGCCCCCCCGACGACACCGGCGAGGCGATCGGCTCCGCCGGCGGGACTGACCATCACCTTCGGCTTCGGCCCCAGCCTGTTCCGCGGCGGGGGCGAGGACCGGTTCGGGCTCGCCGGCCGCCAGCCGGCCGCGCTGCAACGGCTGCCGCACTTCCCTGCCGACAACCTCGATCCGCCAGGTCCGACGGCGACCTCTGCATGGAGGCCTGTGCCGAACCCTCAGGTGGCCGGCACGCGATCCGCAACCTGGCCCGGATCGCGTTCGGACGGGCGGCGATCAGCTGGTCCCAGCCCAGTTTCGGCCGCACGTCCTCCACCTCGACCGACCCAGATCACCGCCGCGCAACCTGTTCGGCTTCAAGGACGGCACGATGAACATCAAGGCCGAGGAGCCGGACACCATCGACGAGCACGTCTGGGTTGCCGCCGAGCGACCCGAAGGCCGCCTGGCTGGCCGGCGGCACCTACCTGGTGGCGCGCCGGATCAACATGACCATCGAGACCTGGGACCGGCAGCCGCTGCGTGACCAGGAGACGTTCGATCGGCCGCACCAAGGCCGAGGGCGCGCCGCTGTCGGGCGGAGCGAGTTCAGCCAGCCCGACTTCGCCTTCACGGGGCGGGACGAGAGCCCCTGGTCGCCCACCGACTCGCACGTCCGCCTGGTCCACCCCGACACAACAACGGCGTCGCGGATGCTGCGCCGCGGCTACAACTTCGTCGACGGCAGCAACGCTGGGCGGCCTCGAGGCCGGCCTGTTCTTCATCGCCTACGTCTGCGACCCGCGTACGCACTACATCCCGATCCAGACCAAGATGGCCGCGGCGACGCCCTGAGGGAGTACCTGCAGCACACCGGCTCGGCGCTCTTCGCCGTCCCGCCGGGCATCGCCCAGGGCGAGTACGTCGGCCAGGCCCTGTTCGCCGACCACGATTCCTGCTCGCACCCGCTCAGGCGCCGATGCTCGCAGGCGTTCCTCCTTGCTGTACCCAGTTTTCTGTCGCTGTACCCAAGAAACTTCCTGGGTACAGTGCGAGATTCCCCACGTATACGTGGGAAACCGACACACACCCCGGCGTCCGGATGCCAATCAGAATCGCGCGCGCCCGTGTGTTCTTGTGCGCGCGGCGGGGGTTCAAGGGGGTCGCCCCCCTTACTAGTGAGGGGTACGCGGGAGCCGGATCGTGGTCACCAGGTCGGTGACCGACGGCTGGCGGGGGCTGGACCCGAAGCCGAAGCGGACCGGTGGGTCGACCGGGGCGAGGCGACCAAGATCAAGATCGCGCCAGGCGCCTTGGGCCGCGGTGATCCGGCGCAGGTCGTAGGCGCCGTAGTACTCGGTACGCCCGCCGCGGGCCGTGCCCCGGGTCTGGACGCCCTTCATGATCAGCCCGGCTATGGGATTGATCATGGTCAGCCAGCGCGGCGAGGTCGAGACGGCCCGGGGCAGCAGTCGCAGCAGCCGGCCCAGAGCGACCCGACCGCCGACGGTGAAGGTCACCGTCAGGCCGGGTGCCGACACCGCCCAATGATCATGGTCGATGATCACCTGTACGTCACCGATCACGACCTCGTCGAACACGTAGGTCCGCTGCAGCAGATCAGACACCCGATCGTCCGGGGCCAGCAGCACCCGGTGTCCGCCCGGCTCCTCGACCATCACGTCGGCGAAGCCACCCCAGGGCGACGACGACCAGGAGCCAACCACGATCCGCACGCCGGAGGTGCTGCCCATTCCGGCGATCCGGCCGGTGAACTCAGCAGTTGGGATCGACCCGGCTCGGGATCCGTCCGACCGGATCTACTCCTCGACACGCTCGGACGTCTTCGGTACGACGGTGGGAATCGGACGTTTCCGTTCGATACCCCGGCCGCGTGGGATCCGCCCCGGATGCCCTTACCCAGCCATGGCGCCAGGTAGTGCACGGCCCAGTCGATGTCGCCGGTGATGTGCTCCCGCGGCCGTGCTTCGGCATCTCACCTGCACCGCATCCGCCCAGCTCTCATCGAATCCGGAGATCTCGTCGCCAGGCCAGGGCGGCCGCCACCGTCTGATGACCGAGTTGGTTGCCGTGCAACCGATCTTCGAACCACAACCGCGGATCTTTGGCCATCGGGTAGACCTCGAAATCCATCACCAAACGTCGCGTCGAGCGGCCTCGCTGCGGATGATGGCGTTCAACCGGGACACCCGCTCCCGCAGATGCGCGCCCAGTGGGTTGATCCCCGCGGGGTCGGGCATGGTGAAGGTCAAGACGGTTGCCCCCTGCCGCCGGGCCTCGCCGAAAACGATGACGTAATCGGCCCGGATGGAGTCGAAGTCGAAGCGCGGGGAGATCGCATCGT